>CAYZUS010000032.1:0-24894 GCA_964481885.1 uncultured Actinomycetota bacterium | reverse complement strand
CCACTTGCAGGTTCAATATTCAGGTTGTTCTTATCAAACGGTGTCACGCGTGCAACTTATTCTGATGGTACAACACTTGTTCCAGATCAGACAACAGATGCAGCTGGATTTGCACAGTTTACAGATCTTCCATGGGGAGATTATATAGTTCGCGAAATACAGACACCTGCACCAGGATATCTTCCAAAAGAAGCACCTGTGACAATTGATGGAACCCATCTTGTAGTAATTCTGACTTCAGAAATAGCTGACCCCAGAGTCCCTGGATTTATAACAATCATAAAGACAGACTCAGCAACAGGTCTTCCAGTAGCAGGCGCAGTATTTAATGTCTATGACGGCGGACTGCTTAAAGAGATAATGGTTACCGGTTCTGATGGACATGTAACAGTTTCAGGATTTGAATGGTATAGGAACTATACGGTCCAGGAAGTATCAGTTCCTGCTCCATATGTACTTGATACCACGTCTTATACTGTGTCATTTAGTCCTACATCGACAAGCAAGACATTCTTTATTGTCAATACACCTGGCGCTCCTCCAACTATTACTGTTGCTGGAATAACCGAAGGTGGCATCCAGGTACTTGCATTTACAGGTATTGATCCGATTATCCCAGTCTCGGGCGGGTCAGCGCTTGTTGCAGGACTTGCAATGCTGATATCTTCCCTGAGAAGAAGGAACTTAAATAAGTGGAGGCATTCAAAGAAAGACAAATAATGTATATTTAAATATCCTGATGGGGTGGTGGCAGAGACTATACTGGAATCAAACTAAAAACCTTATAAGAAGATATTAAAAGAAAAGCATTAAATGGGATCTGGTAGTTTGGTAAAACAAGTTACCAGATCCCATTTTAATAATCTGAAATTTATTGCATTAATCTTTAAAACATACCTTTATATTGTGAATTAACTTCTGTCAATAATATTAGCAAAATTTATGATATAATTATCAATTGTTTTTTGAATTCTTTGTCAACATTAATCCTGCAGACTTTTTAATTTTGGCTTTTAAGCTGGTTATTCAACAAGAGCTAAAAAAATATTAACTTTTTAACTAAAATGGAAGATACTACGTAATAGTGATACCAATTAGGAATAAAATCCAGATGAGTTATATAAAAAGAATACTAAATATAGAACTTCCAAACCGGCAGTCAGCCTTTTTGTGGGGGCCGAGAAAAACAGGTAAAAGCACTTATTTAAAAAATCGCTTTCCGCAAAGCAAAGTATTTGATTTTTTAAAAACTGATTTTTTTCTGGAAGTCTCCAAAAATCCCGCAATTCTGCGGGAGCAAATACTTGCGTTGGATAAAAGCGTGCTAGAGCACCCCATAATCCTTGATGAGGTCCAGAAAGTGCCCCAAATCCTTGATGAGGTACACTGGCTGATAGAAAATAAGGCATTAAGGTTTATTTTATGCGGTTCAAGTGCCAGAAAATTAAGAAGGGGCCATGTTAATCTTTTAGGGGGCAGAGCCTGGCGGTACGAAATGTTTCCGCTTGTCAGCGCCGAGCTTTCCGGCATAAATCTTTTGCATGTCTTAAATCACGGAATGGTGCCTGCGCATTATTTACAGGACGACAAGCAGTGCTTAAAAACTTTGAAGGCATATGTCGAAGATTATCTAAAGGAGGAAGTCTTTGCTGAGGGACTGACTCGAAATGTTCCTGCATTTTCCAGATTTTTTGATGCTTTTTCCTATTCGCATGGAGAACTTACAAATTACTCCAATATTGCCCGTGATTGCGGCGTAGATTCAAAAACAGTTAAAGAATACTATCAAATCCTTATAGACACACTGCTGGCAGTAAGGATTGAACCTTTTAAAAAAAGGCAGTCACGCAGCGTTATAACCAAAGCGCCCATATACTATCTCTTTGACACAGGTGTTGCAGGGTTTTTAAGAAAACGGCATTTAAAAGAAGATAAAGGTGAGGAATTTGGCAGGGCCTTTGAACACTTCATATTAATGGAGATGCTTGCTTACAGATCATACAGTGAAAAAGATTTTGAGATAAACTTCTGGAGGACAAAAACTGGACTGGAAGTGGATTTTGTTTTGGCGGGAGGAGAAATTGCAATTGAAGTAAAAGGTGCAAGCCGTATTGATAAAAGAGATTTCTACTCTCTGGAAGCTTTTACCAAAGAGTATTCGCCAAAAAAAAGTTTTATAGTCTGTAATGAAAAAGACAAAAGACTCCACGATAAAGTCGAGGTAATGCCTTGGGGTTATTTTCTGCAGGAGTTATGGTCAGGAAACATTTTATAGCAGCAACCTACATCAAAACAACAGATGGCAGATTATCCATATGTTTTAAATCTGGCAGCATCGATAATCCGTACAGGGAGTTCGCTTCAAAAAGGTAAGCTCTGCATATTGCCGCATTTGATAATAAATCATGAAATATTTTACTTGGAGCTGTTCCCTCACTGTATATACAAAGCTTATACAGTACAATTTACCCTTAAGTATCAAAAATTAATATTAACAAATATAAAACTTTTAAAATACTATTATTAAAAGCTTGACACCAAGATATCATAGTAATATTATAATTTACTAAAACTAAATATTTCTTACAGGAGCTGTGAATCTTTTCTCAAAACTGGACGCTAGAGAAAAGAGGAGCTAATAGCGTAACCGACTCATTTGGGTCGGTTTTTCTGTTTTTATGGGACTTAATGGATATCTTTGTTAGTTACAGACAGTAAGTTAAAGTTTTTATTTAAAGAGGGGAAAAGGAAAATGAGATACTTGAAAAATAAAGCTGCTTCAAGAATTATTATATTCTTTATCATTCTGATGATGGTATTCTGGATGCTTCCAGGAGGAGTAGTGTTTGGGCAGGAAGACACTTCCACTCCAACATCAGAATCCGTAAACCCTCCGGCAGCACAGGATACCACGCTGCCGATTATAACCTTAAATGGTGAGAATCCAGTATTTGTATCTGCTGGCGCAAGCTATACGGATGCCGGGGCGTCGGCAATCGATGATGTTGACGGGGATATAAGCAGCGCCATAATTTCAGCAGGCGCAGTTGATATGGCTGTACCGGGAACATACACAGTTACTTACAGTGTCAGCGATGCGGCAGGAAATGTCGCAACCTCAGATAGGATTATAAATGTGGTGGAGACTCTGGATACAACACCGCCAACAGAAACTACACCAGAATCTGCAGGCACAACTACGGATCAAATTCCTCCGGTAATCAGCCTCACAGGGGATGAAATAGTGGCATTGGAGATTGGGTCAGAATATATTGATGCAGGGGCGACCGCTGTCGACGATGTTGATGGAGATATCACAAGTTTCGTAATAACAAAAAATACAGTGGGTACTGACGCTGCCGGATCTTATACAGTTACATACAATGCAAGTGATGCTGCCGGGAATGCTGCAGTTGAAGTTTTAAGAACAGTTAAAGTAATTCTTTTGGGCGAAAAACCAGTAGCTACTCTAAACTCTTACCTGCCAGATCCAACAAACGATTCTACTCCGGGTTTTAGTGGCTCAGTGATGGGCGCAAAAGATATTTTCAGCATAGAATACCGTGTTGGTGGAGTTGATGGTATCTGGGTCCCCGTAGATTCATTTACAGTTGGCCCAAATCCGGACTTTACATTTACAACTCCTGTAATGTCAGATGGGTTTGCCACAATAGAAGTAAGAGCTATTGATAGGGAAGGAAACAAGTCAGCAATAGCTTCAGATACTCTTACGATAGATACGCAAAGTCCAGAAATAACACTTCTGGGGAAGAACCCAACAATAATTGAGGTAGGCTCTACCTATATAGATGTAGGTGCAACTGCTGTGGATAGCATTGTATCTACTATTGATGATGATCTTGCTGGTGCAGTTGATCTTACCAGTGTAATTACCTCTACAAGCACAGTTGACACTAGCACAGTTGGCTCTTACAAGGTTACTTACAATGTCAGTGATGCGGCAGGTAATGCTGCTACCAAAGTTACAAGGATTGTAAATGTATTTAATAAAGCCACAATTGCTACCAGTAAACTTGATTATATACCGGATGATTATGTATTAGTCACCGGCTCAGGATGGCTTCCGGGTGAAACAGTAAAGCTGGATTTTCATGAGACACTTTTCGATCCAATCTTTCAACAGACTACTGCTTATTATACAGTCGCTGACAGTGAAGGTAAAATTAATGATATTCAATATATAATTGAACTTCGTCATCTTGGTGCATCCTTTACCCTCACAGCTACCGGTATGACATCTGGGTTGACTGCGCAAACTACTTTTACAGACGGAATTATAACAAGCACGGCGACCGGTGGAGCTTGGGCCACCGGTGCTACTTGGGTCGGAGGAGCTGTACCAGCAGCGGGCGACACAGTCGTCATTGCAACAACAGGCAGCAATAGTGTTAATATTGGTGCGAATATAGTACAAAGCGCTGCCGGGTCAGTGACTGTCAATAATGGAGCTACACTTGACCTGACCGGTGGCACTGTCACCCTAGGCGCGCTGACAATTAATAGTGGTGGCACAGTTATCGCGAACCGCCAATTAACTGTGCTTGGAGCTACAAATATAACTGGTACGATTAACTTTGGGTCAACCAGCACCACAATTCGCAGCATGACATTCACTGGTGCTGTGACACTCAATAGTGGCGCTGTATGGAATGAAACTAATACACTGGCAGCTGCGACTTTCAAGTTTGGCAGCAGTTTTATTAATAATGCGTCCACGTTTACTGCACAAAATTCCGAGCACATTTTCAATGGTACTTCAGTAACGATTAGTGGGGCAACCATAACCTCGATTCCATTTGTAACGATTAGCGGAACCACCACGAATAACGGTACACTAACAGTATCCACAACGCTTAAAGGTGCAGGCCCGTTGACCAACGCCGAGACACTGAACATCGGGGGAACTTGCTCAATAACTACTCTTACCAATTCAGGAACAGCATCCATTACTGGTACGGGTACGATAACCACCGCGCTTGCCAAATTTATCAACACTGGCACACTTAATCTTGGTGGGTCAGGTACAATTACTGGCATTACCAATAACGCCGGCGGCATTGTTAACCAAAATGCTTCGGCTACAATTACAAGTTTTAATAACGCTACCTCCACAAGCACGCTTAATATCAGTACCACTCCTACAGTGCCTGCATTTACAACGCTTACAGTAAGTGCCTCTGGAAACACGGTCAATTACAATGGCCTTGGCGCTCAGACTGTAAAAATAGTAGCATACAGCAACCTTATACTGAGTGGTAGTGGTGTCAAGACATTTACGGTGACAACTGTAAATAAAGACCTTACCTTAAGCGGCTCTGCCACTGTTACCACCGGTGCTAATTTAGCCATTGCCGGCAATCTTGATATTGGGACCGGAACAGTGTTTACCACCGATGCTAATTGGACTCTTGGAGTTACAGACAATACATCAGTTACAGGAACCTTGAAACTCGAAGGCACAGGAGCAAAAATATTCACAGGTGATGTAACTATTAATTCAGACGGTGTCTGGAATGAAACCGGCATAGCGGCTATCAATTTTGCAGGTAATTTAACTAATAACGCTACAACTTTTACTGCAAATACTGGAACACATACATTTAGTGGAGCCACCAAAACATTAAACGGGGCAACTGCCACTTCGATTCCGACTGTAACATTTACTGATAATTATTCTAGTAATGGAACATTAACTGTCGGCACACTAATGACGGTCACCGGTGTGGGCATAAGGCTCACAAACAATGGCACTATTACTGCAAGCACTGCACTATCAGGAACTGGAGGAGTGACTCAGGGTACTACTGGTATTTTAAATATTGGCGGTACTTCCGGAATTAATACTTTAATTGCAACCGCGGCAGGCAATACTGTCAATTATAATGGCAGTGGCACACAGACCATTCGGGCCATTAATTATTATAATTTAACCAGTAACAGCAACGGTACAAGGGTGCTGGAATCAACTGAGGCTATTGGTGTTTCTGGAACTTTTACTACAGGCACAAATACTTATACAGTTACTGGGAGCACGATTAGCTTTAATGGTTCAAGTATTCAAAATATCCCAGTTTTTACTTTTAATGGTTTAACATTAAGCAATCCAAGCGGCGCAACTCTTACAGGTACAGGGGATCGAAGCGTTGGAGGACTTCTAACTTTGACATCAGGAAATATTACTACTGATGCGAATACTCTTATTATTAAATCAACTGGCAGTATCACCGGTGGGAGCAGCAGCAGTTATGTCAACGGCAATCTGCAAAAAGCTTTCGCTGCCGGCAATAATCAGTTATTTACTTTTCCCATAGGCGATGACACAAACTATACTCCAATTGCTTTAGCATCATTAAATGTCGGGACTGCTGGAAATTTGACTGCAAGAACTAATTTCGGTGACTTCGGGAATATTGATAGTTCTTCCATTGATTCAACAAAAAGCATTAATCGTTATTGGACTCTTACAGCAGGCGAAGGATTGGCGGTTTCAAATTATGACGCAACGTTTTATTTTGTTTCCGGCGATGTTGATTCAGGTGCTGACACTGGCAACTTTATTGTCGGCAAATACTACAGCGGGTGGACCTACCCAACAGTCGGTACAAAAACAACAACAAGTACTCAAGTTACCGGATTGAATTCGTTTAGCGATTTTGTGGTGGGAGAAACAGCAATCACGTCGGCTGCACCAACAGCTGCAAACATAGCCATCTCCGGTACTGCTCAGGTGGGACAAACACTGACCGGAAGCTATACTTATTTTGATATCAATGGAAACACAGAAAGCGGTTCAACCTACAGATGGTTGGCAAATACAGGAACAGCCGGTGCATATGAGCCTATCGGATTAGCGACAGGCTTAACATATGTCATTGACTCTAGCCTGGTAGGGAAAACAATCAAGTTTGAAGTAACTCCAAAAACAATAATAGAACCTGCAACAGGAGACCCTGTTCAGAGTGATCCGACTGCAGAAGTAGCTAAGTATGGTCAGACTATCACCTTTAGCGTATTGAGTGACAAAGCTTACGGTGATTCAGACTTTTCTGTCATTGCGACTGCCAGTTCAGGACTACCAGTAACTTTTACTGCTTCGGGAAATTGTACTGTCTCAAACTCGGGCACAATTACAACTGCCCATATTACAGGCGCAGGCGCATGTACAATAACAGCACATCAAGAAGGCAATGAGAGTTATGATGCTGCTATTGATGTTGGACAAACTTTCAATGTTGCTAAGGCTAACCTGCTTATTACCGCAAGCGGATCGGCCAAAACATACGGCCAGGCAACTGTATTTGACGGAACTGAATTTTCTGCCTCCGGCCTTACAAACAGCGATACGGTAACAAGTGTCTTTCTTTCAAGCACAGGCTCACCAGAGGCAGCCCCTGTCGGGGATTATGCAATCATTGCAAGCAGCCCAGAGGGCAGCGGGCTTGAAAACTATTCCATATCCTATACTGACGGAAACTTAAATGTGGGACGAGCTTTTCTTACAATAACAGCTGACAATGCTTCACGAATATTTGGAATACCTAACCCGGTATTTACAGGAATAATAACAGGTATGCAAAGTGAAGATAACATAAGTACAACGTACGCTAGTCCGGCAACTATCACAAGTCTTCCTGGAGAGTACTCGATTGTCCCAATTCTTGTGGATCCGGATGAGAGGCTTGCAAATTTTGATTTAACAATCAATAACGGGACAATGACAATCGTTGAAGCCACTGGTTTCTTAAGGATTTTGGAGCTTGACTCCACAACAGGGCTTCCCATTCAAGGAGCTGAATATTGGGTATATAATCCAAGCGGCGTGCATGTTGAAACCTTAATAACAGGACCCGATGGCGGTGTTACCGTATCTGGATTTAAATGGGGAACATATACTGTTGTTGAAAATAGCGCTCCTGCTGGATATCAGGTAGATCCTACCGCTTATACGATAGTCTTTGGAGCAAATAGCAACAGTGTAATTCTTAATGTCACCAATTCACCAGCTGGGGCCGGTGGGCAGGCCGCTGCTGGAATAACTGTTGCTGGAATAACCGAAGGTGGCATCCAGGTACTTGCATTTACAGGTATTGATCCGATTATCCCAGTCTCGGGCGGGTCAGCGCTTGTTGCAGGACTTGCAATGCTGATGGCTTCCATAAGAAGAAGGAACTTAAATAAGTGGAGCCATTCACAGAAAGACAAATAATGTAAATTCTAATATCTTAATGAGGTAGTGGCAGAGATTATCTTGAAATCTGATTAATAGCCACACCAGCAGGTATTAAAAGAAAAACATAAAATGGGATCTGGCAGTTTGATAAAAACAAGCTATCGGGTCCCATTTTTATAATCTGAAATGTATTACATTAATCTTTAAAATGTGCCTATAGGCTATGAAATAACATCTGGTAATAATATTTGAAAAAATTTCTGATATAATTATTAAGTGAAATAAAACCAATATGCAAACAAGAAGAGCATAAATAAGGAGATTAAATTGAGAAGTTTAAAATATCAATTTCTTTTTAAAATAATACTTATCAGCTCCATAATAACAATTTTAATATTCACACTTCTTCTTTCAGGTTGTAGTGAGGTGCTGGCAAAAAAAGAACCGGTTCAGATTACTCCTGAAAAAGTTTATGAAATCCTGAAAGATCAAACCCAGAAAGATAAATATATAATACTTGATGTCCGAACAAAGGAAGAATTCGACTCTGGCCACCTGGACTCCGCTGTGCTAATCCCTGTTGAAGAGCTCGAAACCAGGTATAGCGAGATTGACAAGAATAAACCGGTAATTGTCTATTGCAGATCTGGCCGCAGAAGCGCACAGGCTGCAGCCACACTTGTAAGTAAAGGATTTTCCCCGGTTTATGATATGACTGGTGGTATAAATGCCTGGACAAGCACAGGTGGCTACCCGGTGATTATAGAAAGCTCCTCTTCTGATAAAGATGCGACTACCAACCAGTCTGCAAACCAGGCAGAAAACCTGGAAAATAACCAGGGGGAAACGTCAACCCAGCAATCAGGAGATTTAACCTCAGAGAGTGATGTTTCTTCAGCTAGTGATTCAGCAGGGGATACTTCAGTCACTGAAGGGGTGCGTTATGTTACTGCAGATGAACTTAACGCCAAAGTGACCAACGGAGCAGACATTATCATTCTTGATGTGCGCTCAGAAGACAGCTATGCAATAAAACATATTAAAGGGGCAATAAACATCCCATATACAGAGTTTGAAGGCAGGACAGGTGAGTTGGACAGCTCAAAGGAAATCATAGTGTACTGCAGCAGCTTTGACTGCGGATTAAGCGCAAATGCTGCAAGCATGCTTACAAAATCAGGCTTTAAAAACGTCTTTGCCCTAAAAGGCGGCATAGAGAGCTGGCAGACAGAAGGCTACCCTGTTGAATAGTGCAGGAAGATGCAGTTTATAGCATGTGGTTTCAAATCAAATAAGAAATTTACTAATAGTTTTTATGAAGCAAGTTTGGTAGAAATCTTGTGCTTTATTGGTAAAATCTTTTCCAGGTTAATACGCTTTGAAGCGTTCATAATTTCAATACCAACAAGTTTTTATTCTCCACTTAAATCCAAAACTATATCTTCAGTTATTTGTTTGTTTTGGCTTATTTTTTAAAGAATCCTTAGATTACTGCAGAGCAAGGTTAATTAATTTATCAATATACTCGGAAAGAAATATGGGTATATTTAGGATATCCTTGTCATATTTAAAATTCTGAAGCGATAACCTGACACCAAGCTTTAAAAAATAAATGCTAATTTATCTATAATAGTTATAAATTCTTCTGATTTTTTAAGCCATTCTTCTACTTCTTGTTTATCAAATTCTACAAAATCTTTGTAGTCGCCCTTTTGCCTCCGGTCAAACATATCAGTAAAAAATTCACCCCATTGTTTTTCAATGAGCCCTTTATTTACAATTTCTCTATTAAAAATTGAGCGGACTCCAGAATGCTTGGAAGAATATAATCCCTTTGTTATTAATAATGCATTAACAGCATAAAACATCGCATAATAAATACGATTGACCGTTGAATCCAGAGTTGTGTCATCAATAAAGTTTTTAGCATACGTCAAAGTATTCCTGGCTTTCTCCAGACGGTATTTTGCCAAATCAATAAATTCCTGCTTCATAGATAAACTCCTTCTTTATCTATATTCAAGTGAAGAGGCATTACTTTAGACAAAGGCATGTTCCAGAAATCTTTATTTTCTACTATTTTTCCAAACACTACGTCGTAATTAAGCTCTATATCGAACGTAATGTGAGTAATTTCTTCTTCTAATCTAGTGTTAACTAAGGACTTAACAAGTATTAATAAATCGATATCAGATTCTTTATCAAAATCCCCCCTTGCTTTGGAGCCGTAAAGAATAATTTCTACCTCCGGATATTTCTTAAGCAATCTCTCTTTTAGTTCATACAAGGCTTTTCTCTCATTATCCTTTAGATGTATTTTTTTTAGATTTTGCATTGCAGACATTTTTACAACCTTTTACCTTATTAATCCATAATTTTAACTATATTTTTATTTTACCACAAATTTATAAAAATTTGTTTTAAACAAAATGCAATTCACTGCAGAGCAAGGTTAATTAATTTATCAATATACTCGGAAAGAAAAATGGGGATATTTAGAATATCCTTATCGTATTTAAGATTTTGAAGTGACAGTCTGACACCAAGCTTTGGCTTATACCTGTCAATATATATTCTCAGGCTGCGGCTTTTTACGTTTTGGTCCGATTTGACTTCAATGGGTAAGATGTCATTGCCGTATTGGATAATAAAGTCCACCTCAGCCTGCGCATCAGAGGTCCAGTATCGTGGGAGAACTTCAAATCTGGTTATTATTGATTGCAGGGCATAATTTTCAGCAAGCGCCCCCTTAAATTCGGTAAAAAGCCTATTGCCTTCTCCGAAAGCCAAAGGATCAAGTCTTGATAATCTGCGTAAAATTCCAACATCAACCGCATATAGTTTAAATGCGTCAAGGTCGTCGTAAGCTGATACAGGAAGCCCGGGCTTTTTTATCCGGTATATTTTATGCGCCATTCCCGCGCTGCAAAGCCATGTAAGAGCATTCTCATACTCTCTTGCCCTGGCGCCTTTTTTTACCGTATTATAAAGAAATTTTTTATTTTCCCGGGCAAGCTGTGAGGGTATTGACGACCAGATAAGGTTGAGTTTTGCTGTATCATTAAAATAAGCATGCTTTGAAAAGTCTAGCTCATAGGCGCTTAATATATTGTACAGGCAGGACTGCACTCTTGATATATCCTTACCTTCCACCCATGCAAAAACCGGTTCAGGCATACCTCCGGTCACATAATACATTTTGAGTTTCTCGACAATGGGATTAAAAAACATATCGGGTATTGGTTGAATTGTATTAAGGCTTTGAATGAATTGTGCCAGATTGCTATCGCCGCCCGCAATAAGAAATTCGGTAAAGGTCATAGGATTAACATTTAATAAATCCACCTTTCCTACCGGAAAAGAAGCCGGTTTCAAAAGAGCGACTCCAAGCAATGAACCTGCACATGCAATATGATACTGGGGAGAATTTTCACAGAAATATTTCAGTGTATTTAGAGCTTCGTTTGATTCCTGAATCTCATCGAAAATGACCAGTGTCTTTTCCGGTAGAATAGGGCTCTTGTTAATAAAAGCAAGGTTTTGAAGAATTCGCCCGGTATCTTTGGTAGTTTTGAAAAAGTCTGCAATTTCTTTGGACTCATCAAAATTGAAATAGGCGATATTATCATAATTTCTCCGGCCGAATTCTTTTAGCAGCCATGTTTTGCCAACCTGCCGCACGCCTTTTAGAATCAGCGGTTTTCTGTACTTGCTGTTTTTCCAGGACAGTAAATCCTTTAAGATAAATCTTTCCATAATAACTGCCTTCACACAATAAGCTCATATTATGCGTTTATAATCACATAAAACAAACTTATTATACAAGAAATGTTATTATTACTCAATTATTTTTGATAATTGTAAATAGGAAAATTTGCAGCCAGCACAGCGTTATTATTTGCAAAATTATTTTTAGGTGATTAATTGCTGGATAATTGTTTCTTAAATCTTAAATACTCCTCGTAATAGTTAGAAGCATAAGTTTTTATAAAACAAGTCAATTGTTTCCCTGCTTCTTTGATGGCAAATTTATTTAGAGGATGGAATCAATTCCTGAAAGCAGTAAAGACGGAATTTTAAGAAGGTATATCCCGGACTGGCTTATGGGAAAATCAGATAAATAGTAAAGTCTTCATATAGTTTTACCTCACTTGGCAAAATCAAATAACTACAATAAGTGATGATAAGCGCCTTATAGTATTATAATAATATAATAATTTTGTAAAATTTTTATAAAATTTATATTGACTAAAATCTCAAAAAAGTAATATAATAACAACAGTTTAATAAAAGTCTTTTATTAAAAATATAAAAAACTATTTATTATGATTGTAAGAGAATAGAAAACCTGGCTTAAGTAGTTTGGTTGTAAGTATTCTGGCTTTTATTATTACTATTTTAACTATCATTATTATTGATATATTTGAAGGGAAATTAAAATGGACGCTTTAATTTATATTTTGAGACCAACTGCATTTTTAATATGCCTTGCAATTTTCATGTATCTTGTTGTTGACAACTACTTTTACCTTGCAGGCAGGAGAAAAAGAACTTAATACATCCGAGATATCAGCGCAGTTCAGCAACAGCGCTGCAATTGACTCAATCATCATAAACCCCTAAGAAGCTTCCATTACGGCACAGCGATGAATAATTGAGAACAGTTTTGGGACATGTTATACTTGACCTTATAAACTTGAATAATATCCATAGTTATAACATTTATTTGCCTTTGAATGTTAAACTAAAAACTGATGGCTTTAAAATATGAAACTAGAAGCTGATTGTCTTTAAATATGAATCTAGGCACTGATTTGGATCAACTGAAAATAAAACTTGCTGAATTCTTTCAGGCACGGGAGGAAGTGCTGTTTGCCTATCTTTTCGGTTCCCTTGCAA
Source organism: uncultured Actinomycetota bacterium (assembly GCA_964481885.1). GTDB lineage: Bacteria > Actinomycetota > Humimicrobiia > Humimicrobiales > Humimicrobiaceae > Fen731. The sequence goes on along the minus strand of CAYZUS010000032.1, from coordinate 11,804 downwards.
CTAAAAGCAGCAACAAATTCAGCGATATTGATGTTGCCATTTTTACAGACATGAAAAAAATCGACAACAGAGAGTACAGGTATGGCTATCAGGCAGATGTCTTGACTGATTTAATGAACCTGCTGCAGACAGACAAAGTCGACCTGATCTTATTGAATTCTGCTCCGCCGCTTTTAAAGCATCGTATAATTTATTATGGAGAATTACTTTTTAGCGCCAGTGAAAAAGAAAGAATAAATTTCCAGGTAGATACTATCAACAGGTACATGGATTATAAAATGCTGCAAAGAAAAGTTTCTTGAGAATGCATTAATCAAATAAACAATTTTTTAAAAATGTTAGACAAATCTATTATTAATAAAAAGTTAAATGAACTGGATAAAAATCTTGCGCTCTTAAATGAGCTTAGGGAACTTTCAGTTGACCAGCTATCTGATTCTTTGAAAGAACAATGGGCAGTTTTTTATGGATTGCAAATATCAATCCAAATTACTATTGATATTGGCAGCCACATCCTCGCTGCTCTTAAGGAAAACCATATAGAAGAATATTCAGATATAATTTATAAATTAGCCAAAAAAAAGATAATTCCTGAAGATTTTGCAAAAAAAATAAAAGGCATGCCTGGATTAAGAAATTTACTTGTGCATGAATACGGGATTATAGATATTAAGAAAATACACGATGTTCTCCAAAATAATCTTGGTGATTTTGAAGAATTTCAAACATACATTAGAAAATATATAAACTCCATAAATTCAGTCAGTGAATCCGAGATGTTCTTTAAGGGCTGATTATCTTCTTATTGTTAAAATTCTGTCTTTCTTTTTTTTAATAAAACCCTAAAATAGTGTATTTATAATACATATAAATTAGTGTATAATTTATGCTATTGATTATACACGTTATATAATAAAAAGTAAGCAAATAAGTCAAGGACAAATATATGAAAAGACTCAATATAACTATACCGGAAAGAGTTGCAGAAGCTATTGCGCCTTATGAAAATAAGAGCAGATTTATTTCTGATGCAATAATTGAAAAAATTGAAAAAGATAAGAAAGAAAAACTGGACAGGCTATTGGTTGAAGGTTATAAGAGTGAATGTGTCGAAGACAGGAAAATAAATGAGGAGTGGGAGGCTGCAACGCTGGAAAGGTGGCCTGACTGATGGCCGGAGCGAAGGTTGGCCTGATGCCAAAAACGATTGATTATCCCAAAAGAGGGGAGATCTGGAATGTATCTCTGGAGCCGGTAATGGGCCGTGAAATTGGAAAGACAAGGCCTGCACTGGTAATTTCCAATAACAAAAATAATGAGTATTCTTCAACTGTTGCAATCATTCCTGTCACTGGCTCCATAGAAAAAGTATATCCATTTGAAGTTCTTATTTCCAGGCTTGAATCCGGTTTGCCATTAGACTCCAGGTTAAAATGCAACCAGATAAGAACTGTTGATAAATTAAGGCTTACAAAAGTTGTTGGAAATGTTTCGGATGAGATTATACAAAAAGTTGAAAAAGCAATTATGATACACCTTGGGATTTCAAACTTAAACTTGTAAAATCAAATTTTTTATTGGTTGAGAGAATGACAGAGGATCAATTTAATGTTAAGCAAAGAACAAAAAATAAATAAAAATAATAAATTAAATAGCAAAATAGTATTATATAAAAACAAGTTTGAGGTAAATATAGATGAGGACACAATTTGGCTAAATCTTAATCAAATATCAGAATTATTTGTGAAAGATAAATCGGTAATATCGCGTCATTTAAAGAATATTTATAAAGAAAAAGAACTATCTCAAAAATCAACTGTTGCAAAATTTGCAACAGTTCAAATGGAGGGCGATCGTACTATTGCAAGAGAGATAGAATTCTATAATCTTGATGCTATTATATCTGTGGGCTATAGAGTAAATTCAAAAAAAGGAACACAATTTCGAATTTGGGCAAATAAAATATTAAAAAATCATATTATTGAAGGTTACTCCATAAATGAAAAAAGGCTAAAAGCAACAGAACAAAAATATCTGGAATTAAAAAAAGCGGTAGGACTGCTTAGTAATATTATGAGCCTTGAAGATATGTCTGATGAAATTAAGGGGCTAATTACAGTAATAAGCCATTATTCAAACGCACTTGATATTCTTGATGATTATGATCACAAGAAATTATCCACACCGGAAGGTATAACAACTTTAAAATATGAACTAACCTATAAAGATGCCATAAATATTGTGAGTGAACTTAGGAAGAGTTTTAAAAGTCCTGCACTTTTTGGTAGAGAAAAAGACAAGGGCCTTAAAAGTTCACTAGGAGCGCTATATCAAACTTTTAATGGAAATGACGTATATCCAACTGTTCAAGAAAAAGCAGCAAATCTAATTTATTTTGTTGTAAAAAATCATAGTTTTATAGATGGGAATAAAAGAATAGCTGCCGCTTTATTTATTTATTTCTTACAAAGGAATGATATTCTGTTAAAAAAAGATGGAACGCAACAAATCGATAATAATGCCTTGATTGCTTTAACTTTAATGATTGCAGCGAGCAAATCAGAAACATCAGAAAAAGAAAATATAATTAAAGTCATTTTAAATTTACTTGCCTAGATTTTTGTACCGACTTTTGATTCCTTTCGAGTATTTTAAACAAGCTCGCAGAATCTGGTTTATAAAATTTACTATAGTTTTTAAAAAATGGAAGAAAACAAAATGTTAGAGAATCTTCTCGCACAAGACATAGATAGAATTACTGACAAACAATATGCCCAAAGCATAGCAACTGACCTTAAGGCAGAATTAAACAAGCATAATTATGCCTATTACATTAAAGATGCACCGGTAATCAGTGATGCAGATTATGATAAATTAATGCAAAACCTTCTGATTCTTGAGGAAAAGTATCCTGAGCTTGTAACACCTGATTCTCCCACACAGCGTATTGGCGCACCCCTTGAAGGGGGTTTTAAGACAGTCAGCCACGGCGAGAAAATGCTTTCACTGCAGGACGCATTCGATTACGGTGAGCTTAAGGATTTTCTTGACCGGGTGTATAAGGATTTGGGGCTTGGAGAAAATGAAGTCGAATTTGTATGCGAGCTCAAAATTGACGGTTCCGCAGTTTCGCTTGTCTATGAGAACGGAAAGTTTATGAGCGGCGCAACCCGGGGCGACGGCATAACAGGAGAGGATGTTACAAACAATCTAAGGACAATTAAATCGATACCGCTTATTCTATCTCTGCCACCAGGTGATTTACTGCCAAACACTTTATCGCCAGGCGATTTACTACCAGGCTACTTATCACCAGGCACTCTGTCACAAAATACCCCATCACAAAGTATTGCTTCAACTGTTGAACCCGGGACGATCGAAAGTGCCCGGGGAATTGCAGAAAAAAGATCAAACGAGAAAATTGCTGAAAAAACCCTTCATGGGGAAGTTGCCAATAAAAACTCATATGCTGATGGTGCAATAATTAAAGACGCAGAGACAATTGCGGACACTGACTTAATCCCTGCGCGCCTCCTAATCCCTGCCCGGCTGGAGGTCAGGGGAGAGGTGTATATTGCTAAGGATGAATTTAAAACAATAAACCAGCAGCGCGAGGAAGACGGGCTGGCAACTTTTGCAAATCCCCGTAATGCCGCAGCAGGCTCCCTTCGCCAGATAGACCCGAAGGCAACTGCAGAAAGAAAGCTTAACGTTTTTCTTTACGGGGTGGCGACAAATCCAGAGCTTGCATCCGCCGGTGTCAACAACCAGCATGCAACCCTTTCCTGGCTTAAAAGTGCAGGACTAAGGGTAAATCCCAACATCACAAAAGCAACAGGCTTTGCCCCGATTAAGGCTTACATAGAATACTGGCGCGAAAGGCGCCATGACCTTCCATACGAGACAGACGGTATTGTCATCAAAGTAAACAGCTTTGAGCTCCAGCAGCGCCTTGGCCAGACATCAAAGAACCCCAGGTGGGCCGCAGCTTTCAAATATCCCCCTGAACAGCAGGTAACACAGGTGCTGGATATAACTGTAAATGTCGGGCGCACAGGCACACTTACACCGGTTGCAGTACTAGAACCCGTCCTTATATCAGGCTCTACGGTTTCACACGCCACACTGCATAACGAAGATGAGCTCAAAAGAAAAGATGTACGCATAGGGGACTGGGTTGTGGTTCATAAAGCCGGTGAAATAATCCCGGAAATCATAAAACCCCTGCCTGAAAGGCGCACCGGTTCTGAAAAAGAATTTAACATGCCAGTCAAATGCCCGGTCTGCAGCTCGCCCGTGGAGAAGTTGGCCGGGGAAGTCGCACTTCGGTGCAGCTCATTTGCATGCCCTGCCCAGCAGCTTGAGAGGATCGTGCATTTTACTTCAAAAGGCGCAATGGATATAGAGGGTCTTGGGCCCGCAATAGTTGAAAAACTTTTGACTAATAAAATAATTCAGGATGCCGCAGATATTTATTATGTTAAATACGGCCAGGTATTAGGCCTGGAAAACTTCAAGGAAAAATCCGCAAATAACCTTTTGTCCTCAATTGAAGCAAGTAAATCCAGGCCGCTTTCGCGCCTTCTGTTTGCGCTTGGCATAAGATTTGTCGGCTCCCACATAGCAGACGTGTTAGCGGCAAATTATACCAGCCTAAGCTCCCTTGCCGCAGCTGGCTTTGATGAGTTAAGCAGTATTTTTGAAATTGGCCCCCGCATAGCTGAAAGTATAGTTACATTTTTCTCTGTAAGCCAAAATCAGGATATCATTGAAAAGCTGCAAATGGCAGGCGTAAATTTCCAGTCCGCCAAAAAAGACACTGAGGAGCGCCCAGAGTTTTCAGGCAAAACTTTTGTTCTCACCGGCAAGCTTACCCAGTTTACCAGGGATGCCGCAAGCCGGCTTATAGAGAAATATGGCGGCCGCGTTACATCAAGCGTCAGCCGCAGCACGGATATGGTACTTGCAGGGGAGGACGCCGGCAGCAAGCTTGACGATGCCAACAGGCTGGGTATCAGGACAATCAGCGAAGATGAGTTTAAGGACATGATAAAATAAAGATGCCAATCCAAAACAGACACCAATCCAAGCATTCTCCAAATGCCACTAATATCTCAGATACTCCCAATATAAAATGGAGCTGGCTTGACGGTCTTCTTTCTGTTCTTTTTTTAGTCGCAATTCTTACAGGGATTTATTTTGGCACATCAAAACTGATTTCTGTTTTAAATGGAAAGCAGCTGTTAAATTTAAATATTTCAAATATAGACAACCTGACCTTTTCAATATTTTACGGTATACAGGTGCTTTTGATGCTGGGTGTCGTATGGTTTTTTGCAATTTACTGGAGGCGTTCCGGCTTTCGCGACCTGGGATTTCGCTATTACAGCATAGGAAAGACCATATGGTACACATTTATATCTCTGATTCTTATCTTTATTGTAAGTTTTGCCTATGTGTTTGTTCTCCAAAAAGTATTCGGAATAGATGCCCCTTCCTCAAAGATAGACGAGCTGGTAAGAAGCGGCAATGTTTCAGGAAATATTCTCATAGTAGTGACTGCCGTCATAGCTCCGCTCTGCGAAGAAGTCTACTTTCGCGGCTTTTTATATCCGGCATTCAGGAAAAATTTTGGAGTTGTAATTGGTATTTTTCTGTCCTCCATCATTTTTGCAGCGGCACATCTTGACCTGTTTAGTTTTTTTCCGATTATGATAATAGGGTGGATACTTGCTTTCATGTATGAAAAAACAAAGTCTATTTTCCCCGTGATTTTCCTGCATTCCGTGTATAACCTGACCCTGATAATGATTCTTCTGGGAAGGATACAGTTCATAAGGATGTATTAGGTACACACCTTAAACACACAAATTTACACATAAATTGATAAAATTTAGCATAAATATTTACATATATATTATCTGTAATATAATTGATACTTGTTGAATAATTAAATTTTTGTTAAAAACTGGGAGTATTAATATGGCAAGAATAAATATTTCTGTTCCAGATTCTTTTCTGTCAAAGATAGACCAATATAAGAAAATCAGTAATGTTAACCGTTCCCAGTTCCTGATAAATGCTGCTGTAGAATATTTTTCAATCATTGATGACCAGGAAGCATATGAAAAAAGAGTCAGGGGTATGGAAAGTCTTCTTAAGACCAGGGAAGAAATAAGCGGGTACTTTAAAGGAAAGAATATAGACGTGGTGGAAGAAATAAGAAAGATGCGGGAAGAAAGAATGCAAACATTAGAAGATACGTTAAACGACAAGACACATGGAACTAAATGAGTTTTTAATAAAGGAAGGTTCAAAGAGCAAGTATATTCTTGACACCTCCGTAATTATAAAATGGTATTCCCATGAAAATGAAGATGACCTTGAAATGGCCATGCTTTTCTACCAGCAGGTAAAAGAAAACCGGATAATCATTATTTCCCTTGACCTGATGGTTTTTGAACTGCTAAATTTTTTTATCTGCAGGCTTAAGCTGCCGCAGGATAAATTAAGCAAAATACTATCTGAAATATATGACATAATATTTACAATTAACAGCAATAAGACTCTTCATGAAGAAGCATATAAAATAGCAAATATCCTGAAAAATACTATCTATGATTCTTCTTTTGTAGCTTTATCAATAAAACTTCAGTATCCATTATTTACAGCAGACAATAAACTCTGCAAGGCAGCCAAAGCAAATGGATATGATGTTTTTCATATTTCAGACTTCGGGCAGTTTTTTAATAATAAGTAAATGACCCTAAACTTCTTTAGGGTCATTTTGAGTATTCTTAAACTTTACGGATTATTTAAACCATATACCGGCAACCTTCATTTGCTCACCTATTTTCTTAAAGGTGACCTCAACAGTGGTGGTGCCAGCGGCATTTTCAAAATCTGCAGTATATGATGCTGTGGTCAAACCATTGCTGATGTTAACACCAACTATTTTCTTTGAACCTTCTATGTAGTTTCCGACTACTCCGTTTATCTGAGCTAAAAAGTCAGGAAAAGCTGCTTCACTTAGCTCAGCCTTCATCGTGTCGTCAAAATCCTTTGAAAAGCCGGCATAATCACCTTTATTCATCGATATCAGGATATTTTCAGTGATTGGGTCCGAGAATTCCGCAGTCTTGCCACATCCGGTGAATGTGGGCAGGGCAATTAAAATTATTACTACGCTTAGAGCCACAATTAAAAGCAGCTTGTTTCTCTTCATTTTTCCCTCTTTCTTAATAAATAATGTTTGACATAATTGATTTTCCAAAATATTAGATGTTTCAAAATATTAGATGTTTCAAAATATTAAATTTTCCAAAATATCAGATTTCTAAAAATATTTGATTTTCCAAAATATTTGATTTTCCAAAATATTAGATGTTTCAAAATATCAGATGTTTCAAAATATCAGATTTCTAAAAATATTTGATTTTCCAAAATCATTGGTTTTTTAATACTATATAGTATTTCTTGTTACAATTAAACAGTGATTAATTCCAGCTTATTGATTCTGTCCTATTGCTTCCGGCCTATTGTTTCCAGCCCTAATGAGCTTTTTATCAGAATTATAATTAAGCCTCACTTAATTTGTTTTCTCCGTTTGATTTTTTGTTTTCTCCGTTTGATTTTTCATTATTTTTAGTTACAACCCAAATAATCATCGGCATCATGGCTCGGACAGAAATTCAAGCAGTTTTTTCATCTTTTCCTTTGATGCATCAGTCATGCCGCCTGTCCTGTAAAAGTCTTCACCGCTTTTAATCATGCTTTCGTTTGAAGTATTATTCTTATCCACTATTTTCTGCATGTACATCTGGTTTTCGGCCATGTTTATAATATCATTTATGTCTTCACCTGTTTCTTTTTTGGTCGCCGTACCAAGCGCGATGCTTACCGGTATCTTGCTGTCTTTGCATTTTAAAGCATTCTGCTGGATCCTGTCGATTACCGCAAAAGCTTTTTCTTCGTCTGTCTTTGGAAGCAGTATCATAAATTCATCTCCGCCCCACCTTGATATCATGTCCTCATTTCTGCAGCTGCCAGTCAGAACCTTTGCAGATGCAGCAAGAAGCTTGTCTCCTTCGAGATGGCCGAAGCTGTCATTTACCACTTTGAGCCCGTTTACGTCACCGATAATAACGCTTAATGGCAGCTGCCTTGCCACATCAAACCTGTGCAGTTCTTCATCAAAATACGCCCTGTTGTAAAGCCCCGTCAGGCTGTCATGAAAGCTTAGATACTTTATCCTTTCCTCAGTATTTTTTCTGTCAGTTATATCCCTAAACAGAAGCACCTTTCCATATGATGCGCCCGGATTTCTGCCAAGAATGCTCACATTTAATTCGTAGATTATCCTGTTTTTTAAGAGATTGACCTCAATATCCTTTTTAACTCCGCCTTTTTCCTCTTCCAGTACCAGGTTCTTGTAGTCTCCCCAGTAATTTTCAAACAGCTTTCCGATATATTTATCGTCGATCCCAAAAAATTTCTTTGCAGAATTATTGACAAAATTCATCTTGCTGTTATTGTCCAGCACTATTATGGGATCCTTTATGTCTTCAATTATGTGCCGGTAGTTTATCGGGATTATTTCACCCACTTTAAAAAAGCTGAAACCTACAACAAATATAATATCGCTGAACAGTATGATGATGGGGGACATCTGCCTAAGCACAAGACTGGCATTAGCATCTTTTGCAAATATTATAAAAATGCTTAAAAACAGCTGGATGGATATCCCAAGTATTATAAGAATGGCCTGGTATTTAAAAAAGCTATATCTCGTTATAAGGATATATATCAGTAAAATGAAACATGCAAAGACTATCAGGTATGAAAACCCTGTTGAGATCCATAACAATGTCCCGTAATCGCTGAGAGAACTGACATTTAAAAGTCCGATTGCATCAACAACCTGGTTTTTATACATAAGATGATGCAAATCATTGGTAACAAACAGGATAAATGAGGCAAAAGGGATCACGCTTATTAAAATTACAGTTTTTTTGTTAACCAGCCTTCCGTAACCGCATGCAACAAGAGTCAGCAGTAATACCACCACCGGATGCATTGAAAGACCGACATATTGTATCTTGCCCAAAAGACTCTTTAAACCTGTGTCAGAAACCATGATTTCAAGGAATTTTCCAAGTATCCATATGGCTCCATCAAGCAGCAGGAGTGCCTTCAAAAAACCGTTGTTTTTATTCTTTTCTTTAAAAAAGATAAACGCAAAAAACGCTGCAACGATTATACTCAGCAAATATGAAATTGCGTAAGCATTCAGTCTCATTATTTAATGTTTGTGCTACAAATACCTGTAAACCATTTTTATATTTATTTATTTATAAATATATCGACTTTTTTTGATTTTTAGTAAAAAATACTTTTGCTGGTCCTAAGACCGCAGATTGCCTGTGAATTGTCATTTACTGTGCTTGTATTGTGCTTATATTGTTTCAGTAAAGAATCTTTGTTAAACTACATTAACTGTCGCATGAAAAATGATTTATCGGCAATTAAAAGCTACTGATTGGAGCTTGATGATAATTATTTCACTCATAAAAAATGATTAATTTACGGCTGAAATTATTATTTGGTGCTTGAAAATTAATAATCGGCGGTTAATAATTGTTTATGGCGACTGCAAAAAATATTTACTGATGCTAAAAAACTATTAAAAGGATAAGGGTGGCCGGCCAAATGAGAATGATATCAAAAGATGATGTAAAGCATGTTGCAAAACTTGCAGAGCTTGAATTTAATGAAGAGCAGGCGGATAAAATGACTGAGCAGCTTGACAAGATACTTGCGCATGTTGCAAATATCAGCAAGGCCGACACATCTGCGGTGTCTCCGACGGCGCACACCCTTGAAATAAGTAATGTCCTGCGTGAAGATATAGTAAAAAAACAGCTCTCAGCAAAAGATGCTCTTTCTAACGCCCCTGAGGAGCATAAAGGCGGATTTCTGGTCCCTAAAATAGATTAGAGAAAGAACTTAAAAACATATGATACAAAATAGTGAAAGAACTTAAATATACATGATACAAAAAAATGACATTTCTTTAAACTTCCTTCCGGCCCATACACTTAACGGCCTTTTGAAAAACAAGCAGATCTGCGTCAGCGATATCGCAAAATCCGTCACGGACGCCATCCAAAAAGTGGAACCACAGATCCATGCTTTCCTGAGATATGATACCGGGCACATACTTGAGCGGGCAGCAGAAATTGACAAATTAATAAGCAGCGGAGCCCCTATAAATGATTTCACCGGAATTCCCATTGCAGTAAAAGACAATATCTGTACACTGGGAGTCACCACCACGTGTGCCTCCAATATTCTTTCAAATTACGTTCCTGTCTATAATGCCACAGTCATCGAGAGGCTAAACTCCCAGGACTATATCCTTACCGGAAAAGCAAACATGGATGAATTTGCCATGGGCTCATCAAACGAGAATTCATTTTTCGGTCCCGTAAAAAACCCCTGGGACACGAGCCGCGTGCCGGGAGGGTCAAGCGGCGGCCCGGCGGCCTCCGTTGCTGCGGGCATGTCAATCTGTTCAATTGGTTCGGATACGGGCGGTTCCATAAGGCAGCCAGCATCACTTTGCGGTGTTGTCGGTCTGAAGCCGACATACGGCCTTGTTTCGCGCTATGGGCTCATTGCTTTTGCCTCGTCTCTTGATCAGATAGGCCCTTTTACACATGATGTCGAAGACTCCGCAAGGCTTCTTAACGTTATCAGCGGCTGGGACGAGTATGATTCGACTTCGATAAGTTCCATAAAAAGCGGCCAGATTGATTATACGGACCATCTAAAGGATGACATAAAGGGCATCAGGATAGGCATCCCAAAAGAGCTGATGGTTGATGGTATAGAACCCCAGGTTAAAGAGGCTGTCCAGAATGCGCTCAAACTGGCCGAGCACGCCGGAGCAATAATTGAGGAGGTGTCGCTTCCTTCACTTGAATACGCCCTGAGCGTTTATTATATAATTGCACCCTCGGAAGCCAGCTCAAACCTGTCCCGGTTTGACGGCGTTCGCTACGGTTACAGAAACAGGGATGCGCAGACTTTGCGCCAGATGTATAAAAAAAGCAGGTCAGAAGGGTTTGGCCCTGAGGTAAAAAGGCGCATAATGATAGGTACTTACAGCCTGTCTGCCGGATATTATGATGCCTATTATGAAAAGGCGCAGAAAGTGCGCACACTCATCAATAATGATTTTGCCAAAGCGTTTGAAAAATATGATGTCCTGATATCGCCGACTTCGCCCACAACTGCATTTAAAATCGGTGAAAAAATGGATGACCCGCTGCAGATGTACCTGTCTGATATATGTACTATTCCCGTAAATCTTTCAGGGCTGCCGGCGATATCCATCCCCACCGGGCTAAGCAGCAGCTCATCCGGCGAAAATCCTGCCCCGCCTCTACCCATAGGCCTTCATATAATAGCCAACACATTAAGGGAGGATAATGTTTTCAGGGTCGCTTACACTCTTGAAAAGGCCCTGAAGTTTGACAAATATCCGATGCATTTATATCAATAAGAAAAGTTGCACCTATAAGGTCATGTTATATTTAATGCAAAGCAATATCCTTGTATGAAATTGCGTAAAACATGCAATAATAGCCTCGTAAAATTACATAAAAGATGCAGGAGCAGCCTTATAAAATTATATAAGATGTGCAAAACAATATTCTTTTATAAAATTACATAAAAGATGCAGGAACAGCCTTATAAAATTATATAAGATGTGCAAAACAATATTCTTTTATAAAATTACA
>CAYZUS010000031.1:0-26522 GCA_964481885.1 uncultured Actinomycetota bacterium | reverse complement strand
ATCAGTAAAAATATTGTTGTTTTTTTATTTGTTTTTAATATAATATGTAAATAATTTATATTATTAAAAATATAAATGTAAAAAATTTACCTGAATTGGAGTATTGAATAAAATAATTCCTTTTAACACCGACCATAAATAAACACCTGTTATTTAATATGGATAAAAGAATAAATATCCTGACACAGCTTAAGGCACTATCTCTTGACATGACAGATTCTGAAAATCTTATTGCGTCTCACATACTGGATAATCCTGAAGAAATATACAGTCTGAAAATGGAGGAGCTGGCAAGTAAACTGAAGGTAAGCCTGCCTACAGTTTTCAGGTTTGCAAAAAAACTGGGTTTTGAGGGATTCAAGGATTTTAAAGTAGCTCTTGTAAGGGATATGGCGATAGGTATTAATATTGAGTCTGAAAATATTGATGACGACAGCATTGAGGCAATAACCAGGAACGTATTCGAAAAGATAAGTAATAACCTTAAAGAAACACTGTCCATTATTAATTACGACGACCTTTCAAAAACTGTTGATTTTATTATTAATGCAAAAAGGCTTGTTTTTTTTGCTGTAAGTTATTCCATGCCGGTTGCGCTTGATTGTTACTCAAAATTTCTGAGCGCAGGCTTTAATTGTATTTTTGACCAGGATACTTATTCTCAAAGGGTTATTTCAACACAATGCAGCAGTAAAGACGTGGCCATAGGAATTTCCTTTTCCGGAGCATCACCAGAAGTGTTGGATTGCATGCGCAATGCCAGGCAAAGCGGGGCCAAAACCATTTGCATCACCACCTTCATGAAATCTCCCATAACGGAATTTGCAGATATCAGCCTTTACACTGCGCCTGTCAGCTCGGGCCACCAGAGGATAGACATGCCTTCAAAAATGTCATATATAGCCCTGCTTGACTCTATATATCTTAATGCTGTACTTAAAAACAGGTCTCGCGCGCTTGAATATATCAGCAGGACCGAAGAAGAACTCAGCAAATACAATAAAACATTTAAGGACCTTAAGAACAGAAATGTTGTTGGATAGTTTACAAATTTCAGGAACCGGTACCAACGGACAACACAATATTATAAAAACTTTATACCAGTAATTTCGGGAGAGCAGGTATTTAAAATGGCTGAAGGTAAAATGTTATTTAAAGGAGATTTTGGGGAACCCGACATAAAGAGGCTTTTAGGGGCAATGCGAAGGCAGCCTGTTGACAGGGTCCCGAATGTTGAAATTGTAATTGAGGATAAAATAGTTGAAAAACTTTTAGGGCGATATGGTGGTAACACTCTTGCTTATGGTGGCGATCCGGCAAAAGGAATGGAGGGAGGCGCAGACGTAAGGCCCATGTATCCCAAAGACTGGGTTGAGATCTGCAATACAATCGGGCAGGACACTATTTTGCTTGAGGCCCTCTGGACCCCTTTTAAGATGAAAAGCAAAGACGGCAAAGCGGCCCCGATATCTGGAAAGCCTGTAAAAAAGCGCAGTGATTTTGATAATCTCATATTTCCCTCAGATGATGATATTGAAGAAAGAATGAATTATGTCAGGGAGTATAAGGAGGCGGTAAAAGGCACCAAAATCGGTGTCGGTATCGTATATGCGACATTTGTAATGACAATCAATGAGTTTTTAATGAATCTTGATGATTTTATGATGGATGTTTATGAAAACTATGATTTTATTGATTATATGTTTGAAGTAAGTACAGAATACTGGGTAAAATTTTCAAAAGCGCTGGTTAAAAATGGGATCGACTGGGTTTACAGCGCCGATGATTTCGGGTTTAAGTCCGGGTTGTTCCTGCCCCCCAAAATCCTTAAGAAACTCTGGTGGCCAAGATACAAGGCTATAATCGACCCGATAAAGGAAGCCGGGATACCGGTAATGTTTCACAGTGACGGCAAGGTTGATGATATCATGCCCTGGATAATTGAATATGGCGTGGATGCTTTTAATCCGATGGACCCATATTGTGTTGACTACAGGGACTACAAGAACAGGTTTGGAAAAGACATAGCGCTTTGGGGTAATATAGACATAGAATTTCCGCTGGCCAAGGGCACTCCTGAGGATGTCCGCAAAGATATAAAAGAACATATGGATGTTTTAAAACCGGGAAATGGTTATATCTGCAGCTCATCGCATTCAATAGTAAACTATATTCCTTTTGAGAACTTTGCTGCGATGATAAATGCAATTCATGAATACGGAAGATACTAGCAGAAACAATAAAATGTAATAGAAATAAAAAAAATAGTAAAACCTTAAATGAGGAGATTGTAAATGGCTGCACAGGAAATATATCCAGGACAGGATAACATTAAAGACAATAAAAAGAATACAATAAACAAAAATATTCCCAATATAATAGTCGCCCCTCCCGGCCCAAAGTCAAAAAGCTGGCATGAGCGGGCCATGAAGCATATGAGGGGATATTCAAACCAGGTCAAACAATTCCCTGTTGTGTGGGAAAGCGGCAATGGCAGTACCATGACAGATGTTGACGGTAATACATATATAGATTTTTCTGCAGGCATTTACTGTAACAGCACTGGCCACTGCCATCCCAAAGTTGCAGAAAAAATAAAACAATATGCGGACCAGCTGATGAACTGCCATGATTTTACAACACCTGTTAAAACACTTTTCCTTGAAAAGTTAGCATCAGTTCTTCCGGGGAGCATTAACGGCATTCAGCTTTACTGTGGTGGTTCTGAAGCTGTTGAAGCTGCTTTGCGTGCGGTCCGAGTGATAAAAGGCGGCAAGTATGAGATGTTTTCTTTCTGGGGTGACTGGCACGGAAAGACAATGGGTTCGATGAGCCTTTCCTCTCTTGGAAATGAAGCCTTTGGCCCGCGTGCAGCCGGATGCCATCTTGCTCCTACGCCTAATTGTTTCAGATGCCCCTATAAGCTGAAATACCCGTCCTGCAGCCTGCTTTGCATGGATATACTCGAAGGAACAATCGACAATGAGGGAACAGGCATGCAGGCAGCAGTTATCATGGAGCTTATTCAGGGATACAGCGGAACAGTTGTATATCCTGATGAAGTATATGCAAGAGTTGCTGATATCTGTAAAAAAAGAGATATGATTCTTGTAATTGACGAAATACTTACCGGAATGGGACGAACCGGAAAAATGTTTTGTGTTGAACATTACGGGCTTGTTCCTGATGTCATAACGCTTGGTAAGGGTGTAGGAGGAGGCTTTCCTGTAAGTGCCTTTGCAGTAAAGGAAGAATACGCCTGGGCGCTTGAGAAGTCGTCGGCATCGACTACTTACGGCGGAAATCCGATGGCATGCGCCGCAGGATTGGCGACTCTTGAAGTTATCGAGGAAGAAAAAATCCTGGACAATGTAAATTCTGTCGGTAAATATCTGATGGGCAGGCTTAACGGGCTGAAAAGCAGCCATCCGATAGTTGGCGATGTAAGAGGCAAAGGCCTGCTGCTTGCAATTGACCTTGTGAAGGGCAGGGGAACAACGGAAGCTTTCAATGAAGCAGGAAAGATGGTTTACGAAAAGGCTTTCTCAAAAGGGCTGGCCTGGATTCCTGCAGGTAATATTCTGCGGCTTGCTCCGCCGCTAACAATTACCGAAGAACTCGCAGGAAAAGCCATTGATATAATAGATGAAGTACTCACGGAAACGGAAAAACATTTTGGGATTTGCTGATTTTAAGTCAGGAATAATTTTAATTGCAGTTAAAAAAACTCCCGGCTTGTGATTTCCCAAACCGGGCCATATATTGATTATGTAATGGCTATAATTGTAAATGTGATGAGAAAACAAGGCTATATTAAATCGGCAGGCAGCCTGATATATTTGTTACATAAAGTAGAAAAATAAACATATTCATCATTAACTTTAACAGGAGAAAACAATTAGATGAGCTCAAGAGAATTATTTGACAGTTATTCCGGCAAGCCTGATAAAAACAGATTTATTTCTATGGTCAGGAGGCAGCCGGTTGACAGGGTGCCTAATTTTGAAGTTCTGATAGAAGACCAGCACGTTGAAACAATTCTTGGCCGTTATGCAGGGAATACATTGGCAATTGGCGGTGACCCTGCCAAAGGCGCGGGCCAGGAAGGCAGGCCGATGTATCCGGAGGATTTCCTGGAAGTCTGTGAAATAATCGGCCAGGACATGATGTGTTTTGAAGCCGGTTTCTGGACACCATTTAAAAGGCCGGATGAAGATGGAAATCTAAAACAGGTAATTGATAAAAGCATAAAAGATGCAGACAGTTTTAAAAAAGTGGTACTTGACGGTGATGCACAGATTAGCAATGCGGTGGCTTATGTGAAGGAATATCAGGAAGTCCTTAAGAAAAAGGGCAGCAATATTGGTCTGGCGCCTTCATACGGGTGCACAATGCAGACTTTATATGAGTTTGTGGTTGGGATGAATGATTTTATGACGCTTGCTTACGAGGACCTTGCCCTTGTTGAAGAAATGCTTGAAGTCTCAACCGTGCATTTTGTAAAAATGACCGAAGCGCTTGTCGAAGCAGGTGTTGATGTAATTGCCATCGGTGATGATGTGGCTTTTAAGAGCGGACTGTTTCTGCCCCCCAAACTTATGGCCAAAATATGGCTCCCCAGGCTTGCAAGAGTGATTGCTCCTGCGGTAAATAAGAATATACCGGTACTCTTTCACTCTGACGGCAAAATTGATGATCTTGTAGAAGGCCTTATATCTATTGGTGTTGATGCGATAACTCCGCTTGACCCTTATGCCATTGACTACAGGCAATACAAGAAAAGATATGGAAATGTGCTTAGCTTTGTGGGAAATGTAGATATTGAGTTCCCCCTCTCAAAAGGGACACCCGAAGATATAGACAAGGATGTTCGTGAACATATGGAAGTCTTAAAACCCGGCTATGGATATATAGCCTCATGCTCCCATTCGATAGTAAATTATATACCGCATGAGAATTTTATTGCATACATAAATGCCATGCACAAATATGGTGCCTATTGATTTTTATCTGATTGTCTAAATTAAGATTTTGGCAGCAGGCTAAAATTGTAAGTTTGCTCTTTGAAAACTAAAAAAGCTAAAAGATCAGTAAAATTAAAAGACTTTAATGAACAGGTAAATAAATAGGTCATTTTCAGTGAGAAGGATTTTTTAATCAAAAAATACTGAATGTATTGCTGCTTAGAAGGCAGGTTATTATAAGTATTATGCTTTTATAATAGAATATATATTTATATTGCTTTTTTATAATTAACCTGTAGAATTGTATTAAATTACATAGTTTTACACTAAAATTATCTTACATTATAACAATTTTACACATTATTATAATTTATGAATCCACAAGAGCGCAGAAACAAACTTCTGGAACTTATCAGGGAAAACGGTGGGAAAATTGCCCTGAAAGATTTGGCAGGCAAAATAGCAATATCGCAATCGGCGCTTTACAAAGATATCAACATTCTCGAAAACCAGAGGATGCTTGGGAAAAGCTATGGGACCCTTGAACTTGTGCAGTCTGAAGAAAAGCAGCACAACTTTTACCTTAATATGCAGAAAAACGCCAGCCAGAAAAAAGCAATTGCAAAAAAAGCAGTATCCCTTGTAGCTGACAATGACACAATATTTGTTGATGGCTCTTCCACCAGCTTTTATTTTTGTGAAGAGCTCAGAAAATGTTCCCTTAAAAATATCACTCTTATTACAAATTCAATTTTTGTACCGAGGGAGATGATAATGTCTGAAAATATCAATACAATCTGTGTCGGCGGTATGCTCAACAAGCTTATAGGTACAAGTGACGGAGATATCTGGGAAACACTTGTAAAAGACAACTTTTATGCAAACAAGTTTTTCTTTTCCTGTTACAGCATGCCTTATGAAGTGGGCTGCCTTGATCCTGTCCAGACAGATGCAAGCATGAAGGCCGCATTTGCATTAAAATCACAGAAAAATATCTGTCTTGTGGACAGCAGCAAGTTTTTGCTTTATGGCACGTTTAACTGGATAGGCCTTGACAGGATAGACATAATTATTTCAGATAAAAAATTAGGGGCAGATATTGCAGAAAAGCTTAGAGAGGGCACTGCAGAACTTTTTCTTGTGTGACTAAAAGTATTCGGTGAAAGTTAAAGCAGGTAGCCTTATTAAAGACGAACCTTTAGAGGACTGGCAGCAAAGTGGCGGCCCAATAACCAGAGCAGGCACAATAAAAAAAGACAGGAGTTTTAAAAAAAAATTATTGTTGAAACATTGGAAATATTTTAAATTTTAGTGACTTCAGGGCAATGTTTCTTTTATAAGTGTTCTTACATTTAAAAAATAAAATTTCTATAAATTTATGCACAAAAAATAAAAACAGCAGACAAGTAAAAAGAAACTGGCAATCCAATAAAATCTGTGCATAAGAGTAAAACAAAAAGTCGATAAAAAACAAACAAAACGTAAAAAACGAGGAGGAAACAAATGAAAAAATTGAAAATAGCCCTGATAATAGGGCTCGTTTTCATCGTTGCAGCAGCAATGGTTATTATGCCGGGCTGTAAAGCAGCAACAACTGCTGAAACCACAGCAGCAGCAACCACAGCAGCAGCAACCACAGCCGCCGCTGAGACAACCGCAGCCGCCGCTGAAACAACCGCAGCCGCCGGAGCCATGGATTACGAAACTTTCAGGGCTATGGCAAAAGCAGGAAAATATGATGGCGAACCTGCAAAGGGCCACACACTGGCATTTGCAAACATCATTAAGTCATTTCCGTTCTGCACATCTGTTGAAAATGACATAATCAAACAATGGAAACTCGCTGGTGGAGCAGACGCAGATCTTACAATTCTTGATAACGCAGCTGATGCAGCAATAGCTATCCAGAACAAAGACATCATCTTCAACAAGAAACCTGAAGTATTCCTTCAGTTCCAGTTTGATGCAAAAATAAACGATCAGATTGCAAAAGAAGCCAAGGAAAAAGGAATATTTATCATTGCCATTGATGTACCTGTAGGCGATTTCCCATTCATGGGTGCAGACAACCAGGGCACTGCTGAATTAACAGGAAACTGGATGATTGAACAGATAGAAAAAGCAGGCGGACTCGATAAAATTGACAGAATTCTCTATCAGAATGTCCCACAGGTCGGGGAAACAGTATTCAAAAGAATCAAAGGCTCAGTAGAAGTAATGATTGCCAAATACGGCGATGCAGTCAATCCTGATATAGCTGGCGGCAAGGGCGTATGGGCAGATGCAGATTCATCTTCCAATGAAAAAGCTAAAAAAGCATACCAGGATATTTTATCCAAATATCCCAAAGACGTTAAATTTGTTGCATTCTGCTTAAATGACCAGAGTGCTGCAGGTTTTCAGGCTGCTGCTGATATTCTTGGCAGATGGAACCCGGATGATTATTTAATAGCATCTCAGGGTCTTGATGAACTTGGAATGCAGCTAATCAGGGACAAGATTGTTGATGGAGACTCATCATACTTCCCTGAAAGATATGGCGAATACCTGATTCCGGGCTCACTTGCATTTATGTATGGTGGAGAAGCAGCTGTTCCCAAAGAAATGTTAGTAGATCATGAAATAGTAACTATTGATAACATTGACGCAATGTATCCTGTAAAATAGCACGTAAATACTATTTTTATGGTTTCAAAGAATATGATTATCCGGAGAATTAATTCTCCGGATAATCAGAAGGATAAGTAGCTTATAAATATTTATAAAAATTGTTTCACTAAATCTTATCCGGCAGTTATGTTTATATAAATCAAAAAATTTAGTTTTAGTTCTTTTTATTTTTTATTTAAGATTAAACCAAAACAAATTTTATCTTCAGGACAAGTTGGATAGAAAAACTGTTACTTTTTTTTAATAAAAAAACAAATGCTTTTTAGAAATAAATAATTCCCGGAAAATTATCAGCAAAATATGCCAAATCAAGAAAATTTAAAACTTAATCTAAACAAATATTTTTTAAAAATTTAAGTTATTAGTAAATAACTTAAATAATAGTTTTATTTTATTTAAACCTAAAAAAGGGGTCACAAATTTGAATAATGAGAAATATACAGTTATGCTGGAAATGAAAAATATCTCAAAGAACTTTCCCGGAGTCAAGGCTTTGGATGATGTGACTTTTAACCTTGGTAAAGGTGAAATACTGGGCCTGCTGGGGGAAAACGGCGCAGGAAAATCCACTTTGATTAAAATACTTTCAGGGGACTATTCGCTTGAAGAGGGTGAAATATACGTGGAGGGTGAAAAGAAAGTGTTTGCAAGTCCCCATGAGTCACTTGAATCAGGAATCAGGGTTATTTACCAGGAACTAAATACCTTTGATGCGTTAACTGTTGCAGAAAATATCTTTGCGGGCCAGCTTGTCAGAAACAAGATTGGTATTATAAGTTGGGGCAAAATGATTAAAAAAGCCAGAGAAATACTTATAAATCTTGGTTCGGATATAAATCCCAATGAATATATGGAGAACTTAAGCGTGGGCGGCAAGCAGCTTATTGAAATTGCAAAGGCAATCAGGAAAAAAGCAAAAATACTTGTAATGGATGAGCCTACCTCTGCCCTGTCTGAAAAAGACGTAATGGTCCTTTATTCAGTCGTCAGAAAATTAAAATCAGAGGGAGTTTCGATTATTTATATTACCCACAGAATTGAAGAAATATTTGAACTTACTGACAGGGTGGTTGTTCTTAGGGATGCAAAAAAAGTTGGGGAAGTGATTACAAAAGACACCAGCAAGGCTGAACTTATAAACATGATAGTGGGTAGAAAACTTTCGGAGCAATATAAAAAGAAAGACATCCCAAAAGGGGAAGTGGTTTTTGAAGCCAAAAATATCAGTTATCTTGATAAAGTAAAGGATGTTTCATTCAGCATTAAAAAAGGTGAAATTGTCGCATTTTTTGGACTTTTAGGGTCGGGCACTCACACCTTATTTTCAGTTTTATTTGGCGACAAGCAAAAATCAGGTGGAGAAATATGGGTTGAAGGCAGAAAAGTTGATATCAGACATCCGTTTAAGGCCAAATTAAATAAAATAGGTTATATCCCGTATGACAGAAAAGAAGAGGGGGTTGCTCTTCCTTTAAGCATAAAAGAAAACATAACTGCTACGAATCTGGAAAATATTGGAAAAGGTTTTATGCTTGACAAAAATATTGAAAACAAAAATGCACAGAACTGGTTTGACAAATTAAGCATGAAAGCACCCGGACTTAATACAATTGTTAAAAGCCTTTCCGGCGGCAATCAGCAGAAAGTAGTGGTTGCAAAATGGCTCGAAAGAAATTCCAAAATATTTCTGATGAGTGAGCCAACAAGGGGAATTGACATTGGTTCGAAAGCTGAAATATATGAAATTGCTGAAGAGTTATGCAGCCAGGGAGCAGCAGTTTTAATAGTGTCTGGCGAGCTTCCTGAGATTTTATCAATCTCAGACAGGATATTTGTAATGAAGGATGGAAGAATAGTCGGAGAATTTATTACCAAAGACACCAGTCAGGAAGAACTGATGCATAGCGCTACCGCCTAAGACATAATGGGAAAATTGCTTTTAAGAAAGGTATAAATATATGGAAAAAAATTTGGCAGAAAAAAGGAAGTTTAGTTTTAAATTAACGGATACTGTTATTCTGTTAATTGCGCTTATAGTACTGGTTGTTTTTTTTGGCCTGATGAATAAAGACTTCTTTGTGTATGATAATATCAGCAGCATGTTAAAAAACATGGTTATAACAGGAATTCTGGCACTCGGGCTTACGCCTCTGATGATTGCAAGGGGCCTGGATATTTCTTTCGGAGCAAGCATATCTTTTACAGGGGTATTAATGGCTGTTTTATACGCAAAAGGAACACCTCTTGCGCTCACTCTCATAGTAGGTGTAATTGCTGCAACTTTAATTGGATATATAAATGGTGTTTTAATTGAGACGTTTGATCTTCTTCCTATAATTTTAACTCTGGGTACCATGTCGATTTTTACGGCAATAGCGTACGTAATGTCCGGAGCTCACTCACTGCCGCTTCTAACCGATCAACTCTATTATTTTGCAACAAAGTCATTTCTAAAAGTACCTCTTCCATTGTTTTTGCTGGTTTTATTTATAGCCATATTCTGGTTTATCCTTACTTATACCAAGGTTGGACGGGTTATTTATATTATCGGTGCCAATCCCAAAGTCGCAAATCTTTCAGGCATAAAAGTGAAGAATGTAAGGATATATCTTTACACTTTTATGGGGCTTATTGCCGGTGTGGCGTCAATTGTAATGGTTGCCGTTAGTGGGGTGGGAAACCCTCTGGCAGGCGCAAGAATGTCTTTGCCTGTTCTTTCTGCAGTTGTGCTCGGTGGAATCTCACTGGCAGGCGGTGCAGGCAGTGTGTGGGGAACAGTAATCGGTGTTCTTATTGTTACGGTTATATTTAATGGCCTTTCGGTTTTAAATGTTCCTTCATATTATATTCAAATGTTTCAGGGAGTCGCGCTGATACTGATAGTTTCACTTTATGAAATAAGGAATACCAGGGCAGCCAGGCGATAGATTTACTGTGGCAAGCAATGTTTTGTTTAATTTTAAAAAAGCTTCATTGAATGGAGAATAAATGACTGAAGTAAAAAGCATCGATAATAATAAAAGCTTTTGGCAAAGAATAAATATTTTTAAAGTAAACTCAATTTCCCCCAGCCTTGTTATTGTAGTTATAATAATGTATGTAATTTTTGGAGGGATAAACCAGGATTTTTTCAGCTTCCAGAATTTTAAAGGAATAATTGCAAGCTTAAGTGTCACAGGTATAATGTCTGTTGGGCTTGCATTCGTAGTCCTGACAGGTAATTTTGATGTTTCAATTGGTTCGATACTTGGAATTTCAGCTGTCATAATGGGCAAGCTTTTTAATGTTGCTGATGGCCACATACCAATTTTTGTAATAATAATAATAGGTCTTCTTGTCGGTGCCGCAGTTGGGGCGATAAACGGATTTCTCGTTACTTTCGTAGGTATAAACTCTGTAATAACAACTTTGGGCACCCTTGCAGTCTTCAGGGGGCTTTCTTTTTTATATGCAAATGAACCCTCTTTGATAAACAATAAAGTATACGTTGCTCTGGGAAGAGGCTTTATTGCAAGGACCATTCCTTATACATTCATATACATGCTGGTTGTTTTTGTGGCCGGTTATCTTGTTTTAAAATATACAAAATTTGGCAGGGACATATATCAGGTTGGAGCCAACCCGAGCGCTGCAAGACTTGCAGGCATTTCGACCAGGAAAATGCAGTTCTGGGCCTTTGTGATAGCAGGTATCACTTCTGCAATGGCAGCCGTTATTATGACCAGCCAGGCTGCTTTTGCACAGGGTGAATTTGGGCTGGGATTTGAATTTACTATTCTTACAATTGTTATTCTTGGTGGGATATCTCTTGCCGGAGGCAGAGGAACTCTAGTGGGAGTAATAATAGCCCTGCTTATAATTAACTCAATCTCAAATGGGCTTACAATGATGTCGGTACCTGTTAACTGGAGAGAAGCCTTTAACGGGATAATACTTATTGCAGCAATCCTTATTGACTCAGTAAGGGTAAAAAGAAGGGAATTATTAAAGGCATAGAGCATAAATAATTAAACAGGATTTAATTATTTAAATACTTATTACTTAAATTCAGTTGGCCTGGGTTTAATAATTTATTAACTATTTTGGAATTTAATAAATACTGGGAGGTTTTTAAAATGGAAAAACTTAAAGTCGGTTTTGTGGCAGGTTTTATGGAAGGTTTTTCGACGAAGGGTCTGGAGTTTTTCAAAAACTATCAGAAGGGGCTTGCAAAATTAGGTGAGAACATGGGCTTTGAACTTCACGTTATTGATACAGTAATGCAGAATTATGAGCAGGCTGTAAATATAAGGAAGGAAATAGATGCAAAGGAGCTCGATTTTGTTATGCTGTTTCACCCTTCATATATAATAGGTGATAATGTATACGAAATAATGAAATCACGAGCAGATTTTGGTTTGTGGGCAGTAGAAGAGCTTTCAGAGACCGGTCCCATGGCGCTTGCATCCTTTGTAAACATTTCCCAGAATATTGGAATCTCCAAACATAATTTTCTTGGTGAACCAAAAAAGACAAAATGGTTTTTCGGGGATATGGAGAGCAAGTTTTTTAAACCCAGGTTTGAAATCACAATCAGGGCATTACAGGCGCGCAAAGCATTAAAAAATTCCAGGGTTGCGCAAATTGGGAAACTTGCAGATGGCCATATAAACCACATGGCAAATCCCCGGGAGGTTTACAGGACTCTTGGGGTGGACATTACAAGGGATTATGAAGTAGAAGACATAATAGCGCTTGGTGACAGCATGCCTGCAGATAAGATAAATAAAGTTTTTGACAGGATCAAGGCAACCTCAAAGATAAGCAGGGTATCCGAGGAAAAAGTAAGGGATTCTGTCAAAATGTATCTTGCGATAAAACAGGTGTGCGAACAGAATAATTATTCGGCTGTAGCATTTTCATGCTGGCCAAAACTTATGCCATTAAAAGAGATGGTGGGATGCCTTACAAATTCCCTGCTAAACAGCGATGGTATTGCTGCAGGTTGTGAAGCTGATGTCCTTGGTACAATATCGATGATGGTTCTTCAAACTATTACCAAAGAAGTTGTAGCGATTATGGATCTTGCAAAGTTTGACGAACGGGATGATTCATTGCTTTTATGGCACTGCGGCTCGGCGCCTTTTGAAATGGCAAATGAGCGCGGTGTAATATGTGAAAAGCATTATTTTGCTGATTATGCAGAAAGCGTAAAGAATTGCGGTCCCGTAACGGATTTGATATTTAAAAAAAGTGATGTCACAATGTTTCGCCTTTCAGGGGAGGGAGATAAGTTTTATTATTTCACAGGAAAATTCTTTAATCCTGAAAAGCCCTCGTTCTGCGGCAGCCGTGGATGGGTAAATGACCTGAAGCTATACAATGAACCAATTAAGACATGGGACCTTGCAAACACAATGCTGACAAACGGGCTTCCGCATCATTTTCCAATGGTCCTAAGAAATGTCGCACCGTATGTTGAAGAGTTTGCTTACTGGGCCGGTCTTTCAAAGGTAAGAAGGTATGATTACAAAGATTACCTTTATGTCTAAAACTGATATATTTTTTAGTAAATATGAATTTAGTCTCCATAAGTATAGGTGTTTACCAATATAGGTTTTGTTAAAAGACTGGTCGGTTGATGTATTTTTAATTTTCTTTAATTGTAGTTTGTCAGGATTTGTAAATAAAAATCCTTATTACCAGAAGTTTAATTTTGTAAAAGAGGTAATTAAATAATATGAAAATCAGATTTGAGCAAATGCGCTCTCCGGAGGTTGCAGACTTTGCAGCCGGCGGAGGCATGGTCATTATACCTATCGGCGCATGCGAAGAACACGGGCGTCATCTGCCTGTAATTACTGATACCCAAATGGCTTACAGCGCCGCAATTGATGCTGCTGAGAAACTTTCAGGGAAGATCCCGGTTTCAGTGCTTCCTGCCGTATGGTTCGGCTATTCTGTTGCCATGCTGAAAAACTGGGCAGGCACCATTACAATTAAGCCCAAAGTTTTAATTGACCTACTTCTGAATATCTGCCAGTCGCTTATAGATATGGGTATTGACAAAATTCTTTTTGTAAACGGGCATGGAAATAATCCCGGAGTTCTTGACGTGGTGGTTCGCTCTGCAGGAGATGAATTCAAGGTATTTCCGGGGACCACGAATATTTTTGACTGCTGGGAAAAAGAATACATAATCCAAAACAGGAAATCAAAACCCGGCGGCATAGGCCATGCCTGTGAGATTGAGACAAGCGTGATGCTGCATCTTACAGATGGGCAGGACCTGGTTGACATGTCGCTTGCTGACGATACAGATATTATGAAAAGTGATTTAAAAAACTGCCCCGTTGACTGGGGAATCACCAGGAAAAAAAGGCTGTATCTTTCCACCTGGTATCTCGAAAACAGCACCTATGGCGGTGCAGGGGATCCCACACATGCGACAAAAGAATTTGGCGAAGCAATACACAGGATGACTGTTGACGGCCTTTGTGATGTGATAGAGGAATTTTATAAGGTCCAGACAAAGCTAAAAGGCAGGAAACTTAATCGCAAATGTGACAGATTTTAGAAATTATTAGATCGAAAACTTCAGGGCTTAAAAGTTTTGCTGTTTTTAAAGGGCCCGGATAATTATTAAGGTTTTTTTATGGCCCATGGGAAATAGGGCCAAAGAATCTGATTGACAGAAAAACGTTTTCCTGTTATATCTATTTATTATTTCCAAACGTTTTGCATTTAATATTTTTGTTATTTTCATATTGTTTTGTTACTTAAAGGAGGCATAAAAATGGTAAATTCAACTACTATAGAACCTTTCAAGGGCGGGCCCGACAAAGAGAGGCTTCTTGCTGCGTTCAGAAGAAAACCGGTTGACAGGGTACCGAATTTTGAAATTTTGTATGAAGACCAGCATGTTGAAAAGCTGCTCGGCAAGTATGCCGGCAATACACTGTCATACGGTGGAGATCCTGCAAAAGGTGCAGACGCAGAACAGGGAAGGCCCATGTATCCTGATGATTATATTGACCTGTGTGAACTCATAGGACAGGATGCCATGATGCTTGATGGCGGACTCTGGACACCTTTTAAAAGGAAAGATGAAAATGGAAATCTTGTTCCTGCATATAACAGAGCATGCAAAAGCAGGAAAGATTTTGAGGCTTTGGTGCTTGACAGCGATGCTGCCATAGCAAGCACTGTGGGTTACATAAAAGAATATAAGGATGCAGTAAAAAGAAGGAATTCCAAAGTAGGAATAAGTGCAATATATGGCTGCCTTCTGCAAACACCTTATGAATTTGTAGTCGGTATGAATGACTTTATGATGATGGTATATGAAGACAGGGATCTTATAGAAGAAATGCTTGAGATTTCCTGTGTGCATTTCACAAAGATGACCAAAGCTCTTGTTGATGCAGGTGTTGATTTTGTATTTCCTGCTGATGACGTGGCATTCAAGACGGGCCTATTTATACCTCCCAAGCTCTTTAAGGAAATGTGGGTAAAAAGAATGGCTCGAATATTTGAACCTGCTGTAAATGCAGGAGTACCGATTATGTTTCATTCAGACGGCAGGATTGATGATATTGTGGAAGACTTAATAGAGATGGGGCTTAACTGCCTTAACCCGCTTGACCCCTATGGCGTTGACTACAGGGAATATAAGAAAAAATACGGCAGCAGGCTTTGCCTGTCAGGCAATGTCGATATTGAGTTCCCGCTGTCCAAAGGAACCCCCGAAGATGTCGATGCAGATGTAAAAGCACACATGGATGTTTTAAAACCGGGCGGCGGCTATGTTGCAACAGTGTCGCATTCTGTTGTTAATTACATTCCGCATGAAAATGTAATCGCATATATTAATGCAGTCCACAAATATGGACAATATTAATAATTAATACTAATAGTTGCAGTATTTGCTAATTTTTTAACAAAAGAAAGGACACATATAAATGTCATCACTATCAGACATTCATGACGCAGTAGCAGAGGGAAATTACAAAAATATCGTGGAATTGGTAAAAAAAGCAATTGACGAGAAAGTAACTCTTGACGAAATAATAAACAATTCTTTGTCTTCTGCCATGCTTGAAGTGGGAGACAAGTTTGGCTCTGGCGAACTTTACATGCCTGACATGCTGCTTGCAGCAAAAGCAATGAAAACTGCCATGGACTACATCAAGCCGCTTCTTAAAGGTTCAGAGCATGTTTCTGAAAAAGGTACTCTTTTAATTGGTACAGTAAAGGGAGATCTGCATGATATAGGCAAGAATCTTGTAGTGACAATGGCAGAGGGCCAGGGTTTTAATGTAATTGATTTGGGAATAGATGTTGATTACGGAGTATTTGTAGACGCAATAAAAGAACACAAACCTGACATAGTGGCCTTCTCCGGCCTTCTGACGACAACTCTTGCAAATGTTCCTGCACACATCAAAGCAATTGAGGATGCCGGACTCAGAAAAGATGTCATCATAGCAGTGGGTGGCGCCCCGGTCACCAGGCATTTTGCTGACATGTATGGAATAGAGATATATTCCCCGGATGCTTCCGGCGCTGCAAAAGAGTTTTTAAAAGCCATGAGCAAAAAATAAACAGCCGGGTTGGCTTAAATTAAGGCATAAAGGAGGCAGTCTTTGAGAAGAGGCTTTACCAGAAAATATGAGCCCGTAAGGGTGCTTTCTGATTCACAGGTTGAGACTATCCATAAGAGGACACTCGAGGTACTTTCTGAGGTTGGATGCAAGTTTGAATCACAGAGGGCGCTTAAATTGCTGAAAGAAAACGGGTGCAGGGTTGATTTTGAGCAGCATACAGTATATTTTCCTCCGGATCTTGTTGAAAGCAGCATAAGGGATTGCCCGAGCAGTTTTATTGTACGTTCAAGAGATCCCAAGGATAACCTTTTGATTGGCGGAAATACGCTGTATTTCATGTCATCACTTGGGGCGCGCCTTTCAAATATTGATACCGGCGATGTCAGTGTCCCAACGATGCAGGAAAATAACCAGGCAGTACTGATTTCTGATGCTCTTGATTCAATAGATCTTTACAGCGGGTATACTCCGTATTTTGAAATTGAAGGCGTTGAGCCTGTGATGCTCTGTTCGACAAGTCTTGCAATGCGGCTCAGAAATTCTACAAAGATTACCAGGGGCACCCAGCCAACCGACACTTTTATATGGGAGACGCAGATTGCAAAAGCTGCGGGCCAGGAACTTATTGGAAATATGGAAGCTGCGGCCCCTCTTTCCTATCCTGAAGATGCCATTAATGCGGCATTTACCTATGTTGAAGCAGGATTCCCGATTTATATAGCAGCAGGTTCGGTAATGGGCGGAACTGCCCCGGTAACTATTGCAGGTTCGACAATTTCCAATAATGCGGAGCTTCTGGCGGCAATTGTATTTATTCAGTGCATAAAAAAAGGCACAGGTATTATCGCTAATGATTTCGTGACCCCGATGAACATGGAAAGCGGGGATCTGTTTTTCTGTTCGCTTGGTGCAAGCCTTCACCAGATGGCATTTAACCAGATCTGGCATGACCTTTACAAAATACCCACCAACAATACCGGTTCGGCCTTTCCTTATTCCAAGAAAGCTGATTATCAAAGCGCATATGAAAAAACCCATATTGCGATGACTTCTGCACTCTCGGGAGCCAATATGATAGTATTCCACGGTGGTGTTACGGCAGAGCTTTCATACAATCCTGTACTTGCCATAATAGATGATGATATCGCCATGACAATCGGTAAAACAATCGAAGGCTTTGAGGTAAGCGAAGAGACCATGGCTGTTGATCTGATAAAGTCAGTCGGTCCTGTTCCGGGAACTTTTTTAAACAAGAACCATACAAGGACCTGGTGGAAAAAGGAATATTTTATGCCGAAATCAGCAGACAGGACATCATTTCCACAGTGGCAGAGCACCGGCAAAAAGGGTGTAATTGAAAAAGCAAAGGAGCGAATGGAAGAGATTCTGGCCACCCACAAAGTAAAGCCATTAAGCGACAGCCAGGACGCGGAGATTGATGGGATACTGCAGGATGCCAGGAAGTATTACAAGGCCAAGGGACTTCTTTAGATGCTTTGGAATGCAACGCAGTATCAAGGCCCCTCTAGTGATATTTGATAAATGCAAGTAATGCAAAAGGGTTTCTATGGTGATAGTTGGAAACAGGGCCAGGGTCCAAGGGTTTCTTTAATGATGCTTGGAAATACAGGCAGTACCAAAATTGGCTTTAACATTGATGTTTTGAAACACAGACAGGACCAAATGGCTTTTCTGGTGGTGTTTTGAAATATGAGCAGTACCAAAGTTGTTGCCTGGCGGCAGGTTGGAAAATGCGCAGAGCCAAAAGGTTTGCCCGGTTTGGCAATTGCAATGTTTTCTAATGTCTGAAGCATGAGATAAAATCAGCAGCAAATTAGAAATAATAATTATTTGAGTGAAAGGAATTAAAATGGAAAGCAGATGTTTTTATATGAAGATAAAGCCGGATGGAATAAAGGGCTATATTGATATTCATAAAAAAGGCAATGTATGGAATGAAGTGCTTGGAAATATCAAGAATGCAGGTTTTGAAAAGATGAAGATATACATGCTCGATAACAATGCTATCTGTTACATAGAATCTGAAAATATCGAAAAAGCTTTTGAATATCTTGGAAAACAGCCGGGAACTGCAAAATGGAATGAAGCTACTTCATTATTTATGGACACTCAGCCTGATTACGGATCAGATGAAGCAGTAAAAACCCTGGAGTGTGTGTTTGATTTTGAGGGCGGAGTGCAAAAATAGTACAAGTACTACAGAAATAAAAGTGGCACATGGCAATGTCAAATCAGAGCACATTGCGTTACTTTTATTCAAAACAGTATGATAATGAAATTGAAAGCTTTAAGGCTATGCACATAAAGATTACAACTACCTGATTTTTAAACCTAATCTGATAAATGTTGAAAATAAAAGCCGCAAAGTGAAGCTGATAAAGATTCTGTCAGCAGGGTAAAAGTTATAAAAAGCAGTTAAGGAGGGGAAAACTTGAGGAAAGGTTTTACAAGAAAGCTGGAACCTTTAAGGATTCTTTCAAATGTACAGGTTGAATACATACACAGCTCAACACTTGAAGTGCTTGAGAAAACAGGTGTAAAGTTTGAAAGTGACAGGGCCCTGAAACTTTTAAAAGACAACGGGTGCTGGGTGGATTTTGAAACAAAAGTTGTAAAGTTCCCACCTTTCCTTGTTGAAGAATCGATAAGGCGTGCGCCAAGCAGTTTTTCAGTAAAGGCAAGGATTCCCGGGGATGACTTGCACATAAGCCCGGCAACCCTGTATTTTATGCCGGCTGCAGGAGCAAAGCTGCATGACGAAAAAACAGGCGAACTTTCTGTAGCAACCCTTGAACAGAATAACCAGGGTGTCCGGCTATGTGACGCTTTGGAAACCGTCGACTTTCAGGCATCTTATTGCCCCTTCTTTGAACTTAAGGGCATCGAGCCGGTTATGCTTCTGGCGGAAAGTCAGGCAAGCATTGCTAGAAACTCGACAAGGGTTTCAAGGGGCGCGCAGGCCACTGATTCATTTATATGGGAGGCCAGGATTGCCAATGCTGTGGGCAAGCAGCTAATTGGCACAATTGAGGGGGCGGCCCCACTATGCTTTCCGGAGGATGCCATAAACGCTGCCTTTGAATATATGGACAACGGTTTTCCCATTTGGGCAACAGGAGGTTCGGTGATGGGCGGCAGCTCACCGGTAACCGTTACGGGCGCAAGTATCAGCAACAATGCCGAGACCCTGGCTGCCATTACATTTATTCAGTGCTACCGGTGCGGCCATCCAGTCCTTGCCAATGATTTTGTAATTCCAATGGATATGGAGAGCGGAAATCTGTTCTTTGGGGCGATAGGCTCCGGATTTCACCAAATGGCATTTAACCAGATTTACAGGGACCTTTACAGGATTCCCACCAGCAATGCGATGGCTGCATTTCCAAATTCAAAGCTTATTGACTACCAGAACGCTTTTGAAAAAACCCATCTTGCAATGAGCGCCGCTCTTTCAGGTGCAAGTATGATTGCTTTTTTGGGTTCAGTTAGCCAGGAACTTGCATGGAGTCCGTTGCAGGCAGTTATAGACAATGACTCGGCAAACATAATAGGCCGCTATATTGAAGGATTTGAGATAAACAGTGATACCGCGGCAGTTGAACTTATCAATGAGGTCGGACCGTCCCCAGGGTCTTACCTTGGCAAGAAGCATACCCGTGAGAACTGGAAGAAAGAATATTATGTTCCCAAGGTCTTTGACAGGCTTTCATACCAGGATTGGGAAAGGACCGGGAAAGCTTCAGTTATTGACAAGGCAAAGCATAGAGCAGAAGAAATACTGGCGGCTCTCAATCCCAACCCTCTGAGTGATGATGAAGAAAGGCAGGTTCGAAAGATACTTGATGATGCCAGGGCATACTACAGAAAAAAAGGCCTTCTTTAGTTGCTTTTTTATTTTAATAAATTTTTTTAGTAACATATGCCGGGAACCCGCTGACAAAGGTGCACGCAACACGTGCCCTTAAAAGCATTGGAATATTTTGGGTCAGCTACACTATACAGTGGCTGCCTTAACAAAGTGGCTGCCTTAACAAAGTGGCTGCCCGGTTAATACATTTTTAATAATAAACATAATCTATCCCTGTATCAGAAAGGAGAATACTTATAATGTCAGATTATATACAGCGCTTAAAAGATATAGTTACAGACTTTGATATCGACAATGCCCAGGCAGTGGCCAAAGAAGCAATAGATAGTGGAGTTGACCCGGTGGAAGCTGCAGCAGCATTAACTGATGCCATAAGGCAGGTGGGCGATGCATTCGGCAAAGGAGATTTGTTCTTGCCGGATCTTGTGTGTGCCTCAGAAGTATTAAAAAAAGCATTCCCTGTTATAAATGAGGCCATAGAGAAAAGTGGCCGGAAACAGGCTTCCCTTGGAAAGGTTGTTATCGGAACGGTATTCGGGGATATTCATTCAATCGGTAAAGGGATGGTTGCAACCCTTCTTTATGCCGCAGGTTTTAAAGTAATTGATTTGGGGATAAACGTGAAAGGTGATGATTTCCTGAAAGCAGTAAAGGAGGAAAACGCAGATGTTCTTGCAATGTCGGCTCTTCTGACCACTACAGCAATGGAACAGAAAAAAGTTATCCAGGGCTTGAAAGACGCGGGACTTCGGGAAAAGGTTAAGGTTATTGTAGGTGGAAGCCCCATAAACCAGGAGTTTGCCGACTCAATAGGTGCAGATGCTTACGGATCGACTGCGCCTGAAGGGGTCAAAGTTATAAAAAGGCTTTTAGGGATAGAATAGACTGATTAGATTTAAATGGATTAAATGACACAGCAATTACAGGACAGGAGTGGATGTTAGGATGGTAAAATATGATTTTAAAGGAAGGCTTACAGCGGTAACAGGAGGCGCAAGCGGGATTGGTGAAGCTGTTTGTGAAGCCTTCGCCAAAAACTCATCAGATGTGGCAGTAATGGATATCAATGAAATAGCTGGGCGAAATCTTGCAGCCGGACTTACAGAAAAATATAAGGTGAGGGCGAATTTTTACAAATGCAATGTGGCAGATTTTGAAGAGGTGCAGCGGACCGGAAGTAAAATACTGCAGGATTATGGCAGGATAGATAGTCTTGTTACTGCGGCAGGCTATGGCTCAAAAGTCGCAATAACCGAGCTCGGTCTGGATGAGTGGAAGAAAACAGTAGATATTAACTTAAACGGCACATTCTATGTCATCAAGGCATTTGTAAATAAAATGCTTGAACAGAAAAAGGGCAGCATAATTCTTATCGGTACGGGTGCAGTTGTAACCGGAAGCGGAGGCGGGGTGCATTATGCATCAACAAAAGTTGCACAATATGGGATGGTTAAAGCTCTTTCTTATGAGCTTTTGCCTGCAGGCATAAGGTCAAATATCATAACACCCCACATCATTGATACCCCGATGCTTCGTAAAAGGTACCCCGATAATCCTGAAACGAATGCAAAACTTGCAGCAAGGGTTCCAATCGGGCGAATCGGGCTTCCGGCAGATATTGCAAATGTCGCATTGTTTTTAGCTTCCGATGAAGCTGCATACATATGTGGGGCCGACATAGTCGCTGATGGAGGCGGGCTTTTCTATTTAAATCCTTCAGCTTCCAAATAATTTTAAAACCGCCGTTTCTTGAAAATAAATTATTTAGAGTAATATTTTAGCGAAAGGAAATTTATGGCAATGCAAAGCTATCTCATATTTGACTTTGGCGCAAGTAATGGCCGGGGTCTGGTCGCAAATTACGATGGCAGCAAGTTTGACTTTGACGTGCTTCACAGGTTTGACAATATTCCTGTTTACCTTGCAGGTACCTTATACTGGGATTTTTTAAGATTGTTTTCTGATCTTAAGTCCGGACTGGCGTTTGCGGCCAAAAAATATAAAGCCATAAAATCAATGGGCATCGATACCTGGGGTGTTGACTTCGGCATTATCGATAAAAACGGCGCACTGATTGCAAACCCGGTAAACTACAGAGACAAGCACAGAAACAGTATGCCTGATGAAGTTTACAAGATTATTTCCTCTCAGGAGCTGCAAAATTTAACCGGATGCGCACTGGCATCCTACTACAGCATATTTAACCTTTATTCGCTTAAAATACAGGACGCAACAGAGTATAACAATGCTTATAAGCTGCTGATGATGCCTGACTTGTTTAACTATTTCCTTACAGGTGTTGCCGTTAATGAATATACCGATGCCCATACATCCCTCATGGTAAATCCTTTTACTGCCAGTTGGGAGTCAAAAATCCTTGACAGGCTTGGTTTTCCGAAGGATATTTTTTGCGAGATAGTCCAACCGGCAAGCAGGGTTGGAGATATTCAGAAAAGCGTCTGCAGCGAGCTTGACATAAACCCGATTGTGGTAATAGCACCGGCTACGCATGACACCCCTTCGGCAATAGCCGGCATCCCGGTTGCAGATAAATCCAAAAATACGGTGTTTATGAGTATCGGAACATGGGGAGTCAATATGATTGAGCTGGATGCGCCACTTATAAGCGCTGAAGTATTTAAGACAGGGTTTGCAAATGAGGCAGGCGCTGCAGGCAAGACACTGCTGTTTAAAAACTTTGTAGGCATGTGGCTTCTGCAGCAGTCAAGAGAGAAATGGATCAAAGAAGTCGACGGAGGTCTTTCCTGGGATGACATAATGAATCTTGCAAAAAATACTCCCACACTGAAGTCTTTTATAGATGTTGATGCCACGGAATTTGTGCTTGCCCAGACAGACATGCCTGCAACGGTCCGGGAATTCTGTAAAAAGACAGAGCAGAAAATACCTGATGGGATAGGTGCCGTTGCAAGGGTAATATATGAAAGCATGGCCTTAAAGGTAAAGCACAATTTAATGGACCTCGAAAAGATCACCGGCAAAAAGATAGATGCAATGCATATGGTTGGCGGCGGGACCAAAGACGTACTATTATGCCAGTGGATGGCTGATGCCACCGGATTGCCTGTGTATGCCGGCCCTACTGAGACAACTTCGGTTGGGAATCTGCTCATGCAGCTTTTGGCAGCAGGAGAGATAAAGAACCTTGAGGAGGGGAGGCAGATAGCACTAAAGTCAGCAAGCATAAAGACTTATATGCCGGCCAATACAGGATACTGGAATGGGATATACGAGGATTTTATTAAGGTAATATAGAGAACTATATATCGTTAACGTATTATTATTGGGTCAGAGAAGTTATTTTTGGCAGTTTTGGATAAGTGTCTAAAAGATTACAAAGATTAAAATCTGAAAATGAGCCTACGTTTAGAGTTGTACGCAAATTCCCGGCAGCGGGTTTGCGGCCGGGAATTATTTATCTGAGAAATATAAAGTTGTTATTGCCAATCTTTACAACTATGACAAACTGAATTGCCAGCATCAGGATAAATACCAATACACAGAGAATTCTCAAAGGTTTTTTGACGAAATTTTTCTCTGGATTTGAATACAGAATATTATTAATTTTTAATTTGAGAATTTTCAGGTTTATTTTTTGGAAAGGTATAAATCCGGAGCTTTGAATAAACAAGAGGTGTTTTTCAGGTTTTATATTTATGGTTTTAATTTTTAAAATGATATTCAGCACACTCTCCGCAATTATTTTTGGAGGGATCCCGGAAAATTTCAGTACCAGATTATCGCAGCCCTTTTCCTGCTCAAATTTAATCAGGTGGTAAGCAATATATGCAAAGGGATTGAAAAACAAAAGGTCCTTAAAAATTAAAGACAGCCAGCTTATCAGATTATCATGGCGTTTTATATGGGCCAATTCGTGATTTAATAATACTTCTTTTTCCTGGTGGCTTAAAATATCAATCAAAAGTGGGGAGATAATTATTATCGGTTTTTTAACACCTACGACAAATGGCGAAAAATAGTTCCTGTGAGTCAGATTGACCTGGGGTGTTTTAATGTTAAGCCTGCATGCAGAATGCTTAAGTATTTTATAAATATCAGGAATGTCTGACTCTGTGACTTTTTCTTCGTAAGCCAGTCTCTTATAAAACAAAAACAGGTATGACCATCGTACAAGTAAAATCACCAATATACACAGAAAAATTACTATTAAAATAATTGTGTCGATGTTTGAATAAAACAAGAAACTATCGTTAGATGAGTCGATCCTCTGGAAAATTGTATTTGGGCTTGGAAACCGGAAGCCTGATACTGCGCTTCTGTTGTTGAAAAAATTTACATTAAGCTTAAAATCTTCCAGCACAATAACGAAAGGCTTTATCAGCGGTAAAAAAAGAAACATTATCCTGATGTTTGAATCGCGTATTCTGAATATCGTAAGGATGAGCAGAACTACCAGTAAGGCCATGAAACTATCGTAAATTATAACCAAAATAAAATCTGTCAAAAAATCTACGATAGTCATGCATTCAGTTTTCTATTTTATATCATTAAGCATTTTCTTAATTCCATCAGTTGAAACATTTTTTTCATCAGACAGAAACCTCGATACCATACCTGTGGCTGCTTCTGTCAGGAGCTTGTCGGCAACTGAGTTTATTATGTTTTTTGAAAGTTCCTTTCGGTCTATTACTGCAGTATATATGTATGTTTTGGCAGTCTTGTCCTGCCTTAGCAAGCCTTTGTCTGCGAGGGCAGTCATTGTTGACATTACAGTGGTATAGGGAATAAACCCCTCCTCTTTATCTTCCATTTCTTTCCTTAACATGATCTCATGCACTTCGCGCACGGATATGGGGCCCTTGTCCCATATAATCTTCATTATTTCTGCTTCAAGGTTGCTGATGCTGTTAATACCGCTGATACCTATTTCATCAGATTTTTTTCTTAGACTATTGGTCATTTTAATTCACCGTTTCCCTTTTGCGGGTTTCTTTAGCTCCCGCATGATTGATATTTTTGCGATTGACAATTATTGTAGTATTAAATATTTAAAAAACAGAACTGATAATTATAGCTGTATTAATATAACTATCATTCTAATATTGAAAGCTTATATTAACAGTCAATATAAAGATAATAGCATAGAAATAACAAATTTTCAACCAAGCTTTAGATATTTTATAAAAATTTATTTAAGCAAATATTTAACTAATTACAATTGCTGCTATTGCTATACCGGCAAATATAAAGGATCTTAAAACTTTATTGCTTAAAGATTTACTGAAAGCTCGAAGCGGAGGCTTTCTGTTTAAAGTCTGACTAAAATTTTATATTCACTCCAGTTGATTTCCAAACCAAACCATAATTTTTTAAAAGCGTATCAAATAAAGTTTTTATGAAAAAATCCCCACAAGTTACCTGATATCTCATTTTTACTGCTTTCGTATATTGAAACTTGGGGTAATATAATTACGATAAAAACGTATAAATAATATAATAGTTATATGAAAAAAATATAAAAAAAATTTAAGAAATTACTTGACATACATTAATATTAATTTGATAATAATTGAAAAGTTCTTTGGAATATTTTACTACAACTACATTATAAAAATATAATACATTATTTACTATTCTTGATAAAATTATTTTATTAAAAACTGCAGTCAAATTGCAGAAATAAATAAC
The DNA here is from genome assembly GCA_964481885.1 of uncultured Actinomycetota bacterium. Taxonomy (GTDB): domain Bacteria; phylum Actinomycetota; class Humimicrobiia; order Humimicrobiales; family Humimicrobiaceae; genus Fen731. Next base: position 744 of record CAYZUS010000031.1, on the reverse strand, counting down.
TTCAGGAGGAGAAAATGAGCAAGATTTGGAAGGTATTATTGGTTCTCGGTTCCCTTATAGGCATTTGTGCTACTGTCAGGTGGTAGTTTTTTTCAAGAAACAACAGGGAATTATACAAAAAACAAAGTAATTCCTATATTTGAGAAGTAAAAGAGGATTCCTGTTGAGAGAAGAAGGCAATAGAGTAGGTTTGTTATCCTATGTGTTCTTGATTTTCATAGTTGGAATTTTTTCTTTTATGTTTGTACTTTTCAAATATAGGAATATTTCTTTACTGGGAACGATTCTTTTTGGTTTGCTTATTTTCACATCCGATAATCTTTCCGCACCACTTCCAAAAACAGGAAGCGTATCAGTAAATTTCGGCATTTCCCTTGCCAGCCTTATTATATTCGGCCCATCCACAGCGCTTATTGTTACGCTTATCTCAATTTTTAACATAAAAGAGCTTGTTAAAAGGGTTCCATACTATAAGCACCTCTTTAATGCAGGACAATACCTGCTGTCTTTTTCGGTCGGGGCAGTACTTTTTGAATTGCTTTACGACAGGTCACAGACAAATTTTTTTTATGCCAGAAATATATGGGTAATATTTCTTGTAACCTATATATTCTTTATCTTTAATACCACACTAACTGCGGCGGCCATCTCCTTAAGTTCAGGCATAAATGTTCTGAATATATGGATGTTTAACTTTGCCTGGCTTATCCCATTTCAGTTTTTTCTTTCTGCAATGGCCATAGC
>CAYZUS010000030.1:3834-27038 GCA_964481885.1 uncultured Actinomycetota bacterium | reverse complement strand
GTTTTTTGCAGAGATTTTTCCGGGAATACAGGATGCAGCGAATGAAAACGGTTACTCTGTTTCGATATTTATTTCAAATTATGACAAAAAACAGGAAGACAGGAATGTAAATACAATTTTATCAAACAGGCTTGACGGTGTGATAATGGCATCTGCGGTTCTTGATAATAACAATATAGAAAGGCTGAAAGCGCACAACACCCCGCTTGTCATAATCGAAAAATTCATGAAAGACACAGATATTCCGACAATTTCAATAAAAAATCTGGAGATTTCAAGAAAGGCTGTTAATTATCTCGCAGAACTGGGCCATAAAAATATCGGGTTTATGGGAGAACCTCTGGAAGTCGGCAAAGTGGACAGCAGGTTTAGGGGCTATAAGAAAGCTCTCGAAGACAGCAGCCTGCCATTTATCCAGGAGTTTGTTTTTGTTGATGAAAAATTCAGGGGTGAAAAATTCAGCAGCAGTTATGACTATATAATCTCCAATATCGACAGGATAAAAAAGTGCAGCGCATTATTTATTACTTCTGACAAGGTCGCAATTACTGTTATCAAGGCACTGAAAAATCATGGCATTTCGGTTCCCGCTGGCTTGTCGGTAATTGGTTTTGACGGGCTCGAAATCTCAGGATTTATAAACCCGGCACTTACAACCGTTGTCCAGCCCAAATATGAAATGGGATATGAAGCAATGAAGCTTCTGCTAAAAGTAATAAATGGACAACCATGGGAAGATGTTGAATTAAAAGCCGAACTTCTAATCGGCGAGTCTACAGACAACCCGCCGATTAGATAAAATTTTTAATCACGTCTTAATTTTTCATCACGTCTTAATCAAGGTTACGCTTTAATTAAGCTCCCAAATCTTCAATAAACATTATTACTTTTTTCAGTATTACTACTGTTTTTATTTTCCATAGACACATTATTAGTTATGTTTTCGACAGGTGCATTTTCAACCTTTCCGGTCCTGACCACTCTTTCAGGAGTAAACCCCGTAGCGGTAAAATTTGTTTTTATTACCTTCAGGCCCAGATTTTCAGAAGCAAACTTTGAAGCCTTATCCATTACCTGCTGCATTTTTTGAGAAACATTCAGACCTTTTGCAAGTTTGGCAAATACATTAATAATCACTCCGTCAGATTTTGATGCAACCTTAACCTTCAAATCGCTTATGCCTTCAGTCTTTGAAAGTTCCTCTGTTATATGCTGCGAAGCGCTTTTTAAGTCAACCATTGCTTCGCCGGACTTTACTGCAGTCAGTGTCACCGTCTTGGCTTTTCTTTTATAAAACTCAAGAATTAATAATATAAATGAGACTATAATCAAAAGTATCAGAATAAGCGCAGCATAGATAACGCTGATGCTGGAAGTTGAGTTTACAATCCTGTTGGCCACATCGGACCATTTAAAAAGGTTGGCAAAGACATTTACAACCGACACAAGAGACAGCACAAACAAGCTTAACAGTAACAGGACCACAACAATTCTATTAAATATATTCATTTTTCATTTCCTTTGCTTTAAAGTTTGTTAATTAAAAATAATTACAATACTAAACAGCTCTGATTGAAGATTTCTCCAATCGATTGAATAGATCTGTTTATTTGGAAACCGATTTGATCAGATAAAGAGCTTTGCCAGATTTTAATGTTTTCTCCAGCCTATTATTAATACAAGGCCGCCTACGACTATTTCCAGCACTGCGCGCCATAACTGCACATGAGCCCAGCCCATTGAAGGGATAAGACCTAAAATTCCCACTACCAACAAAACAATTGCTGCAACCATTAATATTGCCCTCATTGATTCACCTCTCTTGCTATATAATAACTAATTAAATGCTATATATTTACTGTCACTTATGGTGCCAACCCTGCCAATCTCTTTATCGAAATATTTATATATATCATCAATTTCCACCCAAAACCCGGTCTCGGCAAGATAAGCCTGGCTTTCAATTTCATCAAGTTCCTTTACGGGAGCATTTTCATTAAATTTCTTAAAGAAAAGTATTCGGCATGAAACAGCTTCAACGGCCAGAGCGTATGCTCCAGTGGCTATTGAAGGAGGGTTTATGTTTTCCAGATTGGTTTTAAATTCTGTATATCTTTGCACTAATACTAAAGAATTTTTAATCTTTTCTTCGAAGTCAGTACTTCTGTTGAAATCATCAAGTATAGATGAGGTTTTGTTTATGTGGCCCTGCCATACAGGAAACAATTTATCACTAAAGGATTTATAATCCTGCAGTTCGCTTTTAAACTCAGTAAAAGTAGGCTGTTTCTCGATAACTGCGCTTGTTTTCTTAAGAGAATTCTGGTTAAAATCTTGTTTCGGGACCGCATTGTTACCTTCCTGAACACAACCGGTAAGGGTGAACGAAATACCTATCAATAATAAAATAAGAATTTTTATTATTGATTTCATAATTACCCTGTTTCTGACTTTCAGCGCATTTAAATGTTTTTTATTTATATTGTTAAATTATTCTAATTAGCAATCTTTTTTTGTTCTTTTTTTAGAAATTTAATCATGGAGCCATAAAAATCTTCAGCAGAATCTCCTTTTAAGATAAAATTTCCCACGCCAATATCCAAATATTTTTTTTCCAGTCCCGGATCAACGCTTAAGATTAATATTGCCATAAGTGGGTAGAGTTCCTTTAAGGCAGGCACTTCTCTTCTTGTTTTATGGTCCACAAAACCACCATTCATAATTAATACATCTGGTCTTTCTTTTTCTAATTCTTTATACAGATTATCAACTCTGTCTACATTAAGAATCAGTCCTATGTCTTTAACCTCAGTATTTTTTATACTTGTGATTACCAGCATGAGTGCTGAAATTAAATTTTTACTTTTTTCGGCAAGTAGGATCTTCATTTTTCTATTAAGTATTTTTCTATTCAGTATAATGCCGCGGCACAACAATAGTAACGTTGAGGTTTGTAGTATTTCAGTGGGTATAATGGTTAGTTTTAACCTGGTAACTTGACCAGTTTTTGTTTTAAAGCAAGATAAGCTGCTTCAGTTCTTTTTGAAACACCAAGCTTGCTTAATATATTGCTGACATGAAATTGAACAGTAGAATTACTGAGAAATAATCTTTTTGCGATTTCCTTATTTGACAAACCTTCTACTATGAGGGCGAGTACTTCTGTTTCACGATTGGTTAATTTGATATTTGCATTTCCCGTTTCCCTTAACTCTGAAAGTAAGACCATAGTGGCATGGGGGGAAAGCACAAATTTCTCTTTATAAACATCTTTAATTGTTTTTACGAGCTTCTCACCTGATATATTTTTCAGAATATAGCTTACAGCGCCTGCTTTCAACGCTTTTTTTATCAAATCATTATCATCGAAACTGGTCAAAGCGATAATTTTTGCATCGGGCCACCTTTTTATCAACTGGCTGGTTGCTTCTGCTCCATCGAGAATCGGCATCATCATATCCATAAGTACTATATCCGGACTATGTTTCTCATACAATTCTATAGCCTCCCTGCCATTTTCTGCCTCTGCGACCAGGAGTATATCGTCGCAAACTTCAAAAAATGTCTTGATACCGTATCTGACGAGCGGATGATCATCAACAACCATTACTTTAATTAAAATTTTTTCTGTCATAATTACTTTTTTTATTTTTATTGCCAATATTATTATAAACAACTGATATTTTGGTGCCTTTGCCCGGGCTGCTTTCTATATCAAAGGAAGCTTCAATTAGTTTTGCCCGTTCATTCATAATTACGAGCCCTAAATTTTTAGTGAAAGAGTCTTTTGAGTTAAACCCTATTCCGTCATCAACAACTTCAAGGGAAATTTTATCAGGAAGACTTTTTAAAATTAAATCAGCTTTGGTCGCTAAAGAATGTTTGACAACATTGTTTAATGCTTCCTGAGCAATGCGGTAAAAACTAAGTTCAACATTATAAGGATAGCCATATTTTTTTACCACTTCCACAGATATTGGAATTCTGGATTTTATACCTATAGATTTTACCAGTTCTTCTATCAGAACCGGTAAGTTTTCGTTTTTAAAGGAGGAGGGTCTTAAATCGAAAAGCAAAGCGCGCATTTCTGTAAGTGCCAGACTATTTAACATTCTTACTTCATCCAATCTCTTGAGTACTGATTCAGGGTCTTTCCCCCACAGTTTGGGGAGAACTTCTGCAATAAGATTTGCTGAGAAAAGGGTTTGAGTTACTGTGTCATGGAGTTCTCTGGCAATATAATTTCTGTCAGCGAGCAGAATTACGTCCCCCTCTATTTTTTGATTGGATTTTTCTGTTTTTATACGGTCGGTAATATCATTTCCATAAACATTATAACAATCTGCATCCTTTAACTTCACTATGTCAAATTCATAAATCGAATCACCAACTATAAGCTCCAAAGCCATCAGCTCATCATTGCTTTTTATTATGGAATTTGTTACAGAATTAATCAGCTTTTTAGTGATTTTCTTTCCTTTTACTCCTAACTTTTGCAATATAATTTTTCCCGGCTCGTTTGCATAAATAATACCGTATGCTTTACTTATTCTAAACAAGGGATTAGGATTTTCAGTAAGAAGGCTTGTTAAGTCTCTAATTCCTTTTTTAGAACTAACCTTTCGCTTTTCAACAAAATTTTTTAGATTTTTATCTTCAATCATATTTGGGTTTAAATAACTGCCAAAGTCTGTCTTTTTAATATTTTTATATATTTAAATTAAGAATCAAAAAAATAGCTAACTTGTTTTTTAATTAAATAATTATATAAGTTTTAAACAAAATTTTCAATAAACAGTATCTTTATATAATTATTAAACCGAATTTTCAACCAAAGTATCTTTAAATTGAAAATATAACCAAAACTTTTAAATTTTAATGGCAATACTTAACGAATTCTTAGTCTCCTCTTTATTTCTGGTATTTTTTTAATTGCAGCAACACGCCCGGCCTCAATGATATCCTGGCTCTTTCCAAAATCCAGGAAACCAAAATCTCCTACTTTTGGCTCAATAATGATCTGGGCATAAGGCAGATAACTTTTAACTATCTGGCTTTGCATAATACTCATGCTATGATCGATAATAGCCTGTATGGACATTCTTTTATTTTCCGGCACTTTTGGATCATTTTTTTGTATTGACAAAGCTTCATGCTTTGTTTGGTCAGAGACAATTGAAGAAGCTATTACAAAAGTGGGGTTAAACGCCTTTATGGCTATTGTGGGAAGCGGTTCGATTATGCTTCCATCCACTAAAAGTCTGTTGTCTCTGCTGACCGGGGAAAAAATACCCGGAATTGCAGCAGAGGCCAAAACAGCCTCACGGAGGCTGCCTGAAGACATAACAATCTTTGTGCTGCTTAATATATCTACCGATACACAGCAAAACTGTTTTTTACAATCTTTAAAAGTCTTATCCCCCAGAAAGATTTTTAATAATTCATCAACTTTTTTTTCATTAACCAGGCCCGTGAGCGAAAGCTGAAAAACCGAAAACATCAGAAAGCTTTTCCAGTCTGCAGAATCCAAAAGTTTTTTGGCATCTTGCAGACCATCCTGAATGCAGTACGCAGCGCCAATTATTGCCCCCATACTCGTACCGCTGACTACATCTATCTGTATTCCCAAATCATCAAGGACTTCCAGAACGCCTATATGCGCAAGTCCGCGTGCGCCGCCTCCGCTTAGTGCTATTCCAATTTTTTGCTTTCTAAACATATAATATTATTAGAATCCCAAAAGATATTAAACCGGGCAGGGCAAATTTTTTATTCTAAGTAAGAACATCTCTTTTAACCTGCAAATAATCTGATATTTACAATACTTTTTTCATACCTGGCAATGTGTTATTTCGGGAACCATTTCCAGTACCTGCTATACAGAGGCTAGTCAAAAATGTGAAAATAGTAGTTTTTTTAAAGCTGATCTCTTTTAAGTCTGTCTCTATGTCGATATCCGGCCCCGGTATGCGATGAGACATCCAGAGCAATCCCTATGGCGATAAGAACCCAATCAAAACCACTGATACCCGGACTTATGGCCCAGCCTATCAGAAAGAATATCATAGTATACGGAGCAAAAAGGGCAAAAAGGAGGGGCCATACCCAGATGTTGAATGCCGAGCTAAATAATCCTGGATTAATTATCCACCACACCAATAATGCCAAACGAGGACCAAAAAGTATAAAAATTGTAACTGCACAACACATTTTATTACCCCACCAGATTAAAATAGAATTTTTTAAAAGTTTTAATTACCTGATAATGGCCAGAACGACCATAATAATCAAAAAAACCATAAAAATAAAAAAGAGAATTTTTAGAATTCCCCAGCCTGCTCTTCCGGCCCCTTTAAAACCAAAAACACCGGAAAAAATTAACAATACTACTGCAATGATTGCCAGTATCCAAAATATACTCATAACCTACTCCTTTGCTGCTGCCATACATAAAATAAACTCTGATTATTTTATGAATGGAAAAGATAAAACTGTTGTTAATATAAATCAGTTTGTTTGTAAAAAACACCCTGAAAGTTATAGATTCTTACCTGGTAATAGCAATAGTTTTATACTCTTAAGACTAATTGTTTAACAGCCCGGATCTTTATTTTTATAAAACTTGATTGTTTATCTGAGTGATGTCCTAAAAAATAATTATGAAATTTGAGAACCTGGGAATAAGCAGGCTAAGTTAAGCCGATAGTTTTATTAAAACTTCAATTTTGTAAACTAATGTTTTACAAGTCTTTTTTCTACTAATGGATAGCCAAAGAGAATAAAAAATGAGATGAGCAGAAGCAGTAATTCAAGCCTTACAAGCATTGCAATTCCTATGATGTCTGCCACTTTTCCAAGAAAAATCATTGTCACTCCTGCAAGCCCTGAGCCCAATCCCAGAATTAAAGAAGAAGCAAAACCCAGGTTTCCGGGCAGCAGATCCTGTGACATTCTTATGGATACCGGCAGTATGGATATCAAAAAAAATCCACCAGCGATAAAAAAGACAATAGAAGCAATTCCTTTTGTTTGAAATATTAAAAATATAAATGGAACCGAAATCATAAGGCCTGCCTGCAATATAAAATGTCCCTTTTTGAATTTGTCATAAAGAAAACCAGACAGAAATCCTCCGGCCCCGCCTAATGCCCCAAATAAGAAAAGAATTACGCCGACATTTATTAATGTGACATTACCTTCAGTTAGATGCAGAGGCATGTAAGTATTCAGGCTGACCCAGACAATAAAGAGCGAGTAAACTGTAAATATAAGATTTGCAACCAGATAAAGCTTTTTGGGGTTTGTTTTTTTTAATCTTGTAAAAAAGTGAAGGTTTTTAATAGTTGAATTATTATTTTGTTTTGAGGGCACATATTTTAAAAGGATAAACGCGGTTGCAATCCCCGGGATAATTGTTAATGGTGTGTAATTTATGCCTATCTTCTTTAAAATCAGTATTACCAGGAGCGAGCCAAAAGCAACACCAAAAGTTCCGCCAAAATTAATAAGTGCAGTTCCAAGCCCCTTTTTCTTTCCACCGTAAAGGCCAGCCATGGCGGCACTGGCCGGGTGGTATGCAGCTATTCCCAGATTACCCAAAAATAAAAACAGGATAATTACCCAGTAGTATGGAATTACTCCCAGCACTCCAAGGAAGACGGAGGTTACAAGCGGACCGGCAACAATAAAATATTTTAAACCCCGCTTGTCAGCCAGGTAACCAAATACCGGCGCGAAAACGCTGTTGGATATAACGCTCGTTGCGCTAAGCAGGCTCACCATAAAAAGTGACAGCCCAAACTTATAAGTAAGTATTGGTATAAGGCCGATGTAGAAGCTCTGATAAATGTCTGCTACAAAATGGCTTCCTGCCGTAAGGCCTATCTGCAATTTGTTGAATTCCGGATTTCCGGGCCCGGTATTTGAAATATTTAACTTTTTTAATGAGATCTTGCTTCGCATGTATTGGGATTATAACAGTTAATCCATATTTTCTGAAATTATTCATTGCCCATTTAAAAATATATCTGTATAAGTATTTGCTTTGCAGAGTATTCGCAGTAAAGAATATTTATAGTGCCAGAGTATTGGCAGTTGACATGAAATGAACAGAGCATTAGAATATTATTAAACGTTTACTGTAAAATATTTTAACAATAAGAAATACTATATTATTTTTTGTTAAATGAAAGAAATTATAAACTATATTGATTTTGAAGTTGACCTTACCGAGGTAAGAAAACGCAAAGAGCGGATAAGGAAAATATGGAACTACGAGAGAGTGGACCATATCCCGCTGGGTTTATATGTTCTTGATAACAAGGCCGGGTTTTCAAGGCAGGAAATCGAGAAGGAGAAGGAAAAAAATCTTAAATTTGATCTTGATTCTGTCAGGAAATCCCTTGAACTGCTAAAAGATGATTATATCCCATTTTTAAAACCTGAAACGGGTTGCGCAAGTGTCCCATCAATCCTGGGCTGCAGGGTTGACTACACGGAAGGGTTCAGCAACTTTTCCACAGTCAAGGAACCGATAATCTTAAATATTTCTGATCTGGAAAACGTCTACATTCCCATTGACGAAAAAGAAATCATCTCAAAGGGCCTGATGCCTTTAAATTTGGAAAAGATATCTTATTACCACGAGGTTGCCGGCAATACTTTCGACATGACCGGAATTGATATTGGCGGGGTAATGTGCGGTTCTGCTGATATTATGGATACAGGATTTTTTTACATGTCTCTGATTACCGAAAAGGAAAGAATGCTTGCCTACCTTGAAAAGCTTTCTGAACTTTATCTGAAGGTCTACACAATTATAGTGGGCAAAATCGGCGGACTTGGAAAAATGACTAATATAGAGTGGGATGTTTCCTGGTATCCGGAGAACCGGAAAGGCTATGTAAGCGATGATCCCAGTGCAAATTTTGGGCCCGAAACTTTTGAAATATTCAGTAAGCCATTCAGCAAAAAAATCTATGACCGGTTCGGTTATGGAGGCTTTCATAATTGCGGCCCTCACCCCTGCGCGTCGAGATATCTGGATTACGGCAGCAATTCCCTTAAGGCAGTTAACTGCTCCCTGAAATGCACTTACAGTACTCTGGACAGTTTCATGGATAATTTTGCCGGAAGGGAAGTAGTACTATATTTCCTCATTGAAGAAGAATATTATGATTGCGCGAAAGCTGTGCAGATGTATAAGGAGCTTGCCCAAAAGGGAACTGAAAAAAATCTTGTCTGCATACCTTCATATGCTCTTGACACATCTCTTCACACTGAGGAAGAGATAAGGCAGACATTTGATGAATTTTTAAAAATCAGCGTGGATTACTGCAGGTCTTTAAAACTTAAGTAAAAAGTGGGCCTGTTATGCGGGTCACTGCCTGTGAATCTGAAGAAAACTTCGGTCCATTCCATTCTGTATTTTAATAATGCTTCAAAAGTATGTTTGCAGTTGTAGTTCTTTAGACTTGTATAACTAAATTATAAAAAAAAGGGCGTTTTTAAAACCTGAGTTTAATAAAACAACTCATTTTAAATTCGAAAATTGCAAAGTTTTAAATTTGTTGACAGAATCATGCCTGTGGTATTAAAATCATATAAAACGTTTACTATATAAAAATTGACAGAAAAAAAGATTTGTTGTATTATCAAAAAAAGACATTAAAGAACATAATAATACAAGCGTCCAGTCATCCTAAAAATAATATTTAAATAACATTTTTTTTATTTTTTTTAAGCATTCAAAACAAATATAAAGCTCCGGCCATTGCTGTATTTTAATTGGCAGGATTCGGTAATGAGTATACATTTTTTAAAAAGAGGAGGTGGTTTGATTCGAGCAATAAAAGATTTAATGAAAATATATCAATTCACTGATTGGAGGGAAAATGAAAAAGTTTTTAGTGTTATTGCTGATAGCTGTTTTTGCTCTTGGAATCAGCTTTACCGGCATCAGCTGTAAAGCGGACACTGCAGAAGTCACAACTGCTGCTGAAGATTCCGCTGCTGATGCAACCACAGCTGCTGCTGCTGAAACTAAGGCCCCTGCGGAAACTACTGCTGAGGCTGCAGGTGAACCAATAGTTATAACTGTATGGGACTGGCAATCGGGAGCCGCCGCATACGATAATTCCCTAGCTGAAATAAATGCGCTATATCAGCAAAAAAATCCCAATGTGACAATTGAACGAACCGGCTATAACCTTTCCGAGTACGGCGAGCTTATTAAAACTGCTATTCAGAGTAATACTCTTCCTGATCTTTTCGGCCTCTACCAGGGCACCCAGGAACGCGAAGTTGAAAAAACCGGCATTCTTTATGAGTGGGATGATGCAATTAATGCTGACCCTGAATGGAAAGCCAATCTTGGTAAAAACTATGGAATAGGCGGCACATTGTCTGCAACCGGCAAAACTATTGCCATATCATACGATATATTTTATGTGGGCACTTTTGGGTACAGAAATGTGCTCGAGAACATGGGAAGCTCAGAGGAGGAAGTAAAGGGTCTTAAAAGCTACAAGGAACTCGGTGATTTAGTCCAGAAGTTTAAAGCAGCAGGAGAGCCGACCTTTTATCTGACAGCGGGACTTGCCGGAGGATATCTGCTGAGGGAAACATTCTATTCCTGGGTTAACTCAGTAGCCAAAGATTTCGACTATGTTTATAAGGCAGAAAGAGGCGAGATCTCCTGGACAGAGGAGCCATTTATCCTTGCTGCTGAGGCAGTAAAAGAGACAAGCAGGATGATGAGGGAAGACACCCAGGCGCTTGATGCACAAACAGACAGCTATGCGCTGCTGCTGAATCAGGAATGCTGGGGTTCATGGTATGAGGGCCCATGGTCAACAGGAATTTTGCTTGATAACCCAGTCGCCATAGAAAATGTATTCTGCTTCTTTAAGCCTCCTATTTCTCCGGATGCCACACCAAATTCGTGGTGGGCAGATGCCGGACAGGTATTAAGCATGAATAAGGATAATCCTAAAAAAGAGCAGATTCTTGATTACGCCAAATTCCTGACATCTGAAGAAGTAAGCGCCATATTTATAAAAAATCTTGTACATCCTTTTGGCAAGTTTCCTGCAAACTGGAAAGAACTGGCAGGATATCCTGTCTATGCTGAAATGGTTGATATGTATAACAACAGCAACATTGGTCCCTGGATATGCTATACACCTGATGTTGAACAGGCATTGCTTGATAATCTTCAGCTTATTTACAGAGGCGATCTGACTCCTCTGGAAGGAATGACAAAAGTTGATGAAGCTACAAAAGCTTACTGGGCCACACAATAAATGGGAGAGACAGAAGCCCATTGGGGCGCAAATCAGTAAAAGTATATTTGCTGATTATTTATAGTTATGATTTATGTGCACTATCTAAGAGTTGTGTTTAAAAGTTTTCAGTAAGTGTCCGAGAAATTATGCGGGGGAAAGGCTTAATCCTTTCTCCCGCATAAAAAGAAGTTAGTGTTCTTTGTTAAATTAATTTACAGGTAATCAGGATGTTTGACAGATCCGGAGCGCATCTGAAGGATTATTGAAGATGGATTTTTAATTTTATTAAGCGCCTGAAAAAATACAGCAAATGCAGCATGAACAGGTACCGGATTATTAAGTTTAAGGTTTTTTAATTTGAAGACATGTTTTCCATATCTTGCAAAAGAGTTTTGCTTTTTTAGTAAATATAAAAATAATTACTTTTTTCCCATATGAGTGATAGATATCCACGCAGAATGACATTAAGAAGAGCGGAACCATTTCTCTGGCTTTCGCCATCAATGCTGCTTTTCCTGCTTTTCTTACTGTATCCGATTATTTTCTCTGTAATTTTAAGCTTTTTTAACTGGAGAGGATACAACCTGGATATATTCAGGGATTTTGTGGGCCTGCAGAATTATATCAAGCTTGCAAAAGATCCTCTGTACTGGCTGTCCCTGAAAAATACCCTGTTTCTTGTTATTACTGTGGTATTTGTTCAAAATGGAATTGCCCTTTTTTTGTCGCTGGTAATTTATTTCGGCAATTTTAAATACGGCAACCTGATAAGGGCCCTGATATTTTTTCCCGGCGTCATCTCAGCAATAGTAATAGGCCTTGTGTTCAGGAAATTTTTTGAATTAACCGGACCCATAAATGTACTTTTTCAATCCATGGGCCTTGAACAGTTTGCGATACCCTGGCTAACCAGTAAAAATCTTACAATATGGCTGGTCTCTTTTGTAACAACCTGGCAGTGGGTAGGGTATAACCTTGTAATTTTTTATGCCGGCCTGCAGTCCATTGACAATAGTCTGCTTGAAGCGGCATTTATCGATGGAGCAAGCCTTACAAGAGCAATCTTTAAAATAGTGCTGCCTTTGATAAAACCTGTGATTTTCCTGTCTGCAGTGCTTAATTTTATTGGCGGCTTCAGGGTTTATGATATTATTTGGGCAATGACAAGAGGCGGACCCGTGCACAGCTCGGAAGTTTTAACAACTTATATGTATTACCAGTCTTTCCAAACCGCAGGCCCAAGCAATATGAGTTATGCTTCAACCATTTCGGTCAGCCTGACCCTGATAGTTATAGTTTTTGCGATTGTAAGGGTAAAATTCTTTACAAAGGACCAAATATAAGACCAAATATAAAATTTACCGGGATTTTTTAAAAATATGTTCAGACTGACAATAAGTCAAAAGATTTTTACACGAATTATAATAGCCATTGCGCTGGTTATTGTAATGGTGCCGTTGCTGTGGGTATTTTTCCTGGCATTTAAAAGGCCCGATGAGATTTATCAGTCCACTTTATTTATTTTTCCGGTAAATTTTCATTTTACTCTTGAAAATTTTTCCGGGGCGATAAAATTTGCACAAAAGGCGCTGGAAGTATCATATCCCAGGATGTATTTAAACAGTGTAATCGTTACAACGGGTGGTCTGGTTCTTGCCATAATAGCTGCATCTTTTGCAGCTTTTGCAATGGTGCACTACAGGTTTAAATCCAAGGAAATCTATTATACGTTTATTTTGTTAAGTTATATGATACCGGTGCAGGTGCTGCTTATACCGCTTTATATTGTCCTTCTGAAATTAAAGCTCTTAAACACCTACTTTGCGCTGATTTTTCCTTATGCAACAATGAGTATTCCAATTGCAACCCTTATCCTGCGCAATTTTTTCCAGCAGGTCCCGTATGAATTTACTGAGGCGGCACTTATGGATGGGGCAAGCAGTTTCCAGATATATAAAAACATCTATCTGCCGATCGCCAGGCCCGCCCTTGCAACCTGCATCATATTTCTTTTCCTCGAGATGTGGAACGAATTTCTTTTTGCTTTTATTTTCATAAGGGTGGATGCGCTGCAGACTTTGCCCCTTGCCATGTCAAGAATCGGGATGGGGGCGAAATTTCCTATTCCCTGGGGAATATACGGGGCCTCAATAGTAATAGCTGTGGTACCGATATTTATAATATTCATGGTGTTCCAAAGGTGGTTTGTCCGTGGTATTGTTGCAGGCGGAATAAAAGGGTAGAAAATAAAAAGCAAGGTGCATCTGTAATTGCAAAGGTAAAAAGAATGCGGCATATCTGTAATTACGGGAGTATCAAAAATTCAGGTTTTCTGAAAACCTAAAGTGAATACCAGAAGCTAAATAAACATAAAAACCAGCAAAAAGCAGAAATCAAGAGTTCAGCATGGATGTACCGGAAAAAAGAAGAATTGAAATAAAGAAGATTCTTGGCAGCAGTCAGTCAATATCTGTTGCCAACCTCTCCAAATTATTTAAGGTTTCAGAGATAACGATAAGGCGGGATTTAACAAAACTTGATGAAGAGGGATCTCTTGAGAAGGTTCATGGCGGCGCCATTGCAAAAACTTTTAAGGAAGAATACCATCCTGTTTATACTGAGGATATAAAACAGAATAAGGACAAAAAAGAAAGGATTGCCAGGGAAGCAGCAAAGCTTATTTCTGATGGCAGCTCCGTAATACTGGAATCTGGCACTACCTGCCTGGAAATTGTCTATAACATCTCAGAAAGAAAAAATCTTTCACTATTTACTGCTTCAGTTCCTCTTGCGTATGAATTATGGAAAATAGCTCTTGGCCGGACTGACTTTGAAGTGAATATTTGCGGCGGCCTTATTGAAGCAAAATCAAACACTCTTACAGGAAGTTCTGCAGTGCAGTATTTCAACAATATCAGCGCAGATATTACTTTTATGGGAGCAGTCGCGGTATCTGTACATCAGGGCTATGTTACCACTTCGAGCCAGATGGACGCAGACGTTACCAGGGCGATAGTAAAAAATTCCAGAAGGATAATACTGGTTGCAGACAGCTCAAAATTTTCCCAGAATGCCCATATAAGGGTTTTTCCTTTAACTGCCCTTGAAGCCATAATAACTGATACAGATATAGATAAAAAAACTGCAAGCGCCATTAAAAAAATGGGTCTTAAGCTGATTATTGCATAGAGTTTTGCCCCACTTAAAAAAAGTGTTCCAAACACATTTGAAGATTATCCCTCTGCCTCATCTGAAATAGTACCTGAAAGCCTACCCATCGCCCCCTTAAAAAAAGTAATCCAAATATGTCAGTAGGGCTATTGACCTTTAAAGACAATAACATTATAATTCATAATAGTGCAAAATAGTTCAATACTTGGCGTGACCACTGATTAATTATTGGTAAATAACTCAAAACTCGGTAAATTATTTATTAAAATTAAGCTTGAAATTTTCTAAATTTAAACTATTTGACTAAATGTTACCCAAAAACTAATTAAATTATTTAAATTTCCTAAAACGGGAGGAATAAATGGACGATTTGATCAAGCAAATATTTGATTTTAAAAAAGAAGACATCGGCCGGTATGAAAAACACCTGATGATGGGTGGGGGAACCCCCGGTGTCAACCTTGTAAAAGGAAAAGGTATCTGGGTGTGGGATATTGAAGGCAACAAATACATCGACTGCACTTCACAGTCATACTCGCTTTCTCTTGGGTATTCCCACCCTGATATAGTTAAAATAGTCCAGGAACAGGTTCAATACACTTATCATATGCATACCGGGTTTTTTACGATACCAAGGTATATGCTTGCTGAAAAGATTGCCGAGGTGTTTCCTGAAAAAATGAACAGAGTGCTGTTTACCATTGGCGGAAGTATGGCAAATGAAGCGGCCCTAAAGATTGCAATGCTAAACAGGCCCGAAGCTCATAATTTCATTGCGCTTTACGGCGCGTATCATGGAACATCTTTTCTTATGACAGGTGCCACTCACATGGCCACATATGCATACGAGAAATGGCTCGGGCCCGCACAGATGGCGCACCACTCTTATAATTTCATGAGAGTTCCGCCACCATATTATTACAGGCCATATACTGAAGTCTCAGATGCCGGAAACGCTGATGAAGTTGACAGCAATGCATTAAAGGCTCTTGAGACGCAGATTAAATACGGAAGCACGGGACCAGTTTGCGCGATGCTTATGGAGCCTCTTCAGGGCTCAGGCGGACAGCTTATATTCTCGAAAAAATATCTCCAGGGTGTAAGGGATATCTGCACAAAGTATAATATCATCCTTATCTGGGACTGCATACAGACAGCGTTTGGCAGAATGGGGACATGGACCGCTTCAGAATATTATGGCGTTACTCCGGATATAATGACTGTGAGCAAATGTATTGCTGCCGGTTTTCCATTAAGTGCAGTCGTAGTCTCTGATGACATTGAGGGAATGAAAATGAACGGTATGGACCTTCATACATATGGCAATAACCAGCTTTCGCAGATAGTAGCCCTAAAACAGATGGAGGTCATTAAAAGAGACGGAATTTTTGAGAATGTCAAAAAAGTGGGCGGATATCTTGCTGATGAGCTTGCCGGAATCCAGAAAGATTATCCTGTGATGGGAGATATAAGGGCACTGGGATTTCATATCGGAATCGAGTTTGTAAAGGACCCGTTAACCAGGGAACCTGATTTTGAAGGCTGCGCAAAGATGAGGCTTGCCGGATTTAAAAATGGCATCATTTATGGCGATGGCGGGGTATGTGGCGGTAAAAATGTATTAAAAATCAAACCGCCTCTGATAACCACAAACCAGGAAGCAGAGATGATACTTGAGAAATATTTAACATGCCTTAAGGAAGTGTATGGTAAAAGTTAATACCAACTTGAAGTATGCCGGGAACAATTTCATATAGTAGTTTTATCTGATTTAAAAATTTATTAGCAAACATTTACTGTTTTAAATAAATAAAAAATCAGGTCTTGAGGGCTTCTGCAATTATTTTATAATCCATATTAAATAATTGATTATTTTCTAGTAATATATACAGACAATAGGCAACGCTAATACTACAAGGAGCTGTATATATGTGTGAACTTTGCATGAAACACGGCGCAGGTAAAAAATGGTACCTTAACGCACAGCACTATTCAGATAAAATTGTCGAACAATACAATCTGCGCGATTACCTGATGGAGCAGTACAAAAATTTTGAACAGGTGTCAGTAAGGAAAGTTCATGGGTTTAACGCTGTCGGGCTTGACTACAAGCTCAGGATGCCAATAATCGGAAGGATCATAAAAAGCACGGCCCAGAGAATGCTTCACAGCACAAAGCCTCCTGTCAATCCTTTAAAAGCCGAGGGCCACATAGGCCAGGTAGTTCCTCTTGAAGACGGGATTGCAATCCTTGAGGAATGCGCATCTGAGCCCATGATAAATAAAAACTGCATGTGCAGGTATATGTCACGCGGGGAAAAGGAAGCCTGCTGCATCAACTTCGGAGTCATGTCAGAAATACTGGAAAAGCTGCCGCGTTTTATTCCGGAAAAGGACAAATTCCATCTCACCAGGCATGAAGCGATAGAAAGATTTACAGAAAATAACAGGAAGGGTTATATAGGAACAATCTGGTTTGGGCCCTTTCCTTATATTAACAATCTTTGCTCCTGTTCAACTCCGGAGTGCGCAGGGATTCGACCCAGGCTTGATTTTGATATTTTTTCAATTTATAAGGCTGAATATGTTATACAGATGGACAGGGAGAAATGCTCTGATTGTCTGATGTGTGTTTCAAAATGCCCTTTTAAAGCTTTTACATTTGACAGGTCATCCAAAGTGGTCAGACTGGATATCAATAAATGTTATGGCTGCGGTGTCTGCAGGCACATCTGTCCGGAGGATGCTCTTTATCTCGCACCGAGAGACACAATACCTGAAGTCTGCGGAAAATATTAATTAAGAAAGATTACACCGGTAATGTAATTAATCTGATGTTAAAGCATTAGTAAAAAGGCATTGAAGTAGAAAATAACTTAAATCATAAATGAAAAATTAACAAGGCAGTAAACGATATATCTGGGTGAGCGTAAAGTATATAACAACATGGTTTTAGCAATAATCGAATTTTCTTAGATGAACAAGCAAACAAAAATATCAATTGATTATCACAAATGTGGTGATGGAACAGGGGTTGACCCCAGAGATTGCTGCAAATGTCTCAGGGTTTGCAAACCGGCAATTTTTCTTCTTCATCAGACAATGGGTTCTATAGAAGAAGATCCTTATGACCCGCAAAAGTGGAGGGTGACGGCTTTATGGCCGACTTTATGCAATCTCTGCATGAGATGCGTAGACGAATGTCCGGTAAATGCTGTAACGGTTGTGCAATAAATAGCTGCATAATAAGGCCGGAAAATTGATTTTTTAGCAAGTAAAGCCGGGAGGATTATTTATGGATAAAAGTAAATTAGTCAATACAGACAAAGCGGTCCAAAAAGGCGAAGACTTTAAAAAATGCCTGGTAATAGGCGGCGCAGGAATGCTTGGTTTGGAAATAGCAAAACAGCTTTACGAAGAAGGAAAAGAAGTAAGTATACTTGACCTTGCGCCTTTTAACGATAGCCGATTCAAAGGGTATATTGGGGACATCAGAAACCGGGAAGACATAAAGAAGGCCTGTTTTGGTGAAGGCTCTGCTGATTCTGCGGAACACATTGACGTTGTTTTCCAGACGGCTGCTGCAGTATGGGATACAAAAACTCCGCGTGAAGTTTATGAGGAAGTAAATATTCAGGGCAATATAAATGTAATTGACATATGCCGCGAGCTGGGCATTAAAAAACTTGTCTATTCAAGTACCATCGATGTAGTGGTAGACGGCAGGAAGGCCATTGTTTATGGAGACGAATCACTCCCATACCCTGAAAAACTCCCTAAAGACCATTACTGCAGGACCAAGATAATTGCAGAGCAGATTGTCACAAAAGCAAACGGCCCCGAGCTTTTGACATGTTCTTTAAGACCAGCCGGGATGTATGGTCCGCGCGATAAATACCATTTAACAAATATAATAAAAGCTGCGATGAGCCGAGCTAATTTCAGGCTGGGAAACGGGTCAGCCAAATTCAGCCATGTATATTCCGAAAATGCGGCCCATGCACATGTTCTTGCTGCAAAACATCTTTACGAAGGTTCTCCTGTTGCAGGCAATATTTATTTCATTACGGATCATCAGCCTGCAGAAAACCTGTTTGATTTCATGAAGCCTTTTCTGGAAGGCCTTGGTTTAAAACCCCCGACCAAATCAATTCCATACCCTTTTGTTTATTATATGGGGTGGATAAACGAAAAGATTAATCCCAGGTCAGTTTTCAACACTTTTGCTATAATACAGACCTGTATTGACCATACATACAAACATGAAAAGGCCACAAAAGACTTTGGTTATGAGCCGATTGTTTCAAAAGAAGAAGCATTCAACAGGACCCTTGCATGGTTTAAAGAAAACTGGGACAGTCTGTTTTCTGCCAGCCCGAAATAGTCTGGTTTTCTTTGGGTCTGGGCGGGACAATAATTTTTGAGACACTGCGTTCTTATAATTTTGATACACTGTGTTTTTTGATGTCTCGTGACCTATTGGCGTCATCCAAAATAGCGTCTGAAGACCTGTTCGTTGCTTCATTTAAAAAAGTGTTCCAAATATGTCAGGCATGTTTGACATAAAGTTAATTTATCATTATCATAATAATGCAATTTAGTTCAAAAGAAAACATGGGAAAATCAGTATGCCCGGAGCCGGATATGGAAAAGGATATGGAAAAAATTGGCAAAATAACTGACTGCAGCTGTTTTTTTGGAACCAACAGCATCTCACCCGGTTTATCAGTCAGTGAGGCGAATATTGCTGCTTATCATGAAGACCTCGGGACAGTCTCTAATAGCAGCACCATAATACTTACCAACACGCTCTCAGTTTTTTATGACCCGATAGAGGGGGATAACCGTATCGCAGAGTTGATTAAAAGCCAAAGTTATATCAGGGGCTGTCTTGTGTTTCCAAATTATTTTGTCGGTAATGAGGCTGATTTTGAAAAATACCTGCTAGGAAGGTTCCGGGAAGGCTTCAGGATTTTAAGGCTTTATCCGAAATCACACAAATACAGCATTGCTATCTGGGCATTCAACGATATTTTCAAAATTCTTAAAAAATATGCTATTCCGGTAATGGTCAGCCTTGATGAGCTGGATATCACCGGCAATAAAGCTATAGACTGGGACATCATTTTTAATATCGCAGGAGAAAATCCCCGTATCCCTTTTATTCTGGATGGCGGCAATTCCAAGGAACTCATGTTTACCGGATATTTCTACCAGCTTCTTAAATCAGCAGGAAATGTTTTCCTGGAATCCCACAATCTTCTTGGATTTAATCAGATTGAAGATATTGTGAAAAAAACAGATTCTTCGCGGATAATACTTGGTTCCAATTACCCTGTGTATCCTGAGCTGCTTGCAGCAAAAAGAATTATGCTTTCAAGGCTAAGCATAAAGGAAAAGAATAATATCCTTTCGGGAAATCTGGACAGAATGTTTGCA
This sequence comes from uncultured Actinomycetota bacterium, assembly GCA_964481885.1. GTDB lineage: Bacteria > Actinomycetota > Humimicrobiia > Humimicrobiales > Humimicrobiaceae > Fen731. The sequence continues at coordinate 7,143 of CAYZUS010000030.1, read as the reverse complement.
AACATCAATATCAGATAAAAACTTGTACATGGAACAAATAAGTGCAGGAAATAAAAAATAGGGAGCAGCAAATAATTTTCCGGGGTAAACAAGGAGCAATAAAGTAATAAAAACTTTTCAAATCTGTACATATCGGGTTATAGCTGTGTACTTTTTTTAAGGGCATCTGCAATAAAAAGCATAAAAAGCTGGAAGGATCTTATAGGGATCATGAATGATTTTAAAAATTTAAATTTAAGTGATTTTAAGATAATAGACGCGCATATACATATCGGCAGGTACACCAGCTCTTTTGTAAACTCACCCTTCGAGGAAAACCAGAGCAAGGTGGTCAAAAGCCTTGGTTTTGAAAAAATTATTTTTATCCATAACAGTTTTTTTACAGATTTGGACCTCGGAATCAAGAATACTCTTGATTTTTTAAACAAGAACCCGGGTTTTGCTTATGCATATCTTGTTTATAACCCCCATTATATTGAAAAATCTCTAAACCTGATTGACGCATACTTTGGCAGAAATAAAGTTGTAGGCATAAAAATACATCCTGAAGATCACCAGGTATTCATAACAGACAAAAGATATGAAAAACTTTGGAAGACTGCTGCTGAAAAAAACATTCCGGTACTGTCTCACACGTGGAATCCAAATGTGGCAAGCAAGTTTCAGAAATATGCTGATGCCCTTCTTTTTGAAGAAGTTTTAAGCAGGCATCCGGAGTTGAAAATAATCCTGGGCCACGCCGGCGCAAAAGATTACTATTACTTTAAAGTCATAAATATGATTAAGAAAAATAAGGGAAAAAATATTTTTGTTGATATATCCGGAGATATTTTGTACAGAGGGATGCTGGAGCTTTTCGTGGAAGAGTTGGGATCCTCAAAGATATTGTTTGGAACTGATTCTCCATGGACAGATCCGCTGCTTACAGTATTGTATGTGCTGGATTCGAAAATATCTGCAGAGGACAAGGAGAACATTTTTTATAATAATGCTGCGGCACTTTTTAATATTTAATGTCAACCAGTGGAGGGTTTAATGGAAAAGTATACATCAATGGAAAGATTGCTCAGGACCTTCGAAGGAAAGGAAACAGACAGGGTTGCCATTTATGACATAATACATAATCGTAATCTTATCGAGTTTGCAACGGGGACAAAAATTACACCAGAAAATGCTGAAGACCTGATGTGCGCAACTGCCGGAAAATACCTTGACTTAGTGAGGCATTTTACTGTTCCAGACTATGAGGGTGTAAAAATAGTAAAAGAGGATGACGGGTTTACCTATAAATACGAATGGTGGACAGGTCATATACTGGAAAAACCGCCGATAAATAATGTGGAAGATGTAGTAAGACTGGTTGAAAGTGATATCGAAAATATAGAAAAGTGCACTGCAGAAGGCAGAATTTGTTCCCGGATCAATAACCACGTTAACCTTTTTTATGAAAAATTCAAATATTTTGAAGAAGTCCGCCAGGAGTATAAAAGGCTGAGTGAAAAACTTGGCGACACCGTAATGCTGGGACCCGAAATGTGCCAGGGTGTATCAGTGGCGCTCTACAGGTATGGAATAGACTGGTGGACATACCTTTACCATGATTATCCCCAGACTGCCATGAAGTTTATTGATACGTGCTATGATTATGAGATAAAGTTTATTGAGGCTTATGCAGACATGAAGGAAATGCCTTTTGTCTGTTCAGCCGGTTCAACAGGGTTAAATGACAGGCTTCTGTTTCCTTATAACTTTTTTAAGGATGTAATAATACCCAAAGAAAAAAAAGTGGTAGAAGCTTTTAAAAAACATGGCAAATATATAATCTATTTCCTGGATGGCTACAAGCTGCCCATACTGCAGGATTTCATCGAAGCAGGTGCAGACGCCATAGATCCTTTTGAGCCATATTGCGCAATGGATGTAGCAGCTTTCAGGCAGGCCTATCCGGAGACAGTCATATGTCAGCCGATAGATTGTACACAGCTTCTTCCTTATGGCACTCAGGAGCAGGTAAGCAAAGCCGTCATTAAAGCAATAGAAGATGCCGGCAAGAGGAAAATCCTTATTGGCTCGACTTCAGAGATTCATCCTGAAACCAATTTTAAAAATGCAGTTGTGATGTATGAAACAGTAAAAAATTATTCCCTGTAAAATATACATTATTATTTTAAATATCACTGCTTTGAAGGGTGGAGTAAAAAAGCATCTGTAATCAGTGCTTGAATTCAGCCAAGTCTTAATATTGCAGGAGCCATTCTGTTGCCTGCCTGAAATCACAATATTCATGTATCTTTATTTTTTCATCTCTGTCAAAAACCTTGACGTTTCGTCCAATTGCAGTGTCTGTATCATAGATTTGAGACCCAGGATATGTATCTCTGATTTGGTCAGCCAGTTTTTTTGACTGTTTTGTCTCGGCATTTACCACGATGCTGTCCATGGCGCTCCAATAGATCATCAAAGGCACTTTTGATAAATTTTCAATATAATTTGCAGGGCTTCTTTTTAAGAATTCAATCTTTTTTTCCTGGGGAGCGCCTCCCACTTCTTCCAAAAAAAGGTCCAAAAGACCGGATTTAATAATGATTTTATCTGTTTCTCCTGCAATTACGTCGTAATACCAGGCCTCAAGATCTGTTATGGCATTAAAGGAGAATGCCGCCGAAAATAGTTCAGGGTACCTGCCAACGCAGGTAAGCGTTTCGATTGCCCCCATGCTGATACCTCCGGCATATTTTTTACCTATCTTAAACCCTGCGGCCCCAAGCACTTCAGGGATATGCGCCATATCATCAATTTGAGCTTCATAACCCATGGATGCCCTGTCATGTATCCTTCCGTGGCCCAAAGGCATTGCAATAAGTATGCCGAAGCTGTCTGAAATTCCTCTCCAACCATTGAATTTCTCCTTCATTGCTGCAGCGCCAAGATAGTAGTTTTCAAAGAAAGTGGCCCCGAAAAAATGAGGGCTTATAATCAGAGGGTATTCTTTTGAGGCAGAATACTCACATGGCAGGGAAAGCAATAATTCACGCTTGGAATTGTCAAATTTTGATGTAAAAACTATTATTCTTAAATTATCGGTTATTTCATATTCTGTCATTTAAGTATTGGCCCTTTTTCAATCTTTATAAATTTTTTATCAGGAAAATATTATTACATTTGCATAAAACTTGCTATTGCTTCAATCAACTTTATTTCTCTTGTATATTGGATTGAAAGTGAGTGCTCTTTCAAAATGTACTATTATTCGATGATCGTTATGTCAAACCGGGGATGCAAAATGGTAAAACCAGGGATGCAAAATGG
>CAYZUS010000030.1:0-3734 GCA_964481885.1 uncultured Actinomycetota bacterium | reverse complement strand
TCAGCAGAGCCAGCATCAGCAGAGTCGCCATCGTCAGCTTCACCGGCGTTGAAAGAGTAGGATATACTGTAAGGTGCTGCTCCAATGCCATTTGTCCCTGTTCCTTCAGGAGGAGACAGTACAAATTCCGGATAGGCGAGCAGGCCCATCTCAGGAACATCGAGCCCTTCGATTTCATCCTCAGCTTTAACACGTATTTTCATGATTTTATCCAGCACTTTCCAGAAGACCCAGGATAAAATGACCCCATATACAATTATGACTGCAACATTTATGAGCTGAGCAAAAAATTGTCCCGTGCCGCCATAGAACAGGCCCCTTACATTTCCGGAAACTCCGTTTAGCCCGTCACCATAAGTTCCATCAGCAAACAGGCCCAGTGCAATTATCCCCCACAGGCCGTTAACACCATGGACAGAGACTGCTCCCACAGGATCGTCGATTTTAAACTTGTTTTCCACAACCCATACTGATATGCACACAAGCACTCCTGAAATCAGGCCTATTATCATTGCTGTAATGCTGTTAAAAAATGCGCAACCTGCTGTAACTGCAACAAGACCGGCAAGACCCCCGTTAGCAATCATTGTAGGGTCGGGTTTTTTATATTTTAACCAGGTATATATCATTGCTGACAATGAACCGAAAGCCCCGGCAAGCATGGTGTTTGTTACAATTACTCCAATCCTTAAGTCATTGCCGGAAAGTGTGCTGCCTGCATTAAATGCAAACCAACCAAAGAAAAGTATTATTGTTCCTATTATTGCCATGGGTATATGATGTCCCGGGATTGCCACAGGTTTGCCATCTTTTCTAAATTTTCCTATCCTGGGACCAAGTACTATTGCACCGGTTAAAGCAATCATTCCTCCCATTGCATGTACAACTCCCGAACCTGCAAAGTCAAGTACTCCGTGTCCAAGCCCAAGCTTTGAACCCAATTGAGAAAGCCAGCCGCCGCCCCAAACCCAGTTTCCATAAATAGGATAGTAAACCATTGAAATAAAAAATGACGAAGCAATCACTGCTTTTAATTTGACACGCTCAGCCATTGAGCCTGTGGGTATGGTGCAAGTGGTGTCCATAAAAACCATCTGAAAGAAAAACAGTGTAAATACTGCAACATCATATGAAACTCCGCTTAAAAGAAATCCCTTGTATCCGATTATCCCCCAGCCGTTTATCAGAAGTTCTTTGTTTAACACCGGGTTTCCACCAAGAGTTGACAGTCCTCCGATACCGCCAAACATTAATGCAAAACCGACAAAGTAAAAACCGATTGCTCCGATTACAAAAACGATAAAATTCATTGTCATCGTATGCAATGCATTCTTTGCCCTGGTAAAGCCCGTTTCAACCATGGCAAATCCGGCCTGAAAAAAGAATATAAGAAATCCGCAAATCAGCACCCATACAAAGTTACTGCCTGTCTTGGTTTTCCCTAACTGGTCTGATATCTCTGCCGGTGTAGGGCTCCCGGGAGAATCAGAAGAAATATCTGATGTCTTGCCAGTCGCAATTCCTGATGGGTCTCCAACTACTGCACTGTCTGCAAACACAAGCCTGGGGACTATCATAAGTGTCAGCAATGCTATAAAAAGTATTGCCAGAAAAATTGTCCGGTTTCTTTTAGAAATACTGCTTTCCATAATTTTCTCCTTTAAAATCCAGAATCACATATTTTAAAACTTTTTAATTTCTTAAATTGGAATCACTTCGCTTTATCTGCTTTACAATAATTTATACATTCCTGTAAAGATTCGCTTAAGGCCCTGCCAGTCTCAGATGCACTGATAAATCCAAAATAAATCTTAAAAGGTCGGTATTACTGCCAGTAACTCCAAAATACTGGCAAAACAGACTTAAAAAGCCAGTAATGGAAAGATTATAAAACAGGATTATTAAATCAGTGTTACGAGAGTGTTACATTTAGGTTAACAATAAGCCGTCAGAAGAAAGCAGAAATATCAAGCACTAAAAACATATTGTTATTTAAAAAAGGAAAGCCTTTGGCAAAAGATGGCAGGAGGCAAACCTTTGTCAAAAGACACCAGGGCAGGATATTAAAAGTGTAAAAAGGATGTTTTGAATTGGGCGAAACAAAAGATTCAGCAGCGTGAATCAGTGTATCCATTGAACTGTAAACAGGCTTGCAGTGGTTTTGTGGGGGTCCGATACACTCCGGGATCGAATTTTGCTGAGACTATTCCGGTACAATAAGCTTTGCCAGAGAAATATTTTCAACAGTATCAACTGTATCAGGAAAACAGTTCATCAGCATTTCGATATCAGATTTCTCCATGGTCCAATCCAGTGCCCCAAGATTCTCTTTTAAATGCTCAGCTTTCCTTGTTTTTGATATTGTGACAACATTTTTTTGAGAGACAAGCCAGTTGATTGCAATCTGGTTTGCAGTTTTTTCATATTTGCTGCAAAGTTTGCTTACTATTTCGATTGGTTCTTTTGAAAAAAGCCCCTTTTGAGTAGGACGCCACGCAACTACCATAACGTCATTATCCTGGGCGTATTTTATGGAGCCGTCTGTTAAGGGCCCTCTGTGCTTAAGGTTGTAATGAAGATGGTTGCAGGTTACTATATTTTTACTGCAGCTCTGTGCCGCCGCAAACTCAGGAACATTAAAATTGCTTAGTCCGATATGCCTTACTAATCCCTTTTCCTTAAGGAGATCCATGGCTTCCATGGATTCCTTGATATCAATATAAGGATTTGGCGTGTGTATAAGATAGACATCTATATAATCAATTTTCAGTCTTTTCAAACTTTGCTCTGCAGCATTGATAATATCATTATAATGAAGATGCATGGGTGTTACCTTAGTTGTTATGATGAGGCCGGCCCTGTCAAAACCTCTGATTGCTTCACCCACAAGCTCCTCTGCCCGACCCTCTGAATACCATTCGGCAGTATCTATATGTATAATTCCCATGTCAAGCGCAGTTTTAATGGCACAGATATCAGCTTTGTCGTCATTATTTTCGTCCCTGGTGTCACGGCCGCCCATGGCCCATGTGCCGAAACCGAAGAGCGGGAGCTCAAAACCGTTTTTTAACTTTTTAGTTTTAATTAGCATTGCAAAGATAATATATTCTCTAAAATAAAAAGCAATAAATTTCCAGGTAAATAAGGTATTTATTATATATAAAACTATATATAAATATTATACGCCAAATATTCTTTTACTCTCTGACCAATGCAGCTATGCCACCAGTATAGTAAGGTTCAGAAAACAGGACCACTTTGGCTCGTTCCTCTGAAATTGTAATGCAGGCTCCAATCATATCAACCTTGTCTGCAATCAGAGCCGGTATCATTTCACCAAAATCCATATTGATAACCTCAAGCTGCATGTCCAGTTTCTGTGCAACATACGTTGCCAGTTCAATGTCCAACCCAACTATTTTCTGGTTTCCGTCTACAAATGAAAATGGCTCAGTTTTGGCCGCCGTCCCGAACCTGAGAGTTCCCTTGTTTCCGCTCAGTGCAATTTCCGGCATTACCGCAGGGTTTCCTTCTTTTGGCAGCCAGCGCTTTAACATTTCCTCATAAGTACCATTATTCTTTAAATCTGTGATAACTGCATCAATACTGTTTTTTAATTCATTTGCGTCAGGAGAAACAGCAAACCCATAATTATCAATAGTAATCATATCCGGCAAAACAATTAAACCCTGGTTTTTGGCTGCGATATTTTTTAATATCGGCTCATCATAGGC
>CAYZUS010000029.1:10799-27241 GCA_964481885.1 uncultured Actinomycetota bacterium | reverse complement strand
GACGTTTTAAACTGGCTGCATCCGGAAGAAACAGTTAAAAAAATAACAATTAAAACAAGCAGCAGGCTTAACCTTATGGCTTTTTTAAACATCATAACTTTTACTATACCAGATAATGAAAAAATTATCATTTTTCCAATATAAGATATTGGCTGAAACTATGCATATCTAATCTGCTTCGGGGTGCCTTTTTATGTCTGTTCACAAAGAGACAGAGAGGTCCGGTCAAATATCATTTTAATTCAGTAAATAAAGGAAAGAAGAGGAAGGGAGAACTACAATATTTTTTTCAGACAAGAAAATGTTTTTGGACACCACGATTCCTTCCACAAATGTATTTTTAATTGTTACGAAATCCATGGGATTTATTAGATTCTGATATTTGACCTCTATGGGTAAGATATCTTTTCTGGATCTGCTTAATATAAAGTCTATCTCTTTGCCTTTTACTGATTTCCAGTAAAATACTTTTTCAATATTTGAAAACCCCTGATAAATACCCTTCTCAAAATTTCTGATTAAATGTGCTCCTACAAGACTTTCTATAATAGAAGGCTTGCTGATTTTTATATAAGGCAGATTAATTATTCTGGCTATAATGTGATAATAAAAAGGGTCAAAAAAGTATAACTTCTTTTCTTTTGCCGGATTTCCTGTCAGTTCATTTATATTAAAATGCTCCAAATAATAAACTGTAAAAGAATCCGAAAAAGTATTTACATAGTCAATTACGGTGTTTGTAGAAATATTGCCGGATTTTTTTGCAAGTTTGTTCCAGCTGATAGTGCTGCCCAGCGAATCCATAATAGAAGAGAGAATATTTTTAGAAATTACTCTTGATTTCTTTAGCTTTTCTATTTCACTGAATATCACCGCAATATATCTTTCAAATGTCTCTTCGCCTATTGTGTTGCTACCAAAAAGAGAGTTAATTGACTCCAGGAAACCTCCGCAAACAAGGTATTTATCCAAATATATATCGAGTTCATTCTGAAAAACCTTTAATTCCGGGATATTATTTTTAATTGAATCCAGGGTAATGTGACTTTCATTTTCCAGTAATATTTTTAGCCCGGTGAGATTACAGAACTCTTTAAATGAAAGTGGCAGTAATAATTTATCCGGCCCTGATACCCCTCTTCTCCCGGGGAGCCTGTCAGAACCTTTTCGAAGATCAATGGCCGACGAACCGGTTAGAATAATAGTTTTGTTTTCCAGGCCAAAGGTGTCTACAATATGTTTTATTGATTTTTCCCAGTTTTTTACAAAGGTTGCTTCATCAAACAGGACGTATTTTCTATTATTGCTTTCCCTTACAGTTTGATACCATGATGTAAATATTTCAAAAAGTTCTTTATCGTCTTTTACCAAATCCATGGAATAATAAAAGATGTTTCTGGGATTGATATTTTTACCAAGCAGGTCTTTTATTATTAATTTTACAAGTGTTGTTTTGCCTACCTGCCTTGCACCTCTGAGTGTGTAGACCGCATCCTTTTCAAGATCGGCAGGCTTAAATAGCAGAGGCTGATATACGTATTTAAGTCCTTTTAATTTCTTTATATGCGCATCACTTTCTATATTATTTATATCGGTCCACCATGGATTTTGTAATAGTAATTCGTCCATTTTTCTCCCGAAATTCCTGAGTTATTATAAAAATATACGGCACATTATATATATGATTGTGTGCTATAATTGTGCAATATACTGAACAATTAGGTAACGTAATTGTTCAGTAAAAATTATAACTTATTTTATTTTTAAGTCAATAAACAAAACACAACACCAGCTGAGGCTGCTTCAATATAGACACTTGGTGACCTGCCAGGTGACGGTCCGCACCTTTACAGTTTATTTAATAATACTACCTGCAGAATTGAGCGCTGCCTGCTCCTTTAAGTGGACCTTTTGAGTCAGTTTTAACCCCATATACATAACCGCTTTCCATTTTTTGATCTCCCCCTATTGTAGCAAAGTAAATAATACCTTCTTCGGAGATTACAGGAGATGAACAGGAAATATCTGATTCCAGTGTCAGTTTCCATTTTATTTTTCCGGTATTCATATCAAGTGCATGGAATCCGGCAACTCTCTTGAGTTCAGGAAATAGTATGGACTGTTCTGAGCCGAAGTACAGGGTTCTGTCATCTCCCAACGCCGGAGTATGGCTGGTTTCTCCAAAGCCTTCTGCATTCCATAAAAAACCTGACCCATCGGCTTTGATTGCAGATACTGTGCATGGATAATTCCCGTTTTTTCGGACTATGTAGATATTGCCTTCATCATCTATTCCGGGTGTTAATCTTAAATCACCAGGTATATTTGTATTGAATTCCCAATTTAATTTACCACTCAAAATATCAATTGAATATACATATGTATCAACCAGCATAATGATATTGGCTTTATCAGGTGTCATGGCAAGGCTGGTTTGTGTAAAATTTTCTCCCTGTGGTGCAAATGTCCACAACTGTTTTCCTGATGGATCAACGGCATATATTGTACCCATACTTATAATGTATGTATTCTCAAAAGAATCTATAAGGGGCCTGGAATTACCCTTAAGTTTGTCTATTGACCATACTTCAGAACCATCCTGCAGATTCAGTGCCTGATATTTTTGACCCAGAATATATAAATATTTGCCGATAGAAAGTTCGTATGTTCCTACAGCTGAAATTTTACCTTTTCCAAATATTTCTTTCTTCCATTTAAGTTTTCCATCTTTATCCAGTGAATACAGGCAAAGAGTTGAATTAGTCATATCATCACCCGCTCTGCCTTCCTGTGCCAGAAAGTATATGCTGCCATCTTTATCAGTCTGAGCAGAGCCCCTGACCTCAGTTCCTTCCAGGGGGTACTCCCAAATTTCATTTAGTTTTGAATCAAGCTTAAAAAAGTAATTATCATTTACACCTTTTGCACCTAGTTTAAGAGATGTTCCAATATAGATGCAGCCATCTTTTAGATATGGTGAACTGTAATAGTATCCAGAGCTTCCTTTTTTAAATTTGTAAAGGATTCTGTCTGTATCTCCATTTTCTGCTTCTCCATTTTCTGCTTTCATCTGTTGTTCTTTTTCTTTTTGATTTTGTTCTACTGCTTTTGTTTTTAAACAACCAGTAAGTAACGTCACGGAAATGAAAACCAAAAGAATTAATAATACAGGTATTTTTTTGTTCAGCATCAAGATGGCTCCAAATCTCCGGGAATATTATAAATTCCAAAAGCAAATTCTTATAAATAAATTTCCCCAAACCCTGATTCAGATATCACTCTCTGTATAAGTTAAAAGCAGACACATAATATTTTTACTCGTAATGATCTTTACATTTTACAATCACTAAATTGTTATTAATATCCATAGCATAAACTAATCTGTGTTCCTCGTTTATCCTTCGGCTGCAATAACCTGTCAGGCTATGTTTTAAAAGCTCAGGTTGACCCATACCTTTGAGCATCCCGTTTCTTTGAATATCCTTTATAAGCCCGTTGATTTTTTTAACTATTTTCTTATCTTTTGTTTGCCATTCTGTGTGTTCGTAAAAGCTTTTTTCAGAAAAAATTATATTCAACTTTCCATTTCCTCCAATTCATCAATCGTCTTAATAACAATTTTTCCTTGTTCTAATTGTTCAATAGATTGATGTAAATCGGTAAAGTAATCTGATTTCTTATAATTTTTTACTTCAAAAGGTAGTCCGCCCTGTAATACTGATTGGTGCAAAAATATATTAATAGCTTCTGTAGTAGATAGACCAAGTTCGCCAAACAGGTTTTCAACTTTTTCTTTGAATTCAGGATTAATACGCATATTTATACTGGCAGATTTAGCCATGTCTTTCAACTCCTTCCGATTCTGTTATATGCATATTGTAATGCAAAAGCTCATAGCTTGCAACACAACATACATATTTTTTTGAGGCCCCTTTAGCAACTCTGAGTTATTAAAAAGTATTAAAATTTACAATGAGATCTTTAATTTAGAGCTCATCATCGCATAATCAAATACTGTTTTCAATATTCCCAGCCGTCATTGCTGCATTACACATATGGGCCAATAGTTTAATCGTGGTTGTTTGTCTGTTTAAATTTTGTCGTTGGAAATCCGCATTGATTTAAATGTATTTATTAGTCCGTTTGTTGAACTGTCATGGGAATTTATTTTATCCTCTCTGCCCAGTTCGGGAAGTATTTTTTTTGCAAGCTCCTTTCCAAGCTCAACACCCCACTGGTCAAAACTGTAAATGTTCCAGATTATTCCCTGGACAAATATTTTATGCTCATACATGGCTATAAGGCTTCCCAATGTCCGGGGAGTCAGCTTTTTAAGCAGAATGGAATTTGTCGGGCGGTTGCCTTTAAATACTTTAAAGGGCATCAGCCCTGAAATCTCGCTGGCGTTTAAACCCTTAATTCTTAATTCCTCGGCAACCTCATCCTTTGTGCGGCCATTCATCAAAGCTTCAGTTTGTGCAAAAAAATTCGACAGCAGGATCTCATGATGGCTGCCGGAAGGATGCTGGTGGGCCGCAGCATTCTGTATTCCTGAAGGTCCTGGGTCGCAAGCAGGATTGCAGCTGCCGGAAGGATTGTGTGTGGCTGCGGGGTTGTGGCTTATTGCCGGAGCAATAAAATCGCAGGGGACCAGCTTTGTGCCCTGGTGTATGAGCTGGTAAAAGGCATGCTGTCCGTTGGTACCCGGCTCGCCCCAGATGACAGGGCCGGTCTGATAGCTGGCCTCACTGCCATTCCTGTCAGTGCATTTACCGTTGCTTTCCATATCCGCCTGCTGAAGATAAGCCGGGAATCTGTGCATATACTGGTCATAAGGAAGAATTGCCTGAGACTGCGCGCCAAAGAAGTTGTTATACCAGATTCCAAGAAGGGCCAGGATTACCGGGATATTTTTTTCCGGCGGAGCTTCGACAAAATGCCTGTCCATTGCATGCGCGCCTTCCAGGAGACTTATAAAATTATCAAACCCTATACAGCATGCAATTGAAAGGCCGATAGCGCTCCAGAGCGAATATCTGCCCCCAACCCAGTCCCAGAAAACAAACATATTCTCTGCGTCAATACCGAATTTTTCAACTGCCTCTTTATTAGTGGAAATTGCAATAAAATGTCTTTTTACATGTTCAGGGTTTTCTGCTCCTGCAAGGAACCAGTCGCGTGCAGTATGGGCATTGGTCATTGTCTCCTGCGTCGTAAATGTTTTGGAGGAAATCATAAAAAGGGTCGTTTCGCAGTTTAATTTCCTCAAGGTTTCAACAATATGGGTTGCATCAATATTTGAGACAAAATGTACATCAATGCCTTTTACTCTGTAGGGTTTGAGCGCCTCCGTTACCATGACTGGTCCCAAATCAGACCCCCCAATGCCTATATTTACTATGTCGGTTATACTTTTACCGGAATATCCTTTCCAGCCGCCCGAGATTACCTTTTGGGAGAATGACTTCATTTTGGCCAGTACTGCATTGACATCCGTCATGACGTCTTTACCATCGACAACAACAGGAGTATTTGAGCGATTGCGAAGCGCCGTGTGAAGAGCCTGGCGGTTTTCGGTTTCGTTTATTTTTTCCCCGGAAAACATCTTCTGAATAGCGTCTCTTATTTCACATTCTTTGGCCAGTTCAAGCAGAAGACCGACAGTTTCTTCATCTATTATGTTTTTTGAATAGTCAAGGAGCATGTCTTCAAAAGTTATGGAGAATTTTGAAAATCTGTCCTTGTCCCGGGCAAAGGCATCCCTCACGGGATAATCCTTCATTTGGAGGTAATGTTTCTGCAGTTTGGTCCATGCAGCAGTTTTTGCCGGATTAATCCTTTGAAGCATGAAAAACCTCCTTTATCATTCAATTTAGAAATAGATTACAAACATCCAGTATAATATAATAATAAAAATCTTTATAACTTATAATATTAATCATGGAAAGAAAAAAAGTGCTTGTAGCAATGAGCGGGGGAGTAGACTCTTCAGTTGCTGCATACCTGCTTAAAAATGAAGGCTATGAAACTGTTGGCATGACAATGTGCTTTGGCATTGAAAGCGATAACTCATCCGGCCAGAGATGCTGCGGCGTGCAAGCCATAAATGATGCCAGGCAGGTCTGCAGCGTTTTAGGCATACCGCATTATGTTTCCGATTATGCAAAGCCTTTAAAAGAAAAAGTAATTGACAGGTTTATAAAAAGCTATTTAAGCGGTAAAACACCAAATCCTTGCATGGATTGCAACAGGTATTTAAAATTTGAAATGCTTATGGATTACGCAATGCATCTGGGATTTGATTATTTTGCAACGGGCCATTATGCAAAGATTTTAAAAACCGGCTCAGGTTATGCTCTGGCAAAAGCCAAGGATACAAAAAAGGACCAGAGCTATTTTTTATATGTTATAAAGAGGGAAAGTCTGCCAGGAATAAAACTTCCACTGGGAGAGTATGAAAAATCTGACATAAGAGTAATCGCACAGGATGCCGGGCTCCCGGTTGCGCAGAAAGAGGACAGCCAGGATATATGTTTTCTCGACAATAATTACAGGGAGTTTATTAAAACTTCAAAATCTGCCCAAATGCTGCCTGGGCAAATAATCGATAAAAAAGGCAATGTCATGGGGCATCATCAGGGGGTGGCAAATTATACAATAGGGCAAAGAAAAGGACTTGGCATCAGTTTTGCCGAACCCCTTTTTGTAACTGATATTGATGCAGCCAGAAACCTGGTAACGATTGGCACAAAAGAAGAACTTAAAGCAGAAGGATTAATTTTAAAGGATATAAATCTGCTGGCTGACAAAATGCCGGGGAGGGCAAATGTTAAAATAAGATACCAGTCCGCCGAAATCCCCTGCAGTATAAAGATGCTTAAAAATAGTGCCAGGGTTATATTTGATGAGCCGCATGAGTCTGTTTCTCCGGGCCAAAGCGCAGTGTTCTATGAAGGAGATACTGTTCTGGGCGGTGGCACGATCAGTAAAAAAATTATTTAATAAAAAAAACTCCCTTGGAATTTAAGATTCTTCAGCAATCATAGAAGTAATTTCCGTAACAAGTGAAACTTTGAAATAATTAAATTGCCTTGTTTACATATTCAGTACTTGGGATGGCTAGATAATACTTGTAAAAACATTTGTTAATTTTTATAATTTCCAGAAGTAAAAATTAAATATTTTTCTCCGACTCATTGTTGCCTAAAGCGGTCCTTACATCAGGGGCCCCCATGGAAAATGAGCGACAGGGTTAAAATGGAAACGTGATAGCCTCCCGTGTTTGAAAAGGAGATTTTAATTAATGGCTGTAATAAAGCCGTTGATTAATTGTGCTGCCGGCAAATCTTCTTTTGCCGGTTTTTTGTTTTTGGCCATTAACTTTGCAATACGGGCTTTTTGTTAAAATTTAAAATAGTTTTGCTGAATAACCGGCATAGTTTGGAATTTCAAAAGAATTAATGCTTAAAAAACTAATAGCTTTTGTAAAAATAATTAATCATTTAACAGGAACCAAATAGAAATTAAAAAGGGAAGGGTTGTGAAAAGTGAAATTAAATTTAAAAAAAGTTTTTGCTGTATTTTTAATTTTAATGATTTCAGTAACTTTATCGATTTTTATATCATGTAAAAACGGCATCGAAACCAGTGCAAACAGTTCTTCGCAGGACGCTGATAACAGCACTGAAAAAATTGTAATTTCAGGACTGGGAGAAGATAAGGAAATAAGCCTGCAGGAATTAAAAGAAATAGAACCAATTACTACAGAAGCAGCAACTGTTAATTCCAAAAACGAGAAAAGTACCTTAAAAGTGAAAGGCATTTTGCTTGAAAATATTTTAAAAAAATATTTTGACAAATCACAAAAAGATCTCAGTGCCGCAGTATTTTACGCGGGTGACGGGTATTCCGTGGAAGTCCCAAAAGAAATTTTAACCGACAGGGCCATAATACTCGCTTATGAAATTGATGGCAAACCGCTTGACTCAGAGAGCAAACCTCTCAGGGTGGCAGTTCCAGACGAAAGGACGCTGTATTGGGTTAAGAATCTTGTAAAAATTGAAATAATAGAAAACAGGGTTGAAGCAGAGTTAAATAAGATAGTTTTTTTGGATACTGCAGCAGGCAGTATTGCGCAACAGGATTTTGACTATTATGGCGTAAAAGATAAGGCGATTAAAACAGAGGAGCTGCTTGCCAGATTTAGTCAGGATACTTTACAGGGAGCGGTTTATATAGAGTCTTCAGACGGGCTAAAAAAAGTTGAAGAGCCGGACTCTTTTAAAAAAGCTTTTATTAAAATCAAGGGTGAAGACGCTCCGGCATTTCTTGCTGAAGATTTGCCAAAAGGTATGTGGGTCAAAAACATTATAAAATTTTCCTATGGTCCAACAGTATATTTTTCGATCGATGAAGCACTGGCAACTTTTGAAAATACACTGGCAGATAATTTAAGCGGAGTAGCAATAAAGGATGTTATCAGTAAGGCTGGATTACCTGGGGCGCAGTCATATTTATTTACTGCTTCAGATGGCTATAGCGCTGAAATAAACAGTGCGGATATTGAGAAAGGCTTGATTTATCTAAATGAAAAAGGCGAGCTGGAAACATATTTTAAGGACCTTCCTAAAAATAGCGCAATTAAAAATCTGTTATCAATAGAAGTTAAAAAATAATAGCAGGCTGAGTTTTAATAAGTAATCTGACTGCCAAAATTTTGGGGGCCGAATTGAAAGACAATAGTTTTAATAACTTGGGCGAAAAAAATTCAGGTAGAAATATTTGTTGATAATAGGAAAATCCTGCATGCATGATTTTCCCTGTGACAGGCGCAAAACTGGTGGGCCGCTTGAAAGTTCGTGCTTGTAAGTTTTTTAATTTCTTAAAAAGGGAATCCAAAAGAGCATTGGTCCCGCATATTGTTATTACACTGTATTCTAAAAGGAGGGAAACGTGAAAAAATTTTTTGCTCTGCTGATGATTTTGTTGATGGTTATGGTAGTTGCTGCCGGCTGTAAAGCAACCGGCACGGAGGCTGAAACAACCGCAGCCGCTGCAACAGCTGCTGAAGCTGCAGCTACGGCATTATGGACCGTTACAATTTCGGGAATAGGGGATAAAGATATCAGCTTTACAGACGCTGATGCAGCAAAAATGTCTACTGTTGAAATCACGGCTACAAAAAAGGAAGTTGACCAAAAATGGATCGGGATTCCTTTGAAGGCAATACTTGATTTTTATGGCGCAACGGATTACAGCATGGTAAAAGCTGAAGCTTCGGATGGTTATTCTGCAGAACTTGACAAGGCTACTGTTGACGATGCCGGTACCATACTTGGGTTTTCAGTAGACGGCCAGGCCCTGAGCAAAGACGATGGTTTTGTCCAGATAGTTGTAAAAAGCCAGTCGACAAAATCCTGGGTCAAGGCTGTTGTAAAAGTAACAGTTGTAAAATAAATATTTTGGATATACGCCGCCTGACTCAGGTATGCATTGTATGTGGCCTTAAAGCATCAGGATAATTATCAGGATAATTTGCCAGATACAATGAGGGGCGATTACCTTGTAAAGCAGATACCCAGTGTAAACAATTTAGATTTCAGGCAATAATTTATGGCAACAAAAGATTTTTTTAAAAAATTTTCAGTATTTGACCTGATTATTATTGCCATATTTGCGGCACTGGGAATAGCGGTCAAACCGGTAATTGTGCCGCTTGTGCATATAATTACAGGACCACTATTTATACCGGGAGGCGCTATTGCCGGTGGTTTTTACATGATGTGGATAGTGGTGGGCGCAGGTATTGTCGGCAAGCGCGGCGCAGCTACGCTGATTGCCGTTGTACAGGCAATACTGGTTGTGGCAACCGGTATATTCGGGACCCATGGCATTATGAGCCTTGTCACGTATATTGCGCCCGGTGTTGCAGTTGAACTGCTATGGCTGGCAATGAGACGGCAGGGCGATGGTATTTTTGCCTGCTTTTTTGGGGGGTTGGTTGCAAATCTGACAGGAACACTTCTAACGAATTATGTATTTTTCAGATTGCCCTGGATACCTTTGGTTCTGACTTTGAGTGGAGGCGCCCTTTCCGGCGGTCTGGGCGGAGTTATTGCTTACAGCATCATAAAAGGCATAAAGAAATTAAATATTCCGGGCCTTAAGTTTAAGAGAAAGTCCAAGTTGTGAAGAAAAAAAATATCTGGATAATATCTGCAGTATCAGTTTGCCTTTTATTAATTGGGCTCGCTGCAGGTTTTTTTATAAGGCCCGTTATCACAAATAGCAGCGATAATACTTCTCAGCCTCTAAAAATAATAGGAGATGTCCAGGAAATACAGGTTATCGGCAATTTCAATGAACTTGCCGAAATTGAAAGAATTGAAAATAATGGATTTTCTTTAAAAGCAATAAAACTTGAAAAATTAATCACAAAATCCGGGCCATTTTCAGATACAAATATAATAATGTTTGTCAGTAATGATGGAGTAGCAGCCAGTATAGACGGAGCCGATATTGAAAAAAGCTTTATAACCTATTCTGCAAAGAATGGATGGGAGGCCGTTAATTTAAATCACCCTGCAAGCAGCAATATAAAAAATATAGCTGCAATAGTAATATCTTCTGCTGAAAACTCATGGGATTTTGGTTTGAATATCATTAGGCCGGACCAGAATTTAATAAATATTACACCAGGGCAAATGTACCTGAAGGCAAATAATGTTTATAACCTGGACGGCACTCCCTCAATGGAGAAAGAAAATAGGACTTATCAGGCTGATGTATACAGAATGAAAAAGGAAATTACACTTGCTGAGTTGCTGATAAATTCCGGTTTGACCGCTTCTAATGATTTGGCAATTGATGATTCCAAAATTCTTGTAATGGGACAAAATGGGGAGTTTCAGTTTCTGGAAAATGACGGTTATTTTGAAACGAAAGATAATTATATTAACTACTGGTATGCAGATGGCAAAAACAGTATTGAAAAGGTGGCAGGAGTGATGCTGGAACCTCCCACTTCCAGCATAATGGACGCGTACGATGATTCCCTGCACTTTATTGGAAAGGATGAAAAAGTCCTGCTTATTCTTGTTGACGGGCTTGGCTTTCAGCAATACTTAAAAGCCATGGAAGGCGGATTTGCTCCATTTCTGGCAGGAATAAAACAAGCTGACCCTGCAGCCAGTGTTTATAAACCGGTTACGAATGCCGGACTCGCGGCAGTGATAACCGGAAAGACTCCTGAAGAAAACGGTATCTATTCCAGAAAACAAAGGGAACTTAAGGTACTGTCAATATTCGGGAAAATTCAGGATATGGGTAAAACTGCGCTGCTGATAGAGGGAGATGTCCAGGTAATAAAAACAGAATCAGAGCCTATACTGAATGCGGATTACAATAAAGATGGACTGAAAGATGATGAAATATTTGAATCTGCTTTTAAAAACATCCGGGAAGATTATGATTTTTTAATGGTTCATTTTCACAGTGTGGATGAGAAGGGCCATGATTTTGGGGATACTTCTGAAACAACGATGAAAACCATTGGACAAATTGATGGTTATATCAGCCAGTTGGCCCAGAGCTGGAGCGGCAGAATTATAATAACAGCCGATCACGGCATGCACAGCGTCGGCATCGAGGGCGATCATGGTGATTTTAGATTTGAGGATTTGATTGTTCCCTATCTTATAATTGAAGGTGGCAGGTAAGTCTGAAAGGAAAACAGGGCATTGTTATTTTGAGCCTTGAAAGGAATGGCTAAGCCTGTAAGAAAATCAAATCTGAAATATTTATTCATAAAAGAAAACAGGCTTAAAGGCAATGATTTTTCATC
The DNA here is from genome assembly GCA_964481885.1 of uncultured Actinomycetota bacterium. GTDB lineage: Bacteria > Actinomycetota > Humimicrobiia > Humimicrobiales > Humimicrobiaceae > Fen731. Next base: position 15,399 of record CAYZUS010000029.1, on the reverse strand, counting down.
CTGTTTTGCGCCCTGAGCGAAGCGAAAGGAATGGTTATAAAAATGGAAAAAATAAAAAATAAAAAATTGTTGATTATTATAATAGCAATTATGGCCGTGCTGACAATTGCTCTGGGAGTAACCGCTTATCTTAATATGGGTAATGTTGCAGATAAGAAAACGCTGCAGGAAAAAGCAGTTATTATGATTGCATCCGGAGATAAAAAATTGGCGCAAGCCAATATGGCATACATAACAGGCCTGGGGGAGGAAGAATTTAAAGCAAATTTAAAAAAGAGCGGCAAATCTCCTGTAGAACACAGCTATACAGGCATACCCTTAAAAAACTTACTTTCAGGCCTTGAAATTAATACGGCAGGTGTAACCACAGTTGTTTTAAAAGCCATTGACGGTTATTCTTCCGCATTAACACTGGACGAAGTCCTGGAAGAGGATAATGTATATATAGTTTATAAGATGGATGGAATATTACTTGAAAATGCTGAAAATGGCGGGGACGGCCCGTATATGGCTCTGATAAGAAAAGATACGTACAGCCAGAGATGGTGCAAACTTTTAACAGAAATAAATCTGCAATGATTTTCCCAGTAGAAATAAAAAATCTTCATTTTAGATACCCTGAAAGTACAAAAAGTATTTTAAATGGCATAGAACTCCGGATAAATAAGGGTGAAGTTCTGGCCATAGTTGGTCTCAGCGGGTGCGGCAAATCCACCCTGTGTTATTGCATTTGCGGAATAATACCCCATGTTTTTGACGGTGAAATGCAGGGCGAGGTTTTAATTTTTGGAAGTTCCACCAAAGACATGAAGCTGCCTGCCATATCAACAAATGTGGGAATAGTTTTCCAGGATCCTGATACCCAGTTATTTTCTCCAACTGCTGAGGATGAAATTGCATTTGGGCCCGAAAACCTTTGTGTTGAAAGAAATGAAATTGGAGAAAGAATATCACAAAATCTTGAACTTGTTGCAATGGAAAAGAACAGGGATGCAAATCCTGAAAACATATCCGGCGGAGAGAAACAGCTGATTGCCCTTGCTTCCACTTTAAGTTTGAACCCTCAAATAATAATATTTGATGAGGCTATGTCTCAAATAGATGATGCCGGGAAGCTGAAGATAAAAAAAGCCATAAGAGATCTGAAAGCCGCAGGAAAAACAATAATAATGATTGAACACGACCTTGCAAACCTGGATGTAACTGACAGGGTTTTGTTGTTAAATAATGGAGAGCTCTCTGATTTTAAGGGGAGCCTAAGATAAAATTTTAATTATTTATTTGGGCCATGCATATAACTCTTGCAACCACCATATATGGGGGTCTTATACAGGAAAAAAGTGCGCCAAGACACCCAATGGAGTGTCTGCAAGAGCCAGGTGCATACGCCCCGTAATTTATAGTAAAGTTGGCGCGGAGGTCGATACTGGCATTCATAAAGCTTGAAAACACAACTTTTTCTTATTTTAAAGGGAAACCCGCAATTAAAAATATTTCTTTTGAAATAGAAAAAAACCAAGTCACCGCTATTACAGGGCCAAATGGCAGCGGCAAGACAACGCTTGGCAAACTTATAATCGGCATATTAAAACCAAACGTCGGCAGGATATACATTGATGGAATTGATAACTGCAAAATGACACTTGGCCAGATTGGAAGCAGGGTCGGGTATCTTTTCCAGAATCCTGATTGTCAGTTATTCACGACAAAAGTAACCGATGAGCTCGCCTTTGTGCTGAAGTTTATGGGTGCAAAGGAAGATGAAATCAGGAAAAATATTTCGGAAATGCTCAATCTTTTTGATCTTTCCGACCTTCTGGAGTCATATACTTTTAACTTGAGCCAGGGCGAGAAGCAGAGGCTGGCCATGGCCGCAATAATGATGGGCAATCCCCAATACCTGATCCTTGATGAACCTACTTCGGGGCTTGACATGGAAAGAAAAGCAAAGCTTGTCAGCATTCTTCAAAACCTTGTACTTAAAGGCATTGGAATGACGGTTATAAGCCATGACCGGGACTTTATTGATTTGATTGCCACAAAAAAATTAAGGATGTCAGAAGGAGAAATAGTTGAAGAAAATTGCTAACCTCCTGGATCCGAGGACAAAAATAGTGATGGTGCTCTGTGTTTCCACGCTTGCTGTATTTGTCCAAAATATTTATATGTTATTATCCGTATTTGCTTTCACAATCCTTATTGCTGCTTTAGTCGGCGGAAACCTGCCGAGTGTTTTCAGAAAAATTGGCAAAATGTGGTATTTATTTTTACTGATAGTCGTTGTGCAGAGTATTTTTGTGCGTTCCGGTGAAATTCTTGTAAAGATAGGCAGTTTCCAGCTCCTTACTCTTGGAGGAGTATTGCTGGGAGCAGAATTTATCTTAAGGATTTTTATTATTGTCAGTTCTGCAACGATCCTTTCAACTTCCAGTTCGAGGGAAATAATACAGGGTTTGGTTCAGTGGAGAATTCCCTATGAGATAGCTTTTATGGTATCTGTGGCCATAAGATTTTTACCGGTTTTAAGCAGGGAATTAAAGGACATAGTAACAGCGGTGCAGTTAAGGGGGATAGATCTCTATAGGATACAAATAAAGAAAAGGCTCAAAATATATTATTTTATTTTTACTCCTGTTATTATCGGCGCGATAAGGAAGGCCCAGAAACTTTCCACTGCCATGGAAACGAGAGCATTCAGGGCCTATCCAAGCAGAACCAGTTACCTGGTTTTAAAAATGAATAATATCGATTATTTTGTAATTGCAATATTTTCAGTCGTTACAATTTCGGTTATTATTTTATATTATTTATTCTTTAGAAGATTGATTTAGTTCCTGGTAAATAATCAAACCATTATTGAATTTCTTATTTAAAATTTAGCTGAAAACTATAGTTGATTTAACTTTTTATATAGTAATTCAACGGAAACTAATTTAGTTTTGCCGAATACCATGGGCGCGGAGGATCCAGAAAGAAATACAATCCACCACAACTTATTTTGTGCCCTGAAAGAAATGGTTATTAGTCTGAAAAGAAATACTTTTGCGCATTATTTATTTTGAGCCCTGAAAGGAATGGTTATAAATATGAAAATATTTTCAGTTATTGGCTATACACAATCCGGGAAAACTACAACCATAGAAAGCATAATAAAAGAACTAAAAAGGAGAAAATATTCTATTGGGAGCATTAAGGATATCCACTTTGAAAAATTCAAAATTGATAAAGAAGGTACAAATACTTACAGGCATGGCCAGGCAGGCTCTGAGCTTGTGACTGCAAGGGGATATTACGAGACCGATATTCTTTTTCCCCGCAAACTTGATATTGAAGAAATCCTTGAGTTTTACTCACAGGATTTTGTAATCATGGAAGGTGTGAGTGATTATAATCTTCCAATAATTTTATGCGGACAAAACGAAGCAGAAATTGAAGAAAGGTTAAGTGGTAATGTCTTTGTAATATCCGGTAAAATTTCTAATTCCATTAATGAATATAAAAAAATCCCGGTAATTGATGCCGTAGAAGATACCGCCAGGATAGTTGATCTTATAGAGGAAAAGGTTTTTGAAAAATTACCTGACTATCCGCCGGAGTGCTGTAACAAGTGCGGGTACGGCTGCAGGACGCTTGGAACAAGGATACTGCAGGGCCTCTCAAAGCGTGAAGACTGCGTGGTATCTGAAGGAAACATAACACTCAAAGTAGATGGCAAAATAATCGGGATGGTTCCATTCGTCCAGGATATTCTTTCTGATGTGGTACTGGGCGTGGTCAAAAACCTGCAGGGCTACAAGCAAGGCAAAACAATAGAAATAAAGATTGGCGGGTAATAAAAGTGTCCTACAATGAACTGTTGAAAAACAGGATAAATTTGGAACACAGCGTTCAAACCCGGTTTTTAAGCAAAAAAAATAATGTCTTTAAAATAAGTTACCAAAATGAGAAAGACAATACCAGCACAGGCGTCATAAAAGTTTTTGGCAATAGGCTTGAGCAATTGGAAAAAGAAGCTTTTATGCTGACAATACTAAAAGAAAAAGGCGCGACCGTACCTGAAATCTTTGTAAAGGGTGATGATTTTCTTTTCATTGAATATCTGGGAGAAAAAACTCTTCTTGACATAATTACTGAACAGGAATCCATTTCACAAAAAGGTCCTGACTTTGGAACAGAGTCCGGTATGTTTACTGACAGTATTGTAGAAAAGGTATCAGGTTGTTTAAAGAGCTGTTATTTTGAAATAAAAAAAGCAACAGGAAAATCAATAATTCTGGGAGACATGAATTTACGAAATTTTATTTTAAAAAATATTCTTTGTGGAGACAGGCTGTTCAGAATTGATTTCGAAGACTATAAAACAGGTATTATAGAAGAAGACCTCGGCAGTTTCTGTGGATTTATATTGAGTTATTATCCCGCATTTACTGAATGGAAAATTGATCTGGCAAGAAAATTCATCAATTCTTTTAAGCAGAATTTTTGTATTGATATTAATGATTTGAAAAAAGAAATTGAGAAGAGCCTTGTGGCGCTTTACTTAAGAAGAGGTGATGTGTATCCTGCAGAACTGGCAGCTTTGACTATTAACAACATTACC
>CAYZUS010000029.1:0-10699 GCA_964481885.1 uncultured Actinomycetota bacterium | reverse complement strand
ACTGATTGTAAAAAAGTGAAAGGCTAAAAACATGACCCCTAAAGAGATTGTACTTAAAAGACTTGCCAAAGATAAATCCTGCAGGTGCGGCATTGGAAATCCCGTGTCTTCCACGACCATTGAGCAGATGAAAATCATGGATTCCCATTTCCCTGAGGCACATTATGAGCCCGGTAAAATGTATGAGCTTGCAAGGGCAAACTATGAAATCCTCGAATACGATATTATCATGCCGGTATTTTCGGTCGTTATTGAATCATTTGCTTTGGGCTGCGAAGTGAAGTGGGGCCGCCCCGATATGATGCCCCAGATAACCGGGAAATTGTGGAAAGATTACAGCGATATCATAATAAAACCCGGTTTTATGGATAATTATGCAGTAAAAGCAGTACTGGAATGTATCACAAAGCTGAAAAAGAATTATCCTGATGTTGCTGTCGCCGGCAAAGTGTTCGGCCCCTGGACTTTGAGCTATCATTTTTTCGGGGTTGAGGATTTTTTAATCAAAACCATAACAAATCCTGGTGAAGTGAATGACATACTGAAAAAATTAACGGAAATCACACTGAAATTTGCAGATGCACAAATAGAAGCCGGCGCTGATATCATTACTGTCGCGGACCATGCCACAAAAGATCTGTGCGGCCCGCTTGCCTACAGGGATTTTTTAATCCCCATACATTCCACACTGGCAGAAGAAATACAGGCTCCTGTGATGCTGCATATCTGCGGTGACACCGTTGACAGGATTGAATATATCGCCCAGACGGGCCTGAGCTCATTTCATTTTGAATCAAAGGTCGACGCATGCAGGGCAGCTGAAATCACCGCCGGCAGGATGGCGCTAATTGGCAATATAAACAATCCCTCCACCCTTTTGTTTAAAGGCCCGCAGGATGTCCGCAGAGAAGTCCAGTATGCTATAAAATGCGGATTGGATATAATAGGCCCCGAATGCGCGGTCCCTCTTACCACGCCGCTTGAAAACTTAAAAGAGATCTCTGCTGCGGTAAGGGAGCATAAATAAAAATATCAGTTTTAAAAAAAATTACAGCCGGATTTTGAAATCGGGAATTAGTGGATATCTATATATATTTTTTAATAAAGCAATTCGCTTTTCCGGTAATCAGTGTGTTAAAATTTAGACAGGCTGAAAATGCAGAAATTTTAAAGATTAAAAAAGTAGAGTTATAAAAGTGTATAAACGCACTACGAATTTTAAGAAAACAAACTTAATTGCATGAAAAAATTAATCGGACTCGATATCGGCACCACAAATTTAAAAGCTGAAATATACGACACAGACGGAAGATTTCTTGACAATATTACTTCACCCTGCAAAATATATTTTGGGGCCGACAACCTTGCAGAACAGGACGCGCAGGACTGGGAAAACAAAAGCATAGATATACTGAATTCACTATTTGACAAATACACTGATATTTCAGCAGTCGGACTTTCCACCCAGGGAGGCACAATGGTGCCGGTCAACTGCAGCTATGAGCCTGTAAGAAGAGCAATTACATGGATGGATGGGCGCGGCGCAAGCGAGAAGGCAGAGCTCCTGAAAAAATTTTCTGTTGATGATATTTATAATATAACTGGATGGAAGCTCCAATCCATACTCCCGCTTTTGCAGACTCTGTGGCTGAAAAAAAATGAACCTGCCAGCTTTGACAGTGCCCACAAATTCCTTTTTGTTGCAGACTATATCCAGCAAAAGCTATGCGGTCAAAGTGTTGCAGATTATTCAAATGCAAGTATCACCATGCTTTTTGACATACAAAAAAAAGACTGGAGCCAGGAGTTATTAAATATCACCGGAATTGATAAAAGCAGGCTTTCAGTGACGGGCCCATCCGATTCAGTAATTGGCTTTTTAAATAACAAATCACTGAACCCCAGGTCAAAAAACACAGTTCTTTCAAACAGCGGCCATGACCAGTATTGTGTGGCACTGAGTGCTGAAAACAAACAGGAAAACAAACTGGATCTCAGGCTGGAAATTAAAAAAGAAAACAAGTTGCTGCTCTCAACCGGGACCTCATGGACTATTTTTAAAAACACTCCAAAGCCCTATTTTAATAAATATTATTATTCTCCGGGTGTGCATGTAATACCAGAAAAATATGGGCTCATAGCTATAGTTCCTACAGGCGGCACAGCTTTTAACTGGTTTCTTTCAAATTTTTTTAATACTGATAATGAGCGGACAGATTTCATCAAAAGTGCAGAAAAGTCCTGTTCTGATCTTGTCTGTGAAAAGAATAAAACTATTTTTGTGCCATTATTTAATGGAATTTTTGGCCCGATGTGGAACAACAATATCTCCGGATGCCTGGAGAATCTTTCCTTTGATACTGACAGGCTAAAGATATATAAAGCCGTGCTCGAAGGAGTAGCATTTCAATTTAAATGGATTACACAGTCTCTTAAGGAAATAGATGTTACCTTTGATGGCATTAAGATTATAGGGGGAGCAGCCAAATCTTCAATTCAGTGTAAAATACTTGCAGACATAACCGGAGAAAAAGTATTCAGGCCAAAAAACTTAAATCTTAATTATGCCTGCAGGGGTGCCGCAATGATTGCAGGTGTTTCCGCCGGTATTTACAAAGATATGGAGCAGGCAGCACAGGTTTTTAATGAGGAGGAAGAAACAGTATACCCAAATCCTTTAATGAAAGATTATTACGATGAAAAGTTTTCCTGCTATATGGACAGGGTCGCCAGTAAAATAGAAGAATCCCCTGAAATATAGAAAGACTGGTTTTCAAGGAAATTCAAATACAGGCTATGCCATCGGTCCAAACCTTATGATAAAATATATATGCAATAAACCTATAAATATATTTAATTTTTAGGAGGATAACTACATATGATTTTGGTTAACTTGGGAGGTTAATTTATAATTGGCTTCTGCCTGGATAATTCAGTTATTGTTGGATTATTTGTAAAAGCCAAGCTTAAAAATTTTTTTATGGAACCACAACAATTTCCTAGAAGAAACTACTTAAAACAGGCCATAAAGTACTGACATAAAAAATAATAATAGAATTGCAGGTTATAAATGGACTTTACACATTCTGAAGAATTATATGCCCAGGCAAAGAAACTCTCCCCTGGAGGCGTTACATCTGAAAGACAGCCGACAAAATTTATTCCCGGCAAATACCCTATATTTTTCAGCCACGGCAAGGGATCGCATGCATGGGACGTTGATGGAAATGAATTTGTTGACTGGGTTTGCTCATATGGCCCACTGGTTTTGGGTCATCACAATGAAAATGTTGATAATGCGGTTATAGAAAATATTAAAAACGGGTTCTGCTTTACCCTGTTTCACCCGGTTCACAATGAACTTATCGAAAAGCTTCTAAAAATAATGCCATGGGCGCAAAATGCAAAAATACTGACAAGCGGTTCAGACGCGACAGCAGCAGCAGTCAGGATGGCCAGGGTATTTACAGGAAAAGACAAAATAATCAGGTGGGGATACCATGGCTGGCATGACTGGAGTTACGGCGGTGCAGGGACAGACAGGGTTGCTTACGGAGTTCCAAAAAGTTCAGTATCTGATATTTTAACCTTTAATTACAATGATCTTGACTCTCTCGAAGAAGTTTTCAGGCAGAATAAGGGAGAGGTGGCAGGTGTCATAATGCAGCCGGTTGAATCTTCAAAAGAGCCTCCACAGGAAGGGTTTCTCCAGGGGGTTAAAAAAATCACCCATGAAAATGATGCTGTTTTGATTTTTGACGAGATACGCTCGGGCTTTCGTGTAGCCATGGGAGGAGCGCTTGAGTACTTTAATGTAATCCCGGATCTGGCATGTTTTTCAAAAGCCATAGCAAACGGCTACCCCATATCTGTGGTAATGGGCACAAGGGAAGTGATGGCGCCAAGTGAAAAAACAAGAATATCCGCGACATTTTTCCCGAATACCTTTCCCATGGTTGCGGCACTTGCAACAATAAAAGAGATTGAAGACAGGGACGGCATAAATTATATGTGGACGCAGGGCACAAAAATTGTTAAGGGCTTTGAAGGCATGATAAAGGATTTCAGGATTGAAGCAGAGATGCGGGGTATGCCTGTAATTCCCTTCTTTAAATTTAACTATCCTGATCCTGTTAAAAATGAAAATTGTAAAAATATCTTTTTTTCCAAGGTTATTGACAAAGGAATATTCCTTCATCCAAACCATCACTGGTTTTTATCTCTGGCGCATACCGACAAAGACGTTGAAGACACATTAAACGCCGCAGAAGATGGATTCAGGGAGTTAAAAAAAGTTCTATAAATAAGCTTTTGGTTCCTGAAGAAACGAATAAAACAGCCAGAGGTATTGGTTGAGATATTAAAAACAGGGGTAATTCTTTAAATTTACGGCAAAGGAAATAATTCTAAAAAACAATATTTGAGCAATAGGCGATCGGATATAAATATAATGTCTAATTAGAAAATTTATAAATGTAAAGAGAGGTATATTTTGCGGGGAGAATTATTAAATGCCTATGACAGCGGAGATAAAGAAGTTTACAGGAATGAATTTTTAAATTTTCTTCCTGATAAGATTTTTGACATTCACATACATCTTTGGGACAAAATTTATATCAAGGATAAAATAAGCCAGTCCCGCCAAAAACAAAACCCTTTTTTGGATGACGAATTAATTGAAGGGTTTGTACTGGAGGATCTTAAAAATGCTGCTGAAAAACTTTTGCCAGATAACAAATACACAGGGTTGTTTTTTGGTCTTCCTTTAAAAGAATTTGACCTTGAAAGATCTAACGCCTACATATCTGATGTCTGCAAAAAAGAAAATTGTTATGGACTGTATATGCCTGAACCTTCTTTAAAAGAAATCCCTGAAAATTTTTTTGCAGACAGGTTTATTGGGTTTAAACCTTATCCGGACCTGGCAGAGTTCAAGGAAACGGAAGATTTTTCAAAGCTGGATATTGATATCAGCATTTTTGATTTTGTATCGCAAACTGTTCTTGAATTTGCCAATCAGTACGGTTTGATACTTTTGATACACCTTCCAAGAAAAGGACGGCTTGCCGATAAAAGAAATATTCGGGAACTTGATAAAATATCCGAAAAATACCCCGACATAAAGGTGATCCTCGCTCATGCAGGAAGGTCTTACTGTCATGAAGATATAAAACACTGTATAAATGAAATAAAACATATGAAAAATTTATATATGGATACCGCGATGGTAAATGATTTTTTGGTAAACAGGACAATACTTGATGTGCTGGGGACTGACAAATTGTTATTCGGCAGCGACTCAGGAATTTCTCTGTTGAAAGGCAAAAATATTGATATAAATAATAAACATTATTTTGTTACTAAAAAGCCTAAGCTCTGGAGCCTGTCTTCTGCCTCAATGACTCCGGATTTTACTTTTTTTCTATATGAAACGATAAGAGCAATTAAAATGGCAATTGAAGAACTGAAAATGGATAAGGTCCAGGTAGAAAAGATCTTTTATTCAAATTCAAAAAAGATGATAGAGGACATAGAGAGAAGAATTCAGTAAAAATCGGTTAAAAAATCTTTTTGAGCAGCTATGCAAAAATAATGGGCCAAAACATTAATGAACTTCAGGGATAAATAAAACTACTAAACGTAAGAGGTGCATGGTAAAAATTTCAATGAGTCTGATTTGGTTTGACAATATTTTTAGAAAGCAGAAAAATTTCGTTTAAGGAGGGTCTTAAAATGAAAAAAGATATCGGTATTGGTGTTATTGGAATAGGCATGGGAATGGATTTGACATTTCTAAATGATGAACCCGGTTCGAAGATGGAAGTAAGGGGTTTGTGCGCACTTCCTGAGGATAAAGCAAAAGAAGCATGCGAAAAGAAGGGGATAGGTTTTTACACAGGTGACTATAAGGCACTGATTGCAAGAAAAGATATTGATGTAATTGCAGTATATTCGCCCGACCATTTGCATGCCCAGCATATAATCGATGCACTTAATGCTGATAAACATGTAATAGTTACAAAACCAATGGTCACAAACCTGCCCGACGCTCTAAAGATAATGGAAATTTCAGAAAAAAGGGGACTTAAGTTTGCAGTCGGAGAAACCTGCAGATTTTATACTTCTTTTCTTTCAATAAAAAAAATGCTTGATGATGGGGACCTTGGAAATATAGTTTTCTCAGAGGCACATTATGTTCACGATTTGCGGGAGGTAATACCGCTGACCCCATGGCGTGTGCAAATACCCCAGGATTTTATGTATGGCGGATGCTGCCACCCTATTGACTCAATTGTGTGGTTTGTCGGGCAGGCAGACGAGGTGCAGGCTTTCGGTGTAAATAGTCATGTTATAGAAGGATACCCCATTGAGGATACTTACCTCATTAATATTAAATTTAAAAATGGGCAGATTGCACGAGTGCTTGGCGCTTATGGAATTGTAAGCCAGCCATATCCAATGATGGGCCTTACAATTTATGGAACAAAAGGCACGGCAACAGCAGATTTTACGGATTTTCAGCCTGCATCCGCAAAAGTAGTTCTGGATAAGATTGAGAATAAACCGGTGATGGACATGTCTTTTAAAGCCGATATGTCAGGGGCCTACGGTCAGGGCGACGCAGTGAAAAGATACATGGCAGATTTTGAAAATGCACTGCTAAACAATAAAAAACCTGAGATAGATGCCAGGGAAGGGGTAAAGACTGTTTCTATTATGTCTGCAGCATGGGAGTCTATAAGAAGCGGCGGCAAGACTGTAAAAGTGTTCGATAATTTTTAAATATTAAATAAATAAGGAAAGAACATGCAAAAAATAAAAGCGGGGCTTTTGTTGTTTTATTTAAAACTTTATGATGAAGTAATGCCAGAACTCCGGAATGAATTCAAGCCATTGATCTTAAGGATAGCAGAGAACCTAAGAAACAGGGATATTGAAGTAAATGTCAGCAGGATCTGCAGGATTGAAAGTGAATTTGATGAGGCTGTTGCAGAATTCGAATCCAAAAATGTTGACGTAATTGTTACTCTTCACCTGGCATATTCTCCTTCACTTGAAAGCTCGAAATCGCTGAAATCTACAAAAATCCCTATTGTCGTTTTTGATACCACATTAAAGAATGATTTTTCATCTGACACTACAGGTGATGACATCATGGAAAATCACGGCATACACGGAGTACAGGATATGTGCAATATCCTTTTAAGAAACGGGAAACACTTCCTTCTGACTGCAGGTTATCATGAAGATGAAAAAACTTTGGAAGACCTGTGCATCAACATAAGGGCCGCCAGATTATTCAGGAAGTTCAGCACCGCAAGAGTGGGAAGTCTTGGCGGACCGTTTGTCGGCATGGGGGATTTTTTTGTTGAGCCGGATGTTTTGCAAGACAGCCTCGGGATAAAAGTCCTTGAAACGGATTTTACAGATGTGGCAAAGCTGATGCCTGAATCTGGAAGCAGGACCCTTCTTGAAGAAATGGACCTGGATAAAAATCATTTCAACATTGCCTTCGATGATGACAAGGCGCACAGTGATTCAAACAGGGTCGGCCTTGCGGTCAGGAAATGGATGGAAATTAATAATCTGGATGCATTTACAATGAACTTTTCAAATCTTGGGCCCGGCTCTGGTTTTCCGACAATCCCTTTTTTGGAATCAAGCAAGGTAATGGCATCCGGGAAAGGCTATGCAGGCGAAGGTGATACCCTTACTTCCGCCTTTGTCGGTGCCCTCTTAAGTGTGTTTAAAGACACCACATTTACAGAAATGTTTTGTCCGGACTGGCAGAAAAATATGGTATTTTTAAGCCATATGGGTGAGGTAAATGTGAATCTGCTGGCAGGCAAACCAACCCTGATCAAAAAGGAACTTTCCTTTATAAAGGTAAGTGCACCGGTTTTTGCAGTAGGTCAGTTAAAAGGGGGTAAGGCACTTTTAATAAATCTGGCGCCATCAATTGATGGATACAGAATAGTACTAAGCAGTATTGATATGGTTGAGATAAAAAATACCCTGCCACTGTCTTTGAGCGGGTGGTTCAGGCCAAACAGCACTGTTTCAAAATTTCTTGGCCGGTATAGTGAACTTGGCGGGACACACCACTGTGCCCTTGTCTATGGCAATGATTCTGACCAGAAAGCTATTGAAAAATTCGCTCATCTTGCAGGTATGGAGACAATAGTCTTGTAGAGCGCGCCTGGTTCTGCTTCCTTTGATATCTCTTGTCGCTGGGTTAAGAGAACCTGATGATATGTATTTGGTTTTGATAATTCTGGCTGCTGAGTTGAGCGAACCGGATAATGTATCTTTGTTTTGATAATTCTGGCTGCTGAATTAAGCAAACCCGATAGTGTATCTTTGGTTTTGTTTTTTTTGGCTGCTTCATTAAGTGAACCTGAAAAATCGAGCAAATTCCTTAAGCCTTTGTCAGGCCTTTCAGTCCTTAAACACACAGGTATTGCCCTTAAAATATTATAAAATATTTATTAGTAATTTATTAAAATTATTTTATAATAATCGAAGGGATAAAAGCGTAATTGTACAATTTTATCAATGCCTTACAGTTCTGGTATTAGTTGTACACAACATATAAGTACTACAACTGTATTTTAATTTTATAAAAAACCTGGGCCAATATTTCAGGCGCAGGACAGGGGTTTAAAAACCTCTTAATGAGGGGAGCTGGAAATTTGAAAAAATCAGTAATAGCAATAATTTTGACAGCAATATTGCTTGTCCTGATTATGTCAGGCTGCAGCACCGGCACAACCGGAGCATCTGCAGAAAGCACCGCAGCAGCAACTACAGCTAAAGCTGAAGTCAAAGCGACTGAAGCATCCGAAGATAATGCTGAAACAACCAGTGAGGCCACTGAAGCACCCGCAGAAACCACAGCAGCTGCTGAAACTTCTGCTGAACTGACTCTTTCTGACACGATAGTGCTTCCGGCAGGCTGGAAGATTCAGCAGGCCATGTCACTTGAAGAAATGGGGGCAATAACAGGAAAGGAAATGGCATTTTATTTTTACGGCCTCGATAAACCTGCAGAAGGCAAGCCTGGCGGCGGATACTACATTGTGGATGATCCGGAAAGCGCCAATAACCAGATTTCCATCCGGGTTGAGGCTGAAGGCGGACAGGCCCGTTACGATTCTGTAAAGGGATATGCGGTAGATGGTAAAACTGAGGATATTGCAGGAATTGGCGATAAAGCATATCTTGGCCAGTTTGAAGATGCAGGAGTTACCTTTACGACACTTGCAGTGCTCAAGGGAAACTTATTTTTCAGGGTAATGGTTCCAACAGAGGTATGGAAGGGACTGTCATTTGAACCTGAACAGTTGGCCAGCGATATAGCATTTAAGCTGTTGGAGAATTTATATAACCCGGCTCGAGAGATACCGGCTGCTGAGTAAAACACATAGGCTTTGATTGCCGAGTGTTCCAAAATGGCAGTAATCGGGTTTTTGGTTTTTTGTCAGACTATTTGGATTCTTTTTATAAGGCTCGGTTTAAGTTTTGAATTACTGTAAAACTGTCAAACTTAAAGCAGACTATGTGAAACCAGCGCTGAACTTATTTGAGGAATTGTAAAATTCAGTTCCAGGCGGTTATTGAGAGAAGTGGAATTCATTTCATGATCTCATGGACCGCCTGGATTTGTTTTAACAATCTATCGGTAAGTAAGCGAAATGCATTTTAAATATTTTTTATAATTGCAATACCGAAATCTGCAAAAGATTTAATGTCCTCTGCTTTTTCCAGCGTCCAAAGAAGTTTTATTTCGAGAAATTGTGGTGTTATCAGTATTGAAGGCAAATATTTTAAATCCCTGAACTTTTCTGCAAAGCTGACAAGATAATATCCCGTATCCTTTCCGGTTATTATATTTATGATATCAGGGTCAGAAGCATATAAATAATAATTTTTGTTAAAATATTCGTTTCTTGATTTATAAAGTTTTAAGCTTGTCTGGAGGTTCGGGTCAATTTTAAACTTTTCCAATATGTTTTCAACAGTGGCTTTTGGAAGATAAGAAAGGTAGTCTTTTTTCTCTGCAGATTCGTTCTCCTGTAAGAAATCCGGAGCGGCAACAAAATAGTTGTTACCTATTAATTGTTTTTTACACCTGAAAACAGAATTAGGCTGATAAGTCGTGTTATTTATACTAAGGAAAAGGGAGGATTGTATCTCCCAGGGAACATCTTCAACTGCTCCCTTAACAATAAAACTCAAAGCAGCAGTCTCAGGGTCATCCCCAATCACATACGCGGAACTTTTCTTTTCATATTCCCATCCTGATTCTTTGACTGCCTTTTCTCTTGCTGCATGTCCTGTAGTTTTCTTTCTTAACATAAAAATTGCCATTATTGCAAGCCCGAGAACAATTACTATTAAAGGAATATAACCAAGCATTTTAAAACTCTCTTTCCCTATAAACGACCTTTATTATTTAATAACAGGATTAAAAATATCAGCGGCATTTGATCCGTCAGGGCTACCGGAAACGTCTTAAAAAACTCCCGTATAATGATTTTAGCAACAAGCTTGTATTACTTGCTTTTCTCTACCAGCTCGACCTTTTCTTTTTTTAACACTTCTTCAACATACTGGAGCCTGATTCTTTTAAGATCCGATTTGCATCTTTCCCCCTCTAATTATACGATTCGTAAGTTCACGCTTTTTCTCTTGCAAA
>CAYZUS010000028.1:20097-27798 GCA_964481885.1 uncultured Actinomycetota bacterium | reverse complement strand
GGAGGTCTTGGCGCAGTCGAACATATACACCATGCCCCCGGTTTGTCCTGGATATACAGTAAAGCAGAAAAACGATATTTTGATCCTTACGATGTGGGATTAAAAGTCATTGGTTTTATTTCAAAAATATTCTTTAAATTGGACAGGGCAGTTAACTGGTTTTACGATGTTTGTATCGTTAAGGTCACATATTTTTTCACGAGTGTCATTAAGAAAGCTCATAATGGCCATTATGCAATGTATCTTTCATGGTCACTTGTCGGAACGGTCATTATAATAATAATATTTTTAGTTATGCGTTAAAAGGGAAACAGTAATAGAATATGTTAGCATTATTCGTATTAATACCATTGTTTGGTGTACTGATATTAAATCTTTTGCGTTTTGATTTTATCAAAAAAATTGCATGCTGGGTTGGCATGGTGCTGACTCTTGCTCAGATTGGTTTTGCCCTGTTTGTCCCGGTGGATTTGTTAAGCAGCAAGTCCGGATTTTTCGCAAAGTATTTCGCTTTTAATTTTACAATTGACAGCCTTGCAAAACTGATGCTTGTGACAATTGGAATTGTAGTGTTTAGCGCAATATTGATAGGACAGTTTACTTATTCTGATGATACCAAGAGATTTAACTTCCTGAACCTGATTCTGCTTGCACTTGCCGGGATGAACGGCATTGTAATGGTATCTGATATTTTTTCATTATATGTATTTATTGAAATTGTTGCAGTTGCATCCTTTGTGCTGATATCAACATATAAAGACAAGCTGGCCCTGGAAAGCTCATTTAAGTATATTGTGCTTTCAATTACGGCTACAGTATTTATTCTGTTGTCAATTTCTATTTTCGTGCTGATTTCCGGCAGTACATCCTTTGAGGCAATTAGTAATGCAACAAAGAATTCGGGGAGCAGCACACTTATAGTCATTGCGGTCTGTCTGTTTATCTGCGGTGCGTTTACCAAAGGGGGGCTCGTTCCGTTTCACGGCTGGCTGCCTGACGCGCATTCTTCAGCGCCGAGCAGTATTTCAATTCTGCTTTCCGGTGTTGTAATCAAAGTCACAGGTATTTATCCGCTGATAAGAATAATAAACATAACCGGCGGTGGTGGCGATCCGATAAAAAATATATTAATGTTTATCGGCGCGCTTTCCATAGTTGTAGGAGCTCTTGCTTCGCTTGGCCAGAAAGATATCAAAAGGATGCTTGCTTTTTCAAGCGTAAGCCAGATGGGATATATTGTACTAAGCATAGGCATCGGCACTCCTTTGGGCCTGGCTGCTGCTGCTTTTCATATCTTGAATCATGCTATTTTTAAATCCCAGTTGTTTGCAAATGCTGCTGCTGTGGAAAAACAAACCGGCACGAGAGATATGGATAAATTAGGCGGCCTGGCATCGAAAATGCCTTTTACCGGCGGCACTTCAATAGTGGCAATGCTTTCCATTTCCGGTATACCGCCATTATCAGGGTTCTGGAGCAAGTTATTGATAATTATCGCTCTCTGGCAGAGCGCGCATTATTCATATGCATTTATTGCAGTGGTTGCAAGCGTGATAACACTTGCATATTTTTTAATGTTTCAAAGAAAAGTATTTTTTGGGAAACTGGCCGAGGGGCTGGAAAATGTAAAAGAAGCAAAATTCGGACTGGTGCTTCCCGCGATTATTCTGGCGCTGCTGACAATACTTATCGGAATATTCTTCCCACTGGTGCTTAATAAATTGATTTTGCCTATACAAAGTATTTTGAAATGATAAAAGAATTTCGGCTATTTGGAGGAAGATTTTGAATCTTATTTTGGCATTGCTTATAATTTTGATAATAGCGGCACTGATGGTGGTTTTTTCCTCCAGGCTTCTGCTTGCTGCAATATCCCTTGCACTTACCAGTATTGTGGTGACGCTTTTGATGTTTAAGTTAAATTCGCCTATTGCAGCTGTTTTTGAACTTTCAATATGCGCCGGACTTATAACTGTAATCTTTATAACCACTATAAGTTTTGTCAAACCGGTGGAAGAGGAAAACATTGTGGAAAACAGGAAGAGGCGCATTAAAAAGTATGTGGCCCTGCCCATAATACTTGTAGTAGTCGGTATTGTAACAAAATTTGTGATCAAACCATTGAGTTTAAGTCTTCCGGCAGTAATGCAGGATACAAATGTTGCCAATGTATTGTGGAATCTAAGGCAGGTAGATTTACTGGGGCAGGCAATCATCCTGCTGGTTGGAGTTTTTGGAATAGTGGTATTATTTAAGGAAGGACAAAAATAATGAGTGCCACTAATGTAGAAATTTTAAATATTTTCATTCCATTTATTATTTTGCTTCTTATCACAGGGTTTTACTATATCCTTGCAACCAGGAATCTGGTAAGGATATTACTTGGAGTGGAAATTATTACAAAAGCAGCTTTAATTGCAATTATAGTTGCAGGATATGTGACAAATAATTTACCACTGGCGCAGTCTCTGGCTATAATAATGATAATAATAGAAGTTTTTGTCATAGCTGTAGCTGCCGGTATTATTATACAGATATATAAGCGCACTGGTTCTGTTGATGCCCGTAATATCAGGAATTTAAGAGGATAAAAAATTGAAGAGGATAAATATAAATAATGGATAAAATATTATTATTACCGCCATTGGTATTTTTAATACTTTTAGTAGTAGGTTATGCAGTATCTCTGGGTTTTGGCAAGCTGGCCTTCAAAGGGCACTCGGCCCCAGGAAAAATGGAACAGTATGCATGTGGCGAGGACATACCTGCTCAGAATGTAAGGCCCGATTACAGCCAGTTTTTTCCGTTTGCGATATTTTTTACTATAATGCACGTAGTGGCGCTTATTCTGACTACCATACCGAAAGGATTCTCTTCCGGATATATACTGGCAGCAGTTTTGATTTTTAGTGCGCTTGTTGGATTGCTGGTCCTGTTCAGGAAATAAGCCCGAACTCAGGACCTGAAAAGAAAAGTTTGAAAGTTAGGGCTGAAAGATAAGTCTTATAAGAAAAGTTTGAAAGATAAGCTTTCAGGAAAGGACTTGAAAGAGAAGTCTTAAAAGAAAAACTTTTCATTATTATTTTGTGCCTTGAAAGGAATGGTCATAAAAATGGCACTTGTTGAAAAAATAGTAACCTGGGCAAGGATGAAATCCCCCTGGATAATACATTTTAATTCCGGAGCCTGTAATGGCTGCGACATTGAAATTCTTGCATCACTGACTCCAAGGTTTGACCTTGAGAGATTTGGTGTATTACTTAAAGGCACTCCGAGGCATGCAGATGTTCTTGTTTGTTCCGGCCCTGTTACAAGGCAGACCAAAGACAGACTCATAAGGATTTATGAGCAAATGCCTGAGCCAAAATTTGTTGTTGCTGTAGGCACGTGCGCCTGTTCAGGCGGTGTTTTTGACGGATGCTATAATATACTTGGCGGAATAAATTCTGCTATACCGGTATCTGCATATATTCCAGGATGCGCCGCAAGCCCCGAGGCAATAATAGATGGCGTAGCAAAATTGCTGGGCAGCCTGAAAGGAAAATAATTTTTAAAAGATATAAAGAGCAAATAATTTAAAAAGAAAGTTTGTTATGACTAAAGTAGAAGAAATCCAGCAGGAGCTGATAAATAATTTTAATTTTCCGGAGGAAAATGTAAGGATTCCGAAGGAAAGGCGTGTTTTTGTTGATGTTTCCATGGATAAGTTTGAAGATGTGCTTAAATTTACGATGAATAAAATTCACTTTGACACATTATGCACAATTACAGGGCTTGATGATGGAGATTCACTTGGAGTGATTTACCATCTGACAAGGCAGGACGGTATTGTTATTAATATAAAAACAAGTGTGCCCAAAGATAATCCAGTAATAAAAACAATTATGGATTATTTCCCTTCAGCAGAATTTTATGAAAGGGAACTAGTGGATCTGCTTGGAGCAAAAGTTGAAGGCTTGCCCGAAGGTTCAAGGTATCCTTTGCCGGATGGCTGGCCCGATGGACAATATCCATTAAGAAAGGACTGGATGTCCAGTTCCTTGGTAAAGGAGGGTGAGTAATGGAGAAAATAGTTATACCTATAGGCCCACAGCATCCTGCGCTAAAAGAACCTGAGAGTTTCAGGGTAATACTGGAAGGTGAAAAGATAGTAGGCGTCAGCTTAAGGATGGGTTATAATCACCGCGGCATTGAAAAAGCCTGTGAAGAAAGAACATACACACAGGATTTATACCTGATTGAGCGTGTTTGCGGAATTTGTTCACACTCGCACTCAACGTGTTTTATTCAGGCAGTAGAGGAAATAGCAGGAGTCGAGGTACCCAAAAGGGCACTTTACCTGCGAACACTAATCGGTGAACTTGAAAGGATACACAGCCACCTGCTGTGGTTGGGAGTTGCAGGGCATGAAATAGGCTTTGATACTTTATTTATGTATTCCTGGCGCGACCGTGAAATAGTAATGGATATTCTTGCGGACCTTACAGGAAACCGTGTTAATTATGGCATTAATACATATGGCGGGGTTAAAACGGATGTTTCAAAAGAGCTGCTGCAAAAAATTTTAAAGGCAATGGATACTCTCGAAGAGAGGACAAAGTATTATATAAAGGTAGCTACTGAGGAAGTCACCCTCATGAAAAGATTGTCCGGCGTAGGAATATTGAAAAAAGCTGACGTTGAATCACTTGATGCAGTTGGACCTGTAGCCCGTGCCTCAGGCGTTGACAGAGATGTAAGGCGGGATGACCCGTATGCAGCATATGGCGAGGTTGAATTTAAGGTAATTACTGTTAATAATGAAGATGTCTACGGTCGTACTCTCGTAAGAGTGGGCGAACTGATGGAAAGCTACAGTATTGTTCGACAGGTTATCAATAATCTGCCGGATGGCCCCATCTCAGTTAAAGTGCCAAGAAAAATACCGGCTGGTGAAGCACTGAGCCGCTATGAGGCGCCGCGAGGGGAAGACGTTCATTACGTAAAATCCAATGGTACCGACAAACCTGAAAGAGTCAAATTAAGGGCGCCAACGCTGGCTAATATTAAACCAATGTTAAAGATGCTTGAGAATTATAATCTTGCGGACCTTCCGATTATTATTGCGGCAATTGATCCGTGTTTTTCCTGTACAGACAGGACAATTTCAATAAAGAAGCTTGATACCGGAAAAAGCGAGATTATGGACTGGAGATCTCTAAGGCAGTATAGCATTGATTGGTATAGGAGAAAGGGTATAAAGTTTTAAAATCGTGATGTCATTAGTTTACATTTTAGTGTTCCCGGGATTTTTATTTTTAAGTATAGCAGGCATGTTTTTGGAATATGTCGATAGAAAACTATATGCAAAAATGCAGAACAGGGTCGGACCTCCGTGGTTTCAGCCTTTTGCAGATTTTGTAAAATTGATTTCCAAGGAAAATCTTGTTCCCGGAAAAGGCAAAAAAATAATGTTTCAGATATTGCCGTTTTTTGCGCTGGCAGCAATAGCTTCCTCCATGATGTATATACCGGTTTGGGGGACCAAAGCAGTGTTTTCTTTTAATGGCGATATCATTGTGGTTTTGTATTTGTTATCAATACCCACGCTGACATTTTTCCTTGCCGGCTACTCGTCGAATTCCCTGTTTTCACTGATTGGCGCCGTCCGTACACTGACTCAGTTCTTTGCTTACGAAGTACCGTTATTTCTTACTTTTTTATCAGCGGCACTGCTTGCAGGCAGCTGGTCAATAAGTGATATAAGCTTATTTTATAACCAGCACCCCTGGTACTGGCTGTTTAATATAATCGGTTTTGGAGTATCCATGATTGCACTTTTGGGAAAACTTGAAAAAGTGCCTTTTGACATACCGGAAGCAGAAACCGAGATAGTAGGAGGGACCTTCACTGAGTACAGCGGCAAATTGCTTGCAATGTTCAGGCTCGCAATAGACATCGAAGTGGTTGTATGCGCCGCCCTGATTGCAGCAGTGTTCCTGCCTTTTGGAATGAACCTTCATCCGGCACTGGTCATTTTGCTTTTTGTAGCTAAAGTATTGTTCATAGTTGCTTTGCTTTCCCTGTTGCGAACAGTTTTTGCAAGATTAAGAATAGACCAGATGGTGGATTTCTGCTGGAAATATATTGCTCCGTTAAGCTTTCTACAACTAATTATTAACATTATAGTGCAAGGTACAATAGTATGAAAAAAACCGGCAGAATGGCTGGGCAGGTGCTTTCTTCAATTTTCAGGAAGCCTGCGACAATCAGATATCCATATACCAGGGACGATGCCCCAAAAAACTACAGGGTAAAGATAAAATTCTATCCGGAAAAATGTATAGGATGCAAACTTTGCATGCGTGATTGCCCAAGCAATGCCATTGCCATAACAGATCTTGGTGAGAAGAGTTGGCAGGCAGAATTCAGGCTTGACAGATGTGTCTACTGTTCCCAGTGCGTGGCTTCCTGCAATAAAGACGCCCTTGAGGCAACCAGTGACTTTGAACTTGCACAGCTGGACCATGAAAAATTAAAAATACAGTTTAATGCCAAATCTGAAAGTATTACTAAAGAAGAATCTTAAAGGCGCAAAGAAAATTGCAGTTCTTGGCGTAGGCTCTGCGCTGAGAAGCGATGATGCTGCAGGGCTTCTTGTTGCCGAGGAACTGAAAAAAGTCAAAATCCCAAAATTAAAAGTTTTCTTTGGTTCTACCGCTCCTGAAAATCTTACCGGTGAAATAATAAAGTACAAGCCTTCGCATATTATAATTGTTGATTCTGTAGATATGGAACAGGAGCCAGGGTCAATATTGCTGATAGATCCCCAGGTGGTAGAAGGCGTGTCTTTTTCCACACATATGCTGCCAGTCAAAATGATTGTTGATTACTTTCTTGAATCTTTAAAGTGTGAAATAGTAATAATCGGAATCCAGCCAAAAACACTGGAATTCGGTGAAACTGTTTCTGAAGAAGTAAAAAAATCTACAATACAAATCGCGGATGTCATCTCGCAAATTCTGCTGGAAAAATAAAAACCCATTCATAATATGAAAAAAATTAGAAATTTTGTCAGTAATATAATATTTATACATGTGATATTTATTTTAGGCTTAGCAGCTTTATGGGGTTTTATTTTATTAGAAAATAAATATCTTTTACTTTTTGTAGCTCTCTCTTTTATGGGCGATATATGCGGCGGCTTTATCAGAGTGATTGATGCAATTAAAAAAAAGACATAATTTTGGCAGGGGAGAGAGTGTTCGAACTGTTTAGAATTATGCTTCCCAACAAGAGGCCCTGCAAGGCTGTTATATAAAATATCCATACCAGAAATTTCTGTAATATATTTGTTGAAATCAATTATTTGCTGATATAATCATTAGTAATCTACTAGGCCATATTACTTAAGCCTTTTATACAGAGGATAAATGAAAGAACAGTATATTGTCAGTTATTTTACGGTCGGCCTGTTTTTTATAGTCAGCTTCTTGTTTGTTCCTTTCGTAGTTTTAGTCACAAAATTTTTCAATTGCTTATAATTGCAACATTGGCAGTTTGAAAATTTGACAAATAATACTTTTAATAGCACTATTATAAGTGCTATTCATAATATGTAATGAGGGACTTGATAATGTTAAATGAAATAACTGCAAATGAGCTTAAAACCAAAGGATTAATTGCTTTAGATAAAGCAACGTCAAATGGTGATGAAGCCAT
>CAYZUS010000028.1:1591-19997 GCA_964481885.1 uncultured Actinomycetota bacterium | reverse complement strand
CATCTCTTGGATTACACAAACTTAAAGGAAAACTAAAAAAACTCTATTCGGTATCAATAAATATTTCCTATAGGATTTGCCTGGATTTTATAATTAATGAAGATAAAATAATATTAGTGGATGTTGGCAAGCATGATTATATATATTAGATTCAGTGGTATTAAAAGTAAAAGCCCAAGGTTTTTTTAAAAATATATTAGTTTCAACTCCAGGAAGATGTCAAACCTATACTTTAGTATCCAAGAGATACTTTCTGTAAATAAATCGAAATTACTTCATTTTTTGGGCCATGCTTGCCAGTAAAATTATTGGCTCCGGACCACTTATTCCAGTGCCTTCCATAGTTCAATTTTTTCAGACCCGTCTGGCAGTATGCTTGAGTAAGCAATCATTTTATGTTCGCTGTCTGCATTCGTAAAATAAACTCTTCCGGCTACTATTTCAATTTCCTGTGCATTGGGCGTATCATCAAGTTTTTCAACACCGCTTCCATCAGTTTTTACTTTATAAAGCTTGTTTTCATCATTTTTATTTGAAAAATAAATCATTCCTCCAGCAGTGTTTGCAACTTCAGCCTCTATATCTCCTATATTGGAATAATCTTTTCCATCCGGTTTTATTTTGCTCAGCTTATTGCTTTCTTTATCTTTGGAAACAGGGGCAGCAATAAAGTAAAGCCAGCCATCCATAATGCTGTAATTCGTAGGCATTATATCAGACAGCAATTTCTTGGTGTCTCCTCCATTTAAATCCATACTGTAGAGACCCTCATTTCTATCAAAATAAAGCCTGTCTTCATAAATCATCACCCGGTAAACATTTTTACTTGTGACTTTTACTTTCTCACCACTGGCCTTTGAGAGTTTCTGCAGATTCCCAAGCTGATAGTTTTCAAATTGTATAAAATAGATATTGTCTTTATCGCAGCTATAGCTCCACATATAATTATCCTTCATGTCAAAAAGCGTGGTTTTTTCATCGCCGGCAATATTCGTCTTAATGATTTTGGCAGAATCATCCAATATCTGCAGTACCAATCCATTGTCATAAACATCCATGATTTCAAGGACCAGGAAAGGGAATGTGCTGGTTTGTATTTCACTGCCATCAGGATTCATAGAAAACAGAGTAGAGCCGTCGCCGGATAAGCCAAATACTTTTCCATTCAGAAAAACTGTATTTCCATAACGGACGTGGGAGCTAAGTGTTATATCAATAGGCGGCGCAGTTTCTATCTCAGTTGTTTCCGGAGTAGGGGGCATGGTCGTTACAGCTGCTGCGGTCTCTTCAGTTTTTGCAGAAGTGATTGCGCTTATTGCGGCAGTTGAAGTATCCGGCCGCGAGACTATGGCATCTTCTTTCGAAACTGCAGCCGGGCCTGAGCACCCTGCCAGAAGAAGCATACAGGCAGAGAATATGATTAAATATTTTGTTGAAAAATTGCAGATTTTCATAAATTTCCCATCCTTTTAAAATAAATAACAAATGTTATTAAATTAAAACCTGATATTTTATCTATATCGGCAAATTTCGACAGCATCTATATAAGAAAATCTCAGGATTTTAAGGAAAATCCCGGCAGGCGGCCCTAATAACATAAGAACAAATTCAGCAGGTAAAACTGTAAATTTCCATAATATATTTGTTGAAATCAATTGTTTACTGATATAATTATTAGAAATTCATGAGGCTATATTACTTAAGTCTTTTATAAAGAGGGCAGATGAAGGAACAGTATATTGTCAATTATTTTACGGTCGGCCTGTTTTTTATAGTCAGCTTCATGTTCGTACCTTTCGTAGTTTTAGTCACAAAATTTTTAGCTCCCAGTAATCCCACTCCCGAGAAACTCATGAAATATGAGTGCGGCGTTCCCGCTCGAGGCGGCGTATTTGCGCATTTTTATATCAGGTATTACATTTTTGCTTTTTTGTTTGTCATTTTTGAAGTGGAAGCAGTGTTCCTGTTTCCGTGGGCCGTGTATTTCAGGCAGCTTGGCATTGGCGTATTTGTTGCAGTGTTTATTTTTATGGCCATACTGTTGCTTGGACTGGCTTATGCCTGGAGAAAAGGAATATTGAAATGGGTTTCTTAGAAGGAAGGTATAAAAAACCTAATCTTATAACTGTTTCTTACGACAAAGTAATGAATGCGGCAAGAAGCAGGTCTTTCTGGTATCTGACATTTGGGGTAGCCTGCTGTGCCATAGAATTTATGGCCGCTGCAGCTTCGCATCATGACTTTGAGAGATACGGCATGTTCTTCAGGGCCTCACCCAGGCAGGTCGACATGATAATTATATCCGGGACAATAACAAGGAAATATGCCCCTGTCGTAAAAAGGCTTTACGAGCAGATGGCCGAACCCAAATATGTCATTGCAATGGGTTCCTGCGCCATTACGGGCGGGCCCTTTTATGACTCATACTCTGTGGTTCAGGGAGTGGATAAAGTCATACCTGTAGATGTTTACGTGCAGGGCTGCCCTCCAAGGCCGGAAGCTCTGTTTAAAGGCCTCCTGGAATTAAAAAATGTGGTTAAAGGGCAGACGATAGTCGTCAGATAATCTGAAGCTTAAAAAAAATAGTTAAAATGGTAAACGATAGTTGTCATATGGCCCGGCAATAAAGATGGGGCTAATGGGCAGACAATAGTTGTCAGATAGACTGGAATTAAAAAATATAGTTAAAATGACAAACAAGAGTCGTTAGATAACCCGGTGTTAAAAATATGGTTAAAGAGCAGAAAATTATGGACAAATAGTCTGAAATAAAAAATGTTGTCAAATCCCAGACAATTGCAGTCAAATAGTCAGTTCTTAAGAGTGTTTAATAGCAATATTTAGTACCAAAGATTAACCAGTAATGAGTACATTTATATGGAAATAATAAATTACGAATATAAAAAAACTGATAACCGGGATTTGATTGCAGTAATACGGCCCAAAGCAGAAGCTGCAGGAATTGCAGTCAGGTTTTCTGAATTCAGGGAGCAGCTTTTCTGTGAAACTGAAGCGGCAGGCATCAAAAAAATCTGCTCACTTTTAGAAAGTGACCCTGATTTGAGTTTTGAATATATTAAATTTCTTACGGCAGTTGATTATATTGAATATCTTGAAATGGTTTACTGCCTTTATTCTTTTAAAAACAACTGGTCCATAACTATTAAAGTAAAGTTGGATGCGCAGAAGCCTGTTGTTGATTCTGTCACCTCCATTTACAGGGGCGCAGACTGGCACGAACGCGAAATGGCGGAAATGTTTGGTATCGATATTGTTGGCCATCCTAACTTAAAGAATCTTCTGCTTGCCGGTGACGAAGGAGGATATCCTCTCAGAAAGAATTTTGAAATAAAATGGGAAGAAAGAGAATATATACCTCCGGAGAAATTTGAATAAAGCAACACCTCAGGGTGGAGTTGGCCGTGATTTCAGGCAGATTTTTCTTTTTTATTGTTAATTATCAATTAAGAGATAAATAAAAAAATGCTGATGTGAATATTGGATCAGGCGGTCACATCAGGCAGTTGATTTGAATGGCGGGTTTATAAAAAAATGTATGATGAAACCGAAATTTTGCTGGACGATTTGCCCAAGGATTATATGGAGGTAAATTTCGGTCCCCATCATCCTTCAACTCATGGAGTTTTCAGGTTTATCGCCAAAATAGACGGGGAAAGAATAATAGATATTGATCCTGTCATAGGCTATCTTCACAGGGGAATAGAAAAAATAGCTGAAAACAGGACTTACGTGCAGTTTAAGCCTCTTGTAGACAGGCTTGATTATACCGGGGGCCTCAATAATGAACTCTGTTACTGTCTTGCCGTTGAAAAATTAATGGACATAGAAGCACCTCCGCGTGCGCAGGCAATAAGGGTCATTTGCGCCGAGCTAAACCGGATAGCTGCGCATCTTATATTCTTTGGCGCCATGGGACTTGAGACAGGCGCTTTCACCCCGCTTCTTTTTGGGTTTCTTGACAGGGAAACGATTTTAAATATTTTTGAGATAATGGCCGGTGGCAGGCTGACTTTTAATTACATTACAATCGGCGGCGTGAGGGAAGATATACCGCCTGAAGTCAAAACCCATTTCGACAAATTCAGTAAAGAGTTTCCTGTAAAGCTCAAAAGGTATGAGGAGCTTATCACAGGAAATGAAATATTTATAAACAGGTTAAAAAATGTTGGAATCTTAAAAAAAGAGGACCTTTTTAACTGGGGCGCAAGCGGGCCAGTGCTGAGAGGCTCAGGGGTCAGATTTGATATAAGAAAAGCAGAGCCTTATAGTGGATATGAAAAATATGATTTTGATGTGCCTGTGGGAACAAACGGGGACGTGTATGACAGGTATCTTGTCAGGATGGAGGAAATAAAGCAGTCAATGAGAATAGTGGCGCAGGCGCTTGACAACCTGCCTTCAGGTGATTTTACTGCAAAGGTCCCAAGAATTATAAAGCCTCCAGCGGGAGAAGTATATGTAAGAAATGAAGGTACCAAAGGGGAAATAGGCTTTTATATTGTCAGCAAAGGAGATAAAAATCCTTACAGGTTAAAAATCAGGACCCCTTCCTTTAACCATATCAGCATGCTTGGTTTTGCTGCAAGCGGGAATTATATTGCTGATGCAATAGTTATCCTTGGGAGTTTTGATACGGTAATGGGCAGCTGTGACAGATGACAGCTGCGACACGTAGAAATTGCGAGAGGCGGCAACTTTAACAGATAGTAATTATTGCTTAAATATGAATTTTAAAATCTTTCAGCTGGGTTTTTAGGTTTTTAAAGGAGACTGAATTGGTCTGGTGGAGCATACTTTTATGGGCGCTTTTAAAGCTGGTGATAGCATTTTTGTTTATTTTTATCACTGCGCTTGTCCTTATCTGGCTGCTTCGAAAAATAATGGGCCATATGCAGTACAGGCGTGGGCCCCGCCATCATGGACCCCACGGAATATGGCAGACAGTATTTGACACCATAAAGCTTTTGGGAAAGGAAGACATAATACCGACAGGAGTGGACAGGTGGACCTTCATCTGGGCACCCATGATAATTTTTGTTCCAAGCCTGATGGCTTTTGTATTCCTTCCATTTGCAGAAAAGATTGTTGCCACCGATATTGAGATAAGCTTGTTTTTTGTTCTTGCAATAATGGGTCTGTCAGTAATAGCCCTGCTGATGGCCGGCTGGGGCTCAAACAATAAATATGCTTTGCTTGGAGGTGTACGTAGTGCGGCCCAAATGATGTCCTATGAGATACCAATGCTGATATCTGCAATGGGTGTTGTCATGATGGCCGGAAGCATGAACTTAAGTGAGATAGTCAGGGCGCAGCAGCATATCTGGTATATTGTTCCGCAGCTTGTAGGATTCTTTATTTTTGGCTGCGCATCACTTGCAGAAATAAACAGCACTCCTTTTGATATACCTGAGGCTGAATCAGAGATTGTTTCCGGTTTTAATGTTGAGTACAGCGGATTTAGGTTTGCGGCATTTTTCCTGGCAGAGTTTGTAAATCTTTTTATAGTATGCGCCCTTGCTGCACTTCTTTTTCTTGGCGGGTGGCTTCCGTTTACAAATCCGGTATATGGTACGATTTTTTTTCTTGTAAAGACTTATATGCTGATTTTTGTGGTAATGTGGGTAAAATCGACTTTCCCGAGATTCAGGATAGACCAGTTTATGAATTTTGGCTGGAAAGTCCTTCTTCCGCTGTCACTGGCAAATCTTTTTGTTACAGGGATAATTGTGTTAATTGTTGATAAATACAGGGGTGTTTAATTGTTAGGAATCGGACTTCTGAAAGGATTAAAAACAACGCTCAGGGCATTTTTTTCAAGGCCGGTTACAGTCATGTATCCTTATGAAAGGATGCAGATTGGAAACAGGGGCCAGGGATTAATAAAGCTGCGAGTTACAAGCCTTGATCCGGTGATTTTTAAATGTACAGGATGTGGGATCTGTAAAAAAAACTGTCCACAACGGTGCATTGAAGTTACAAAAAAAGAAGGCGAAAAACAGCCTGAAATATATACAGTAAATTACGGATTGTGCATGTTTTGCAGGATCTGTATTGATGTCTGTCCGTTTGATGCTTTGGAAATGACACAGGACGCAGAACATATAGGCTACAGCAGGCAGGATTTTATTTGGGAAAAAGAAAAACTGGCAATGAAGAGCTTGTATATTGCTGAGGAAAAGGCCCCGGCCGCAGGGGATGATGGCCAGACAGTCGCTTAGAGTCGTGGGCACAGATATAAAACGCTGAAGCTGGATTCCAATACAGATGAGGCCGGACATTAGTGCCGGCAGGCCAGGTTACCAGGCTCAGGGCACAGGCTCAAAACGAAGAAGCCTGTTATTAATGCCGGTGAAGCATATACTTAGACTCGGGGAACAGACATAAAAGGATAAGGCCGGCCATTAATGCTGATGGGCCGTTCTTAGGCTTAAGGTAAAGACTTAAACATAAAATTGATATGGAGGAAAGAAGGGGCAAGACATTTTAGCTTTTATTTTGTTTTTAATAATCAGCTTTATTCTTATTTTTTCGGCGATAATGGTTATTACCGGAAAACATATCCTGCACTCAGCTTTCTATCTTGCAGCAACTCTTTTATGTGTTGCAATGTATTTTATTATGCTGCGTGCTGAGTTCCTGGCAGCGGTCCAGGTGCTTGTATATATAGGTTCGATAGTAGTGCTTATACTCTTTGCGCTGATGCTTACAAGGACAAAAGTTGGGCAAGACACCAATATTTCCAACAACCAGAAAGTTTTTGCTGCACTTACAGCTATCCTTCTTTTTATCAGCCTTACCCTTGTTTTCTCCTATTCAAAAATCGATACGGTTGCAGAAAATACGACTGCTTTGAAAATAAGCTCAATAAAAGATTTTTCAGGTATTCTGTTTACAAAATACACACTGCCTTTTGAAATTGCTTCCATTCTTCTTCTTGCATCGCTGGTCGGTTCAATAGTCATAGCAATGAAGGAAAAACAGGAAACCGGGGTTGAGACTGTCATCGAACATGGAAGCACCGGTGTAAGTAATACAGTTAATCAAATTATAGAAAATACTATTGTTCAGCCAGATGATATCATGCAGGGCACCCATGTGGAACAGAGCATAAAAGGGGAGCAGGGTATACAGGACGTTGATGCTGACAAGTATATTGACAGTAATCTTACCGAAAGTATGGAAACCAAGCCAAAAGAAAGTGCAGCCGGCACCCTGGAGAATGCGTCCGGGGATTATCAGGACGGAAAGGGTATTGAGGACAAGAAAGGTAAAAATTAAATGCAGGTTCAGTTAGGGTTTGAGTTAAAGCTTTTATATTTTTTAATCATGTCAGCAGTTCTGTTTGCTATAGGAATTTACGGAGTTCTTACAAGAAGGCATCTTGTTCATATCCTTCTTTCCATCGAACTTATATTAAATGCTGCGCTGATTAACCTGATAGCTTTTTCAGCATTTACGACACCGGAAAAAATGACGGGCCAGATGTTTGCTGTTTTTATAATTGTTGTTGCAGCATGCGAGGTAGGAGTCGGCCTTGCTATCATTCTTTCTGTTTACAGAAAGAAGAACACTGTTGATATAGATAATATAAATATATTGAAGTGGTAAGCCAAAATGGTTGGAAAATGTGGTAAGTTAAAATGGTGATCCAAATAACTCAGCTGACCGAATAGATAAGGCAATTTAAAATATCTTTTAATTTTGAAAAACTGAAAATATTTTATAATTTTAAAAAGTGATACAGGTACATAAGGAAAGGTAAGACTTGACACAGTTAATATGGTTTATTCCACTTCTGCCGTTTACAGGTTTTATAATAGCTCTTTTATTGGGTAAGAGGTTTGGAAATATTGGAGCAAAACTTTCGACTGTGATTCTTGGAGTCTGCATTCTGCTCTCCTTTTATTGTGTTTATCTTGTATACACGGCCGGTTCTTTTTCCATCAGTATGAACTGGTTTGTAACTGCAAAGTTTTCCATTAATTTTGGCATGCTGGCTGATGGGCTGACTGCAATGATGCTTGCAGTGGTCTCAATTGTCAGTTTTCTTGTCCACCTTTATTCCATGGGTTATATGCATGGTGACAGCAGGTACGGTCTGTTCTTTGTTTACCTTCAGCTTTTTTCTGCTTCAATGTTTGGGCTGGTTCTGGCAGACAATTATCTTCAGATGTATATATTCTGGGAACTTGTAGGGCTTTGTTCATATCTTTTGATTGGTTTCTGGTATGAGAAGCAATCTGTAAGCGATGCAGCAAAAAAGGCTTTTCTTACTACAAGAGTCGGCGATGTCGGTATGATGATGGGCATCCTGCTTTTATTTTTAACCACAGGCTCTCTTGCATTCGGTGAAGTATTTGCTAAAGTTGCAGGCGGCGGAATAGCACCGGGCATCCTTACGGCCATATCCATATTAATATTTACCGGGGCAGTTGGAAAATCAGCGCAGTTTCCCCTGCATGTCTGGCTTCCTGACGCCATGGAGGGTCCGACACCGGTCAGCGCTTTAATACATGCTGCCACAATGGTTGCGGCGGGTGTTTACCTTGTGGGAAGAAGTTTCCCTTTATTTTCCGCTTCACCCCAGGCTATGACGGTAGTTGCAATTGTGGGGGCATTTACTGCCATATTTGCTGCAACAATTGCCGTGGTACAAAATGATATCAAAAAAATACTGGCATATTCAACCATAAGCCAGCTTGGATATATGATTTTTGCACTTGGAATGGGCGCATACGTTGCCGGCCTTTTCCACCTT
This sequence comes from uncultured Actinomycetota bacterium, assembly GCA_964481885.1. GTDB lineage: Bacteria > Actinomycetota > Humimicrobiia > Humimicrobiales > Humimicrobiaceae > Fen731. Next base: position 11,218 of record CAYZUS010000028.1, on the reverse strand, counting down.
ATGACACACGCATTTTTTAAGGCCCTGTTGTTTTTGGGCGCCGGAAGCATTATACACGCAACAGGTACACAGGATATAACTGAAATGGGCGGCCTTGCAAAAAAAATGAAGACCACGACATGGACATTTGCTGCGGGTGCGCTGTCACTGTCAGGATTTCCTCTTCTTGCAGGTTTCTGGAGCAAAGACGAGATACTTGGATTTGCGTTTGATACAGGTCAATACATGCTGTTTGCTGTGGGGGCAATTACCGCATTTCTTACCGCTTTTTATATGTTCCGGCTTGTATTTGTTGTTTTTGGAGGAAAACAGAGCCATGCGGCAGAGCATGCGCATGAGTCCCCTAAAACAATGACAATACCGCTTATTGTTCTTGCAGTACTGGCAATTATTGCCGGCTATATCGGTGCACCGTTTATAAGCAGGGAAATCAGTTTTGGGGAATTTATAAAAAATGGCATGCACGTCAAAGAGGTCGCTTTTAATTTTATTCCGATGCTTATATCAATTGTTGTGGCTCTCAGCGGTATTCTTCTTGCATATCTTATGTATGGAAGAAAAGTTATTCCCACAAACTGGCTTTACAGGTATACCAAGCCATATCACAAAATACTTGTAAACAAATATTACATGGACGAGTTTTATTCAAAAGCGATAGTGAGACCGGGAATAAAATTTGCCCATCTTGTAAACTGGTTTGACGGCAATGTCATTGACGGGTTTATAAACCTTACAGGTAAGGCAACTCTTATAATTTCCAAGGGAGTGCATCTGTTTGATTTGGGTGTTATTGACGGATTTGTAAACTGGACGGCCAAAGAGACATATAACAGCGGCAAAAGATTGCGATTGCTGCAGACAGGTAATATTTCTGCATACGCTATAGTGATGTTTGCAGTTCTTGCAGTATATGTAATCTATATAATTATCAGGACCGGATTTAGATAGGATAAAAAAATGCCGGGAAAAGAATATGTTCATGTAGGCACATAAGAGATGGTAAGACGGAAATAAGTGAGCATATAAGAGGGCCCACAGCATTAAGGCACAAAATAATTATTGGAATAATTTAATTGAATCAATTAATAATTAGGAATATGTAGTTGGAAATTGAAAACTATAGGAATTTCAGTTAAAGAAATATTTAAGACAATAGACCTATTTTTAATAACACAGGAGGCTTTGGATGGGTTTTAATATATTATCGATGATCACTTTCATACCAATTCTGGGGATGCTGATTATTGCAATCGTACCCAACAGGGGAGAGAGGAGTGCAAGATGGATTGCGCTTATTACATCACTTATAATGCTTGGATTAAGCGTGGTTTTATGGCTTAATTTTAACAGTGCCCAGGGCGCCATGCAGCTTGAAGAAATGTATCGGTGGATACCGGGAGTAAACATTTTCTATCATCTGGGTGTTGACGGGATCTCGCTGCCTTTTGTATTTTTAACCAGTCTTTTAATGGTTGTAAGCATCCTGGTTTCCTGGAACATAACCTTAAAACCCAAAGTATTTTATGCGCTCCTTCTTCTTTTGGGAACCGGAATGATAGGCGTTTTTGTTTCGCTTGATTTTATCCTGTTCTATATTTTCTGGGAACTTGTGTTGCTGCCTATGTATTTTCTCATTTCAATATGGGGGAGCTCAAACAGAATGTATGCGGCCACCAAGTTTTTCATTTATACACTTTTCGGAAGCGTGCTCATGCTTGTCGGTATATTGATGATTTATTTTAACTCAGGCTTAAATAGTTTTAGTATCCTTGAACTTACAAAATCCAATATCGCGCCCAATATGCAAAGCTGGATATTTTTACTGCTGTTTATGGGATTTGCAATCAAAGTGCCGATGTTTCCGTTTCATACATGGCTGCCCGATGCACACACAGAGGCGCCGACTGCCGGCAGTGTCCTGCTCGCAGGGATCCTGCTTAAAATGGGGTGCTATGGATTTATAAGGATAAGCATTCCAATACTTCCGGATGCCGCAAGAGCCTGGGCGCCTGCTATTGCCATTCTTTCGATTATCGGAATTATTTATGGCGCGCTTGCAAGCCTTATACAGAAAGACTTAAAAAGGCTCGTGGCGTTTTCATCAGTTTCGCATATGGGATTTGTGATGTTAGGCATATCATCTCTAAACCCAACTGCAATAAATGGTGCAGTTCTGCAGATGTTTAACCACGGGTGTATTACAGGCATGCTCTTTTTGCTGGTCGGCATGATATATGAAAGGACCCATACAAGACAGATTTCAGAACTGGGCGGGCTTGCAAACAAAATGCCGCTATGGGCAGGGATACTTGCATTTACTTCATTTGCCTCTCTTGGTCTGCCGGGCCTGTCAGGTTTCTGGGGTGAGTTTTTAGTCGTATTTGGCACGTTTAATAAAGGTAATATATTTTCAAAAGTAATGGTATATCTTGCTGTGCTTGGAATAGTCCTTGGGGCCGCATATCTTTTATGGATGCTGCAAAGGGTTATTTTTGGGAAGGCAAACGAAAAGCTTGGAGAGTTAAAAAGGCTTTCATGGCTCGAAGTTATAACGCTGATGCCACTGATAGTCATTATTATAATTGTTGGTGTTTACCCAACACCGCTTGTAAATATGATAAATGCTTCTGTGACTTATATTCTGGGATTATAAGTTAGCCGATATTATTTATTTACTGATCGTGTATTTTATTGCAATATTTTTAGTGTTTGTTTGGAGAATGTTTTTTAATAAGTGGTTTGATTTTTAAGATTTTGTTAAAAATTCTGCAATAAAGAGTTATAAAGGTATAGAAACCTGAGGTTATAAAAAATGGTTATAGATTTGATTTCAATAATACCTGAGCTGATAGTAACAGGTTTCGGTCTGCTTGTTTTGATGCTCTCAGTATTTGTTGGAAAGAAATTCGACAGGGCCATTGCTCCTGTTATTTCCGCAGGCTTGGTGCTGGCTATCGGCGCCGTATTTGCATTTAATTTTTATAACCCCTCTTCTGCATTTAATAACTCATTTGTTGCAGATAATTTTTCAAGTTTCTTTCGCATTTTTACACTCGTAACTGCCCTCATAATAGTCGGGCTCACTGTAGGTTATGTTAAAGAAAGTGTGCATATAAAGAGAAATCTTGGAGAGTTTTATTTCCTGATCCTGATGGTGACTGTGGGTACCATGCTTATGAGCTCTTCAGGGGACCTTATTATGCTTTTTATATCACTTGAGCTGGTAAGCATCCCGACCTATATACTTGCAGGTTACGAAAAGACCAATGAGCGCTCAAATGAAGCTTCGCTAAAATATTTTATTCTTGGAGTGCTTGCCTCTGCTATCCTGGCTTACGGTTTCTCCCTTATATACGGGGCAACAGGTGAGATTAACCTTAAGGAAATTGCGCAAATCATAATAAGCAGAAATCTTTTAGACAGCAGTTATTTGCTGATAGTTGGGACAATAATGGCGCTCATAGGTTTCGGATTTAAAATCGGCGCCGCGCCATTTCACTGGTGGGCCCCCGATACTTATGAGGGTTCCCCTACGATTATAACCACGCTGATTACGACTATTGCAAAACTCGCAGCCTTTTCAGGGCTGATAAGGTTTTTGTTTATAGGCATAAGCAGGTTTAAAGACTCAGTCTGGATAATTTTATTTATAATAATTTTATCAATGCTGAGCTTTATACTTGGCAACTTTATGGCGCTGCCCCAGAAGAATTTCAAGCGGCTCATGGCCTACTCAAGTATCTCACATGCAGGATATATGCTTATTGGTTTTGCTGCCGCGACAATGGATGCGCAATGGGCCGTTTTTGTATATCTTATGGCATATATTGCAATGAATCTGGGGGCATTTGCAGTTGCAATGCTTGTCGAGAGGACAAGGAAATCGGAGGAAATAAAGGCATTTGCAGGCATAGGGCACACAAACCCGTTTATTTCGATCTGTATGGTAATATTTATGATATCCATGGTGGGTATTCCTCCTTTTGCAGGGTTTATAGGCAAGTTGTTTGTCTTTAAAGCCGGTGTCGAAGCAAACCTTACGTGGCTTGTAATAATGGGGGTGCTTACAAGCGTGGTATCACTCTGGTACTATGTAAATATTATCAGGCAAATGTATTTCTTCAAATATGAGGGGGACGCCGCAGCTGCCAAAATAAGGACTCCAAATTTAAATGTTTTTATTATCGCAGTGCTTGCCCTGTTTAACATTGCCATGGTTGTGGTGCCTTCGGTATTCGTGGTAATAGGCAAAAACGCCGTAACTTTATTCTGATTTGGTAACTATTTTGATGATGTAATTTGCAATCGACATGGTCTTTGAGAACATTCCTTATTGTTAACATCCTTATTTTTAAATCTAAAATTTAAATGTCTATAGTTGTTTTCTGAAAAAAACAGGCAATAAAAAAACATTAATTTAAAATCAATGAATGTGAAATCAATTGACTAAATGATACAAAAATGGTATCATAATAAAATTGAAATTATTATTTTTTTTAAGTAATGATCAGGTAAGATTACTTGTTATTTTAAATACATAAGATTTTCCTGATTTCTAAAAAATACAACGGAGGATAAAATGAAAAGAAAAAATTTATCGATGTATCTTTTAATGACTGTGGTTTTCCTTGTGTCAGGTTTAATGCTGGCTGGTTGCACAAGTGCAGGCAACAACCCCAACAAAGCTGCAGATACTACCATGGCTGCGATGACAACTGTGGCAGCAGCAGAAACAACAGCTGCTTCTGACCAAACAAGTGCTGCTGATTTAAACCAGGTCGTATGCAAGAATAACAAGTTTAGCCCTGTTGACCTGACAGTCAAGGTGGGAACTACGGTTACCTGGGTCAACCAGGATGGTTTTATTCATACAGTTACAAGCGGGGTATCTCCAAGTGAACTTTCAGGATTATTTGACAGCGGAAATATAAATGGAGGCGGGACATTTAGTTTTAAATTTGAAAAACCCGGAACATACGATTATTTTTGTATTCCCCATTTTTCACTGGGTATGATTGGAAAAATTATAGTTACAGAATAATATAGTTACAGATTAATCTGCGGAGAAAGTTTTAGGCATATAATTCACAACCTGTAAATAAACAATAAAATATAGTACCTGTAATCCAGGAAAGTTTATAAGAATAAGATCAGGATGGTAAATAAAGGCACAACTTTTATATTTACAATTTGTCTATGGCGTCAAGAACTTCCTGTATCGGCGTGTAGGAGCCATCCTCTTTTATCATTATTCCAATCACATGGCATTTTGAGTTTATGACCGGGCTTCCGCTTTCGCCCTGCCTGGCATCCATATATTTCTTTACAAGGTTTAAGTCTTTTTCAATATTACCAAGCACATATTGGGGAGTCTGGTCCTCATCTTTTGCTGCAGGGTACAGGCCTGTTGTGATTATCTTATCTTTGGAAAATATTGCATAATCAGTATTGTTGATGTAGTCATTTTCATACACAAGAAGCTCAGGAACGAGCCATGTCCTGCCATTATTAGCCATAAATTTAAAATTTTTATATTTTATCTTTTCATATTCTATGCAGTGTCCTGCAGTTATAAGGTAAAACCTGTCTTTATAAATTATTGAGAATGCCGTGAAATCTTTTGCCTCCTTTTTTTCATCTATGTCAGCCGTTCCAAAATAAACCGTCGATAAGATACGGTTGGTATTGTTTAAAAGCAGTTCCGCGCTGCTGAGTCTGGCTGTCCTTTCATTAATTGTATCATCAATACCTGCGAACGAATCTGCAAGGCTCGTCAGGTCCTGCCCGTATTTCTTTATGAGGGATGTATTATACCTGGTAATAAAAATAATCAGCGCCAGCATTATAATGATTATGCTTAACAGGACCGTAAGAACAATGTTATTCGGCTTTTTAAAAAAGCCTGAGGTCTTTTTATCGCCCAAATCATTAAGGTTGTTCTCTGTAACCATTTGTCAATAATCTTTTCACTAATATGGTTTCCGGCAAATAATTAGCCGGATAAACAAAAATCAGAAGATTTCAGGCTCAATTTAAAAAAGTGTTATCCTAAAACCTGAGTTATCCACCAAGGACCAGTATGGAAATTATTCCTACAATTATGTAAAAAATCTTAATTTTTTAAAGTTTCTGCCTTCAATTCTATCACAAAATGAAATGTTTTTTGTCGATTTAAGAACACTGATGCATGGAACTTGTATGTTTTATAAATATTTTAAATTAAAAATATAAGACTCAGTGTGCAGCAATAGAATGCCAAACTGTATGCGGTGTGTCAAAAGCCTATATAGTTATTCCTGCAGCTATTCCTGGACATTATAGAAAGCTGGTGAATGAATATTTTTGTTTGGAAAAATCACCAGTATCATGGCCAAGCCGTAAAGTCACAGGTAAAACATATAGTTTTAAATAAATGAGTTGGAATATCATGGTGGTTTTTGATAAAATTGTGTGAAGTTACAAGATTTATCATCGAGAACTTTATTTGAATTTGAGTAATTTTCAAATTATTCTTTATTTACAAAATATCGGGAATTTAAATGCCAGATAAAACAAAAGAAGAATTAAGGGAAAAAGAAATAATCTTAAGTATTGTCAGTTTATTAAAAAGTGAACTTAATCCTGAAAAAATATTATTATTTGGCTCCAGAGCCAAAAGTGATAATCGCCTGCATTCAGATTTTGATATTGCTGTTACCGGTAAAGAAATTGATTTTAGAGATCTGAGAGAATTGGAAGAAAAAATAGATGAGATTTCAGGATTATATAGCGTTGACCTGATATTTCTTGATTCTTGTGAAGAAGATTTTAAAAATATAGTTCTTGGAACAGGGAAAGTATTATATGGAAGATAGCTTTAGCCAATATTCTCATGAAAAGCTAAAAAATGCCTTTGATAAACTTAATGAAGGTGCAGATATTGCCGACGATGAACTTCAAAGAGATGGAGTCATTAAGAGATTTGAATTTACTTTTGAATTGCTTTGGAAAACCCTTAAAATTTACCTTGAAAACCAGGGGATAATTGTAAGGTCGCCACGTGAAAGCCTTAAAGAAGCTTTCAAATTAAATTTGATTGAAGATGAAAAAGTATTTCTTGATATGCTTAAAGACAGGAATGAGACAACTCATATTTATGATAAAGAAACTGCGGATAAAATTTTCAACAGAATAAAGTCTGATTATATTCCTGCAATTGAAAATGTGGTTAAAAAATTAGTTATAGATTGAAGCGTTAGACAACCGTTCTCAGAAATAAGGATTTCATTAGATTGTCAATATGCTTAAAGGATTTTGTCATATCGTTATTTTTATAAAAATGGAGGTGTCTTAAATGGGTGGTAAGAGTCCAAGGGACAAAGAGAAAAAAAAGGTTAAAAAAGCTACCGACAAAATAGTTAAAGCCTAAAAAAGATTGACTGCTCCCGGCAGTGATAAAATGCTACAGTAGATTTGATAATTAGTTTCCGGTGAGTAATTGTTTAAGAAAGCTTAAACTGGAAAAATTATAAAAATTTAATTTGGCAGGGGTTTAAGAGGCAGTTTAATAAAAATTGCCTCTTATTTATATTGCCGGCAAATGCTCACCGGCAATTAACGAGGGAATAATTTTATAAGAATTGTGTAAATATTGTTGAAGAACTATACAGATATCAGGCTAAAAAAGAGTCTGACAGACAGAAGCGCCAATGATTAATCGACCAGCCGGGAAAACTGCGGATTTTCCTAAAGTGAATTCCGGAAAAATATTAATATACTCCTATGCACAGAGACTGCTGCTTGGTATTGCCGCAGGGATTGTTGGCCCCCTTATTCCGAGTATTGCCAAAGATTTAAATATCGGTCTTGACAGGATTGGCGCCGCCATTTCATTTTCACTTATTGCTGTTTTTATAGTAGCTGTTATTTTAAATAACATCATTGATATTCTTGGTTTTAAAAAGGTTCTCATGGCTGGATTGGTGTTTGTAGCTTTGGGAGCTTTGGGGATATTTTTTTTAAAAACATTCATTCTCTTTATTATATTTTATTTTCTATATCAGCTTGGAATTGGAATCCTGTCAATCACAATAATTTCCATTATCGGAAATACGCATTTTGAAGAAAAATCTGCAAAAATAATGCAGACAACAATATATTATTCTATGGGCAGCATTGCCGCGCCGCTGCTGGTCAGTTTATTTACCGGCCTGAAATTTAACTGGCAGATTCTTTTTCTTGCCCTGCTGGCCGCACAGGTGATCCTCGGAATTATTCTGGTATTTATAAAAATGCCGGGGGCCGCTGCTGCAAAGCGAAACTTTAAAAACTTCTTTAGAATTGATAAAAGAATTGTTTCCAATTCTTATTTTATAATAATAGGCTTCATGATTCTGATCTATGCTGCGGTAATGGACACTTTTTATACATGGTTTACCTCATATTTTGAAGGTTTGGACATAGGAGTGTCAAGAAGTTCCCTTTTTCTATCTATATATGCAGTCTCATGCTTTTTAGGGCTTATTTTAAAAAACAAGTTAATCAAAAAGGTGGAAGAGAAAAAAATATTAATGTGGGGAGTTTTATCGGCCCTGGTTTTTTTGATTCTTATTTTTTTTATAAATAACCTGGTTGTCAAAAATTTAATGGTGTTTTTTTACGGCCTGTGCATTACCGGGAATTTTTCGTTCATGGTGATTATTTCATTAAATCTTGGCTCAAAATATGCTTCATCCGTTGTGACATACACGCATGCAGTTGCTTATCTTGGCAGCATTATATTCCAGTATGCCGGCGGTTTTATGTCAGAGCATTTCTCTAAAAACAGCGTGTTTTATATAGACATCTCACTTCTTTTTATAATGTTTATCCTGGCCATAGTCATTAACAGAAAAAAAATGAAATTGCCAGAAGAAATGCTATAATTTCGCCATGCTGCATGATTACACCATTATTTTTTTTGAATATATTTAGTATATAAAATAATTAACCATGAGGGCACTGCAGATATTGTAGGAATAATCACTCAATAACAAAAACCACTGAGAAAATGTAAGGGGCGTAAAGGAAGACATGACTCATAAATTTGATCCGGCAAATATAAACAGGCTTGATAATGAATGGCGAAGACAAAACATTCCTCCTCAGCCAACCCTTGAAAAACTGGGTTTAACTTCAGCGGATATTGTTGCCGACATTGGCTGTGGAATCGGATATTTTACCATACCCGCCGCAGGAATGCTGGCCAGCGAAAATATGGTTTATGCCCTGGACACTTCAGACCAAATGCTTGAAGAAGTTAAAAAACGCATGTCAGCCGCTGATATTTCAAATATTACTGCAATTAAAACAAGTGAATATGACTTGAAGCTCCCGGAAAAATCAGTAACCTTTGCCCTCTTGGTAAATGTGCTTCATGAGATTGAAGATAAAGCGCAATTTGTAACTGAGGTGAGGCGGATATTAAAGCCGGAAGGTAAAATAGCAATTATTGAATGGGAAAAGGAAAACATGGAAATGGGGCCGCCAAAGGACCATAGAATTGGAAAAGATGAGACCGAATCGCTTTTAAAGTCTGCCGGGATTATATCAGCCAGCTCAATGCAAATTACAGGAGCATTATATGGTCTGGTCGCTGTAAAATTATAA
>CAYZUS010000028.1:0-1491 GCA_964481885.1 uncultured Actinomycetota bacterium | reverse complement strand
TATAATTGAATGGTTTGAGGGTGGAGATTATTTTAATTTTATAAAAAAAGTCGAAGGCGAACTCAGGGGGCTCTTCCATGACATGCGTGTCATAAATGTTGACTTGCAGGCATCATGGTATATTTGTGTACCGAATAAATAATAGATATTTGCTGTTGTTTTATTAGTTTTTTATATTCATATATTCATTCTCTTTTTTGTTAAATATTATTTTTATATTCACACTGATTGGAGGAATCTAAAATGAAACTTGGAGTTATTATCGAAACAAAGGAATATGAAAAAGCCTGGAACGCGATGCGGTTTGCTGTTACTGCAAAGAAAAACGGGCACGAGGTAAAGGTATTTCTCATGGGTGAGGCAGTGGAAATTGAGAATCTTACGCATGAACACTATGATGTTGCGGCTCAGGTATCAGCATTCAATGCTGTTGGTGGGGATATCCTGGCCTGTGGAACCTGCCTTAAATCCAGAAGCATGGGCGGAACTGATGTTTGCCCGATTTCTACAATGATTGACTGTGTTGAAATGGTTGAATGGGCCGACAAAGTGGTTACATTTTAATCCGGGGCCTATCTAATAATTTGGAATAAGTTTGCGATATCATATAAACAGGAGAGTTAATGCAATGGCAGTAAATCTGGAATTTGAAAATAAATTATGGGAAATGGCAGACAAACTCAGGGGGAATATCCAACCATCCGATTACAAGGATGTTATTTTGGGTCTCATCTTTTTAAAATACATCTCAGACAGTTTTGAAGAAAAATATAATGAGCTCATTGCCGCAAGTGATGGTTTTGAAGAAGACAGAGATGCATACGTGGAAGATAATGTTTTCTTTGTTCCGCCGAGTGCAAGATGGGAATTCATAAAGAAAAGCGCCAAACAAAGCACCATCGGTCAAATTATAGATGAGGCTATGATTGCCATCGAAAGAGAGAATAAAAACTTAAAAGGTGTTTTGCCGAAAAACTATGCCAGACCGGAACTTGATAAAACCAAGCTTGGTGAGTTGATTGACATATTTTCTTTTAATTTAGGCAATAAGGCAGCAAAAGCGCAGGATGTCCTGGGCAGGGTGTATGAATACTTTCTGGGGAAATTTGGTTCCAGCGAAGGTGAATTTTATACTCCGCCAACAATTGTAAAGCTTCTTGTTGGAATGATTGAACCCTACGAAGGCAGAGTCTATGACCCCTGCTGCGGGTCCGGCGGTATGTTTGTTCAATCTGCAAAGTTTATTGAGCAGCATCAGGGAAAAAAAGATAATATCCACATCTTCGGGCAGGAGTTTACTGCGGCCACCTGGCGGCTTTGCAAAATGAATCTGGCTATTCGCGGGATTGACGGTAATTTGGGTGAAAGAGATGCTGATACATTTGGCAATGACCTTCACAAAAATCTGAGGGCAGATTTTGTCCTGGCAAATCCACCTTTTAATGTCAGCGATTATACGCTTATTCAAGATGATGCCCGTTGGAAATACGG
>CAYZUS010000027.1:11217-30445 GCA_964481885.1 uncultured Actinomycetota bacterium | reverse complement strand
AATACACTTCAGATTGCCTACAATATAAATATGTTCACTGAAATGGGTCTTGAAGTTCCCAAATCTCAGGAAGAGTTAATAGCGCTTGCAAAAACACTCGCTGATGCAGGTAAATTCGGAATAGCACAGGGGACCAAGGATCTTTGGACCGCAGCAGATTCATTTTTTGCTCAGGTCGCATATACCGACCCCACTCACACCAAAATGATGGCAGCGGATGCTGGGGAAATTGGCTGGGATGATCCTGTATTTTTACAGGCCGCTCAGAATATGGCAGCTCTTGTTGCTGCAGGAGTCTATGCTCCAGGTGCAAACTCAATGGACGCTTTTGTTGGCGCAAAAGATCTTTTTGTTCAACAGCAATCAGCAATGTTTTACCCGGTTGGAAACTTTATTACCGGTGGCATAACTGCTGACATAGCAGGCGCTTTTGAGTACAGCTTGTTCCCAACACCTCCGTTAAAAGCAGGGGATGAATTCCTGCCAACAGGTGGAGTAGCTGAAATGTTTGTTATATCAAAAGACAGCGCCAATGTTGATATGGCTGTAGAATTCATGCGATATCTTACCAATGACAAGGGAAAAGATGCACTTGTTGCAAATGATTTCATTCCATCAAGTACTTATAATGGAGATCTTGCCAATAAGAGTGAATTGTATCAGAACATGTTGAATGCACAGTCTAAAACCCAAAGCAGGGTCGTTTACAATACAAAGGTTTATACTGCAATAATGAACGGCATGCAGGGAATTTTCGGCGCAGAACTTACACCGGAAGATTTTATAGCATCACTTGTTGAGGCAGCCAAATAGTTTAAATATACTATTTGTAAGAATGTAGAAAATTGTGCAGGTATTTTGGAAATAAAGTACCTGCACAAAAAAACTAAAAACTGGAAGATGTGGCATAAAAATGGATTAGCAGGGCTGCTATTTACAAGCTGCCAATGTTAACAAATTACAAGGTAATTCCTTAAATGTAAAACTTGAATTTTTAATATGTCAGCTCAAACAGACCAGAAGAAAATATTTTTTAAATACACAAGAATAATTAATTTCAAAAATAATTAGCTTAAAAACTATGAATAATAAAAAACTCAGCAGAATAGGATTTCTTTTCTCGTTACCGACAATATTGTTTTTCCTTTTTTTTATTTCGATTCCGGTAATTTTTACCATCGTGCTGACTTTTGCAGATTGGAAAGGTTATGATTTAAACCAGATAAAGTTTATTGGTTTTGCGAATTTTGCTGAAGTGTTTACGGATAAGATATTCCTGAAATCATTTATAAACACTGCAATCTTTGTAGGTTTTACCACATTGTTTTTAAATTTTTTCGGATTTATCGGAGCTATGATAATTGACCAGAAAGTTGCGGGAGCAAGGTTCTTAAAAAATACGATTTTTCTGCCGGTGCTCCTGTCCCCGATTATTATAGGAATCATGTGGTCAAGAATGCTTGATGCTTTTGGAGTCATAAACAAGATTCTATTGGCGGCAGGTTTTATTAAATTACCAATCCTTTTCCTTGGCAGTTCAAAGATTGCTTTGTACACAGTTATAGTTGCTACTCTGTGGCAGTTTACAGGCTATGATATGCTTTTATATTACGCAGGTCTTCAGGGTATAGAGAATCATCTGCTGGAAGCGGCAAGAATTGATGGCGCAAGTGAGTTTAAAGTCACTACAAGAATCATTATCCCGACTTTAAGTCCGGTCATAACCATTACAATGCTTCTTAACATAATTGGAGGCTTTAAGGTATTTGAAATAGTGTATGTGATGACAGCAGGAGGACCAAACCATGGAAGCGAGGTTTTGGCCACATATCTTTTCCAGCAGGCCTTCAGGTTTAATAATATGGGTTTTTCCTCAGTAATAGCAATGGTAATAGTTTTTATTTCGCTTATTGTATCTGTTATAAGATTAAGAGTTACAAACAGGGAAATTTAAAACTGAAATTAACATAAAAAATATTGATTATTTCTAATATAGGTTGGAGATTAAATGGCTAAAAAGGTTGCAAAAAGCATTTTTATTTATCTGCTGGGGATATTATTTTTGACTCCGGTTATCTGGGTTTTTTCTTTGTCTTTAAGAAGCAAAAAAGAAGCATTGTCTGCAATGTTTTTTACAAAAGATCTGCATTTTGAAAATTACCTGATTGCCTGGAAAACTTTCGGATTTTCAAAATTATTTTTAAATTCTGCAATTGTTACAATACTTTCCGTGGCGCTCACGCTTATTTTAGCAGCACTTGCCGCATATTCTTTTGCGAGGCTTCAATACAAAGGTTCAAATATAGTTTTTTATACCGTACTTTTGGGAATAATGATTCCTCCCGCAGCAGTAATTATTCCTCTTTTTGTAATTATGAAAACTTTAGGTCTTTATAACACGCATTTTTCCCTTGTATTGTCATATGTTGCATTTGGTCTTCCGATCGCAGTTTTAATTCTTCGGGGATTTTTCATGTCAATTCCAAAAGAACTTATAGAAGCGGCCCGAATTGACGGCAGCACAGAGATGGGAACATTTTTTAAGATTGTTCTTCCACTTTCTAAGCCAGCTTTGGCAACTGTTACAATATTTTTATTTATGCAGAACTGGAATGAATTTATTCTTGCACTGGTGCTTCTTAAAGACAGAGTTTTATATACATTGCCGGTCGGGATGGCAAATTTTGTGGGCCAGTGGGACTCTCCATGGCAGCTTGTAGCCGCAGGCGTAATTATTGCATCAATTCCGGTATTTATTATTTATCTTGCGATACAGGACCAGTTTGTCAAAGGCCTGACTGCGGGCGCAGTAAAGGGCTAAAAGATTGATATTGTGCATAATTTTAATTTTAGTGGACCGGAGGTTATATGAATTCAAGAGAAAGAATACTTACAACTTTAAATCATGAAGAACCGGATAAGGTTCCGATAGACAGCTGGATATGTCCCGAGGCTGCAGAGGTTATAATAGAAGGCCTCAATATCGACAATTCAAAAGATCCGTTCGCACTTTCCAAAGTCATGGGAAATGACCTTTTATATTCCACAATAGGTTTTTGTGATGGTTTCAGCTCAGTGCTAAAAGAAGAAAGAAAAATCGGTGAAAATCTCTACCAGGATGATTTTAAAATAAAATGGCGTAAAAAATTTTTCAAACATGGAAGCTACTGTGAGTTTGCAGAACATCCGCTTTCAGATATAAATGCTTATGATAAATATGTATGGCCCGATCCTTATGAAATCTATAAAGATGGCTTTAAACTGTATGATGATTTGATTGCCAGGGATTCGAAAGAATATGCGATTCTTGGGGGCTGCGCATGTACAATGTTTGAGGGGTGCTGGTATTTAAGGGGGCTGGAAAATTTCCTGACTGATCTTTACCTGAATAAAGACTTTGCCATTGAACTGCTGGACAGGACAATGGAGATATCGCTTAAAATATCAAAAAAACTTGTTTCTCAGGGTGTTGATATAATCTGGTGGGGCGATGATGTGGCTAACGAAAGGGGCCCCTATATAAATCCAAAATTGTTTAGAGAGCTGATAAAGCCAAGATATGCAAAAATGGTGGATGAAGTCAAAAAGATAAACAAAGATATTAAGATTGCTTTTCACTGCGATGGAAAAATAGACTGGGTAATTGAAGATTTCATTGATGTTGGTTTTGATATTTTAAATCCTCTTCAACCTGATGTTAACGACATTGTCGAGATAAAGAAAAAATATGGCAAAGACCTGGTTTTCTGGGGAAACGTGGACACCAGGAAGATAATGAATAAAGGCACATTTAAAGAGGTCGCTGAAGAAGTACGGCATGTAATAGAGGTGCTTTCTCCGGGCGGGGGACATATATTGTGTACAAATCATACAGTTCAACCTTCGGAAAGGGCAGTGGACAATATTGTGGCATATTATTGGGCCGCTGAGAAATATCGCAATTACCCTATTAATGTTGCAAAGCTTAAGGAAACCAAGAAGCTGGATGTCTATTTTACATAAACTTATATATTTTAAAAAATTAAAATTTTAAGGTTTGTAATCAGATTTGAATATCTGTAAGTCTTTTAGAAGTATCAGGATGCAAAAAGGTTTTATAAAAATATTTTAAAGACTGAGATGTTTTATATAAATATTTAATTTAACAGTTTGAGTCATGTAGAAATTGTTAACAGAAAGGTAATGGATCTTTAAATGTCTGCTGTTAGAAGAAATTCAGGATGCAGGATAACTGATGACATAAAATATAAAGGCTTGGGATCGCTTATAATGGAAAATGAGCTTCTGAGGGTTTTTATACTGGTGGAAAAGGGCACGGATATCCTGGAATTGCTCTATAAACCCAGGGATATCGATTTTATGTGGAAATCCCCAAAGACTTTCAGGGAAGGTGAAATCGACCGCAAAGATTTTCTTGAAAGCTACCTTGGAGGATGGCAGGAAATTGTTCCCAATGGCGGCTCACCATGCATATACAAGGGGGCCAGCCTTGGGCTGCATGACGAAACGCCAATGATTCCATGGGCTTACGATATTCTGGAAGACAACCAATCCAAAATATCCGTCAGATTCTACACGAAGCTTTCCAAGGTTCCTTTAAGTATTGAAAAAACTTTGACTCTGAAAAGCAATTCTTCCGTTCTTTCAATTGAAGAAAAGGTTACAAATAATGGAAGTGAAGAGCTGGATTTTATGTGGGGACATCACCCCTGTTTCGGCAGCCCTTTTCTTTCATCCAAATGTGTAATCAACTTTAATGCAAAAGAAATAGTATCCAATCCGGGATCCATTTCAAGTTTTCCGATGGTAATGCCCGGTGCTTCAGGAAAATTGAGAGCATTCCCCGGAAAAAATGGCCAAATGGTGGATCTGTCAAAAGTACTGGATAAAAATGCGAAATTTACTGATTTGCTGTACGCCAAGGACTTAAATGAGAACTGGTTTTCTGTAACCAACCTGGAAGAAAATTTGGGCATAGGTTTTGTTTTTGACCCCGCAATATTCAGGTATATTTACCTGTGGCTGGCATACGGAGGAAGCGATAATTATCCATGGTATTCTGGAACTTACAGCCTTGCCGTTGAACCCTGGTCCTCGTATCCCGGTCTGGGTTTGCCTGAGTGCATAAAAAATAATACGGCTTTGAAAATCGCTCCCGGTGAAGTAAAAACTGCCTGGTTAAAGACAGTTGTTTATGAGAAAGAAAATGATGTTGAAAAAATTGATGATTCCGGTGCAGTCTGGTAATAATTTTATTGATAAACAATTTTAATATTAATCAGTTTTAATAAATTAATTTTAATTTACAGGATGTCGAATTGCTTTCAGGTACTATTTTTGATGAGGCAACAGGGAGGTAAAACTTGGATAATTTAAAACCTAAAATCGCTATAGTGACTTTTACTGATGACAGGGATGTCGGAGTCTCAAACCCCCAGGTGGAGAAAATGTTAAAAGCCAGGCAAAAAGATTTGGAAGATTTTCTTGGCAAAAATTCCATAGAGGTAATAGACCTGCTTTCAATAGGCAAGGAAAAAGACGATGGCTGGTATGGAATAAGAAATCTAAAAGATATTGACAGAATAGTCAGGATTTCAATTGACTCCGGGGTCGAGGCTGTAATAATCGGTGCCTGGACCTGGTCACCGCCAATGCTTATTATGGAATTTGTAAGGCGTATAAACAAGCCATTTATGTATTATACAGAAAATGACCCAATGTCCGGAAATCTTTCCCAGTTTAGCGCAGCATGCTCAAGCCTTATGGAATGGGGTGTAAACAGGTATGCGCTCCTTAATGAAAGAAATTTTGGAAACAAAGATGAAATGCTTAAATGGATAAAAGCGGTATCTGCAATCTCCAGGATGAGGGAAAGCTCCATGATGCTGTGGGGAGGGTCTTACGCAGTAAAAATGGAACAGCTGCAGGACGATGTGCCAAAGCTTAAAAGTTTTCTGATAAGGGATATCCTGTCTGAGGACCAGTACATACTGGTTAACAGGGCCGAAAAAATGATTAAAAATAACCCTTCCAGGATAGCAGGATTTAAAGAATGGCTTAAACAAAGTGGAATGAAAATAACTTATGATGAAAAAATGCTGACGCAAGAAGCCTTTACAAAACAGACTGCACTGCTTCTTGCAGCCAGGGACAGGCTAAAGGATCTTGAGGCTGAGAATATCTGTGGTGTTTCCATTAAGTGCCAGCCGGAAATATATTCTGAATATGGGGTCAATGCCTGTACATTACCTGCTTTTCTTCCTTTCCCTGTAAATGAAGAAGGTCCTCAAAAAGTTTATCCAACGGTTTGCGAGGGGGATATTAAGGGGCTTTTGACCTCAATGATGTTGCATTTTCTCAATCCAGGCATACCGCCTGCATTCGGAGATTTGGTTTCTGCTGAAGATGATTATATAGAATTTGCAAACTGCGGAGCAGGCTCGCTGTTTTGGGCAGCAAATTCTTTAAGTGCAAAGGATGCGCTAAGCAGTACGGAAGCTGTTGCCAATATTCACGGCTGTTCCGGTGCAGCTTTCAGTTATTGTGGCAAAGCATATCCTGAAATCACGGTTGCGAGACTTACCCGTATCCACGGAGACTATTATATGCAGTTTGGAAAGGGCAAGGCGCTTGACAGTGAAGAATTCCTCAGGAAAAAACTGGGCAGTAACTTTGACAGACACCTCGGAAGTACCTGGGGCAAAGTGACTGTTGACCTGGGAGTCAGGGCTGAAAATTTTGTAAAAGTAATTGGTGCCAACCATTTAAGTGCAACTCTTGGCGACTATACTTCTGAGATTGAAATATTCTGCAGATATGCAGGTATCGACACTCTAAGGCTGGATTCTGATATTGAAATGGAAAACTTTTATAAGAATATCAGAAGGGGAAGAGTTTAATGAAGTACTTGATAGGAATAGATCTGGGGACAACCCTTGCAAAATGTGTTATTTATGACCATGAGGGCAATGCTGTTTCTGAAGCATCCAGGGAAATGGATATAAAATATCCGTCAGCCGGTATGGCAGAGCAGGATGCCCAGGATTTTTACACAGTCAGTTGCTCAATGCTAAAGGAAGTATTGGAAGCGCCGGGAATAAATAAAAATGACATATGTGGAATATCGATAGACAGCCAGATGGGCGGTATAATGGCTATTGATAAAAACTTTAGTCCTGTCACATATTATGACACACCGCTTGATTCAAGAAGTGCCGCAGAAAATGATTACATGCATAAAAACTTCGGAGACCTGATTATTGAAAAGAATGGCTCTTATTCCACTTACGGAAACAAAATACTTTACTGGAAAAAGAAGAACGAATGGCGGGATATATATAAGTTCATCCAGCCTTCAGCTTTTGTATCAGGGATGCTTGCAGGCCTGTCCGGTAAGGATGCCTATATGGACGAAAGTTTTTTATGTTTTTCGGGGCTTGCTGATTTAAAGAATTCACAATGGTCCCATGAGCTTTGTGAAAAACTCAATATTGGAATGGACAAGCTTCCTAGAATAATAAAATCATCAGACATTATTGGTACGGTTACAAAAAAGGCAGCTTCCGACACAGGTCTTCCTGAAGGTCTTCCTGTTAGCGCCGGATGCGGGGACCAGTCTGCAGGCTTTATTGGCGCAGGAATTGTAAACAGCGGCCAGATGGTTGACGTTTCAGGCACCGCCTGTATTTTAGGCGCCTGTATAGATGAATTTAAGTTTGATGGCAAAAATAAGACTTTGGCCTGCATGAAATCTGCACTTGGAAACAATTACTATCTCATCTCAGTTGTTCTTGCAGGCAGAACGCACAAGTGGTTTATTGATGAGTTTTTTGCCGAAGAAAAAGAAAAGGTAAAAAATGAAGGTGTAAATATTTATGATTACCTTGATGAAATGGCCGCAAACCTTCCACCGGGTTCAGATGGGCTCGTGGCGATAGACTATCTTCAGGGAAGATTTTTCCCTCCAAATCCTTCTGTAAGGGGCCTGTTTGTCGGGCATACCTGGGCTCATAAAAAAATACATTTTTACCGGGCCATACTTGAATCAATCGCATATGACCATTATCTGACCAAAGAAATTATAAAAGAGTTAGTACCGGACCTTGCACTCGATGTTATTACAGCTATCGGAAGTGCATCAAAAAGCAAAGTATGGATGCAGATGAAGTCTGACATTCTCCAGGTTCCTTACCAGAACCTGTTTAGAAGCGACCTTTCAACGTTAGGCTCAGCAATAATTTCCGGTTATTCCACGGGTTTATATAAAAACTCTTCATCTGATTTAAAAAGAATTATAAAAACTGATTTGATGATACTCCCTGAAAAGGACGGGCATGTGAAATATCTGAAATATATTGAAGTGTATAATGATTTGTTTATTGCACTTAAGGATATTTATAAAAAACTGGGTAATTAATTTAGATAAATTACAGTTAAAGGTCACTATTAAATACTAATAAAGTTTTAAAGAGAGGTAAGCTGTTAATGGATTCAAGGGAAAAGTTTAATGCTCTAATGAGTTTTGAGGATAATGCCCCCAATATCAAGCTGGAATACGGGTATTGGGCCGGACTAATAAAGAATTGGAACAAAGACAAGGCTCCGGTTTTCGAAGGGATTGAAACGGACCGGGCCGATATAGACCTGGTGAGGATGTCTGCACCGCTGACTCCCGGGTCAAATGAACCGGGCCTGGACGAAAGGCTGATGAATTATTTTGGACTTGAATCATATCCTGCCAAATTTCCGTGCAATTTCAGCCCAATGCTGGTAAAAAAAGAATTGGAAAAAAACGATGAATATACAATTTTTCTTGATGAATACGGGCTGACACAAAAGGTCCTTGGCAAGGGAACTTCTGTCCCCCTGACACTTGATTACCCAGTAAAAAACAGCAAAGATTTTGATAATTATAAAGCACTTTACAGCAGGGATCTGAAATCCAGGATGCCAAAAGATTTTGAAAACCTGGCCAAAAGTTTAAAAAACAGGGATTTTGCAATAAGGCTCGGTGGACATCCGTTTGGATTCAGTGGAACAGCAAGGCATATTATGGGCGAATTTAACTATATGCTTGGCTTGTATGACAATCCCGGCCTGATAAAAGACATTAATGAATTCTACCTGAATTTTGTTATGGAATACTGGGGCGAGATTTTTAAAATGGTGGAAATTGACTGGGTAATGATCTGGGAAGACATGGCTTTTAAGACTGGATCAATAATTTCAAAAGAAGCTTTCAATGAATTTATGTCCCCATATTATATAAGGTTTATTGATTTCTTAAAGCAATCAGGAGTAAAAAATATTATTGTAGACAGTGATGGTTTGATTGACGAGCTTGTGCCTCTGTGGGTCAAACTTGGCGTCACCGGGATATTTCCAATGGAAGCTGTGAGCGATGCCCTGAAAATACGAAAAGAATTCCCGAAACTTCAGATACTGGGTGCTGTCGACAAGAAGATTCTTTTTAATACAAACAACAGAAATATGGATGATGAATTTAATAAAATAAGTATCCTTATGAAACAGGGAGGATACATTCCTCATATTGACCACTCCATTCCAATGGATGCAGACTTTTCCAAATTTAAGGAATACAGGACAAGGCTTAATTTGCTTATAGATACTTTATGATTTGATTTAATTTATAGATTTTTTGTGGAGGTTTAAATGTCATTAGTTGATTTTAAAGAACTTATGGAGCATGCAGAAAAGAACAGATATGCTGTCGGCTATTTTGAGAGCTGGAACCTTGAATCTCTGCTTGCTGCATATGATGCTGCCGAAAGACTGCGTTCGCCGATTATTCTCGGATTTTCCGGCATGTTTTTAACACACGATAAACGTGTTGTTAAGGACCCCCTTGAATTATATGCAAGGCTTGCTGATGATGCATGCCGACAGATCTCTGTTCCGGCATGTTCGATTTTTAATGAATCCCCAAACCTGGGTGCGGTGCTGGATTCAATCGACATGGGTTATAAAATGGTAATGTTTACTGATGAAAAACTAAACTTCGAGGAGCAGGTAGAAAAGGTTACAGCCGTAGTCAGTAAGGCGCATAAAAAAAATGTTGCAGTGGAAGGTGAGCTGGTATCTCTCCAGGGAATTGGAAATGAACTTACAGAAATGCCTGATGACCTTAAGTTTACAACTCCTGAATCTGCAATAAACTTTGTCAGCCGTACCGGAGTGGATTCTCTTGCCATTAATATAGGCCAGGCACATATGCACGGAAAAACAGAAATACATCTTAACCTTGATGCCCTGATGGAAATCAGAAAAAAGGTAAAAATACCACTTGTCCTTCATGGAGGCAGCTACATAAATCCTGAAGACATGAAGAAGGCAATTGAAATAGGTATCAGGAAGATAAATGTCGGCAGTATTCTAAAGAAGGTGTATTTCCAGACAATCAAGGATACAACAGGGCAGTTAAATTCAGACAGCAATCCGTATGAGATTGTGGGGTCTGGTTTTAAAAATGATATTAATACCCATGCAAGAATTGCAGTGCAGCAAACTATAGAAGGTTTTATGATCCAGTATGGAAGTAATAATAAAGCATAATTAAACACAGGAGATATAAATGGTTGTTGAAATAAAAATGGTCCAGCTTGGGCAGACATCTGATGAAGTAAGGCTTGTAAAGTGGCTTGTCGCCCAGGGGGATATTGTTAAAAGGGGCCAACCTCTTTGTGAAGTCGAGACTGATAAAGTAGTAATGGAATTTGAAAGCCTGCAGAGCGGGACCGTTAAAAAGCTTATATCTGTTCCTGATTCACAGATAAAAACCGGCGAAATAATTGCGCTGATTGAACCTCTGTCAAAAGTACAATCGGATGCAGCTGATGATGTAAGGCCGGATTTAGCCTCAGAAATTGATATGCCAACAGTTAAAAAAGGTAATCTAACCGGTATTTTGGAAACGACTTCGATAAATGAAAAAGAAATTCAGGAGAAAGATTTGAATATGCCACAAAAATCCTCTTTTGAACAAGCCTATCATCTTGCAACTTCAAAAGTCCGTATCTTAAGCTCAAATGAAAAGAGGAAAATCCTTTCAGCTATAGGCACACAAAAGGCAATAGCAATGTATAAAAGAATGCTTGAGATTAGGGAGTTTGAGGAAAGAATAAAGCTGCTTTTTCTCGAAGGCAAAATGCCCGGGACAATCCACCAGTACATTGGCCAGGAAGCATGCGCAGTGGGCGTATGTTCTGCCCTTGAAAGTAATGACATTATTGCATCAACTCACCGCCCTCATGGGCATGCGATAGCAAGGGGGGTTGGATTAAATGAGATAATGGCGGAGCTTTATGGAAAGACAACCGGCTGCTGCAGGGGCAAAGGAGGCTCAATGCATGTCGGTGATCTTGACAAAGGTGTGCTGCCGGCAATTGCAATCGTCGGAGGTAATATACCGATTATTGGCGGCATGGCTCTGGCATTCAAGATGAGAGGTGAGCCAAGGGTCGCAGTAAGTTTTTTTGGTGATGGCGCGTCCAATGAAGGGGCTTTTCATGAGGCATTAAATATGGCAGCAATGTATCAGGTCCCGGCAGTCTTTGTCTGTGAGAATAATCTTTACGGCGCATCCACATCCATTAAACTTACGGTAAGATTTGAAAATATCGCCCAGAGAGTATGTTCATATGGCATGAGGGGAGACATAGGCGATGGTATGGATGTGCTTGATGTTTACGCAAAGGCAAAAGAAGCGCTTGATATGGCAAGAAGCGCCAAGGGTCCTACACTTCTTGAGTTAAAGACCTTCAGGCTTTGCGGGCATTCAAGAAGGGACCCCTGTAATTACATGACAAAGGAGGAAAGGCAGTACTGGGCAGCAAGGGATCCGATAAACTCGTTTGAACAGTTCCTTCTGAAAGAAGGCGTGTTTGATAATAACACACTTGCCGGTGTGAAAAATGCTGTTGAAATTCAAATAGATGAGGCTGTTTTATTCGGGCAGAACGGTCCCGATCCCAAACCTGAAGATACATATGAAGACCTGTACGTTAATATGGAGGTACCCAGATGAAATTAAGCATTGCTGAAGCTTTGAGAAAAGCTATATATGACGAGATGAAAAGAGATAAAGACGTGTTTTGTATTGGAGAAGATATTGCGATAGAAGGCGGATTTGGCGGTGCATTTACAGTTACGCTGGGTCTTGAAAAGGAGTTCAGGGACAGAATGATAGACACCCCAATATCAGAAATAGCAATATTCGGGTATGCCTGCGGAGCTGCAATAATGGGGCTCAGACCCATTGCCGATGTCCAGTACGGAGATTTTCTTTTATGTGCAATGGATCAGATAGTAAACCAGATTGCCAAGATGAGATATATGTCCGGCGGGAAAATAAAGGTGCCGATAACAATGAGGGCACCCGTAGGAGTCACAGGGCGAGGTTCGCAACATGCACAAAATCTGGAGCCTTATTTTTTAAGTTGTCCGGGAATAAAGATTGTCGCACCCTCCACTGCTTATGATGCATGTGGTCTTTTAAGAGCTGCAGTCAGGGATGATGACCCGGTGCTTATATTTGAACACAAATTACTTTATGGTTCAAAGGGTATGCGCGCGGAATCCGGGGCATTTGATGCTTCAAGCGAAATACCTGATGAGGATTACACGATCCCGATTGGCAAGGGCATAATAAGGCGGGAAGGAAAAGATGTAACAATAATCGGAAGCCTGCTTATGATGCATTTTTCAATGCTTGCAGCATCAATACTTGAAAAAGAGGGAATAAGCTGTGAAGTGATAGACCCAAGGACTCTGTGGCCACTTGATATGGATCTGATTATAAATTCGGTAAAAAAGACGGGCCGCATCGCAATAGTAGAGGAATCTCCCAAACAGGGAGGCATCGGGGCAGAAATTGGGGCCCAGATTGCAGAAAAGATCCCGGATTACCTTATTGCACCTCTTACAAGGATTGCAGCGCCTAATACACCTGCGCCTTTTTCGCCGGTAATGGAAAAATTCTATATTCCTCAGCCGGAAAGGATTGCAGCAGAAGTCAGGAAAATGGTCAGAACGTAAGGGTATTTTATGAAATGGAGGGCAAATGAATTCAAGAGAAAGAATACTTACAACCTTAAATCATGAAGAACCGGACAAAGTACCAATTGACAGCTGGATAACTCCGGAAATCGCAGAAGTATTGGTCAGGGGATTTAACCTGGATTTAAAGAAAGATCCTTTTGCGCTGCCAAAGGCACTGGGCAATGACCTGTTATATTTATCGGTTGGCTTCTGTGATGGCTATAGTTCTACATTAAAACCTGAAAGACAAATAGGGCCCAATCTTTTCCAGGATCAGTTCGGAATAAAATGGAAGCAGCATTCTCAGCAATTTGGAAGTTATTGTGAGTTCGTTGAACATCCTCTTGCCAATATTAAAAATTACGACACTTATAAATTGCCTGATCCCTTAGTTGCTCACGAGAAAGACATAGCGCTCTATGAGGGCCTGGTGAAAAACGAAGGAAAAGAATACGCCATTCTGGGTGGCTGTGCCTGCACAATGTTTGAGGCCTCCTGGTATCTGCGAGGGCTTGAAAACTTTCTGACTGATTTATATTTAAACAAGGATTTTGCAATAGAACTGCTGGATTTGACTATGGAGTATTCCTTGAAGCTATCCAGAAAGCTGGTTAGCATGGGAGTCGATATTATCTGGTGGGGAGACGATGTTGCCCATGAAAGGGGGCCATATATTGATCCTAAAATTTTCAGGGAACTGATAAAGCCGCGTTATGCTTATATGGTCAGTGAAATTAAAAAGGTCAATAAAGATATAAAAATTGCATTTCACTGCGATGGTAAAGTCGATTGGGCAATCGAAGATTTTATTGATCTGGGATTTGATATTTTAAATCCCTTACAGTCAGATGTTAATAATACTGCAGAAATAAAGAAAAAATACGGCAAAAAGCTTACTTTTTGGGGAAATGTTGATACGAGAAGGGTACTTAATATCAAAACATTTAAAGAGGTTTCAGAAGAAGTGCGAAGGACCATAGAGGTATTATCGCCGGGCGGAGGACATATTTTATGCACAAATCATACTATTCAGTCTGGTGAAAGGGCCGTAGATAATACATTAGGGTATTATGCTGCCGCAAATCACTATAGAAACTATCCATTAAATGTTAAGAAAGTTGACCAGGACCAGAAAATAGCAGTCTATATGGCATAAAATGTTAACAGGTTGTCTTGTTAAAGCAATAATAATAGGCAGATAAATATTTAATTATGCTCAATATCCAATTTTGGTGTTTACAGCTGCTGCTTTAATTATATAATTTTACTGAGTGTTTCTTAAAAGATTAACACACTCTGGAGAATAATTGTGTTTGTACCCTTAAAATTTATGCTTCAGCATGCCAAAAAGAACGCTTATGCCATAAACAGGTTTACGGCTTTTAATCTGGAAGGTATTGAGGCAATAATACAGGCTGCTGAAAAAACTGATTCCCCTATAGTTTATTGCATTTATGAATTCGAACTGCAAAATATTTGTCTTTCCTGCCTGGAATATTTAATTAAAAAACTCGGCGATGAAGCCAAAGTACCGGTTGCGATATTTTCTGACCATGTTTTGGATTTGGACACATGTATAAAAATAATTGACAGGGGCTATGGCGGAGTAATGATAGATGCGTCGAGGTTACCGCATAATGATAACGTAAGGGTTACCGGCGAAGTAGTTAAATATGCAAACAAATACGGCGCTTTTGTTGAGGGCGAAATAGGAATAATTGAGTCCGGCAGAAGAGATGATATTGTAGAAAATGTCCACATAGAGTTAACGGACCCTGAACTGGCATACGATTTTGTGACAAGAACAAATCTGGACTGCCTGGCGGTTTCAATTGGGGTCAAATCAGGATTTTACGATGCTTACCCCGGCATTGATTATGATTTATTAAAAGAGATAAGAAACAGGGTAAATGTCATATTGTCCCTGCATGGTGCCTCTGGTCTTTTGGAAAGAGACGTTAAAAAATGTATTGAAAACGGGATCAGCTTTATGGCATGGTCCACTGATATAAGATATGCTTTTTTTAAAAAAATAGATGAAATAAGGGCAGAAAAAGGGGAGAAGTGTATTATTCCCGACGATATTATGATTCCGGCCAGAGACAGAATGCGGGATGAAATAATCAGTAAAATATTACAGACGGGTTCAAATAACCGGGGCAGTGAGTTGATTCGTTTATATAATGAGCAAAAAAACAGTGAAAAAAATTCTGAAAATTTAATCGGGCATCAGTATGAAAAAAATGCGGAAATCAACAATATAGAAATAAACAGGATCGATGTCGATAAGATAATTAAGGTTATTTCTGATGTGATCGCAGAAAAAATCGGGAACTTGCAGACCTGAATAAAATCTGTTTTTTTATTTAAGGACCTAAGAATCTTTGTGACCAAAAACTACACCAGTGCGGCAAACTCTGCCTTTATTGCGAGAAATTATTGAAAAACTTATTTAATTTAATTACCACACTAATATTAAAGGATTAAAAATATGAGCCTGCTTGGAATAGATGTAGGTCAAACCGGTTGTAAGGTTGTTATATTCAGTAATTATGGCGATATCCTGTCTTCTGAATATAAGGAGCACCCGTTTATTTGCCCAAGGGATGGATGGGTTGAAATAGATCCAAACCTGATATTTGACAACATAAAAAAGCTTATAAAAACTGCAAATCAAAAAATAAAAAATGACAAAGTCAGGGCATTCAGTATTTCATGTCAGGGTGAAACATTTACTCCGATAAGCAAAAACAATGAAAGCCTCTATAATTCTATTGTAAGCCTGGACAACAGAGGAAAAGACTACTGCAAATTCTGGGAAGACAATCTGGGAAAAGAAAAGATCTTTCAGATCACCGGCATGCCTCTTCATCCAATGTACTCAATAAATAAAATTTTATGGATTAAAGATAATCTGAAGGATATTTTTAAAAATACTACAAAATTTTTATGCTTTGAAGATTTTTTGTTTATGAAATTTGGTTTAATCCCGACAATTGATTTTTCCCTGGCCGCCAGGACAATGGCCTTCGATATCAATACCGGGAACTGGTCCGAAGAGATTTTAAAATCAGCAAAAATAGATTCAGGCCTGCTTCCCCGGGTAAAGCATTCCGGTACCGTAGTGGGTGAAATAAGTTCTAAAATATCAGATGAGCTGGGGCTGGGGAAAAATGTTATGGGCGTAACGGGAGGGCATGACCAGGCTTGCGGCGCATTCGGTTCAGGTATTACAGAAAGTAAAATTGCTGCCAACGCAATAGGCACTTCAGATGTTCTGATCCCGGTTTTGGAAAAAATATGCCTTTCAGAAAATATGTTAAAAAATAATTACTGCTGTTATCCGTATGTTTTAAAAGATAAGTTTATAACACTTTCCCTCAATCTGACAGGAGGATTGCTTCTCAGATGGTACAGAGATACTTTTTGCTATGAGGAAAGCCAAAAAGCAAAATCGACCGGGAAGGATATTTATCAGATAATTGATGAAAAAACATATGACAAACCTGTAGATATTTTTGTGCTGCCGCACTTTGTCGGAAGCGGAACGCCTTATCTGGATTCAGATTCGAGGGGTATCATAATAGGGCTTAATCTTGAAACCGATAAATCCAGATTATCCAGGGCCATTCTGGAAAGTAATGCATATGAAAATCGGTTAAACATTGAAAAGCTGGAAAGTATAGGCATAGAAATAACAAAGTTGGTTGCTATTGGCGGCGGTGCAAAATCTTCAAAATGGCTGCAAATAAAAGCAGATGTAACCGGCAAAAAAATTGTGGCCTTAAATA
The DNA here is from genome assembly GCA_964481885.1 of uncultured Actinomycetota bacterium. Classification (GTDB taxonomy): domain Bacteria; phylum Actinomycetota; class Humimicrobiia; order Humimicrobiales; family Humimicrobiaceae; genus Fen731. The sequence continues at coordinate 13,598 of CAYZUS010000027.1, read as the reverse complement.
ATACAGAAGCTGCAAGTCTGGGGGCTGCACTTCTTGCAGGCATGGCAATTGGAGATTTCAGTTCACCCGGGCATGCTGTGGAATCAACAATACGAGAGAATTCTGTTTTTACGCCGGATGATAAATTTATTGGTAAGTATAATAAGAGATTTGACATCTTCAAGGAAATATACTCATGCAATGCAGATCTGCTGCATAAAATCGCTGAGCTTGATCATTAAAGTTTGCATTTTTTTCGTAAAACTTTTATTATCTGCGAATAGAATCTTTTGGTTATTGGCTTTATTTAAGGCTAAAAAACCTGTAAAAATACATAAGAAGGTATAGCCTTGGTTATAACTATGTAAACATTCGTAAAAATATTCAAAAAGGGTTATAACTATGTAAACATTCGTAAAAATATTCAAAAAGGGCTATAAGCCTGCAAACATTCATAAAACTATATAAACACATGTAAAAACATACAAATATTGTTAAAGAAACGTATGGATATATAAAAATGCAAAATAATTCAAAGATAATAAAAGTAGTACTGTCGGGCATTGTTGCGCTGGCTGTAGTTGCAGGGATATATTTTTTATCATTATACAATGTTGGGATGACATACTCTTTAATAGAATTAACATCGATTGTATTTGGAGTCTGTCTTTTTCTTTTGGCAATTAGTACGACTTATCTGGCTAAAAATTTATTTATGGTTCTGCTTGCAACAGCATTTCTTACCGCTTCAATTTTTGATTTTCTAAATATCATGTCTTACCAGGGATTAAATATATTTACTGGTTTTGGCCCAAATCTGTCAGCCCAGTTGTGGGTTTTGGCAAGATTTATTCAGATAGCAGGCATGTTCGCAGCAGTTTTTTTCATTGAAAAGGTTCTTGAAAAAAAGGGTGTAATCATCATATCGCTTATTTTCCCGTTATTCCTGGTGATTTCCATATTGAGTGTTTTTGTATTTAGGATATTTCCTGTAAGCTTTTTGGAAGGGCAGGGATTTACGATTTTTAAAAAAATCCTTGAATATATTTTTATTGTGACCGCAATATGTTCACTGGTTATTTATACAGTAAAAAGGAAAAAAATTGGCAAGCGAAATTATCTATACATAGTCTTGTCGTTTTCATTATTTGTTTTGAGCGAGCTGGCCATAACAGTTTTTATTGATTCTTTTGGTGTACTTAATTTGCTGGGACATTGCTTCAAGCTGGCTTCTTTTTATTTTATTTTTCGTTTCTTTATGGAAACAAATATAAGGGATCCCTTTACAATTTTATTTAATAACCTCAAAGGCACAAAGGACCAGCTGCGGTTTGTTTCCACTCACGACAAATTGACCGGTTTTCTTAATGGAGAAGCCGTGATTGAAGAATTGAAAAAACAACTTGAAGTTGCGAAAAGATTTAAGAAAAACTTTTCTATAATAGTTATAGACATCGATGACTTCAGCAGTATAAATAATGAATTCGGCCACCCGGCCGGAGACATAGCCATAAGTTTTCTTGCCGGTGTAATCAGGACCTCAGTCAGGGAGTTAGACATCAAGGGAAGATACGGGGGAGACGAGTTCATAGTTGCCCCTCTGGAGGTAAGTCCGGTAAATGCCATTACAATCGCACAGAAAATTCAGGAAAATCTTAATGCAGGGCTGCTTTCTGAAGATTTTCCATTTAAAGAGTTTCATGTGAGCATTGGGGTGTCCGGCATCAGGGAGGACAGAACACTTGAAGAAATTCTGTCTGAAACTGAAAAAGCATTACTTAAAAGCAAACTGGCAGGCAAAAACAGGCTAACACTTACAGGGTAGATTTAATTTATTGCCCGAACAAAAGTTTCCTCCTAAAAACATTTCTTGATTTCCAAGCAATTGTAAATTTTAAAAACTTCCTTATGTAAAAATAATAATCTGACTTAAATTTGTATATTCTGAAATTTGGGCGAATTAATTTAATCTTAAAAATCTAAGCCTGCCTGATTTTTTTATTTTCGAGTTATCTTTCCTGCCTGAGACAGAATTTTTGCTGAAATATATTAATAAAACAGCAATTATCCTAATTATAAAGCCTTCTTAAACGAATACTTCTTATATGGAATCAAAGCAATGGTCTGTTTTAATAAGATCCCTGCTGATTATGCCGGTTTGTTTATAACAGACCCTATGTGGTATGCGGCCCAGGGCATATACCTGTATTATCGGGACAACGTCTGCAGTAAGTTTGGCACAGTAAAATAACAGGCTTAAAAAAGGCATGGGCTAAATTAAGAAGGCAAAAAAACTGAAATATAATGAAAAAATTATAACAGGCTTAAAAAAGGAACGGGCTTAATTAAGAAAGCAAAAAAACTGAAATATAATGAAAAAATTATAACAGGCTTAAAAAAGG
>CAYZUS010000027.1:0-11117 GCA_964481885.1 uncultured Actinomycetota bacterium | reverse complement strand
AAGAAAGCAAAAAAACTGAAATATAATGAAAAAATTATAACAGGCTTAAAAAAGGAACGGGCTTAATTAAGAAAGCAAAAAAACTGAAATATAATGAAAAAATTATAACAGGCTTAAAAAAGGCGGTATTTAATGAGGAGGGTAAAAAAACTGAAATTCAATAAAAAATTTAATGAAAAAATTGATAATGAAATTATTGGAAAATTCAGTAAATTGCTTTTTATTACTCTTGCAATCTGTCTTCTTGTTTCCTTGATTAGCGGATGCATAAATCATGCACAAAAACAGACCGAAGAATTTGTAACTCCCGGTGAGGCTTCCATAACAATAATCCAGCATGATATGTCAGAAAATAATAGCAGCTCAAGCGATAACGTCGGCGAAAACACTCCCGGAGAGAATAAAGGCACGGCTTCTGAAAGCTTTGTAGAAAACAGAATTGATAATATTCCATATTATTTTATCGCTGTGCACAATGTGCAGACAGATAAGGCTGATCTTGAAAACAAAACTGAAGAGAACTATGTTTACCTTATAGAGGTGGTACAAAAGGCAGATGAATATGATATAAAATTAACGCTAATGTTTTGTGAACAGTGGGCCACCTTTATTAAAAATGACCCGGGAAGGCTGGCAGCGGTTAATGAGTGGAAAGAAAACGGGCATGAGATCGAATATAACAGCTGCGTCGGATTTAAAAATTGTGAGGAATGTGAAGTAAGCTCCGACAACACATCTGCTGAAAATGGAATAAATGAATTTATCTTGACTAATACGGTAAACGGGATTGAGAGAAAAGTGCTGTCACACTCAGAAATTACAACTAAAAACTCCCTGAATCAGGCAATAAAAACTTTTGAAAAGCTTGACAGCAGTGTTGCATATGGGGTTTTAATGCACACTACGAAAGAACAGATACCATTTTTTTATGCATATCTTGATCACCTGCACTCCATTGATCCGGAGGGTCTAAACAGTAATACCATCGCTTCAATTATTGAAAAAAAGCTGCTTGTGGAAAAGTGAGGGTAATATTGTCCAAACAGTGATAAAATCAGTTCAGGTTTGTTAAATTTTTTTGTATTATTTATCGCAGAGGCATGAAGTTCTGTAAAACAATTGCTAAAACCGGTTAGGAAGCATTATTAAACATAACCATATGCCAGGCAGTTTCAAGTAATTTGGGCTTGAGACAGGATTAAAGGCTGGAAGTGTCGCAGCCTTTAAAATAATCACAAATATGTATTACTATTGTTAATTTAATTATTCACTTTATTAATCATAAGAAGAGGTGCAAAAATGGACAGTAAGATTGAAAAACAATACAAAGTTGCACAGGAAAGATATGCGGCCGCAGGAGTTGATACAGACAAAGCTCTTTCGGCCATAAAGAGCGTGCCTATCGCTATAAACTGCTGGCAGGGTGATGATGTCAGTGGTTTTGAAAGCGACACTGCGGCCCTTGGCGGCGGAGGCATTATGGTGACAGGAGGTTATCCTGGAAAGCCTCGTAATATTGATGAGCTCAGGAAAGACACACAAAAAGCTTTTTCACTTATTCCCGGAAAGAAAAAACTTTCTCTTCATGCAATGTATGGCGACTTTAAAGGAAAGTTTGAAGGCAGAGACAGGATAGAAATAAAACATTTTGAAAGCTGGGTTGACTGGGCGAAAGCCAATAGTGCAGGCCTTGACTTTAACCCTACACTTTTTTCACACCCTTATGCAAAGGATGGGTATACGCTTGCATCAATTGACGAGAAAATAAGAAAATTCTGGGTGGAGCACATAAACAGATCAAGAGAGATTGGCGATTTTATGGGCAGCAGCCTAAAGCAGGTATGTTCCAATAATATATGGATACCTGACGGTTCAAAAGACAACACAGTCAACAGGCTGAAACACCGCGAGAAACTTATAAAATCCCTTGATGAAATATTTGCAAACAAATATTCAGATAAAAATATACAGGATTCCCTTGAGCCAAAACTTTTTGGTATCGGTGTCGAATCATATACTCCTGGTTCTCTTGAATTTTATCTCGGGTATGCATTAAAAAATGGCCTGCAGATAACTCTTGATTCAGGGCATTTTCATCCAACAGAGCTTGTTTCAGACAAAATAACTGCAGTGCTTCCATTTGTCAAAGGTATACAGCTTCATGTTACAAGAAGTGTAAGGTGGGACAGCGACCATATCCCTATACTCACTGAAGAGCTTGTTGCAATAATGCAGGAAATTGTCAGGGCCAAAGCGTTAAATAAGGTATTTATAGGGACCGATTACTTTGATGCCAGTATAAACAGAATTGGAGCATGGGCGATAGGAGCAAGGTCCGTCATGAAAGCATTAATGCTTGCACTTCTTGAGCCTACAGATACCTTAAGAAAATATGAAGAGGAAAAGAATTATTTCGCAAGGCTTGCCATGCTTGAAGAGCTTAAATTCATGCCCGGCGGGGACGTATGGAATTACTATTGCGAGACCGAGGGAATAGCTCGTGATTCGCAAATGATAGCTTCCGTGATGGATTATGAGAAAGAAGTACTGTCAAAGAGGCAATAGCATTTCCTGCTAATCAGGCAATGAGATATCCTGGGTAATAGATTATGAATTAGAGGTATTGCCAGGAGGCAGCAAGTAGTCTCTAATAATCGGGCAATAGTAAATCCTGGTGATGGATTATGAAATAGAAGTATAAGAGGCAACAAATAGTTCCTTATAATCGGGCGGCATAGTCACTGTGGTGACGTATTATGAAAATAAAGAGCTGTTAAAAATTTAGCATTATTTCCTGCTAATCTGTCGATAGTATTTAATGAACCGTTACAGGTGTCGAATTTGACAGAATAATAAAGCAGGGTGGTTAAGTGAAAGTCATAGTTATTAACGGAAGCCCAAAGGGCAAAAAAAGCGTAACATTACAGTCTGTTGAGTATTTAAAAAAACATTTTGCTGATGACTGCTTCGAGGTAATAAATGTCGGACTGGAAATAAAAAAACTAAGAAAACCTGATGAACTTAAAAAGTGCATTGACCTTATCATTGACAGCGACATGCTCCTTTTCTGTTATCCGGTCTACATCTGTCTGGTGCCATACCAGCTTTACAGGTTTATTGAACTTTTAAAAAGCTCGATGACAGGCATGGAACTGGCTGGAAAATATGCCACACAAATAACCACATCAAAGCATTTCTATGATGTGACGGCCCACAGATTTGTCGATGATAATTGCAATGATTTGGGGCTAAGAGTTTTAAAGGGATTTTCGGCAGATATGACCGACCTGCTTGGAGACAAGGGCAGGAAAGAACTTCTGGACTATTGGAAATACATCAAATTTGTATTTGAAAACAAGTGTGCAAAACTGCCAAAAAATACCTATTCACCATTTGACTACACTTATGTAAATTCTTTTATGCCGGACCTGCCCAAAAAGGATGATTTCGACACGCTTATAGTGACAAACTGCACCGACAAAGATGAAGGTCTCGACAATATGATAAAGGACTTTCGTTCCATTTATACTTACAGAACCAGATTAATAAATATAAATGACTTTAAATTTTCCGGAGGCTGCCGCGGCTGCTTTAACTGTGCCACAGATGGCAAATGCACATATAGAGACGGATTTGACAGTTTTCTGAGAGAAAATATAAATAATGCAGACACAATAATTTATGCGGCAAAAATATCAGACCATTATATGGGAGCCTCTTTCAAAATATATGAAGACAGGCAGTTTTGTAACGGCCACAGACCTGTTTTACTGGGCATGCCTGTAGGGTATATATTAAGTGGGGATTATGGCAGGGAAACCAATTTGCGGGACCTTGTTGAATTAAGGGCAGAAGTCGGACACAATTTTTTGGCAGGCGTTGCCAGCGATGAAAGTTGTAATACCGATACTGTAAAGCAAAGTATTGAAAACCTTGCAAAGCAGACGGCTTATGCCCTGGAAAACAAGCTCATTCTGCCGCAGAATTTCTCAGGGGTCGGTGGAATGAAAGTCTTAAGAGATTTGGTTTATGAAATGCAGGGCCTGATGAAAGAGGATTACAGATTTTATAAAAGGCATAATTTCTTTGATTTCCCGCAAAAACAAGTCAAAAATATCATTAAAATGAAGATGTTTGGCTTTCTGTTATCATTGCCGTATGCCAAAAAATACAGAAACAGGATGTATCACTATATTTTGGAACCATACAAGAAAGTAATTCGGGATCTGTAGCAGAGGGCAGATTTAATCAAACCAATCATTTACTCCAAGCTTTTGGCAGGTTTTAATATTCCTAACGATGCAGGATTCCTGCTGATGAATTTTCGTAAAAAAGGCGGACAGCCTGAAAGTTTAATTTTCACCACAAATCTTTTCATAAAAGACCCACTTTTTAAGCCAAAACAAGAAAATTTTAAAAACAGTAACGTTATTAAAATTCAATTCGTTTTTATTGTAAAGGATACGAAAAGTAAACCACTAAAAAAAGAAAGGAAATGTTATGTGGAAAAAACTAATGTTCGGAATAATAATCGGGGTAATGCTCATGACTGTTTCAGCAGGAGTGATCTATGGTGCACAGATAAATCCGGCTTCATCAGCTACAAGCTCATTAGCTTCTCTTGCCGGTAACGGTAAAGGTAATGGAAATGGGACAGATCAGGCAGGAACAGGCGTTTGCGACGGAACAGGAGACTGCGTAAATCAGGACGGCACAGGCGTTTGCGACGGAACCGGAGACTGCGTAAATCAGGACGGCACAGGCGTTTGCGACGGTACCGGCTCAGGCACTTGCACAGGAGCAGGCAACGGCACAGGTGTTTGCGATGGAACAGGTGTTTGTGACGGAACAAGCGAAAACTGCACAGGCGTTTGCGATATGGGGTTAACCAAACAGAATGTTCAACAGCAGAATAGAAATGTTGAGAAATATACAGAAACCAGCGGCATCAGTAACGCCATTGCCAGGTTCATGAGTATTTTCAGATTCGGAAGGTAGGCAGCTAAAAAACAGGAGTCCGGATGTTATTTAAGAATCGCATCCAAGTATATAAAGATCGTAAGTTTGCAAAAACTCCGGAAAGCTGTGAGAATAATTAAATAAAAGATGCGGCAGGAATATTAAAAACTATCCTGCCGCATAAAATTTAATATTCCGGATTTTTAAATCCCGTATTGGTGTTTTTTGCAGATGGAAGACAAACAACTTGAATCTTATTTAAGAAATTTTAAAAAAACAGGTGAAAATATTTTTTTTGAAAATATCTACAGGTTTTTTTTCCCAAAAATCTTAAGATTTACTTCTTTAAATGTTTCAGACATGCAGTTAGCGGAAGAGATTTCAAGTGAAGTTTTTGTCAAAGTATACAGGCACTTAAGAAAATTAAATTTGAATGCGCCCGCTTTTAAAGCCTGGCTTTACAAAATTGCAAGAAACCTGATTATTGATTTTTACAGGAAAGAAGCAAGGAGCATTAAAAAAGTATCTCTTGAACAATATCTTGAAGAAAAATCGGTATACGAAGACAGCAGTGCTGAAAAGACAGACGAAAGCCTTATGCTTGAAAATAATGAAGACTTTTTAGTTGAAGGTTTTGATTTTAGTAATATTAAGGATAAAGATTTTTTGAATAAATTAAACAGGCTTGGCGAATTACAAAAACAGGTTTTGATTCTCAGGTTTGTAGAAGATATGGATTACAAATCCATAGGAAGAATAATCAGCAAAGATGAGAGAGCCGTAAGAATAATAAAATTCAGGGCAATTACAAAATTAAGGGAAATGTTCAAATAAGTTAAATGAAAAACAAAAGACCTTTAACTCAAAAAATATTAAAAAAATTTCTTGGCCTTCTTGATAAAGGTCTTGATTTGGATTCATGCCTGGGTCTCTTTGAGGATTACCGGGATGAACTCGGAAGTTATGTTGAAATGATTGGCAGGTTTAAAGATTTAAAGGCGCTAAATATTAAGGAAGATTATCTGAAACAAAATTTAAAAAATATTTACGCAAATGCAAGAATAGAGAATTTAAAAGATCAAAACCATATCTCGAAAAAAGACATGTTTCTTATTCGTTTCCGGCCGGCATATCTTAAACCCCTTACTGTTTTTTTGAGTGTCTTTGTTTTTTTCAGTTTTTCATTTGCCGGTACAGTTTATGCATCAACGGATACTGTCCCCGGGGAGGCGCTTTATACTGTTAAAAGGGCATCTGAAAGCGTTCAGATAGCTTTTACCCCGCATGGCAGGGAAGGTGATCTATACTTTAAGTTTTTAACCAGGAGGCTAAATGAAGCTGATGTCATTTTTCAAAAAAACGATGAAATTGCCTTAAGCTTTGCAGGGGATCTTTTGACGGACATAGATTACAACTACAATAAATGCCTTGAGAATAAATATCAGGGTTTAAATGATGGCGGCAAAATGAAAGGGCGCATAAATAAACTGAAGGAAGATTTTAATGAAAAATGCCGGATGCAGGGGACGGGGCAGGGCAAGCAAAATATGGGACAAAATGCCAGTGGGCAAAGCATTGATGGGCAGCAGTACGATAGTCAGGGCAATCAGCTGCAAAGTAATACAACCAACAAAGAACAATATAAAAATATACAATCCGGCAATGACAAGAGTGATGGTTCAACCGAAAATAATGCCATAAGTACCCAAACCGGCAATCAATATAACTATGGGCAGTGCATTAACCAGGGTAGTGCCGGTCAGGGCGATAATTTGGATACAGGTACTGGAAATGGTATTGGGCAAACCGACAATATTGAAGATGACGACTATATTTCTACTGAAACTACAAAAATCCCGGAAACATCAATAATACCGGAAAACATAAACGGTGATGAACAAAATCCTGATGAACAGGGCAACTCCACAAAATAACCACTTCACATAAATACCCGGTAAAGCTCCTCAAAAATCCCTGGAAAATTATTACTTCAAAGCCACCAGGAGAAGTTTCTGATAAAAATCACAACAAAATCATTAAAAAAACGTGTAATAATCAAATCAAAGATTGACATTTATAGATAGATATAATAAAGTTAGACTTAACTAACAAATATTAAGAAAGACAACTTATTTTAGGTGATTTTTGACAGCAGGATGATTGATTTGAAAGAAAATTTAAAAGAAAAATTTTTAATTTCAGAAACTGATTCTGATAATAATTTAACAGCAGTTGAAGATGTGACTGACGGTAAAAATGCCATTTTACTTGAAGCTGCTGTTCCCGGGAAAAAATACATTATAGACAGGATAATAGGCGGACATGGAATAAATGGGCGCCTCAATTCAATGGGTATTGTGCCAAACGAAGTTATTACAGTGATATTTCAGACATGGGGTGGACCATTAACAATTGCAGTCAAAGGAGTAAGGGTTGCATTGGGAAGAGGTATAACACATAAAATTGAAGTAAGCGAGCTAAGTGTTGGATAGCGACGACACTGAACCAACAACGAGTAATACAATAATAGAGAAAACCACAATATTTCCTAAACAGGAACATGCAGCCTCACCAAAAAAGTTAAAAACCATTACTGCAGCGCTTGTAGGCGGTCCAAACTGCGGGAAGACAACGATTTTTAATAATTTGACCGGTGCAAGACAACATGTCGGCAATTACCCCGGAGTCACTGTTGAACAAAAAACGGGCCGGGTAATCTTTAAGGGTTACGACATCAGCATAATCGACCTTCCCGGCACGTACAGCCTTACATCATTTTCTGCAGAAGAGGCGGTCACCAGAAAGCACCTGATTTATTCGAGGCCGGATGTTCTAATAAATATTGTGGACGCTTCAAATCTTGAAAGGAATCTTTACCTTACGAGCCAGTTGGTTGAGCTTGGCTGTAATCTTGTCGTCGTTTTTAATATGTCTGATATTTTAAAAAAAAGCGGAACCGTTATAAATTATGATATTTTATCTGAATTTCTTGGTGCCCCGATAATAAATACTGTTGGAAGTAAAAATATTGGAACCGCAGATATTCTCACAAAAATAGTGCAGTCTTTTGAAAGCGGCAAAGAGATAAGGACCATAAAAATAAATTATGGAGAAGAACTGGAGCATGAAATCAGCCGGATGTCTGATTACCTGTCTCATATTTTCGCTTCTTCTGCCGGTTTTTCAGGCATTTATGGTGAAAGATGGGCATCAATAAAACTTCTGGAACAGGATAAAGAAATTTCAGACGATATAAAGGTTTTGCTGGATAAAGAATGCGGGATAAGGCTGTCAGATTTTGTCAAAAAGATGATCAGACATGTAACCGGTGTATTTGGTGACCTGCCGGCAACAATTATTGCACAGTCAAGGTATGGTTTTATAAACGGCGCTTTAAAAGAGGCAACGATTAAGAAAAATGAAATAGTTTTGTCTTTCTCTGACAGGATTGACAGAGTGCTTCTTAACAGGTTTTTCGGCCTTCCCATTTTCGGCCTGATAATGTGGGCCATATTCCAGCTTGCATTTAAAGTAGGGGACTATCCTACAAGGTGGATGGGACTGGGTTTTGAAAAACTGGCCATGTTTCTTTCCGGTATTATGCCTGAGGGGCTTCTGCGCTCCCTTGTTGTGGACGGTATTATTGGAGGAGTTGGCGGAGTTTTGGTTTTTACCCCAAAGATAGCAATCCTTTTTATTGGAATATCAATTCTTGAAGATACGGGTTACATGGCAAGGGCAGCCTTTGTTATGGACAGGATAATGCACCGCATAGGGCTGCACGGCAAGTCTTTTATCCCCATGCTTATAGGATTTGGATGCACAATCCCTGCTTATATGTGCGCCAGAACCCTTGAAGATAAAAATGACAGAATGATTACCATGCACATAAATACTTTTATGAGCTGCGGTGGCCGACTTCCCGTATACATTTTATTTGCCGGAGTATTTTTTCCCAGGAATTCAGGCAGTGTCATTTTTTCAATTTATGTCATTGGGATAGTAATGGCAGTCTTATTTGCAAAAATTTTAAGAGTAACAAGGTTTAAAGGCGAAGCAGAACCTTTTGTAATGGAGTTACCGGTGTATAGAATGCCGACTGTAAAAGGGGTGCTTTTTCACATGTGGGACCGGACATGGCAGTATATTAAAAAAGCAGGTACCGTAATAGTCGCAATATCAATTATCATGTGGATACTTTTTACATTTCCAAGAGTGGGCCAAGCTCAGCAGGCAGATACCGGCAACAGTATTGCTGCAGTTACACAGTCCTATAACAGCGGCAGGATTTCATCACAGCAGTACGAAGCTCGCCTGTCGGAAATACAGGCGGCTGCCAATACCTTAAAATTGGAATACTCAGCAGCAGGAAGGATAGGAAAGTTTATTGAACCTGTCTTTAAACCCCTGGGCTTTGACTGGAAACTTGCTCTCGCTTCAATTGGCGGTATTGCGGGCAAAGAAGTTGTAGTTTCAACACTGGGCACAATCTACAGTATTTCAGGCAGCCAAAATAACTTGGCAGAGCTGAAAGATGCAGTAAAGAAAGATTATGACCCCCTGGTCGGATACAGTTTTATGCTTTTTTCACTGCTTTATTTTCCATGTATTGCAAGCCTTGCAGTCTTTAAAAAGGAAGCAGGCAGCAGGGAAATGTTTTTCCAGATGGGTTCCACGCTTCTTTTGGCATGGACAGTGTCATTTCTGGTATTCCAGATTGGAAGAATTTTTATTTAAGGATATAAACATATGTGGTATATACTGGAGATAGTAATAATAATTTTAGCGGGCCTTGCGGCAGCAGCCTTTCTTGCAAGATATTTTTTTATTTCTTCAGGAACAAAAAAACAAACCGGCTGCAGCGGTTGTAATAACGATTGTGCCAGGAATCATGTAATAGATAAAAATGAAATTTTTGCAAAAAAAATTTTAGAAAACAATAAAAAAATAATCAGGAAGGTTTAAAAAATGGAATCAGCAGTTTTAAGCCATACGCTTGAAGATTATATGGAAGCAATTTATTTAATCATCAGGCAGAAAAAAGTAGCAAGAGTCAAAGAAATAGCTGAGTTTCTTAATGTCAAAACTCCCAGTGTTGTGGATGCAATTGCAAAGCTTCAGGATATGGAGTTAATAGAGCACGAGAAATATGGCTACTTAAGCCTTACAGATAAAGGAATAAGCAGTGCAGAATTGATTTATCAGAAACATAAACAGGTGTATAAGTTCTTAAACCAGTTCCTTGGCATGGACGATGCTTCTTCGGAAAAGGACGCATGTGGCATCGAGCACCACATGTGCTCTCAAACGTTGGAAAGAATAACCAAATTAATGGAATTCATCGAATCAAGCCCTGAAGGTTATCCTGAATGGCTTAAAAGGTTTAATAGTTTCAGCAGCAAAAGCAGCAGTTAAATAAGAAAGCATCTGGTAGCGCGAGTTAAATAATATTTAATTTTATTATGCCTTCATTTGGATATATAATTAGCATTGGCAGAGTTACGACAGTATTTCTTTACTCAAAGATGAAATTTTCATTCCTGTTTTGGTGCAAGCCTGGAGGTCATCTGGGAAACTTCAACTACCAGTATTCCAGAATTAAATGAAAAAATTAGTAATATTCTTTTAAGCACAGAAGAAGTATGAAATCATAAGTATATTTAAATGTTCTATTTTAAAATAGAAAGAATTTTTGAAAGGAGCATACCAAAATGTTTAAACAGGCCGCCAAAGACATAATGACAAGACAGGTTATTACTGCAAGCAGGGAGACCACAATTGGCGAACTTTCAAGAATCCTTATACAAAATAATGTAAGCGGAGTTCCGGTAGTTGATAAGGATGGTATCCTGGTTGGAATGGCCACAGACGCAGACATAATCACTGAAGAACTGGAACCGATTTTTCCAATTTACTTTGACCCCCTCATAATCAGCTATGCCTTCATAGATAATTTTGAAAAGTTTGAAAAAAGCATGAAAGAATATCTTGCAACGCCCGTTGCAGATATAATGGTAAAAAGAGTTAAGACCGTCAGACAGGATACACCCGTAAGTGAGATTGCCAGGATAATGGTAAAGGACAGGATAAACCGTATACCGGTTGTTGATGAAAGTAATAAAGTCACAGGGATAATATCAAGAGCGGATATTCTAAAA
>CAYZUS010000026.1:7302-32417 GCA_964481885.1 uncultured Actinomycetota bacterium | reverse complement strand
TCTTTGGCAGTGACTATTCAATAACTGAAACATACAAAACTGGTAACACATATACATATGCAGCAGCTACCCAGGTCCCTGCAAATGATGTAAAAGTTGAAAGCGCAGCACCTGTATCTGTCGCTCTAACAAACAACCCAAACTTAGGTTCAATAGTAGTTACAAAGACAGGTATGATGGGCAGCGATCTTGTATCGATAACATTAAAGAAGGGCTCAGAAGTAATTAAGACTGAGACAGAAGTTGGAAACGGAACATATACATTCTCAGGCCTTGTCTTTGGCAGTGACTATTCAATAACTGAAACATACAAAACTGGTAACACATATACATATGCAGCAGCTACCCAGGTCCCTGCAAATGATGTAAAAGTTGAAAGCGCAGCACCTGTATCTGTCGCTCTAACAAACAACCCAAACTTAGGTTCTATAAGTTTGGTAAAGAGCAGCTCCAGCAATTTAGACCTCAAAGTAGCAGGTGCAGTATATGGCCTATTCTTTACAAATGATTTGTCAAAGCCTGTTCTTGATATACTGGGCAGTCCTATTACTGAAACTACCGATAATAACGGTTTTGCATCATTTGGTAATCTTGAATATAAAACATACTTTGTAAAAGAATTGTCAGCACCAGCAGGATATAAAGTTGACCCGGATTTTCATGAAATAACGATTCCTGTTGCCGCTACAATAAATGTGGCCATGGTAGTAACTGATGATCCAGTTGATATCTATTTTACAAAAACATTTACAGGCCTTACAACAACACTATCTACACCAGCAGTATTTAATATCTACTTAACTACTGATACTGCAACACCTGTAAAACCTGCAGTTTCCTTAAATGCAGCAGGTGAAGTAAGGTTTAGTGTTGTAAGCCCGGGAACTTATGTGATAGTGGAAACTGTACCATCAGGGTATTATGCAATGCCTGATATATATGTAACTGTTGGAACTGACGAAACAGTAGTTTACACATCACCACAGGGTTTAACAAATGGAGCAACTGTAGTAAATACACCTATACCTCCTTATGTTCCTCCCGTTACTCCAACTACAACTCCAGACGTCCCTACAACTCCCATACTTACAGTTGCAGGGATCACTGAAGCAGGCGGCATACAGGTTCTGGCATTCACAGGAATTGACCCGATAATTCCTATATCAGGCGCCGCAGCAATAATAGCTGGTCTTGCAATGTTGGTTGCAACACTTGTAAGAAGAAACAGCAGAAAGCTAAGCCTTGCAAAAAAGGAAGACTAAGAGATAGATAATTTTTATCAGCAAATGTAGTCTCGTCCAGAAAACAATGGCCCGGAGTAGTCCGGGCCATTGTAATTGGCAGTAATTGGTGCTATTGATTTTTATTTATTCTTTCCGGTTAATTGTTCCGGATTTTTAGCAATTACAATATTTTTGTACCAGAGCAAAAAAATGAGACCTCACAAGTACGGGTCTCATTTTACATAAGCCATCAGGCCGTCCAGAAACTTTATATTTAAAATAAAAACTTAATAACGAGCAAATAGAAATTACGAGAAGTGAAAAATATATTTGACAAATGACACTATTACTGTATCATTATCAATATACCCATAATTAAACTAATGAATTATATTATATAATATTTACAATAGTATATAAATAGAAATTAAATAAATATATCTAAGAGTACAAAATGGGGTGAAATCCTTCACTTGGATATACTATATTGGGTTGAACCCCTTTCATCGGACACATTGTGGGGCGAACACCTTACCTTGGAAACATTGTATGTTAAAATAAGTTAAGTTGGAAAAGGCTGATTATTATGAAGTTAATTACAAGAGATACAGATTATGCAATAAGAGCACTTAACTATATAGTATGCAATGAGGGAAGAACAGTATCAATTACGGAACTTGTAAGGGAACTTCAGACACCAAAGCCATTTTTAAGAAAAATACTTCAGCTTTTAAGCATAAATGGTATCTTAAAATCATTTAAAGGAAAGAATGGGGGATTTGAGCTTGCCAGGAGCCCGGAGGACATATTTGTTCTGGATCTGATGCAGATATTCCAGGGACAATTCAAGATTTCAGAATGTATGTTTAAAAAGAACTCATGCCCAAATCAGGAGTACTGCCTTTTAAAAACTGAGATTGATTCCATAGAAAAAATGGTATTGGAAAAAATAAGCGTGATAACGCTAAGATCGCTTAAAAGAAAGTGATGCCTGTAATTATTTAAGCAAGCATTTAAAGAGTGGATATCTTATTAATTCTTCAGAAAAAAAAATCATTTCATATTTCAAAAAAGCTGCTTTAAAAAATATTCCATTATTAAATTTGTCCTTTTGAAAAAAATCCTGTGGAACCAATAAGCGCTTAACACATTGTGGAATCAATAAGCGCTTAACACATTTTGAAATCAGTAATCTTTTAACGATAACTTGAGGGCTAAAATATAAATCACAGAACCCTTCCTGAGTTCTGTGATTTATAAAGGAGGGGAAAATGAAAAAATTCCTGCTATTTAAATATATACTTAAAAACTGTTTAAGTTTTAAAATCAGCAGTAGTTTCATTTAAAATTTTCACAAAATATTATTAAACTACCATTAAAACCAGATTAAAATTTTCTAATTTTATTTTAAACTTTATTTCATATAATTAATTTAGTATTAATGGTCGTGAAGACTATAAGTTTTTATAGTAGTATGATATGAAACATATTCTGAGAAAAAAGATTAAAATTTGAAAAGAAGTAAACTGTGGGTATTGTGCTGGAAAATTAAAAAAGACCATATTACAAAAAGACCATAGTTCAAAAAAGACCTAAAGGATAAAGAAAGTTTATAATAAATATTTACAGTGTTCATTTTTATAAGATTTGTAATAAGCAGCATTAGAATTTTAACGGAGGCGATATATTGAGATTGCTTGTAGTTGAAGACGAACCATCCCTTTTAAGCATCATCACTAAAAGGCTGAAAGAAGAAGGTTACGGTGTTGATTCAGCCAAAGATGGAAGAGAAGGCGAAAATTATATATCTTCTGCAGAATACGACTGCATAATCCTTGATATAATGCTTCCATTTCAGGATGGCCTGACATTGCTTCGCAAAATAAGGGCAAAAAACATTTCTGCACCCGTGCTGCTTTTAACTGCAAAAGATTCGATTGCCGACAGGGTTACAGGTCTTGACAGTGGAGCAGATGATTATCTCGTAAAACCTTTCTCATTTGATGAGCTTCTTGCAAGGGTACGAGCAATGTTAAGGAGGCACAAAGACAAAAAAACTACTCTTCTTTCAGTCGGAGATCTTGAGATGGATACACTTACCCGACAGGTGCAAAGGGGAGGCAAAGCAATAGAGCTTACTTCAAAAGAATACTCTATACTTGAATATTTTTTAAGAAACAAGAACAGAGTTCTGACAAAATCTCAGATTGCGGAACATGTCTGGAATTATGATTTTGAATATAATTCCAATATTGTTGAGGTATATGTAAGATATCTTCGAAGGAAAATGGATGAGGAATTCGAAAATAAACTTATTCATACCATAAGAGGCGGAGGATATGTAATAAAAGACAAGGAAAAGGGCGACAAGTAAGACGGATATATGGTAAAGCTGACAATAAAAATAAGAATCACATTGTGGTATGCAGCATTTTTAATGCTGCTTTTGGTAGTTTTTAATTTTTTTCTGTATTTTACGATTTCCAGGCTTCTTTACAAGCATGCAGAGGACCTTATCAAGGCAGACGCCGGCCAGGTCGAGTCAATTATTCAGCTGGAAGGATCCTCAATCAAAATTGCAGAGCCTTATAAAATAATCGCCACTAATACATATTTTGTAGTGTTTGATGCCAAAGGCAAGACAGGGATGATGAGTGAGGGGATGCCGAAGGCACTGAATATGGATCTGCAAAAGGAGCAGACCAGGTATATTTTTCAGGAGAGACACGGGTGGGCAGTTTATGATAAACCACTGTTGCTTGACGGCAATACAATTGGCTGGATAAGGATAGGCAGGTCGCTTGATTCACTTCTTATTACCCTGCAGAATTTAAAGCTCATAATGTTTATTTCAGTGCCTTTATATATACTGCTTGCCACGCTTGGCGGCTTGTTTTTGGCAGGAAGGGCATTGCGCCCCATAGATTATATAACAAGGACCGCCCGTGACATAAGTAAAGGGGACATGGTCCAGCGGCTAAACATGCCTGTGGCAAAAGATGAAGTTGGAAGGCTGGCTACAACATTTAACGAGATGCTTGACAAACTTGAAGCTTTCATTAAAAAAGAAAGACAGTTTACTTCAGATGCATCACATGAGCTTAGAACACCAATATCAATAATCTCTGCACAGGCAGAGCAGGCGCTTGCAGGCAAGAGAGACACCAATGAATATGTTGTGGCACTTAAGAGTGTTTTAAAAGAAAGCAAGAAGATGAGCTATATAATAACCCAGCTTTTAATGCTTTACAGAAGTGATGAAGGAAAATATGATTTGAGTTTTGAGCCCCTGGATTTGAACCTTATCACTGAAGAAGTGGTAAACGAGTATAAAAATATTTCAATAGAGAAAGATGTAAGTATAAATTTTAAGATGGCCGGCAGCATAAAGATTAAGGCCGACCAGACACTTGTCACAAGACTGCTTATAAACCTTATAGATAATGCAATAAACTATAATGAAAAAGGCGGGAAAGTGGATGTTGAAATACTTAATGAAAAAAACATGGCAAAAATCATTATCGAGGATAACGGGGTAGGTATTTCGGCTGAGGATATACCCCATGTATTTGACAGGTTTTACCAGGCAGACAGCGCAAGAAACGGTCAAGGGACGGGCCTTGGCCTGTCTATTGTAAAATGGATCGTTGACGTCCACAAGGGGACCATTTCTGTTGAAAGCGAAATAGGAAGGGGAACAAAATTTACTGTAAGCCTTCCATTATCAATGTGAAAGAATGTAATTGAACAGATACTCTAAAATTAAGGATGCGATATACGTTATTTTTTAGTTTCCAGTATTCTATTTTGTCGGGATTTTTTACATATTTTACAAACCTCAAACTATGGATTTAAACTAATTCCTTACACTCCAAGTCACTTTTAGTCAATCCAACCCAAGTCAGCTCAATGTAAGCCAATTCAATCCAATACAAGTGAACCGTCAAAGCCTGGCCCCGAGAGCGACAGCAATTCATTGCGCCAGTTTTATATTTATAGTGCTTATTTGTTGTAAAATAATTGGTACCTGATGTTTTTTCCTGTTGATTATTCCGCCCTTGTATTAAAAAAAATTAATGCTTTTTTAAGGGAGGTTTAATTAAATAATGTGATTATATATTCTATGAAGAATCCTGAAATGCAATAAAATATTTAAAAAGTCGAAAAATGCTTAAAAGAATTTCAGGATTTTTACCAGTTATTTTTTATCAGATATTTTTCAATGAAAGGAAAACAATGAATAAGATAAATATAAAACACAGGATCCTGCTTGTGGTCATGGCAATTGTTCTTACATTTTCACTGGTATTTGCATTTTCCGGCTGTTCGGTAATTGGAAGCATACTGCTGTCAAAATTAAGCAGCCATGCATCAGAAAACCAGGCCAGGGCAGCAGATACCACAGAGGCATCAGCACCTATGACTACATCTGCGCAAATTGAAGAAAAAGCTGTTGTAACACAGGTTGCAGAAATAACGGGGCTTCCGGAATTGCAGCAGGAACAAAAAAGCGACCAGGCAATACTGGCTTCTTTTGATGACGCAGTAAGTGAAGTTGCCGCAAGAGTAAAACCTTCGGTTGTTAATATTGCTGTGACCGTTCAGCAACAGGATGCATATGGGAATTCACAGCAGGGTGAAGGCGTAGGTTCAGGGATAATTTTCAGCACAGATGGCTATATAATAACAAACAATCATGTGGCAGGGGATGCAACTGATATAAAAGTCACATTAAATAATGGAAAAGAATATTCTGCAAAGCTTGTGGGAGCTGATTTAAATACTGATATTGCAGTAATTAAAATTGATGACAAAAACTTAACACCCGCAGTCTTTACATCAATTGAGTCAATCAAAGTAGGAGAGCTTGCCATTGCAGTCGGAAGCCCTTTTGGCCTGGAGCAGTCAGTGACTGTCGGTGTTGTAAGCGCTTTGGGAAGGGATGTTCCGACTTCAAGTGATTCTATGCCGATGGTGGATTTAATACAGACCGATGCATCCATAAACCCCGGCAATAGTGGAGGAGCTCTCGTTAATTCGGCGGGACAGGTAATTGGAGTAAACACGATGATTTACTCGACTTCAGGTTCGAGCGCAGGGATTGGATTTGCAATTCCCAGCAATACTGCTGTAAATATTGCAACCCAGATCATAAGATACGGAGTGGCAAAAATACCTTTTATAGGTATTGAAATGGGCAATAACACAACAGGCATTGCAGGAGTATTGGTAAACAATGTTGTAGACGGAAAGCCTGCAGAGCAGGCAGGACTCAAATCCGGGGACATTATCACTGAGATTGGCGGCACAGCAATCGACAGCCCGTATCAGTTGCTTGCACAACTTTTAAAACATAATGTTGGAGATTCGGTGACAGTAAAATATCTCAGAAACGGTGAATATTCGACAGTTAACGTAAAGCTTGCCGAAAAATCTCAGCCCGAAGTGACTGCAACGACCAACTAATTCAGAGTGGTGAATTGTGACGCATAAGTCAAATTGTGTAGTTTAAAGTGACATATAGTATTTGAAATAACCTATAGAGTGAAACAAAAAAGGCGGCCACATTTTCTTTCAGGTAAGCCCTGTAGAAATCAACCGCCTTTTTTATTTGTCTGATTTTATTTATTTTAAGCGCGGCTCTTTATATCATAAAAAAAACCGCCCCGCATTTTTTCCAGAGTATGGCTTGAAACAATTACATCTGCATCGATTTCCTGTGCAAGGTCGTGAAGTTTTGGCAAATCGCTTTTCTTGCATATTGCATTCAGCATTTTAATTTCGCCGTCTTTACCGCTGCCCGCATAGCAGGTAAGACCAAAGCCGTTTGCCCTTAAGATATTTTCAATCTCATCACTGTATTTTGTCGAAATAATATTTACGCTCAAAATGTCTTTGGATATCTTGTTTGAAATAAGCATCCCAACGAAGAGCCCAAGAGCAAAACCTGCGCCGTATGAAGCAATAATGAAAATATTTATACCCTGTTTTACTGCATTTGAAACAACAGTTATTGCAACAGTTATTGCCACGACACCTTCAAAAAAACCTATGATAATAGTCAGGGCCCTGTTTCCTTTTATCATCGATATGTTTCGAACCGTTCCCAGAATGACCTGTGTCATTATGGATACTGCTACTATTGCTGACCACATTGCAATTTCTCTGCTGAAAATTAACATATTAAGCATTTTACCCTGGTTCTTTCCTGGGATTTTCCATTACTAATTTAAATAACTATTGGCAGGTAAATCAATTTTTATTAAACTGCCTGTATGAATTGAGATTTAATTCTAATGATTTGGTTTGTTCTATTTATACTGACCGGGACCATTCAAAATTCAATTTAAATCACTTTAATTTAAATCATTTCTGTGAAACTTATTAAAAACTTTACAGGAAATCCAAACGACCTGACGAAATCCAAACGACCTGACGAAATCCAAACGACCTGACGAAATCCAAACAACCTGACATATAATACTACTAAAAATCAAAAAATCAATAAGTAAGAATGTGTGAATAATTAGTTTTAATTTACAAAACCATGTTTCATTTTAACAAATACTGAAAAAAACATATAATTGTAAATTATGAAACAAGCATATCTTTTTAAAAAATTAAGAGGTTCAAAAATAAGGTGCGACCTTTGTGCACAAAGATGTGTTGTGGAAGAGGGCATGAAAGGAAAGTGTGGCGTCAGGGAAAACTCAGGCAGCATGCTTTACAGCCTTGTTTATGATAAGGTGATTTCTGAAAATATAGACCCAATAGAGAAAAAACCATTATTTCATTTCCTTCCCGGATCAAAGTCTCTGTCCATTGCTACTCCGGGTTGTAATTTTAAGTGTTTTTTCTGTCAGAACTGGCAGGTATCACAAATGCCCTGCGATTCTGAGGTGATAGAAGGCAGGAAAATATCTCCGGAAAGAATTGTGACAGAGGCAATTTCGCATTATTGCAAAAGCATTTCATATACGTATACGGAGCCTACTGTTTATTTTGAGCTGGCACACGATACAGCAAAGATCGCAAGCTCCAAAGGAATAAAAAACGTTTTTGTAACCAATGGCTTCATGACCCAGGAGAGCCTCCAAATGATAAGTCCGTATCTCGATGCGGCCAATGTGGATCTGAAAAGCTTTTCTGAAGATTTCTATAAAAACAGTACAGGAGGAAGGCTCAAACCTGTTCTTGCCAATATAAAAAAGATGTTCGAATACGGGATCTGGCTTGAAGTGACCACTCTTTTGATTCCGGGGTTAAATGATTCCTATGAGGAACTTGAAAAAATTGCCAAATTTTTATCCGGAATAAGCCCTGCTTTACCATGGCACATAAGCGCATACTATCCGCAGTACAAGTCCAGAATTGGCCCTACCCAGGTAAAGAGCATAATAAAAGCTATTGAAATCGGGAAAAAATCAGGGTTAAAGTATGTCTATGGCGGAAATATTCATGGCAGCCAATATGAAAACACGGTCTGCAGTAACTGCGGAAAAGAAATTATAAAAAGGACAGGGTATCTGATAACTGATTACAATTTAAAGAACGATTGCTGCACAAACTGCGGCAACCACATAGATGGAGTATGGGAAAATGGCAGATGAAGTTCTGGTTACAATCATTGGGGCAGGAGCAGTCGGATGCGCAATTGCCAATGAGCTTTCGGGGTCAATTGAAGGAGATATTGTTGTAGTCGAAAAAAACAGCCAGGTAAATGGGGAAAACCAGTCATCCAGAAATTCAGGGGTTATTCATGCAGGGATTTATTATCCGGATGACATTGGTCCGCTAAAAGCAGAATTGTGTGTGGAGGGCAACAGGCTTCTTTATGAGTTTTGCCAGGATGAATCTGTGCCTTTTGCCAAATGCGGAAAGCTTGTAGTCGCAACCGATGAACTGCAGGAGGAATATCTGGAAGATGTCAGGAGCATTGCTGAAAAAAATGGGGTCCCTGGGGTAAAGCTGATTGACAAAAACCGTATAAATAAAATGGAGCCAAATGTTTCAGGAAAGTCGGCGCTATATGTGCCAACATCAGGTATTATCGAAGCTACAAGTTTTGTCAGCACTCTTTACCGGAAGGCAGAGAGCAAAGGAGTCATTTTTTTAACTGGAAATAAAGTTACAGACATCATACCGGATGATGATGGCAGCAGATTTGAACTTGGAATTGAGTCTGTAAACCAGACAGAAAAATTCAAGACGCAGATACTTGTCAATTCTGCCGGCCTGTTTTCTGATGAGATAGCAAGGATGGTAAACCCCGGCAACACCTATGTAATTGATCCTATAAAGGGCGAATCTGCGAAGTTTTATTCTTCAAAGAGAAGCAGTATTAACCTTGGCGGTATGAGCATCTATCCTGTGCCGTTTGGTTATCTTCCAAACGGAGAAAGGCTCAATGTCAGGTTTGCAGAGTTTTTGAAGTTATTTAAAGAAAACAAGGTGACAAAGTCAGTGGGCGTTCATATTTCCCCATCCTTCGATCTTTCCGGTGGCAGATATGTTACAGGCGATACATATATTGTCGGTCCCGCTTACTCAAAACCCCAGAACAAGGAAGATTACAGGCCCTTCAGGGAACTAAAGTATTATCTTGAAAATGTTCTTCCTTTCTTTCCGGGATTAAAGATTGATGACCTTGGCATCCACCAGGCAGGGATAAGGGCAAAATTAAGCGGCCACTATGATTTTGTTATTGAAAGAGACAATATTTTCCCAGGTTGTATAAATCTGGTAGGTATTGAATCACCCGGCCTTACGGCGGCACTTGCGATAGCAAAGCGCGTAAAAAATATGGTAAAGGAAATGATTTAAAAATAAGAAATCAGATATCATGTTTTATTTTATTTTATTTTATTTTATAATATGTTTCCATTCTTTTAAGGCGGCATAGCCAAGTGGTAAGGCAGAGGTCTGCAAAACCTCCATCTCCGGTCCGAATCCGGATGCCGCCTCCAAAATCTAAACATAAGGGGTAATTTTGCGTAAAACTAAGATTATCTGTACAATCGGTCCTGCATGCGGCAGCGAATCAATACTTGAAAAACTTATAACCAGCGGAATGGATGTTGCGCGCATCAATACTTCTCACAGTTCAATAGAGGATGCTAAAACACGGATAACTGCAATAAGGGAGATATCAAAAAAGCATGGGAGAAATACTGCCATCATGCTTGATTTGCAGGGCCCAAAAATAAGGATAGGCATTCTGGAAAGTGAAATAGACTTAAAAGACGGCCAGGAAATCATTTTTAGCGTAAGGCTTCCTGGCGGCCTTATTCCCGACAAACCTATTAATGATAAAAACTCTGCTGATATCAGCAACAAAAACTCCTTGGAAATTCCAGGCGAGAGTTTTGGTAAAAATCCGGCAAAAAGCTCTGATGAAACTTCCGGTGAAATTCCAGATAAAAGCTCACCGCAAAGTGTGTATAAAAATTCAGATACAGGAACCGGTAAAAGCACAAATGAGAAAAGCGAAATTGAGATTATCAATGTTGATTATGCCAATTTTCTTGAAGACATAAAAGACGGCTCAGTTATTTTTATTGATGACGGCCTTATTGAATGCAGGATAGTAAAGGCTGATAAAAATCTTGGTATTGCGCATGCCAGAGTCATAAGAGGCGGAATATTAAAATCCAAGAAAGGCATTAACCTTCCGGGCGTCTCTGTAAGTATTTCATCAATAACACAAAAAGACCTTGATTTTCTGCAGTTGGGGATAGATATGGAAGTAGATTTCATCGCACAGTCTTTTGTAAGGGATGCCGATGACGTAAAACATGTAAAAGAAATAATCAAAGAGCAGAAAAGCCATATAATGGTTATAGCAAAGATAGAAAAGCACGAAGCAGTGGCAAATTTTGATGCTATCCTGAAACGTGCGGACGCAATAATGATTGCAAGGGGGGATTTGGGGATAGAAATACCACCCGAGGATGTACCGGGCATACAGAAGGATATCATTAGAAAAGCAAACATTACAGGAAAGCCGGTTATAACAGCCACACAAATGCTTGATTCCATGATAAGAAACCCAAGGCCCACAAGGGCCGAAGTGAGTGATGTGGCTAATGCGATTTATGATGGTTCGGATGCACTGATGCTTTCAGGCGAGACTGCTTCCGGCCAGTTCCCCTTAGAGTCATTTGAAATGATGTCAAGGATTATAAGTAAAACCGAAGAGGACCTGGATTATAAGGAAATAATGCAAAGTAAATTTAAACTAAAGCAAAATACAATTACGGAAGCCATAAGTTTTGCTGCATGTGAGATCGCAAATGTTTTAAATGTCAGGGCGATTATAACTGCCACTCAGTCAGGCAGTACCGCAAGGCATATTTCCAAAAACAGACCAGAAAGCACTATAATCGGTGCAAGCCCCAATGGCTGGGTAATACGCCAGCTTATGATAAGCTGGGGAGTAAATCCTGTAAGGACAAAATTCACTGAAAATATCGACACCATGATCCGTGAAGCTGTTGAAGTAAGCAGGAAAGCCGGGCATGTGTTGGAAGGACAAAAGGTCGTAATAACTGGCGGAATAATGAGCAGTAAAACCGGAAGTACAGATTTTATCAATGTATGGGAAGTTGAATAAGACTGTAAGGCCAAGTACCTGAGTCTTTCAGGCGCCATATTTAATGAAACCATATATAATATTTTGGAACAGCTTTTCTCTGCCCAAAATCGCTGAATATTGCTACTTGAAAGAGTAAATTCTATTCTCATTATAAATTCTAAAAACCCTAAAAATACATAACAGATACAATTAAAATCCCGATAAATGATATGGAAAAGATTGCGAAAAATGTATGAAAAATATTCCATAAAATATATTCAAAAATTTTAAAAAGAGTATAATAACCAGTTTGTTTTCTAAATTTTAACGATATTTTGATATTGTTTTTGGATATTTTAATAAAGATTATTTTGACCAAGCAGGAAAAGTAAATGCAATTTTATGAACTTGATAAACAACAGCTATATAAAGAACTAAACGTTACAGATAGGGGCCTGTCTGAAGCAGAAGCCAAAACAAGGCTGGGGACCTATGGGCCCAATATGATAAAGGGCAAAAAGAAAAGATCTCTTTTTGTAAGGTTTATTGATAATTTTATTCATCTGCTGGCCATTATCCTTTGGATAGCGGCGGCCCTATGTTTTATACCACGTGTAGACATGCCACAGTTGGGATATGCAATAATCCTTGTAATAATAATAAATGCAGTTTTTAGTTTTATGCAGGAATTCAAGGCAGAAAAGGCGCTTGAGGCATTAAAGAAAATGCTTCCATCGTACACAAGAGTGATGCGTGATGGAGAAATAAAGGATATATTATCTATTGACCTGGTTCCCGGAGATATTGTTGTCCTGGAGGAAGGCGATAATATATCAGCAGATGCCCGCCTTATAGAAGCTTTTGATATCAGGACCAACAATTCGGTGCTTACGGGTGAATCTGATCCCCAGCGAAAAAGCACCGTTCCTATTACCGGAAGGGATGTGGATCCTTTAAGGCTCACCAATGTTATTTATGCAGGAACAAGTGTATCTTCGGGAAGTGGTAAAGCGATAGTATTTGCTACAGGCATGAATTCCCAGTTTGGCAAAATTGCCAATTTGACCCAGGGTGTTAAAGAACAATTGAGCCCACTTCAAAAAGAAATAAACAAGGCGAGCCAGCTTCTAGTATACATTGCAATCGGAATCGGGCTATTGATATTTATCCTGTCGATGACTGTTGTAAAACTCGGGTTTATTGTGTCTTCTGTTTTTGCAATTGGCATTATTGTTGCATTTGTACCTGAGGGGCTGCTTCCCACTGTTACTCTTGCGCTTGCAATGGGTGTCCAGAGGATGGCAAAAAGGCATGCCTTAATAAAAAAACTTTCTTCTGTTGAAACCCTTGGCTGCACCACAGTAATCTGCACTGATAAAACCGGGACCTTAACCCAGAACGCAATGACAGTCAGGGAAATATGGTTAAACGGGCAAACTTATAATCTTACAGGCGGAGGGTATAACCCGGAAGGCGATTTTGAGATAGAAAACAGAAAGCTGTCACCTGATGAGGTTTTAGAATCTTTTACCAAACTTTCAAAAGGAATGTCTTATTGTAATAATGCAAGGCTGTTTACTGACAAAGATACGGGCCTTTGGACAATAAAAGGTGACCCGACAGAAGGAGCATTGCTGGTTGCTGCAAAAAAAGCCGGGTTTGACTATAGCTCTCAGTTAAATAATGAGCCAAGGGTTTTTCTGCTTCCTTTTGATTCAAACCGCAAGAGAATGAGTTCGATTCATGAAACCTCTGATGGAGTTTTGTCTTTTACAAAAGGCGCTCCAAAAGAAGTGCTTGCTCTTTGTAATAAAATTGAAATTAATGGTGAAGTCAGAGAACTGACTGAAGAAATAAGGGATGAGATAGTAGAGTCAAACGATGATTATGCAAAGAGGGCGCTAAGGGTTCTTGCAATTGCCAGCAGGGATCTGACAGACTATAAAGGTGAATACAGCATTGATGATGTTGAAAAGGACCTGGTGTTTTTGGGCCTGGCAGCCATGATTGATCCCCCAAGGCCTGAAGTGGAATCAGCCGTTAAAGAATGTTTTAAAGCCGGAATCAAGATAATAATGATTACCGGTGATTACGGGCTGACTGCCGACGCAATAGCAAGGAAAATAGGTATTGTCCAGGGAGAATCGAAAATTTACCTTGGGACAGATATTGAGAGCATGACAGATGATGCATTAAGTGAGGTTTTAAAACAGGAAAATATAATTTTCGCAAGAGTGTCCCCTGAGCACAAGATGAGGATAGCGCTTGCTCTTAAAACAAACGGCCATATTGTTGCAATGACCGGTGATGGTGTAAATGATGCGCCTGCGCTTAAAGCTGCAGATATAGGGATAGCAATGGGTATTTCCGGTACCGACGTTGCAAAGGAAGCTGCTGACATGATTTTAACTGACGATAATTTCGCAAGCATAGTCAGTGCGATAGAGGAAGGAAGAGCAGTTTTTGAAAACTTGAGAAAGTTTATACATTACATCCTGGCAAGTAATATTCCAGAAGCAGTGCCATTTATTATGATGGTTCTGTTTAAGATTCCTTTACCGCTTGCAATCATGCAGATTCTTGCCATTGACCTTGGAACAGATATGATTCCTGCTCTGGCTCTTGCATCCGAATCGCCGGAACCGGGTATTATGAATAAGGCTCCACGTGCGAGAAGCGAAAGGTTGCTGACCAACAAAGGTCTCGCAAAAGCATACCTGTTCTTTGGGACCATAGAAGCAATAGTTGCAATGGCAGCATATTTTATTATTTATTTTGACAAAGGTGTCACTTTTTCTCAGCTAAGGGAAATTGGTGCGAATTCAAAAAACTACATAAATGACAATACCTACCTGACGGCTACAACCGCAACTTTTGGGGCAATAGTTATGGCACAGATAGGTAATGCTTTTGCCAATAGGACAAATTATGATTCAGTGTTTAAAGTAGGGTTTTTTAAAAACAAGCTTCTTCTTTGGGGTATATTAACAGAACTTGTAATCCTTGCGGCTCTGGTTTATATTCCACACGTTAATACACTGTTTAACAATGCTCCTTTGGACTGGAAGCAATGGCTGATATTACTGGCATTTACACCATCCGTATTGATATTTGAAGAATTGAGAAAATTAATTTTAAGAAGGATGAAGAAACCTTCTGGAAACATAAAAAATAATATGGTAATAAATATTAATTAATAAGAATTAGAAGAAATAATATATTATAATACTATACAGCATAATATTTCGGTGTGGACATAAAATGATATATTTTGGTTGATTGTTTCTTTCTGGACAACTGGCTACAAATTTAAATACGAAAATAAGTCATTAAGAAGAAGTTGATATTGCCTGTAAAATAATGAATTATTCAACAGGGATCAGAGGCACAGCTATAAGTAAGAGTTTTTTTAAGAAGTAATAAAGTTTTATTAATTATTTTCCTTAAAAGGGTGATTAAATGCAAATAGTAATAATGGGATGCGGGAGAGTCGGTTCACAGCTTGCAAATCTTCTTTCCATGGACGGGCATAAGGTAAGTATAATTGATTTGGAATCAAAATCATTTGAAAAGCTGGGCAAAAGCTTCAAGGGAGAAAAAATCACGGGATTTGGCTATGACAAGGAAGTTCTTATAAAAGCCGGCATCGAAAACGCTGATGCGTTTACATCAGTTTCGCCGGGTGATAACAGAAATATAATCGGGGCCCTGATAGCAAAACGTGAATTTAAAGTACCGATTGTAATTGCCAGGATTTATGATCCAGTCAGAGCAAACGCATATAACAAACTTGGCATTACAACAATTTCGCCGACCAGATGGGGAGCAAATAAAATCAAAGAGCTGATCTGCCATTCAGATATAAACACGCAGCTTAGCCTTGGAAACGGTGAAGTTGAAATTATTGAAGTTGAAGTGACTCCTCAAATTGCAGGATCCCGGAGTGATAAAATAAATGTGCCCGGAGAAATAATGGTAATGTCTATTACAAGACTCGGAAGGGCCTTTGTGCCTGTTGTTGGTACAACTGTTAATGAAGGCGATCTGCTTCATGTCGCAGTAGCTGCATCTTCAATACCACAGCTTAAGAGAATACTCGGAATTTAGGAGGCAATATATGAATATTTTAATTATAGGGGCTGGCAAGGTTGGGACAAATCTTGCAAAAGACATGTCATCAAAAGGGCATAAAGTAAGTGTCGTGGAAAAAAATGAGGACATTTGCACCAAGTTTGAAAAAATAGATAATGTGGAACTGACATGCGGTGACGGATGCGATCCTCTGGTCCTTGAGGCTGCAGGTATAAAAATCACCGATGTTATTGCAGCAGTTACAGGGGATGATGAGGATAACCTTGTTGTTGCGCAGTTGGCAAAACTGCAGCCAAACCGGCCAAAAGTTGTCTCCATTATAAATAATCCGAGAAATGAGTGGCTTTTTACAAAGAGCTGGGGAATCGATGCTGCAGAAAGCACCACCTCATTAATCGCAAGAATGATTGAAGAGGATATTGATAAAAACAACTGACGGTTTTTATACGGCAGTTTCAGCTTCCGGCCTGTAAAAAACAGCAAAGATCACTCCGCATAAGATTATCACTGTTGCTGCAGCTATGGCAGGCGAGGAAGGCGTTAAGGCAGCCGCTATAAAACCTGACAGCATTGCAGGTATTGCCTGAGCCAGTGCCTGCACACTTGCAGAAACACCAAGTACTTCTCCCTGGTTTTCTCTATTGGCTGATCTGCTGACAAGACTTGTAAGATTTGCCTGTGATAATCCATTTGCCGCAGCAAAAAAAGGCGCCACAATTAAAAGGCCCCACCAGACCGGCGGCAGAAGATATGCAAAAATAAAAACGCCTGTCAGTATCAGGGTTATTCTTAATACCTTATACTCACTGAATCTTCTGGCTATAATACGCGTGAGTATTGCCTGTGTAAGCACCAGCCAAACCCCAAGATATGCAAAGAAATTACCCGTATTGCTTTGGGTAAAAGCAAATCTCGTAATAAGAAAAACGCTGAAAAATGTTGTAAAGAAGGTAAACCCGCTTTGAAATAAAAAAGTGGAAATAAAGACTACCCTTAAGTTTTTCATACTGTAGGCTTTTGCTATATTTTTTATGGATTGGGACCATATAATTTTTTTGCTCCTGTTTGTCTTAAAGGTCTCAGCCAGGCAGACAAGAATCAGGCATACATCAATAAAGCTAAGTATTGCCGCAAACCAGAAGGGAGTTGCCGCATTAAACCATCCTACAAGTTTTTGCTCCGAAAGAATCCCGCCAAGAAAAGGTCCCAGTATAAAACCAAGTCCAAATGCGCTTCCGATAAGCCCAAAAGTCTTTGCCCTTTGTTCGGGCGGAGTAACATCGGCGACAACAGCCTGAGCAACTGAAATATTGCCTCCTGTCAGGCCATCAAATGCTCTTGATATAAAAAGCAGGGGAATATTTTTTATTATTATCCCTACGGCAAACAACGCAAAAGATATACAGGTTCCTGCAAGAGAAACTGCAAGTATCCTTTTTCTTCCAAATTTATCAGACAATTGTCCCAGAATAGGCGTTGCTATAAACTGCATGACTGAAAAGCTTGCAACCAAAAATCCGAATATTATATACCCTTGTGCAAGTGTAAAGTTTGCAGGAAGCATAAAATATTGGGATTTGGGGTTTGCCAGAAGTAAGGGGATTACGGGAATCAAAATCCCGAATCCCAAAGAATTCAAAAATATTGTAAAAAATATAACAGGAATTGGCAAATCCAGGCACTTAAGTCTCATTTTGTTTTAACACCTTTTCTTTTATTTAGTATATTTCTTCTCTTCTGTGTTTTAGGAGCGGAAGTTCTTGTCTAATTTTATCAACAAAACCAAGGTCGATTTCAGAAAAAATGATTTCCTCGCCCGCCGATGCTTCAGCGATTATATCTGCCCAGGGGTCCGCAACAAGTGAATGCCCGTAAGCAGCATAAGAAGCTTCTTTATTTCGGGCCGGAGATACTGCAATAAAATAAACCTGGTTGTCAAGGGCCCTTGTCCTTGCCAGGAGGTG
Organism: uncultured Actinomycetota bacterium; assembly: GCA_964481885.1. GTDB lineage: Bacteria > Actinomycetota > Humimicrobiia > Humimicrobiales > Humimicrobiaceae > Fen731. The sequence goes on along the minus strand of CAYZUS010000026.1, from coordinate 14,565 downwards.
CCAGTGAGCGGGACCTGTTGTCATATTAAATGCTGCCGGTACAACAATTATTTTTGCGCCGCCTAAAACCATTTTCCTTACAAGTTCCGGAAAGCGCATGTCATAGCATATTGCTATGCCGATTCTGCAAAATTCTGTTTCGATAACAGTAACATCACTACCGGCAGTAATATTCTCTGATTCTTTAAATCTTATTCCTCCCTGGACTTCAACATCAAAAAGATGGATTTTTCTGTGCCTGCCTATAAGGGCACCTTTCCTGTCAAATGAGTATGAAGTGTTGCAGACCATATCACCTTTAAGCTCGGGTATCGAACCTCCAATGATGTATACGGAATGAAGAGCGGCAAGCTCTGAGAGAAGCTCTGTTGTTTCGCCGGGATAGTCTTCAGAAAACCTTCTAAAAAAAGAAGAGTCATAAGGGCAGTTAAACATTTCAGGTAAAACTACCATATCGGCACCGCCCCTGGCAGCATCTTCTATCATTTTCTGAGCATTTTTTAAGTTATGCGTTTTGTTGTCGGTTACTTTCAACTGGCACAAAGCAACATCCAGTTTGGAGGCACTTTTGCAATTGCTTGCATTTGTATTATTGTAGTGATTACCGTTGTTATTCCTATTGCTGTTAAGCAGGTTTTTGGCTCCTTTTTGTCATATACGGTCAGGTGTTTATATTTGTTTTTAAAATCAACATTAGTTTTTTATTTATCTTAAAAAACACTGTCTCTTTGGTTTTACAATATTTTCCGGTTTTTAACTACAATCTGTAAAATCCTTCAATTAAAACAAATTAAATCACGATTCCTTACTGATATCTCAGTATAGTTACCGCAAGTTCGGTAATACGGTAAGTTTCCTGTCATTATGATACCTTAAAATTCCAAAAATTTACGAAAATAATACAATATTACTGATTATTGCGATTTTTTAAAAAATTTTGCATTATTTTAATAGTTAAGAGTATAATTATTATTAGATTAAAATATCTAAACATCATAGAAAAAAATATTTCAATAATATTATTGTAGTAAATATCGAAGCCTAAAATGAAGCCATTATTAAAGTCAGGAGCGGGCTTTAAAATTAAATATTTCACCTCTGCATTTCTTGCGGTTTTTGTCTTTGTGTGTTTTAACTCATTAATTTATTTTTCCCATCCAGATAAAATCTTTCCGGAAACTCTTGAAGAGGAGCTCGAAAGAGTAAAAAACGAAAGAACAAATACTCAGAAGGAAATTGAAAAAACAAAAAAGGCTGAATCCGAATATTTGTCACAGGTAATCACGGTTGAGGATAACCTGATCAGTTCACTATCTGAGCTTGATGCATTAAATGACAAGGCATCAGTGTATAAATCTGAAATTGACAGGCTGACAATCGAACTTGTGATGAAGAAAAAAGATTTAAGTGATGCTGAGCAAACCCTTGTTGAAAAGAACAACCTGCTAAGTAAAAGGGTTTCTGTCATTTATAAGAACAGAAACCAGAATGTACTGGAGCTTCTGTTTGAATCAGACAGTTTTCTAAAACTCTTTACCAATCTTAAACTGATGAATCTTTTTGCGCAACAGGACTTAAAAGTCGTAAAAGAGGTTGCGGAGATAAGGGCAAAAACTGAAGATTCAAAGGAAGGCATAGAGAGACTGAAATCCCAGGAAAGAATCCAGAAAAAAAACCTTGATGTGCTGGTAGGAGAAGCAGAAAAGAAGAAAAGGGAAATTGAAGCAATATATATCGAAAAAAAGAATCTGCTGAGCCGGACCAGGGCAAACAAAGAGTCCCTTATGGCTATGGAAAAGCAGCTGGAATCCAAAGAGAAGGAAGTAACAAAAAAGCTTGAGGCTTTAAGATACGGAACAGCTCCCGGAAAGATCGCTTTTCCTGTAAAAGGTATTCTTACAAGCGGTTTTGGTATGAGAGTCAGCCCCATAACAGGTGTTAACGGGCTTCATAGTGGCATAGATATTGGAGCAGGATCAGGTACTCCAATAATAGCAGCTGCTTCAGGTGAAATACTACAGGCAGGTTATTTGGGCGGGTACGGCAATGCGATCCTTGTATATCACGGAGGAGGGCTTTCAACATTATATGGACATCTGTCTGGATTTGCAGTGGAAGCGGGCCAGAAAGTAAAACAGGGACAAATCATCGGCTATGTTGGCTCAACAGGTTTTGCGACGGGACCGCATCTTCACTTTGAGGTCAGGATAAATGGGGCGGTAGTTAATCCTTACAAATATTTCTAAAATTACTGTAGCAATTAATCATCCAATAACTGTGGCAATTGTCAGTCGATGACTGGAAGAACCAGCCAGCCGGTTAATTCGGAAATAAATCATCCAATAATAAATAACTGTTTTATATTAGTAATTTTTTAATTCTGATTTTATAATAGTTGTGGTCCAAAAAAATTTTTAAATCTGAAAAGGTGGTAAAGCATGGCAATCGAAGTAAAACATGTTGATGGTGAAAATAAGGGAGACATAAGGCTTTTTGCGCTCAGCACCTGCATATGGTGTGGCAAAACCAAAAAGCTTCTCAGTGAATTGGGCGTCGAGTATAACTGTGTAGACGTTGATCTGCTTGACTATGACGATCAGCAGGAAGCATTAAGTGAAATAAGGAAATATAATCCTGCCGGAGGATTCCCAACAATGGTAATTGACAGCAAAGACTGCATTGTAGGATTTGATGAAAGCAAAATCAGGGAAAAATTTGAAAAATAATTTTTTATTTTGAGGTGATTTTATGGAGGTTTTACAAGCAGACATAGACAAGTTATATGAAAAGCTTAAAAAAGATGCGGAAGGACACGGGTATCATTTAAATCCGGACGAACAGTTTACAAAAGACCTTATAAAGGGTTTATTGATAAATGAAGGCAGGTATAAGTACCAGTCCTGTCCCTGCAGGCTTTCAACCGGAGCAATTGAAAAAGACAGAGATATAATATGTCCCTGCGACTACAGGGATACAGACATAAATGATTATGGAGCATGTTATTGCGGTTTGTATGTAAACAGGGAAATTGCTGACAAAAACAGGGATCTTGTATCTATTCCCGAGAGAAGATATTTAAAACCTGTGCCCGAATCGGCAGAAACAACCGCAGAAGGTCCACATTTGCAAAGATCCATTTTAATAGATTCACTGGCAAATTCGATTACCATTCCTGTCTGGCGATGCAAGGTTTGTGGATATCTCTGTGCTCGGGAGAATCCTCCGGAGGTATGTCCTATCTGCAAAGTTAAAAAGGACCGGTTTGAAAGATTCCTCTGATATTTATTAAACCATCAGGGTATTTATGTTGTGGCGCATAACTAAAACTGCCTGAGTTTTCTGATCAAGTGCCGGTGATTTATGTTCGGCTGCTGCTCAAATATTAAAACACAGATACCTTAAATAATGCCAGGGAACAGTGATCCTTAAATAAAAAATGTCCGGGAACAGTGGTCCTTAAATAAAAATCAATTGAAAATATTTTACCAGCGGGATTTTAAGAATGGAAGAACAAAGAAAACAATTACTGAGCGACAGCTTAAGACCGCTTTTATTTAAGTTTTCGTACCCCTCCATAATAGCCCTGGTCTTCGGAGCCATGTATAACATGGTGGATACAATCTTCGTCGGGAAAGGCGTAGGTCCTATCGCCATTGCAGGACTTACTATAGTACTTCCGATACAGATAATAATGTGGGCCATAGGGTTTATGATAGGTGCCGGTTCCGGCTCGATTATTTCGCGCTCCCTTGGTGCGGGCAAGAAAGAAGATGCCGTCAAAACTGCCGCAAATGCAATCATTTTAAACCTTATAATAAGCATTGCAGTAATGATTCCTACCTATATTTTCCTGGAAAGGCTGCTTGTATTTTTTGGAGCGTCAGCGGATGTTTTACCGTATGCAAAAGACTATGCTTCCATTGTTCTTATGGGGTTTGTCCTCTATTCATTTGATGCCGCGGCAAGAATAATAATAAGGGCGGAAGGAAAACCAAGAGCCGCCATGTATCCAACCATCACCGGCGCAGTATTAAATATGATACTTGACCCAATTTTTGTATTTGTTTTTAAAATGGGTGTAAGGGGTGCAGCCATTGCTACTGTTATCAGCCAGGCTGTGGCAGTAATCTATATAATTTCTTATTTCATGTCAAGCAGAAGTATTTATCATTTCAAAATTAACGACTTTAAGATTGATTTCAGACGATTTGGCGAAATACTAAAGATTGGTGCGCCGTCGTTTCTCATGGCGACCATCGACAGCATCGTAATTCTGCTGTTTAACAGGGCCATCATAAAGTATGGAAGTGACACATATATTGCAGTTGTAGGAATAGGCTTAAGGATAATAGACCTTACGCTGATGCCGATAATAGGTATAACGCAGGGATTTTCTACAATAGCCGGTTTTAATTACGGTGCCAAACTATATAACAGGGTAAAGAAGATATTCTGGGAAGCAGCAATATGGAATACCGTAATCGGAGTTACAGTATTTTTAATACTGATGATTTTCCCAAGGCAGCTGCTTGGGTTTTTCAGTAAAGATGCTGCATTTATTAACATTGGCATAGCGCCCTTAAGGATAATTGTAATTACTTTTCCTATACTGGGGTTTCAGTTTATATCAGGCACTCTTTTTCAGGCAATCGGAAAACCTCTGCAGGCAACCATTATAACACTGTCAAGACAGATTTTATTCCTGATTCCCGCAATATTTATTTTCCCGATTTTTTGGGGGCTTACCGGAATCTGGATGACATGGCCCTTCTCAGATGTCATGGATGCTATTGTATGCGCCATATTCATAGCCTGGGAGATCAGGACGATAAACCGGATGCTTGAAAACAGGCTGCTTCCCTGAGATTTGAAATTCCTGTTGATTGATATGCAGCCATTGAATGCAATGTGAAAGGGGAATAGCAATGAAATTAAATTCAGCACTGGTTTATTACTCATATCATCATAATAATACTGAAAAAATTGCAAGGTCAATTGCAAAAGTCCTTAACGCAGATATAAAGAAGCCACAGGGCATAGATCCAGGGGATTTTCAAAAATATGACCTTATCGGCTTTGGTTCCGGGATGTATGATGGAAAACATCATAAGTCTCTTTTTGATCTTGTCGATAAACTCTCTGCGGTCTCTGGCAAGAAAGCATTTATTTTCTCCACCTGTGGGATCCCGGGGGCCTTTGCAAAAACAATAAATTCCATGGGTGAGGAAACGGCTGCAGAGCAGCATTTGGAACTCAGAGAGAAACTTAAATCCAAAGGGTATAAGATCGCAGGTGAGTTTTGTTGCCCGGGGTTTAATACAAACAGTTTTCTTAAATGGTTTGGGGGGATAAACAAAGGCAGGCCAAATGCCCAGGACCAAAAAAGCGCAGAAATATTTGCCAATAATCTACAGCAGGGAACATTGGAATAATATTTATGGGTTTAGGGTTATTTACGGAATCATTAAAATAAACAGCTATTTAGTTTTCATAACTATTTATTAAAGTACTTTGTAAAACAATAAAATACTATTAGTCTCTAATTGATTTAGAAACTAATAGTATTTTGTTAACCATGATATCATCCGGGCCAAACAGCAGGGGAAATGCCGCTTTGTGCTTTTATTTTCTCTGGTTTATATCTGTTTTACAGACATGGCAGCGGTTGCAGATGCCTTACCCGGAATGCTGCGCAGCAGCACGATCCCCAGCCAGACAAACCAGATGATTTGTCCCACACCAAAAACACTGACCAGAAATCCGGTCAAACCTGGGATAATGGAGATAATACCCGCCGCACCAACCAATAAGCCAATGATATTGATAACCTTTGGAAGACCGCCGGTCCTCAACCCGGCTATGCTGACCAGCAGCGCCAAAAGGCCGCCCAGGATTTCGCCATTGCCATTGCCCAGTCCGTTTGCCACGGATTCAATTCCCTGCCAGCTCAAAGAAGCCTGTGCCGGGTCTTTGGCAAAGAGCGCGATGACGGGAGCTATCCCGGCATTTGAGACCATGCCGCTGGCAATCAGCGAGCCGGCCCAGATAATCCCAATTACGGTTGCCACCTGCATGATAGCTTGTGCGCCGGACTTTAACCGGTCATACATTGCCAGCGACAGAACAATCAGAAAAATGCCAAAGAACACGTACATTAGAAGGTTGGTTGAAAAGATGACCATTTGTTTCTCAATGAGCAGGGCCACCTTTTGGGCCGGGTTGGTTATGCTGGGGTATTTAAGAACAACGAGAAAGAGAGTCATTCCGATCAGATAAGCGACTGCCATATACAGCGCTGCGAAACCGCCAAATCTTTGCAAGTTTTTCATGTTAATCATATCCTTTCTTTGTTAAATAAATTAATTCTAAATTGTCCCTGACAGATTCGTTCCAGGGATCTGTTATTTTATTCCTACTCTTCTAATCGATTGACTGAAATCAGTTCAAGACCCAAATCATTTATGGTTCGAAGAACGCCATACAAAGCCGATTGATCAGCGAGATGCCCGCGCAGCACCGTAGTAAAATCAGGAATCTTTATAACCGTAAATCCTTCAAACCAGGTCTCATGAATATAGCCGCCAATGATGATTTCGTAGAGCATATATTACCTCCTAGACCACTTTCTTCCATCTGAGCGCAAGCACTGTTATTGCAATACTCCCAAGTATCACTACCGCTGAGAAATATATATAGTGAAGCGTTATATCTGACCCCATAAAAAATGATACTAATTGATAGATAATCATAATAATGGCTGCTGCTATATTCGTTACCTTATTGGCCCTGTAAGGCAAAATAGTTGCTAAAATTACCATTACGAATGGAATCTGAAGTGAAATCCCTGCAAGGAGTAAAAAACCCTGTGTCATGGGAATTCCATCGATATTGCCTTCAAGAAGCATCCTTAAAACCGGTGACTCCATATTGGATAAGACATCGCAGTAAATGTAGCTGAGTGAGAGAAACACCCAAATCTTTGACATAAGCCCGGACATCGGATCATTCAGATTGGCTAGTAGCGCGCTTTGTGATTTCACAAAAGACCTCCTTTTAGAGTTGTTAATTGATGCAAGCATACTAAAGTCAAAAAGCTCTTAACAGCTACTAAAGTAGGGTTTTGCTTAAATATAAGTAGGGTTTTACTTATATAAAAGTAGGGTATTGAGTTACAAATAAGTAGGGTATTATAGGGTGAATGAATAAGTTGTTGATTATAAGCGAAAAGGGGAGTGTGTTATGAATTTACAGGTTCTTGCGTTA
>CAYZUS010000026.1:0-7202 GCA_964481885.1 uncultured Actinomycetota bacterium | reverse complement strand
TACAGGTTCTTGCGTTATGAATAAACAGAGCCTGTCTATACAAGCCCCAGCTCTTTTGCTCTGGCCGCAGCCTCAGTTCGGCGCTTGACTTGCAGTTTTCCGTATATAGTTTGATTATAGCCTTTTACTGTACTCAGTGCCAAAAAAAGCTTATCGCAGATTTCCTGATTTGACAAACCAGATGCGATTAAAGCCAGCACCTCAAGCTCTCTAACCGTGAGGGAATTCAACTGGGCATTATTAGCATATTCTTTTTTTAGAAACGGCAGTTCATTATGGTAAAGTCCCTTGCTTTCAGTTTTTTCCATACCCTGACTTGACGCTTTATTTTTACCCTCTTCTGTCGATGGTTTAGTTATACGGCCGGATGTCTCTGCCTGGTTAATCATGGTTTCCATATCATCGAAAGTTATATCATCGGGCATTGGGTTCATGACATAATATAGCCTGCTTTCCCGGACACAATCCCTCGCCAAATCATAGAAGCCTTCACTGCAATAAACCCTCGAAAGCATGAGATAATACTTGTATTTCCAGTCGATTATGGAATATTTTTGGCCATATACTTTACTGTCCTCAAGCAGAGCATATGCCTGTTGGTTGTCCCCGCGTAAAAAAGCAGCTTTGGCCAAACCCAGATAAAGACTGGCCAGTAAAATAGGGACCTTATTTTCCTTGCTAACCCTTAAAATCAAATCTTTAAGTAGCACAGTCGCTTCATTTAAGCGGTCTTGCAGGATATATATCTCACCGAGAACCATGGAAATGGAATGGTAGGGCAATGGATTTTCTGCTCTGTCAATGCCCTCCAAGCATTGCATAATCACTGCTTCGGCTTCAGGCAGCTCTCCTTTGCCCCAATGTGTGACTGCCAGCATCATAGCCACAAAGCTGCGCTTTTGGTGCTGATCTTCGGGGATCTGCCTAAGTGCATCTTGTGTATGCTTTAAAGAGCCATTCATATCACCTTTAGCAGCAGCAAGATACCCGCGTGCTGACGCAACCGTCGCCGGCAACAGGTCAAACTGAAGGTTATCGCTTATAAGAATGCCTTCCGGATGCTCTACAGATTGATACTGATCGTACAGGTACTGCGCCTTGTCGAGCCACTCACTACTGCCTTCTACATCCCCAGTATCAAGCAACGCCCATCCGTACCCCATGGCAAGCACAGGACTTCTCTCGAGTATAGTTACAGGCAATTGCTTTGCCATACTGAGCCAGGATGCTGCCTGAAGCTGAACATCCATTTCGGCCCATTTACACTCAATAAGTGCCGCCGCTTCCTCGCAGGCATTTGCCTTAAGAAAGTGATAAATAGCCTCCTGGCCTCGCCCTTCATTTTTAAACCAGCACCCGGCCCGATGATGAAGATTATCAAGATTAACCTCAGGCTCAAGTTCAAGACGCTGTCTAAGCAGATCTCTGAAGAGATGATGGTACCGATACCATCTACGTGACGACTCTGTGGGGATAATAAAGCTGTTGGCTTTTACAAGCTTTTCGATAATAGCGTTTCCTGTTCCTGGTTTGAGCTGAACCACTGCTTCACAAAGCTCAAATGAAAAAAACTCAAATATAGATGTTTTAAGCAGGAAATCCCTGATTTCCGGGGCTTGATGGTCAAGTACTTCCTCCATCAGATAGTCCATTATATAATAATGGCTTTCTGTAAATGCCTCGATAAATCCCCCTACATCCTCAAGTCCCTGCATAGAGAGAGCTGTAAGCTGTAAGCCGGCAATCCACCCCTCGGTCCGCTTTATCAGGTGCTTTATCTGTTCCTCTTTCAGTGTAAGGTTGCTCTGTTGTGAAAAAAAAGCTCTCACCTCATTTTCTGTAAACCTGAGCTGTGAAATTCTGAGCTCAAAAAGCCTCTTGCTTGCTCGCAGTTTTGCCAATGAAAAAGGAGGGTCTTCCCGGGTAATCAGGACCAGTTGCATCGACTGTGGCAAGTGTTCCAGTATGGTCCTGATCACTTGATGGATTTGATCGTTTCGAATCATATGATAATCGTCCAGGACCAGGATGAAGGGACGATCTATGGCATGCAGCTGATGGACCAGTGCTCTTGTAATAGCCTCAAAACCAACGGATTGAAAAGCGTCGAAGAGCTGTTCCAAAGACTCAGCCGCTTGTCTGTCAATAGACTTGATTCCAGCTATAAAATAAGCAAAAAACTGCGTTACATCATTATCCCATTCATCCAGAGAATACCAGCTGTATGGTCTTTCCTGTTCTGAGAGCCAGGCAGAAATAATCGTCGACTTACCTGATCCCGCCTGAGCAGACACCAGAACCACATTGGCCAAGTCGCAGTCCTTAAGCAGTTCTACTCTGGAAACGAAGTTGTCAGACACTTGGGGCTTATGCAGTTTTGCAGACAGTACAGTAAATGCCAAAATCTCCCTCCGATTACATATTGGGTCCTGGGTCAATATCAGCTAACAATAATAATACCTTCGTTCTTATCTCATAACATTTAGTCTTCAAAAACCGGCTATTTTTTGCGACACCATAATATATAGCGAAATTATGTAGCAAAGAGAAACAATAATAAACGCCGCCAGCATCCCATATTGGAGAACAGGGCTCATCGAACCCTGAGGAAAAATAATCTGAAATACCAGTCTGGTCACCCACAAAATACATGTTGCAGCAAGCATTACAATTATTGAATATCTGTTTGATTTGCCTCCATAGACAAATAGTATATTTACTATTCCAAACAATACCAAAGATAAAGAAAAGAACACATTAATAGCCCGAACAGCAGCAACTAATTCTGTCGCACTTATATCAATATATGAATACCACTTCCAGGCTTTGGGTACAAAAAAATGCCACATTCCAAAACCAACAGAAGCGCTGCTGCCAATCGTCACTAAAACCTTTACAAGCAGGTTCAAAGCCATACCTCCCGGTAATACAAAATGAAGTAAACTTGGTTCTTATGAACACGCCAGTGCTCCCAAAGCTAAATAATAATTATATCAAATGATTTCTCAAATTCTAAATAATTATAAGTGAATTCAAAAGAACTTGTGTGTTCCTTTTAACTAGCCTGTATAAGGGGGAACTATTTAAAAAATCATCCCTCAGAAAAGAGGAGATGAAAAGAACATGATTTTATTATTGACATCTCACTACTACGTGATATTATATAGTGGTAATAAGTATTACTGAGTAGATAAAAGGTAGTAAAGGATGGAAAACTTAACTGAAATGTTTAAAGGTATTTTAGAGGGTTGTGTGCTTGAAATCATCAGCCGTGAAGAAACTTATGGTTATGAGATTACCAAAAAACTAAATGTCCTTGGATTTGAAGACGTTGTTGAAGGAACAGTATATACAATTTTACTGCGTCTTGAAAAAAGCAATCTGGTGGATATTGAAAAAAAACCATCTGAAATCGGTCCGCCAAGGAAGTTCTATTCACTAAATAATGCTGGGCAAAAAGAACTTTTGTTGTTCTGGGAAAGATGGGGTTTTGTCTCATTAAAAATTAACGGACTAAAGGAGAATTCTTATGCCAAATAAAATATTTTCAACTTTAAAACTTTGGAAACAGGAAAAAATTGACTATAAAGTTTACAAAAAACGAATTCATGCTCTGCCAAAAGATTATCAAATTGTTTTTAAAGAAATTGAAACGTACATGTGGAATTTTGCATCAGGTGACGGCAGGGGCATGATGAGTGTCATTTCGGATATACTGGAACTCTTTGAGTCTGGAGCCCAGGGTGGTAAAAATGTACTTAACATTACTGGAGAGGATATAAGTGATTTTTGTGACGGAATTCTTAAAGAAGTTCAGGTCCAAACATGGACTGGTAAAAAGAAAGAAATGCTTAATCAAACTATTCACAAGAAACTTGGAGAGCAGGCAGATTGAACATGCCATAAACATAGCTATTTTTACTACCAGGCTTAAAAAATATAATAAATTCAAAGTGGGGAGAAAGGATTTTAACTAAAACCATACTTTTCTTGCATTCCACCAGTACACCAGGAATAGTATGCCTACTATAAGGAAAGGTAATCCTGCAAGTATAATAAAGTCCAAAAGATCAAAGTCAGGATTATTTAAACCTGCAATAATACTAAAAATACTGCCTGCTACTGCACCAGATATCAGTATTATTCCACCGATTTTTTCCTTAAACCATGCAATAATTACACCTATTGTAAATACTATAAAAAATACAAAGTAAATGTATGGTATAAAATCCCAATTCTTATAATCCATTATTAAATTAGCAACAGTAGTAAAAGTTAAATACAATGCTAAGAAGGTGCCAAATATTCGGGCAATCCAACATATCACCCTGGCAGATTTACTAATCTTATTGTCCATAATTACCTACTTCAATATTAATTAGAAGACTTAATTAGTAGTTTCTTTGTTTAACAGACGGATAGAGCACTTGGTTGTTTCTAGCGATAGATGATAATGCAATTTTTAAATACCTTTGAAATAGATATCTGAATGTGGCTGGCTAAGGTAGTGAAATTTTTAACCAATTATTAAAGGAATTAATCAATTTAAAAAAGCTATATTCAAGCGAATTCGATTGCCATTCGCCTAATAATCGTCTATAATTCGTCTATAATGTTTAAGCCGATTTATGAAATAACAAATAAATTACTTTTTAATATTAAGAAAATAAGCTCGATTGTTTTTGAGCTTAATATTAAAAGATTCCCTGAAGTAGTTTTATATGAACTGGAAAGAAGAGCAAGAGAAATTTCAGCCCATGCCTCAACCAGTATAGAGGGTAACCCTTTGCCATTAACTGATGTCAAACAGATTCTTAAAAATCAGCCTCATGTTTTAAGAAACAGCGAACAGGAAGTAATAAACTACAATGAGGCTCTGATGCATTTAAATGAGGACATTAAAGCTGATTCTATAAAATTCAATCTAAACCTCATTCTCTCAGTTCACAAAAAAGTGGTCCGTAAATTAGTTCCTGAATACCAGCTTGGAAAATTAAGATTGGAACCTGTTTTTGTAAATAATCCAAAAACAGGCCAAACAATATACTGGCCACCGGACCATAAAGATGTCCCGGGGCTTATTGATGATCTTATAGATTTTGTAAATAAAAATAGAAGTAAAATAGATCCACTAATTATTTCCGGTATTTTTCATAAACAGTTTGTGATTATACATCCATTCATGGATGGCAATGGCAGGACAACCAGACTTTTGACAAAAGCTATCCTGGCACACATGGACCTTGACACTTTTAATCTTTTCAGCTTTGAAAATTATTATAATAAAAATGTTACCAGCTATTTTAGTAATGTTGGAGTATTGGGAAATTATTATGATCTGATAGATTCTATGAATTTTACAAATTGGCTTGAATATTTTACTGATGGAATCATTGATGAACTTCTAAGAGTAAAAAAAATAACAGCAGAGATTTCCATAAGTCCTGAAACAGAACTTCTGGATTATCATAAAAATATTTTAGAGTTTATAGAGAAAAAAGGATTTATTAAAGATAAAGATTATTCAAAACTCACAGAGCGCGCTAAAGCAACCAGAAGTCTTGATTTTAAAAAGCTCATAGAGATGGGACTCATTGAGAAAAAAGGAAAGGGCAAAGCTACATATTACCAGCTTAAAACCAAATAACTTTGGCTGGGCAGAGCAGATTCGAACCAATAGCAAATGACCTTTTATGCTTATTAACGACGCTATCTTCCCGATAGAATGTTTTTGATATTTGTGCTCAAAAATGACCATATTTTCTCAGTAGCTGACAGGAAAATAGAGTATTCTTTTTGTTGCCTTGAAACCTGGCTACCCTGGCCATAGGTGTGAAATTTTAAACCTTTTTTAAGTGAAATAATCAATATAAAGGATTTCAATTGATTAATACTGATTCACCAACAATTTTTATATGGCACACCAACAATATTTATTTGATAAAAACAGGAACTACTCTTAAAATAGTTCGAAAAGGTTGTTGGACAATTAACATTAAGAATCCGAAAGAATTCTTTTTTATTTTTATGGTAAGGTAATTTTTATGAAAACTACACAATTCAAGGAAAAATACGGGCAGTACGCGTTGATCGCCGGAGGCTCTGACGGATTAGGCTTTGCTTTTGCGGAGGCTATTGCGCGGCGGGGTTTAAACCTGGTTTTAATTGCGCGTCAGGAAGACCGGCTGAAAGCGGCGGCGGCCCGGCTTAAGGAAATGTATGAAGTCGATGTAATTTCTATTGCAGCGGATATGGCAGATTACGAAAATGTGAAAAAATTAATTGGCACTCTTAAAGTTTCAATTGGTTTACTTGTTTATAATGCTGCATTTGCTCCAATTGGTTTATTCGAAAATACGAGCGAAGATCATTTGGCTCTTGCCGCAGCTGTAAATGTAAAAGCACCGCTGCTGCTCACAAAACTTTTATCTGCGTCGATGATACAGCAAAAACGAGGAGGCATTGTGCTGATGTCATCTCTTGCCGGGGCACAGGGAAGCCCTAACATAGCGGCTTATGCGGCAACAAAATCATTTAACGCCATTTTAGCCGAAGGTCTTTGGAAGGAACTAAAGCCCCACGGAATCGATGTACTTGCCTGCTGTGCCGGCGCAATTCTCACTCCCGGTTATTGGCAGGCTAAGAAAACAAAACCAGTGCCTGGAACAATGGAAGCCAGTAAAGTCGCTGAACAAACATTGAATGCTTTGGGAAGAGGTCCGATTGTAATTCCCGGAGCAGTAAATAAAATCGGCCGTTTTGTACTTACGCGGTTATTGAGCAGAAAAGCCGCAATTGATATAATGTCGAAAAACACCGGAGGTTTGTCATGAAGTTGTTTTTAGGTTTGATCACCCCACTGGTCGCATACGTAGTTATCACTCTTTTACACATCATCATCCCGGTTAAAAGAATTAAGGGATACGTAAAAAATGAAAAAACAGGCGAACTAATGAATTACAGGACCAATGGAAAATATGTTCTTATAACAAGTATTCTCATTTGGTTTCTGCTTGGGTATTTTAATATAGTCCCATACATATGGTTATATGAAACCCGAAACCTTGGTCTTATTGGCGCGGTTGTTATCGGACTGGTATATTCTTTTTACAATGTCCTCAAATACCCATCTACCGGTAAATCCTTCTTTGCAGATTTTTGGTTTGGCAGAGTCAAAGATTCGCAGCTCAAAGGCGGCCTTA
>CAYZUS010000025.1:28008-33720 GCA_964481885.1 uncultured Actinomycetota bacterium | reverse complement strand
CAAATAAAATTGCAAAGCATATCAGAAAAATTATGGATGAAGAGACTTCCGAAAGTTCAGCGTATAATTTAGTTAAAGACATACTGACTTTCAGAAGAAATGATTTTGAGGGAATTTTATTATTATTAAAAAAGTTAAAAGAAGGCCTTTTAATGGATTAAGTAATACATGGAAAGTCATACAACCTGAAATTGCCTAATTTTTTTTAAGTCAGCGTCAATGCCTGATCTTTCCACTTCTATATCATAATCATTTTGCAGACCAAGCCAGAACTGCGGTGTGTTGCCAAAGAACTTGGAGAGCCTCATGGCAGTATCAGCGGTTATCCTTCTTTTTCTATGGATTATCTCAGAAATACGAGTCCTGTCCAAATGTGTTTCTTTTGCCAGCCTGTAGGCAGAAATATTTAAAGGTTTCAGAAACTCTTCATTCTTTCTAAGTCGCCCCAGTCGTAGCAGAAGAAGTAATGGCTGAAGTATCGGTTGTAGTTCCGGGTACAGTTTCTGTTGTTCCGGATGCATCAAATTCTATGGTTACTGTTGAGCCGTAATTTAAATACGTCCCGGCTGCAGGTGCCTGTGTTTTTACTTTTCCGGTGGCGGTAGCGTCCGGCAGTATATTTACAACAAATCCAAGTCCCTCAAGCAGACTTACGGCATCAGCTTTTTTCATATTAGTTACATCAGGCACTTTTATGCCTTTGCTGATTTTTATTACAACCTCACTTGATTTGGCATAAATAGTTCCGGACTCAGGTATCTGTGCAAAGGCTATGTCTATTTCTTTGTTGCTTTCTTCAACAACAATCGAAACATTCTTATATCCTGCACTTTTCAGCAAGCTTAAAGCATCGGCTTCAGTCATTCCGATGACGCTTGGAATCGTCCCCTCAGGGTTTTCACCCTTGCTGATAAAAATTGTTATTGGTGTAGCTTTGCTTACTTTTGAATAAGCCGCCGGTTCCTGGGCAAATATTTTGTCTGCCGGAACTTCAACATTAAAGTCATATACAAAATTTGGAGCCGCAAGTCCCATGGTAGACAGCGTCTGTGAAGCATAGTCTTTTGACTGTCCTTTTAAGTCCGGCATGTCAGAGGTCTGAAGTCCCTGGCTGACATATAAAGTTATGCTTAAAGGTTCACCCGTTAATGACTCAAGAACTGTCCCGGGCGCAGGGTCGGTCCTGAAAATAATTCCTTCATTATAGATGTCATTAAATTCATATATCTCATTTATAACAAAATTAAGGTCAGCAAAGATCTGCCTTACATCATTTATATTCTGGCCCGTAACATCCGGAGCAGGTACCTTATTGTGGATACTGCAAACCTCGGATGGTTCTTTTCCTTTTTCAAATATCATGAAACCCAGCTTTTCCTTGGGACACCAGAATACCGGCAGAAGCCCTGATTCTGTACAGACTTCCACATCCACAAGACCATCTGTGCCTGACGTGAAATCCGAAACAGCTACATCTTTTAAAGCAGCGCCCATGAATTCCCGCCATATATCAGCAGGGAAAGATCCACCGGTTACGCTCCTGTCACCTATTTTATCCATCGGCTTGCTTGTCTCAAGATATCCCATCCAGACAATAGTGGCCAGTTCCGGTGTGTAACCTCCAAACCACGCATCCTTGTAGTCACTGGTCGTGCCCGTCTTCCCTGCAGCGGGCCTTCCGATATTTGCTCCTTTACCTGTACCTTCAGTTATTACCCTTTCAAGTATTTTTGTCACATAGTAAGCAACCGGACCTTCCAGTATCCTGGTATTGTTTTCATTTTTATCAACATCATATTCATAAAGAACTTTTCCCTCTGAATCAGTTATCTTCAAAATACACACCGGTTCCCTGTATTCTCCGCCGGAGGCCAGGGTAGAAAATATTTTTACTGCGTCAAGCGGTGTTATTCCTTTTTCCAGACCTCCAAGCGCAATTGCAGGATTGCTGCCAATATCTTTAATCCCCATATCACCAAGCATTTTTTCCACATTTGCAGGGCCCACTTTCATCATGAGCTGAGCATATACAACATTTGTAGAATTTATCGTTGCATCGACAACAGTCATTTCATTTGTTTCATAAGTTTTACCTCCATAATTTTCCACTTTCCAGTCTGGTCCGGAAGGCATATCTATGACAAGCGGACCATTGGGATTGTACTTGTCATTAGGGGACATGTGCTGTCTTATTGATTCCATTAAAACAGGCACTTTAAATACTGAGCCCGGCTGCCTTTGGCCCTGTGTAACGATATTGAATTTGTTTTGGCTGTAGTCTTTGCCTCCAATAAGAGCATATATATAACCGTTTTTTGGGTCAACTGAAAGCAGCGAATAAGACGGGCCCGGATCTGTCGGAAATACTGTTTTTATGGCTTCCTCAGCTTTGTTCTGCAGGCTCACGTCAAGAGTTGTGTAAATTCTAAGGCCCCCCTTAAATACATCATAATCGGAGAATTTTTTATCATAGAGCTGCTGTTTGACAAAATCTATAAAATAAGGTGCGAATCGGTTTTCTTCCGTACTGCCTGAAAAATCAGGGCTTTTATTTAAATTAACAGGGGCGGAAAGTGACTCAGTATATACATCTTTATCTATAAAACCCTGCTCATACATAAGTTTTAACACAAGGTTTCTTCTGCTCTTTGCTTTTTCTGTATCATTAAAAGGATTGTAAATTTCGGGCGCACGCACCAGGCCCGCAAGAAGGGCAGCCTGCGGTACATCAAGATCAGCGGCAGATATCCCGAAATATGTCTGTGAAGCCTTTTCGATACCATATGAGCCGGCGCCGAAGAATATTGTGTTAAGGTACATTTCCAGGATCTTGTCCTTTGTATAATTCCTTTCTATCTGGATTGCGATAAGTGCTTCGTTAATTTTTCTTCGCAGGGTCTGTTCCGGGTTAAAATAAACATTTTTTACATACTGCTGGGTTATGGTGCTGCCACCCTGTACGATTTCCCCGGATTTTACATCAGCAACAAATGCACCGATGATCCTCCTGTAATCGACGCCCTGATGTTCATAATATCTTTTATCCTCAACCGAGATAATCGCATCTTTCATATTCTGTGACATTTTATTAAATGGGACTATCTCCCTGTTTTCTTCAGCATGAAATTCGGTAAGCAGACTTCCGTCTATCGCATATACTTTGGAAGTCTCGGCAATCTGGGATGGGGTGAGCTCTTCCAGTGTCGGGATGGTACGCATGTATAAAAATCCGCCTATGATTCCTACAAACAATATGAGAGCAAGACATATTAAAAACGTTATAAGCACTGCAAAAAGACAGCCTTTGCTTTTACTTTTTTTCATTGTTTTAATGTTATCCATTTGGAATATCCTTTTGTTTAAAAATCCTGATTATTAAATTAGAAATTATCGCGCAAAACAATCAGCTATCGATAAAATTTTAAAAAATGGTTTCTGGCCAGCTATATTTAAAATAAATTCACCGGCCATATTTCAAAATTAACTTCAGTACCCGGTATTATAAGGCTTTTTTTACTTTAAGATCATTTTAAAATGACATCAGTCTGCCATACTTTAAGACGATTATATATTTTAATTGTTTTTTATCGCTTTTCCTAATAGCAACAATATTGCAAGCCCTGTGATGAATATTAGACATCACCATATCAGCTATGCTAATATTTAATGCAAAATTTTAAGGTATTTGCCGTTAAATTTATTTATATTTTTATAAAAAAGGTCGTATTAAATGGAAAAAGATTTAAAAAAACAGATAGAAGTTGCCTGCCAGGGGACCGACGATATCCTGGTAAAAGATGAGCTCGTAAAGATGCTTGAGGCTTCCATAAAAGAAAACAAGCCTCTTAAAGTAAAGCTCGGGCTTGACCCCACTTCACCGGATATCCATCTCGGGCATACGGTAGTCTTAAACAAGCTCAGGCAGTTCCAGGATATGGGCCATAAGGCTGTTTTAATAATAGGTGACTATACCGCAAGAATAGGGGACCCTTCCGGCCGTTCCACACTGCGCCCCAAACTTGACCCTGAAGTAATTGATCAAAACGCCGAAACATACATGAAACAGGCTTTTAAAATTCTTGACAGCGAAAAAACAGAAGTCGTTAAAAACTCAGAATGGCTCAAACCACTGCAGCTTGCAGACATTTTAAGTCTCACATCAAGGTTTACAGTTGCAAGGATGCTTGAAAGAGATGATTTTAAAAAGAGATTCAACGGCAATATATCAATTGCCATAATGGAATTCCTGTATCCTATAATGCAGGCATATGATTCCGTGGCCATAAACTCAGACATTGAGCTTGGCGGTACCGACCAGAGATTTAACCTGCTGGTTGGAAGGGAGCTACAGAAGGATCTTGGACAAAGGCAGCAGATAGCCATAACCATGCCTCTGCTTGTGGGGCTTGACGGTGTAAACAAGATGAGCAAAAGTCTCGGAAATTACATAGGAGTTACAGAAAAGCCTGATGAGATTTTTGGAAAGGCCATGTCTATTCCGGATAGTCTTATCATAGGTTACTACAGGCTTTTAACCAGGCTTTCAAAAATTGAAATCGATGCAATTGAAAAGCAGATAACGACAGAGGGCGAAAACCCTGTTTTTGCAAAAAGAAATCTTGCAAAAATCATTATAGAGACCCTTTATGACAGGCAGCAGGCAACGGATGCTGAGCAGCGTTTTGATATTATATTTAAAGAGAAAAAAATCCCGGATGAAATACCTGAATTCTGCATCAGTGAGGAAGATATTACTGAAGGCAGGATATCAATTGTAAGCATTCTTGTAAAAAGCGGACTGGCAGAATCAAATGCTGATGCAAAAAGGCAGATCATCCAGGGTGCAATTAAAGCCGGTGATGAGAAAATAGCAGACATTAATTTCATTTTTAATGTGCAGGATTTAAATGGGATGGTGATCCAAAAGGGCAAAAGATTTTTCAGGAAAATAAAGATATAAGGCAGGCGAGTATTTATATGGACAGCAAAGATGTTAATAATTTTTTGGATGAAATAGAAAAGGATTTTGGCAAATTACCCAAAGATTTGCACATTACACGAAAAGCATGCGCGCTGGTGGCCATATCTGATGGGAAAGTCATAAAGCTCCAGGAACCAGGGGTGCACCATTGCCCATTGTTTACAACCCTTTTTAATTTTAAAGAATTAGACAAACAAACAATAGAAAAAAAGTTTGAAAAACAATGCGATGACTGGGGAATGTTTACCTGCCACAGGAAAGTATGCGATGAAAAAATAATCGTTCCCTTTGGAGCTTCTGAAATGATAATGTACGCTCTCAAGCGTAAAATCATAGACAGTGCAGTTGTTGCCTGTGAAGGCGCAGGGACCGTCATAACTGACAATCCGGGCCTGGTTCAGGGGATTGGTGCATACATGAACGGACTTTTTTATACCACCCCGATAGAAGACATCATAAAAAATATTAAAGGCAGTGGCGGAACGGTCCTGTCAGCAAGCAATGCAAAGCTTAACCAGTATGAAGGAGTAATAAAAGCCGCTTCGATGGGCTGCAGAAAAATAGCTGTAACCGTAAGGGGAGACGAAACGGAAATAATTAAAAGCATCAGGGAATTTGAAAAAGGGTTCAGTGATGCAAAAAAAGATTTTTACAAAAGTGGCGGTATAAATGTCAACACAAAAAAGTTGCCACTCTGCACAAAAGAATCACTGCTTAGCACAAAAGAATCA
>CAYZUS010000025.1:0-27908 GCA_964481885.1 uncultured Actinomycetota bacterium | reverse complement strand
TGCTTAGCACAAAAGAATCACCACACGAATGCAGGGCAAAAATCAACCAGGAAAACCTGGAAATTATCATCCTGGCAATCTGCAATACGGGCATTTCTTCTCAGCAGGCACAGGCCGTAAGCGATGAATCGGACCTTGCATGGGCCTGCGCCTCAAAAGAAATAAGAAATATTGCCGGGCCCGGATCTATTCTGCAGGTCGGCATGAAGATACCTGTTTTTGTCATGACAGAAAAGGGGCTGAATTTTATATCTGCATACTCATCAGACGAAACTCTTAAGGAAAAACTTGGTAATATTGAGCAAAAACACTATATCACGTCAGGTAAGTTTGAAGAGGGTTCCATCAAAATCAAAATGGGGAAGTTTAATGTATTTTTGTATGAGACCGCAAAACTTCCTGTGAGTACCGATGATGAGCCTCGCCCTTTGATCTGACTTGTGTAAAAGCATTGCCTGCTCTTTGAGCAATTGACGCATGCATTATTTGCTTGATTTAATAAAAGCATAAACAGACAAAAATATCACTACCTTACCAAAATACCATTTGATTTTGATAACCATATAGATTAAAATTTCCTAGATTTATAAATATACTTGGATGGACTAAGTTGAAGTCTAAAGGTGACCGGGCAGATATAGTTTACTTATTTTCAACTCTTAAGCATTTTGCAAATTTACAAAGTATAAAATATACAGGAGGTTTCTTGTGTTAATTTCCAGGAAAAAGTTTTTACAGGTTAGTGCAGGCTCTATTGCAGGAGTAGCGCTTTCAAGTCTGTGGCTGCCGAAACTTTTATCTGCTGCTGATGCCAAAAACGGCAAGGGAAGGCTGCCAGTAATCTGGTTTCAGGCACAGGCGTGTTCAGGATGCGCAGTAAGCCTGCTTGATGCGGCATATCCAAATGTTGATGATGTTCTTATAGAAGTAATCAGCCTGGAATTTAACCCTGTAATTATGGGTGCCACCGGGGATTTGGCGATGGGTGTCATAGACAGGATGATGGTTGAAGAAAAAGGCAAGTATATATTTGTGGTGGAAGGTTCCATACCAATGGAAGCTGACGGATTTTATTGCACGGTTGGTGAAAAAGAAGGAAATCCCATAACGGCACTGGAATGGGTAAAAAACATTGCCGCAAACTCAATGGCAGTTGTGGCAGTAGGTTCATGTGCCTCATGGGGTGGAATACCTGCAGCTCCTCCAAACCCAACGGGCGCAGTGCCTGTATCAAAAATAGTTACTGACAAGCCTATAATCAATATTCCCGGGTGTCCGCCCCATCCTGACTGGATGGTAGGTACCATAGTAAATGTTTTAAAATACGGCATACCGGAGCTTGACAAATTAAACAGGCCGACCATGTTTTACGGGCCAGACAAGCTTATACATGATAATTGTGAACTGAGGCAATATTTTGATACCGGTATTTTTGCCAAGGATTTCGGAGACAAAGGATGCCTTTATGAACTTGGCTGCAAGGGTCCTGTTGCGCATTGCGATGTCTCAACCAGGGGATGGAACAGCGGAGTCAACTGGTGCAACCGCTCAGGAGGTCCATGCATAGGATGCACTGAACCTTTCTTCCCGGGTGGCGCAGGCTCAGGGCTTTACGAAAAACTCCCTGCAGTTGAAGTGCCGGGGCTTGAAAAAATAAATATTAATGCAAATACAGTTGGTCTGGCATTAGGCGGCGTGGTTGTTGCCGGTATCGGTGCCCATGCAGCTGCAAGGATGATTGCCACAAAATACAGACAAAATAAAGAAGAGAAGAATAGGGACAAAGGTACTCCTTATATTCTCAAGGAAAAAGAGGAAGAGGAGGACAAGTAGGCTATGGCAAAGCAAATTATAACAGTGGACCCATTGACCCGTATTGAGGGCCATTTAAAGATCAAAGTTGAAGTTGAAAATGGAAAAGTAACCAATGCCTTCAGCACAGGGGACATGTTCAGGGGATGGGAAATAATCCTTCGTGAAAGAAGCCCGCTTGATGCACCCCCCATCGCTCAGAGGATATGCGGTGTCTGCCCCATGCCCCACGGAACCGGAGCTGTTCTTGCCCTTGATGACGCTTTCGGCGTAAAACCTCCTGCAAACGGAAGAATAATCAGAAACCTTATGCTTGCGTCAGAATTCATACATTCACACCTGCTGCACTTCTATCACCTTGCAGCACTTGATTTTGTTGATATAACAGCGATTTTAAATTATAAGGGCATTGACCCAAAGCTAAACAAAATAAAGGACTGGGTAAAGTCTGATGTTGATGCCGGTGTTAAAAGCGCAGGGGCCCCATTTTTGCCAAGGTATAAGGGCGACTATATTAAAGACGACGCTGTAAATATTGCCGCAATTGCAAATTACATAAAAGCGCTGGAAATGAGAAGAAAAGCCCACGAAATGCTTGCTATTTTTGGAGGTAAAATTCCACACTGCCAGACACTTTTTCCAGGCGGAGTTGCGACCCAGGTAACTCTTGAAAAGATCATCGGCTTTAAAGCAAGGCTGGCCGAAGTAAAATCTTTCATTGATAATGTCTATATTCCCGATGTGGTTGCAGTTGCGAGCCTTTATCCTGAGTATTTCAAGATTGGAAAAGGTGTAGGGAACTTCCTGTCCTATGGCGGACTGCCGACTGATGACAGCGGGAAGATGCATTATGATTCCGGTACTTATATTGATGGAAATATCGGTAAATTTGACCCAAACCTGATTGCTGAATTTGTCAAATACTCCAAATATTCTTCCGGTTCAGGACTGCCCCCGTTTAAGGGGGAGACAACTCCTGATGCCAAAAAAGACGGAGCATACTCATGGCTTAAGGCTCCAAGATATAACGGCAAAGTTGTGGAAGTGGGTCCTTTGGCCCGGGCAATAATAACATATCTTAAGGGCAGTGATGGTGATTACAAGAGTCTTATTGACAGTGCACTTTCAACGCTGGGCCTGCAGCCCCTTGACCTCATTTCAGTCATGGGAAGGCATGCCGCAAGAGCGCTGGAACTTAGCATCCTGACAGACAGAATGGATGAGTGGGTCGACGAGCTTGATCCATCCTTACCTGCAATGGCAAAGTTTAAAATCCCAAAAACGTCAGAAGGCATGGGACTCACAGAAGCAGCAAGAGGTTCGCTTGGCCACTGGATTTCCATAGATAATTTCAGGATTGCAAATTACCAGGCAGTAGTGCCTACAACATGGAACGGTGGCCCGAGAGACGACGCCGGGAATATGGGACCGTATGAGCAGGCGCTTATAGGCGCCCCGATTGCTGATGTGGAAAATCCCATAGAAATCGGCAGGATAATAAGGTCATTTGACCCGTGCCTTGCATGCGCAGTTCATGTTGTTGAAGGTGACAGGGAAATATTAAAATTCAGAGTATGCTAAACGGAGGTAAACCAGTGGAAGCAATTGGCAAAAATGAAGAAATCATAATTAAAAAGGGCAGACACAAGTTTCTGTACAAGCATACGGTCATTACAAGAATAATGCATATCATTCATCTTGTTTCGATGGTGATGCTGATAATTACCGGTTTCCAGGTTTATGCACCGGGCTTTTTCAGGATATTTCCAACCCTTGAAATAGCTCGTTACATCCATTTTATTTTCATGTACCTGATTGGGTGGACCTTTATTTTTAAGCTTTACTATACAGTTGTTACAGGGGAAATAAAGGAACTGCTTTTTACATGGAGGGATTTTCGGGATATACCGATTCTGGCAAAGCACTACCTTTATGATATTTTTGTGGGAATACCCAGCCCTAAACACTGGGGTAAATATAACCCCGGACAGAAAATGGTCTACACTCTATGGCCCGTTCTGCTTCTGATTCAGGGTATAACCGGGATCGCCATGTACTTCATTCCAAGATTTACACAATTCAATGATTTTTTTGGAGGGCTCGCTAATATAAAGGCATGGCATTTTGTTATCTGCTGGCTTTTTGTTCTGACCACTCTTTTGCATTTTTACCTTGGTTCAACAGGTCCAAAGATCGTGGATTTCTATAAGTCTGTTGTTACCGGTTATGAAAAAAGGGGAAAACATTAAATACCTGATAATCGGTGCCGGCAATTTGCTCCTTTCAGACGAGGGGTTGGGAATACATATTGTCAACAAGTTAAAAGAGCAGGGAGGTTTTGCAGATACCGAGTTTGTTGACATCGGTACTTCAACTCTGGACATAGGCTCATTTTTATCTGATGACTTGCAAAAAATTGTAATAGTGGACTGTATAAAAACGGCAGAATACAAAGAGGGCACAGTTTTCAAGCTTACACTGGATGACCTGAGGGCAAGGCAGCTGGACAAATTTTCCCTTCACCAGATGGAGCTTGTGGACAGCCTCAAACTCCTCTCGATAGCAAATAACCTGCCGCCGGTAATAATAATAGGTGTGGTCCCCCACAATATAAGTATTTTTTCCATTGAGCTTTCACCGGAAATGGAAATAATGTTTCCGGCAGTAGTTGATAAAATAACAAACGTAATCAGGGATTTCTTTAAGTCTTAATGCATGAATACTCAATAACATGTTCGATTATAAATATCGTCAAAAAAATCACTGTTGAGAAGAAAGTGTCCAAAGTCAGCAGAATTGATTTTGAGATAAATCCTGCTGCAAGCCTCGAGCCTGATTCAATAAAATTTTACTATGAATTTTTGACCCGTGAGGACAATAATTTAAAAAATGCAAGGCTCGTCTTTAAAAAGCCGGCCAAAAAAGTAAAATGTGAACAATGCGGAGAGTCTTATCGTCCAAAAGGATTTCCTTCTATTTGTCCCAAGTGCTTGAAAATAAATTTTATAAATGGCAATATTGACGACATAAGGGTAATTGCAATATATGCAGACTGATTATATGGTGAAAAATACGGACCGATTAAGTGAAGACAAAGTACCGAATTTTTGAAAGTCAGTAAAATGAAGACGGATTGCATTAAGGCAAAGATAGTATGTCAAAAGTATAATAATTCTTAATATTTTAATTATTTTATCAGTATGGTATAATTCGCTTTAAGATTTTAAAGATTATTAATTGATTAATAGTGGGCTGCCCCCACTATTTTTATTATGAAGTCAGAGTTTTCACATATTAAAATCTTTTGGCCTTATTATTAAGAAATTTTATTATTATTTTTAGGTGGTTTAATTGAACAGAAAACTAATCGAGGCTTTAAGAGAGCTTGAAAAAGAAAAAGGTATTAAAATGGATACCATTATTGAGGCGCTGACAGATGCTCTGGCTGCATCGTACAAAAAAATGTATGCTGTAGATGACAAAATCAGAATTGATTTTGATGAAAAAAGCGGCGAGATAAGAGTATTTAAAATAGTTGAAGACGAGTCAGGAAACGATGGCGAGCCTTCAGAGATAGACATAACACCTCATGATTTTGGAAGAATTACTGCCCAGACCACAAAACAGGTCATAAAGCAGAGAATAAAGGATGCTGAGCGTGACGTATACTACGATGAGTTCAAAGACAGAGTGGGTGATTTGGTTACTGGCATAGTCCAGCAGAACGATTCAAGGTTTACTCTTGTTGATTTGGGCAAGGTTGAAGCGCTTCTTCCCCAGTATGAGCAGGTTCCCGGTGAATCGTATAAGCACGGTGAAAGAATCAAATGCTTTATTTCTGAAGTAAGAAAGACAACAAAGGGTCCGCAGGTTATAGTTTCAAGAT
The DNA here is from genome assembly GCA_964481885.1 of uncultured Actinomycetota bacterium. Classification (GTDB taxonomy): domain Bacteria; phylum Actinomycetota; class Humimicrobiia; order Humimicrobiales; family Humimicrobiaceae; genus Fen731. The sequence goes on along the minus strand of CAYZUS010000025.1, from coordinate 22,210 downwards.
CACATACAGGTCTTGTAAAAAAACTGTTTGAACTAGAGGTGCCTGAGATAAGTGAAAAAGTCGTTGATATCAAAAGCATTGCAAGGGAAGCAGGGCACAGGACAAAAATTGCTGTAACCTCAACTGACAGAAATGTTGACCCGGTTGGAGCCTGCGTTGGACCAAGAGGCTCAAGGGTTAAAATGATTGTAGACGAGCTCGAGGGTGAAAAAATAGATATAGTAGATTATAGTGATGATCCGGTAGTATTTATCAAAAATGCATTAAGCCCTGCAAAAGTAATTAAAGTTTTAACTGAGGATGACAGGAAGTTTGCCCTGATAGTGGTGCCAAATGACCAGCTTTCACTGGCAATTGGTAAGGAAGGACAGAATGCAAGGCTTGCAGCCAAACTTACAGGCTGGAGGATCGACATAAAAAGCGAAAGACAATTTGAAGAAGAGCTTAGTGTTGCCAGAAAGGAAAGAGTAGACAAAAAAGATAATATTTAACAATTTTAATTATTTTTACGATTTTAACAATCTGGATTGCAAATCTTTTTAAGGAAAGTATTTTTGACCTGAAAAGAGATTTTAAGAATATTAACAGGCCAAAAGGTATAAGAAATAAGGGTATAAAATAAATATGAGTTCATTTAGAGTCTATGAAATTGCTAGCCAGCTGAATATCTCATCTGAGGAAGTAATAAAGATGGGTAATGAGCTGGGACTTAATTTAAAAAGCCATAGCTCTGTTTTATCACAGCCAGAGGTTGAAGAAATAGCAGATGTTTATAATAAATTAAAGGCCGCCAACCCGACCAGCGAGAGTGGTGCAATAGATAATACTGCAAATGAACCCGGTAAGTCCGAAGTAAATGTTACTGGTGAAAGTACTCCTGACAGTATTTCAAGAGGACAATCTCAAAAAACTGATTTGCCAAAAACCATAAACCAGTTTAAGCCGATTCCTAAAAGGGGCATCATAAGCTCAGCGGTCCAGTGGAAGCCGGTTCCTAAAAGGGGCGAAACTGTAAAAGAGGCTCTGGATAAAGTCATTCTTTCAGGTGAAGAGCTGGGACTGGCATCCCCGGATGAACCCGCCGTTCCAACAACAACACTCAGGCAAAAAGTTCTAAAAACTGCATTTGCCAAAGTAAAAATAAACAAAGAAAAAACGCCCAGGGTAAAAACAGACAAAGAAAAAACGCCCAGGGTAAAAACCGAAAAAGAAAAAATTCCTGCTGATAAAGCAACTGATGAAAAAATACAGGCAGGTCCCAAGGACGGTAGTGAACAGTTATTACAGCCAGGCAGTCAAAGACCTTCTGGTGACTTAAACTCAGCAGAAACAAAAGAGGTCCTCATACATCAGGAAAAAGCAGAGGCAGCTGCAGCGGGAAGTGCACAAAAGCCGGAAATCAAAATTGCAGGTGAAGCTGTTGACAAACCGGATGATTCCAGGAAGAGCGAAGACAAACATATCACAGACAAACATGGTGCAGACAAGCATGGCACAGAAAAACATGTTGCAGCCGTGGAAACCGTGAACTGGGAAGAGGTTAAGGGAGAGGTTAAAGGAGAGTTAACAAAAGAGGTAGCTTTAACTGAACCGCTGGCAAAAGAAAAACCGCCAGTAGGCAACAGGCCAAGATATCAGTGGGATGAAGAAAAAAAGTTTAATATAAAACAGGTTCTTGACAGAGTTCTTGACAAGGAAGAAAAAGAAGGAAGGGCCAAGCCTTCCATCAAAGTTGCTCCGTCCAAAAAGATACCTTCAAAAAATGATCATTTGAATGATGCCTCATATGTTTCAGAAGATGGTTTGGAGCAGACGGCACTAAAAGAGAAAATTACAACCAGGACTGAAATCAAGAAAAATATTGAGTTTCCGGAAGGCATATCAGTCAAGCAGCTTTCTGAAAAAATAAACGTTGCTTCCGGGGAAATACTACAGTCACTTTTTAATATGGGCAGCATGGTAACTATCAACCAACCCCTCGATAAAGATACAATAGAAATACTCTCGCAGGAATATAATTTCAAGTACAGTATTATAGGTTTTGAGGAGAGCATAGAAGAAGAATACAATGATAGCGAAGATAGCCTGGTTATCAGGCCCCCCATAGTAACAGTAATGGGCCATGTTGACCACGGCAAGACAACTCTGCTGGATGCTGTAAGGAAAGAAAATGTAGTTTCAAGTGAAGCAGGAGGCATAACACAGAAAATTGGTGCTTACCAGACAATTTATAATAACAGGAAGATCACATTTATTGATACACCGGGCCATGAAGCTTTTACAACAATGAGGGCTCGCGGCGCAAGGGTGACAGATATTGCAGTAATAGTAATTGCTGCTGATGACGGAATAATGCCTCAGACTGTTGAAGCAATAAACCACGCAAAACAGGCACATGTGCCGATAATTGTTGCTGTCAACAAGATTGACCTGCCAAATGCAAACCAGGAAAAGGTAAAACAGGGACTGACAGAATACGACCTGGTACCTGAAGAATGGGGCGGAGATACCATTTTTGTAAGTATCTCAGCAAAAAATAACATCAATATCGAAGGACTTCTTGAAATGATCCTGTTGGTTGCTGACATGAATGAGATAAAAGGCAACCCCGGGGCAGAAGGAATCGGTATAATCATAGAATCCAAGCTTGATAAAAATTTCGGTCCAATAGGTACCGTTCTGGTTAAAAGGGGCAGTATTAAAGTCGGAGATTTCTTTATTACTGGAAACTCCTACGGCAGAGTAAGAAATATAAAAAACGAATATGGCGTAAATATAACAAAAGCAGAACTTTCACAGCCGATTGAGATATCCGGTTTCACCACTGTTCCACAGGCTGGAGACAAGTTTTTTATTGTAAAAAATGAAAAAGCTGCAAAGGATCAGACCAGTAAAAGAGAAAACATAAAAAAACAGACCAGATTATCCGAAGTAAAAAAACACGTAACTCTTGAGGATCTCGCTGAGCTGTCCAAGGAAGATGAGATTAAAAAACTAAAGATTATCCTGAAAGCAGAATCCAATGGTTCCCTTGATGCTGTTGAAAAATCATTATGGGATGCCGGGCTGGAGACTGTAATAATAGATATAATACACAAAGGTGTAGGGGCCATTACAGACAGCGATATTCTGCTTGCCTCAGCATCGGATGCAATAGTAGTAGGTTTCGGGGTTATTGCAAATGCCAAAGCAAAAATGCTGGCCAAGGAAGAAAAAATTGAGATAAGGACCTATGATATTATATATAAGCTCATTGACGATATCAAACTTGCATTCAGGGGTATGCTGGAACCCAAGTATGAAGAAAAAATCAAGGGCAACATAGAGATAAGGGAGATATTTAAAGTTACCAAAATGGGTAACGTTGCTGGCTGCTATGTTCTTGACGGTGAGGCGGAACGTGGAGATTCCGTCAGGATAATCAGGGATGGCAGTGTGATTTATACAAGTAAAATAGATACGCTTCGCAGGTTTAAAGATGATGTCAAAAAAGTAAGCGCCGGTTATGAATGCGGAATAAGGATAGAAAATTACCAGGATGTCTCAAAGGGAGACCTTTTTGAAGTCTTTGAACAAAAAGAAGTTAAACAGTAAAAAGGTGCCGCTTGGACAGGATTAAAAAAACTGAAATCGACTTAAAAAGGGAAATTGGTTTTATCATTAACTCAAAATTAAAAGATCCCAGGATTGGTTTTGTCACAGTGACCGATGTAAAGTTATCCCCCGATTTTCATTACCTTGATGTGTTTGTAAGCATAATGGGTGAAGAGGCCAATGTCGGTAAATCAATGGAAGGGTTGAAGCACTGCGATGGTTTTATTAAAAAAAATCTCAAGGAAAGATTCAAGCTAAGAGCGATGCCCAGTATCAGGTTTATACATGACATTGCAATAGGACAAGGAATAAAAATAAATGAAATACTGGAAAATTTAAAAAATAAAACGGATTAAATTTTAAATGTCGCAAGAACTTACAGAACTGTATACAAAAACAATTGAAACAATTAAAAAGTATGACAAGTTTTTAATAGTATCTCATGATTTTCCTGACGGCGACTGCCTTGGCTCCCAGCTGGCTTTTTTTGAACTTTTAAAACTTCTTGATAAAAAAGTAACCATGTTCTGCGGCAGCGAACTGCCTTATCAGTATAGTTTTCTTCCCAACAGTGACCTGATTGAGAATGATTCTGAGAAAATCATCAAAAGCTGTTTGGACAGAAGCTGTGCCTGCATCTGCCTTGACTGTGCCGACGAAAAAAGATTCAGCCTGGATTTGGGTTTGCTGAGACAAAGGTCCGCAATAGTCATAAACATCGACCATCACCCAGGCAACACACTTTTTGGCGATATAAATATTACAGAACCGGACAAATCAGCTACTGCCGAAATATTGTACAATCTTTTTATGTACGGTTTTCCGGATTTAATCAACCATGATATCGCGCTTGACATTTATACCGGCATCCTTACAGATACCGGCAAATTTCAGCATGAAAACACAAACAGTAACGTCCACAAAGCAGTCAGCTGCCTGTTGGATTATGGTATTATACCTGCAGAGGTTTATTCGCATATTTATGATAATGAACCCTTTAAAAGATTTAAACTGCTTGAAGTGATATTAAGAAGGCTAAAGCTTGATGAGGGCAAAAAAATTATTTATTCATACATTCTTCAGCGTGATTTTGAAGAGCTTGGCCTTCCTTTTTCTGCTAACGATGGCGTAATAGAGTTACTCAGGGGGGCTTCCGGCGCAAGGGTTGCCGCGCTTATTAAAGAGGTCGGCAAAAAAAAGTTTAAGGTCAGCTTAAGGTCAACAGATACTGCATACAGCGTAGCAGAACTGGCCGCAAAGTTTGGGGGAGGCGGACATAAAATGGCAGCCGCGTATGTAAAAACCGATTCATTAAAAAAAGTTATCAGCAGCCTTATAGATTTAGCATAAAGATCAAGAGCTGTTTTTCAGGAGATAAAATGGATTTGCAAAAACCGAAACAGAATTTGCAAAAGCTCAAACAGGAGTTGCAAAAGTTGAAACAGGATTCGCAAAAAACTGCTTTTTTCGAAAATTTTGACGGGATAGTTCTTGTAAACAAGAAACCGGGGATGACTTCTTTTGATGTAATAAGAAGATTTAAAAGGTTTTTTTTTTAAATAAGATCGGCCATTGCGGCACGCTTGATTTCCTCGCGGAAGGAGTTCTTATAATCCTTATAAACAAAGCAACAAAGCTTTTTGACCGCTTTCAGTCTCTTGATAAACAATACACTGCTTCCTTTAAGCTTGGCATAGTAACGGAAACATGGGACCTGGAGGGAGACATTATCGAAACAAAGCCAGTGGGACAGATTACCCAAAGTCAGCTCGAAGCAGCAGCATCTGGTTTTCTTGGTGAGATTATACAAGTCCCCCCTGTATTTTCAGCAAAGAAAATAAGCGGGAAACCGGCTTATTATTATGCTCGAGATGATGTCGAACACGAACAGCTTAAAAGGCTTAAAAGCTCAAATGTCAATATTTACAGCATTGAAATAAATTCTTTTGATGGTATTGAAGGTATAATGACAATCAGCTGCAGCAGCGGCACATATGTAAGGTCAATAATCCATGACCTTGGCAATCTGCTTGGATGTGGCGCAACACTTACGCATCTTACAAGAGATTCCATAGGAAAGTTTGAACTGGCAGACACTATAAATGCTGATGATATTGAAAAAATTTCTGAGGGAAACAATATGGCGGAATCTCTGCCTTGTGTTTTCAGCATAGAAAAAATACTGCAGTTAAAGTATTTGTAAAGCTCTCAGTTTTAAGCTGCATGTTGAAAAAATGAAATATCTTTAATATTAAATTATCCATAATAGTAAATTACCTTGTATTTTTTATAAAATTAACTAAAATATAATAGTTTTTGCGACAGGTTCTAATTTAAGAATTACAGGTCTGGATTTATGCATAATAAGGAAATATTTTGAGAAGAATAATCAAGCTTGGAAATGTAAAAGATGGCAGCTTCGATGGGCTAAGGGTATTTGCTGTCATTGGTTTTTTTGACGGGGTACACAGGGGCCATCAGGAAATCATCAGGCAATGTGTGAGCAGTGCCCGCAAGGCTGGAGGAGTATCAGTTGTTTTTACCTTTAACAAGCAGCCTAAAAATATTATTCACAAAAAACTGTATAAAAAGCTTATCACAGCAGGTCCTGAAAAGCTCGAACTGATTAATGGGCTGGGCGTTGATAACATAATCATTGCCAAATTTGACGGACCTTTTTCCGGATATGAGCCGGAAACATTTTGCAGCCGGATTCTGGTTGAAAAGTTAAATATAGAGGAAATCTTTATCGGGCAGGGTTTCAGGTTCGGGAAAACTGCAAAGGGAGATGTCGATTTTCTAAAAAGATATTTCAAAGATACCGGTGTGAAGGTAAACGAGGTGCCGCTTTTTACAGTCGACAATATGCCTGTTTCAAGCACACTTATCAGGCAGTATTACAGCTGTGGTGATATTGACAGAATAAAACTGCTTCTGGGAAGATACCCTTCGCTAAAAGGTAAGGTCCAAAAAGGTGATGGCCGTGGAAAAACTTTGGGTTTTCCCACTTCAAATATTGATGTTTTTGAGAAATTCGTGACCCCTATGGATGGGGTGTATATCGGTTCAGTGAGAGTATCTGCAGACAGCTTAAACAAAAAAGAAAAAACAGCAGAGGCATTTATCTTTGGGAAAAAATATCCTGCAGTAATAAATATTGGGAATAATCCAACTTTTACAGCCGCACACAAATGGATAGAATCCCATTTGCTTGATTTTGATGCTGATATATATGACAGGAAAATAGAAATAACATTTTTAAAAAGGCTAAGAGATGAGAAAAAATTTGCCGGAAAAGATGAACTTATCCGGCAGATATCGGCGGATATCGATTCAGCAAGGAGATTTTTTGAAGTTCATGCGATTTCCGGAGCCGAATTGAATTGTAATAGACAGACAGTTGTGGTAAATTAATACTGTTATTTAATCGGGGAGGTGAATTTATAAATTGACATTGTTAAAAGAAGAAAAACAGGAAATTATAGAAAGATTCCAGATTCATGAAACTGATACTGGATCTTCAGCAGTTCAGGTGGCAATAATGACTTCAAGGATTAACAGCCTGAATGAGCACTTAAAGAGTAATAAAATGGACCATCATACCAGAAGAGGTTTGGTAATGCTGGTCGGCAAAAGGAAAAGATTACTTGACTACATAAGAAACAATGATCTTGAAGGTTATAGAAAGCTCATCAAGGAGTTGGGTTTAAGAAAATAATCTTAAAGAAGGTCAGGTTTTTATGCAGATTATTCATAGTTTTGAGGAGGTTGTTTAATTAATTGTATAATTCTAATTTAGAAGAAAAAGAGCTCGAGTTTGAAGTCGGAGATAAAAAAATAAGCTTTAAGTCCGGCAAGTTGGCCAGGACGGCAAACGGAGCAGTATTAATGCAGTCCGGCGGCAATGGGGTACTTGTAACCGCAACAATGGGCAAAGATTTTAAGGCGGATAAAGACTTTTTCCCGCTTACTGTTGATGTCGAGGAAAGAATGTATGCTGCAGGAAAGATACCGGGAGGGTTTTTTAAGAGAGAGGGCAGGGCCACTGACAGGGCCATTTTGACTGCAAGGCTCACCGACAGGCCATTAAGGCCTGTTTTTGATAAAAACCTCCGTAATGAAATGCAGGTAATTTCTACTGTTTTATCTGTTGACCAGGTTTATCCTTATGATGTTTTGGTAATGAATGGTGCGTCCTGTGCATTATTTATTTCAGACATTCCTTTTTATGAGCCAATAGGTGCTGTGCGTATTGGAAATATTGATGGCGAATGGCTCGTAAATCCTTCATTTGAGGAATTAAAAACAAGTGTTTTGGATATTATAGTCGCTGGAACTGAAACTGCCATACTTATGGTCGAAGCCAGGTGCAAGCAGGCCAGCGAAGAGATGGTACTTGAAGCCATAGAAAAAGCTGTTCCTGAAATAAGGAAAATAATAGCTGCACAGATGGAATTTAAAGCAATGGTTGGAATTGAAAAAACACAACTGGAGACTTTTAAGCTAAATGCAGAAGTAAGCGCAAAGGTCGGAGAACTGGCAAGAAAAAGGATTTCTGAAAAACTTGCAAAAGTGGTTGAATTCGCATCTAAAGAAAACAGAGACGAATTGCTGGCCATGGGTAAAAAAGGTTTTGCATCAGAAGAGCTTGATATTATAAGCGCTGAGGTTAAAAAAGAGCTTAAGGAACAATTTCCCGACGATTTGGTCAGTATCGACGTTTCCCTAAAGGAACTCGAAAGAGAACTTGTAAGGAAAATGATACTGGAAAACGGTGTAAGACCGGATGGAAGAAAAGATAACGAAATAAGGAAGGTTACATGTGAAGTAGGGCTTTTCCCTGAAACAACACACGGAACCGGATTATTTACAAGGGGCAGGACACAGGCATTAACCATTCTTGCACTTGGTTCAATAAGGGAATCTCAGAGACTTGACAGCCTTGAAGAAGTGGAATTTAAAAGATATATGCACCACTATAATTTTCCGCCATTTTCAACCGGTGAAGCTTCACCGCTCAGGGGCCCAAAAAGACGAGAAATAGGACATGGGGCGCTTGCAGAAAGAGCGCTGGAAGCCATGATTCCGGATGAAGAAACATTCCCATATTCAATAAGGCTGGTATCAGAGATTCTTGAATCCAATGGGTCAAGCTCAATGGCCAGCGTCTGTGGAAGCACACTTGCCCTGATGGATGGCGGAGTTCCAATAATTCATCCCGTGTCAGGAATTGCCATGGGCCTTGTAAAAGGAAGCGGTAATGATTTTGTGATATTGTCTGATATCCAGGGGATAGAAGACTTTTACGGGGATATGGACTTTAAGGTCGCCGGCACAGAAAACGGGATCACAGCTCTGCAGCTGGATATAAAGGTGAAGGGCATTGACATAGAGATTATGAAAAAAGCTCTTGACCGGGCAAAAGAAGGAAGGCTTTTTATTTTAAATAAAATGCTTTCAGCTATTGAAAAGCCAAGGGAAAGTCTTGCAAAGATAGCTCCCAAGATAACATCTTTTAAGATTCCAAAGGATAAGATAGGCGAACTGATCGGTCCCGGAGGAAAAAACATCAAGAGCATAAAAGAAGAGTTCAGCCTTGATGAAATAGATGTCACAGATTCTGATGGTGAAGGCGTTGTGTCCATAACCTGCAGTGATGCAAAGAATATTGAAATGGCCAGAAAAAAAATCGAGGGTATGCTTAAAGGAATTGATGATATAAATGAAGGCGATGAATTCATGGGCACTGTGGTTGGCATTACCTCCTATGGGGCTTTTATAAACATCTATCCCGGCCTTGACGGACTTTTGCATATTTCAAAAATTGCAAACAAGAGAATTGAAAGGGTCGAAGAGTTTCTTACACTTGGAGACAAAATTGGTGTCAGAGTAGGTTCAGTTGACAGAAGAGACCGAAAGATATCTCTTGAGAGAACTGACCTTCAATAATAATAGCTGAGTTTGTGTTTATTTGGGAAGGACCTGCTTTATTTTTAATCAGGATCTTTTGCAATATTAAGTGTTTGAAAGATTAAAGCTGCTTTATTTTGGATATGTTGTCTTGTGTAGAAGCTGGTACTTTTACACAAGACTGACTGTCTATAAGCAGACCGTGGACATATAGTGTTTATTGCTGAGCGGGCTTGCTGGAATAATTGTATTATTTCGTGGAACGCAGGATTAGTGACTTGCTGATCTTTCGAAGTTTTAAATAAATCTGATATGGAAAATCGGACCGACACAGAAAACAGCAGACTTTAAAACCGTTCGACACAGGATCCATCTATGCCAGTAGGACATGGAAAAATGGAGAAATAAATTATTTAAGAGAGGTTAAAATAAAATAGTAATTTCCAATAACTATAAATTTGAAAACTATCAGGTTACGCAACTTGATAACAGTATAAAAGTAATTAGTGAAAGTATACCGCATTTCAGGTCAATATCCCTTGGTTTCTGGATACCTGCAGGTTCAAGAAATGAGAATCAAAATAACTGTGGGATCACACATCTTATAGAACATCTTTTGTTTAAAGGCACCCAAAAAAGAACTTGCCGGGACATAGCCATAGCATTTGATTCACTGGGCGCTGAGTTTAATGCGTTCACTGACAAGGAAAACAGCTGTGTTTATGCCGATTTTATAGATACACATCTTGATACCTGCCTTGAGATCCTGTTTGATGTAGTGACGGGCCCTTCATTTTTGCCCGAAAACATAAAGCTTGAAAAAAAGGTCATTCTTGAAGAAATCAAAATGATTAAAGATAATCCATCCGATGATATCTTTAATTATTTTTATGATATTGTTTTTAAAGGACATCCTTTAAGTATTCCGATTCTCGGAACAAAAAAATCCCTGAGCGTGCTTGCTGAGGACGATATAAATGATTATTTCCAGCATAATTTCAGCTCAAATGGCATAGTGCTTTCCGCAGCAGGAAATATTGACCATAATGTCCTTGTGGAAATGGTTAAAAAGAATCTTGAGTCTGTTCCTGCCAATATAAACAGGTCCGAAAGAACTGAAGCTTTCGTGGAAAAGCGCACAAAAAAAACAACTAAAACTTACAAGGCCAAGACTGAGGCGAGCCATATTTGTTATGGTGGCATAGGCTGCAGCAAGAAAAGTCCTGATAAATATCCGCTTTCTCTTTTTACCAACATCCTTGGTGGCAGCATGAGCAGCCGCCTTTTCCAGAAAATCAGGGAGGAAAAGGGACTTTCCTATGCTATTTATGCTGACAATATACAGTATACCGATGCCGGAGTAGTAATGATATATGCGGCAACTTCTGATTCAAAAGTAAATAAGGTTATGGATCTTATAAATTTTGAAATTGAAGATATTAAAAAGAACGGTATAAAACCACAGGAGCTTGAAATAGCAAAGGAGAATACAAAGGGAAGCATAGTTCTGGGAGTTGAAGACATAAGTTCCCGGATGTTCCGTCTGGGCAAGGCGTCCCTTATGGACAGCAATGTTCTGACTATTGATGAGATATTAAAAAGAATAGACAAAGTAGAACTTCAAAGTGTAAACGATATTGTTCATAAATATTTTGAACCGGAAAAAATGGACCTGGTGGTAATTGGCAAGACCGCCGGCAGGAGGCCAAAATGAAAAAAATAGCCATGTTCGGTATCTGCGGTAAGATGGGAATCTCAATGTCAAGAGAGCTTATCAATGAAAAGGATGTGGATATTTGCGCAGGGTTTGACATGTGCAGGGTTGGAGAAGACATAGGCACTGTTCTGGGGCTGGACCAGGGCCAGGCTGCTGACATAAAAGTATCAGACAATTATTCTGAGATACTTGCTGCAAAACCGGACCTTATTATAGATTTCACAACCGCGCAAATTGCATTTAAAACAGCAAAATGGGCTCTCCAAAACAATATTGATTTGATTATTGGAGCCACAGGGCTGGGTAAAGATGAATTGAAAGAAATTGAGTCTGCCGCGGGTAAAAGCAGAAGCAAAGTATTTGTTATACCCAATTTCGCTATCGGAGCAGTAGTAATGATGAAAGTCTCCGGAATGATTGCAAAATACTTTGATAATTGCGAGATAATCGAACTTCACCATGACAGAAAAAAGGATGCACCTTCAGGCACTTCGATTTTTACTGCTGAAAATATAGCAAATCACAGGATTTTTAATGATTCAAGGCTGAAAGACGGTGAGGTTGAGGTACTGGAGTCAGGCAGGGGAGCATTTACCGGCGGAATTCATATACACAGCGTAAGAATGCCCGGTTATCTGGCTCATCAGGAAGTGATTTTTGGAACTGTTGGCCAGACTTTATCAATAAGGCACGACAGCATAGACAGGCTTTCTTTTTACCCCGGGCTTTTACTTGCAATCAGAAAGCTTGAAGAACTTTCAAACTATACTTATGGTCTGGATAAAGTAATAGATATTTAAAAGGCAATAACTGCCTGTGTAGAAATATTATTATAAAGAGTTATGGATTAAACATTAATGGCAGAGGGGCAGATAGTAATTACAGATTAATCTGATAATTTTAGAGGGAATATGCTGATAATGGCATGTTTACAGATAATAAATACGTATGAGTAGTAATACATAACAAAGATTGTCAATTTCCGGGAAGACTGGATATTGAGTTTTATTTAATAAAATGAGGACACAAAAAATTTAGGCAAGGGGTCGGTTTATGTCATTTGGCGAGCTTATAACAGCGATGGTTACTCCATTTGATAAAGATAACAAAGTAAATTTTGAAGAAGCTTCAAAGCTTATAGAACATCTTATAAAAAACGAAAGTGACGGCATATTGCTTGCCGGAACCACAGGGGAATCCGCAACCCTGACTGATGAAGAAAAAATCGGGCTTTTTACTATTGGCGTAAATAAGTTTAAGTCAAAAACTAAAATCATTGCAGGTACCGGGACCAACGACACGGGACATTCTGTCGAACTTTCAATGGAAGCACAAAATGCTGGCGTGGACTGCCTGCTTTGTGTAACGCCTTACTATAACAAGCCTTCGCAGACTGGGCTCATCAGGCATTTTGAGAAAATAGCATCCTCAGTTAAAATTCCCATCATACTATATAATGTACCTTCGAGAACTGCCTGCAATATTTCTGCAAAAACGGTTATAGAGCTTTCAAAAATTGAAAATATTATCGGCGTGAAGGAAGCAAGCTCTGATTTCAAGCAGATAGCAGAAATCCTAAGCGGGGCAGATGAAGGATTTCTTGTTTATAGTGGCAACGATGGCGATACTCTGCCGATGCTTTCGATTGGAGCTTACGGAGTTATAAGCGTTGCCTCTCATCTTGTGGGTAAAGAAATAAAAAAAATGATAAACACATTCAAGGCCGGCAGGACAGGTGAAGCTGCAAAGCTGCACAGATGGCTTCTTGATATTTTTTATGGAATATTTATTTCCACAAATCCTGTGCCAGTAAAGACAGCATTAAACCTTCAAGGATTTGACACAGGCGGAGTCCGGCTTCCTCTCAGTGAAATGACTGATGAAGAGCTGAATTTGTTTAAGAAGATTCTTGGCAAATACCGGCTTGCATGATTAAGAAATCTTTAGTATGGAACTAATTAACAGAGAACCATTTAACAGAGAAATACATACAAAGATTTATTTTACAGAGAATTATCGGAAAAACGGACATTTAAAAGTGGACAGCTTACGAGAATTATTTAACAGAGTGACATTTACAGAGATTTATTTTACAAAGGATTATTTAAAAGAAAATTATTAACAAAGAAATTTGAGGTCGCAGGTTTTATGGCAAAAAAAAGCAGTTTAAAAATAGTTTTTCTGGGCGGGTTAAATGAGGTTGGAAGAAATATTGCTGTTCTTGAAAAAGACAACAGTATTATTGTAATTGACTGCGGAATAATGTTTCCAGACGATTATCTGCCAGGCATTGATTATTTGATACCTGATTTTTCTTATTTGAAAAGAAATGCTTCGCAGATAAAAGCTTTTATATTTACTCATGGACACGAAGACCATATTGGCGCAATTCCATTTTTGTTTAAAGAAATCAGCCCTTCGACTGCACCTCTTTATGCAACGAAATTAACCATAGGTCTTATCAAATCAAAATTAAGTGGAGGAGTGCCGGTTAAAGATATTTCTTTTAATGAAGTAAATACGGATGAAAGACTGCAAATAGGGCCCTTTGAAATCGAGTTTTTCAGGGTTAATCACAGCATCCCTGATAATGTGGGGCTTATTATAAGAACCGATGTCGGGACGGTGGTACATACGGGAGATTTTAAATTTGACCAGTATCCTATAGATGGCAGGGTTACAGAATTTGCCAAACTTGCAAAAGCCGGCCAGGAAGGCGTTCTTGCCCTTATGGCAGACAGTACAAATGCTGAGGAGGCGGGGTATACCTTATCTGAAAGGGAAGTGGGCAAAACCCTGTATGAGAAATTCATACAGGCTGAAAAAAGAATAATAGTTGCAACATTTGCTTCACATATTCACAGGATACAGCAGGTATTTGATGTGGCAAAGAAACTTGACAAGAAAGTTGCCGCTTCTGGCAAGACAATGTTAAAGACAATAAAAATTGCCTCCGAGCTGGGTTTTTTAAGCATCCCTGATCACACTATGATACCGATAACCAAAATAGATGAATATCCGATAAAAAAGATTGTGCTGCTTTCGACGGGAACCCAGGGTGAGCCTTTGTCTGCATTAAGAAAAATGGCTTTAAATGAACATCCCAGGGTAAAAATAATGACAGGAGATACAGTTGTTATCTCAGCCTCACCGATTCCCGGCAATGAAAATGCGGTTTCAAGCACCATAAACATGCTTCTCAAACAGGGGGCCAATGTTGTTTATGAATCCATCGCAGGTGTCCATGTTTCAGGGCACGCCCAGGGGGAAGAAATAAAACTTATGATAAACCTTGTCAAACCTCAATATTATATCCCTGTGCATGGAGAATATAAGCACAGGATTCAAAATGCGAAGCTTGCCGGCTCAATAGGTATTGCAGAAAACAGGATAATAATTGCTCAGAACGGAGATGTCCTGAAGTTAAATGAAGATATGTGCAGGATAACCGGCAGCCTGGATCTTCAGAATATATACATCGACGGCTCCTACAAGGGAAACACCGAAGATGCTGTCTTAAAAGACAGAAAAAATCTTTCAAGAAGTGGAATAATTTTTGTCGCCATACCGGTGTATAAGGGAAAGCTTGAAATGGCCGGCGATCCCGAATTAGTTTTTAAAGGTGTGACATTCATGGAAAATTATGACCGAATACTCGAGGAAGCCAGGGAGCTTGTATCTGAATTTATAAGAAAATGCTTTGAAGGCAGTATTTTAAACAATCAGATTATCGAAAGCCAGGTAAATGAGTTGCTGGAAAAACTTATTGCAAAAAAAGAAATGATAAGGCCCATAATAATATCAAAAGTAGTTGAGGTAGAAAAAAAATGACTGCCCCAGGAGCAGTAACTGTGTCTCATTAATATTGCCAGTGCAATGGCTCCTTATTTAATTGAAATATTGTTTTTAAAATAGATAGTAGCCTGCAGTACCGGTTACACTGTATTGAAAATTTCCATTAAAGTGTACCGGTGTCTTTTAAGAGCAGTTTTGGTAAAATACTGGTATCATGAAATGAAGCACCTGATGCAAACTCAGGGAAGCGCCAGGCCGGGTAAGGCAAAGTTTGAGCCGATTCAGGGCGAAGCATTAAATAAGTGGTTTTATTGTAAAAAAATCGTAGTAATAAATGTGGTTTAAAAACCAGACATTTTATACAATTAACAAATAAAATGTTTGAAGAAAAAAGCAGAAACAACAACAGAAAAAAAAGTACAGCCGACACAAAAAGGGGAACAGATATCAGGAATATCTCAGGTTCTAAAAGAATTGAAACCCCTGTGAAAAGGCAATACGTCAGTAGAAGAATAGAAGTATACGGTATTGTTATAATATTGGTATCGGTTCTTTTGTGTTTGAGCTTTTTCAGAATTGGCAAACCGGGCCTGGTAACCGGCTATATAAACGACTCCCTCTCATATGTCTTTGGATTTACCAAATATTTTTTCGCTTTTTTTTTACTCGTCTGGGGAGTAAGCTTTTTCATCAGGAGAATAAAATATCTGCCCTCCAGGTTTGGCTGGGGCCTTGCACTTTTTTATATTTCAGTTTCAGGCCTGCTTAGCAATAATTTCAGATATGCCGGTGTTATAGATCCGGCAGAAATTTTCGACAGTATCGTTTTTAAAAGCAGAGGCGGCATTATCGGGGCAGGCATTTTTTACGGCTTTTTTATGCTTGTTGGAAAAGCCGGAGCAATTACCATACTT
Organism: uncultured Actinomycetota bacterium; assembly: GCA_964481885.1. Lineage (GTDB taxonomy): Bacteria > Actinomycetota > Humimicrobiia > Humimicrobiales > Humimicrobiaceae > Fen731. Next base: position 6,280 of record CAYZUS010000025.1, on the reverse strand, counting down.
ATAGCTCTTATTCTTATAGGCCTTCTTATAATAACCAGGCTCTCAATCATTGACATCGCAAGAAAAATACGCGCGAGGCGAATGGAGCTCAGGAACCGGGCCAATGACCCCGATGATTCGTTTATTGATAACAGCGCCGGGAAAGTTTTTAATGGCGCAGACATTTCAGTCTCCAAAAAATCCGGCCAAGCCTCAACAGAAAAAACGGCAGGAGTTGTGGGCCCCAGGGCATTAAACAACAAATTCATTCCTGATGGAAATATGCCTGAAATAGTCAGTTATGAAGATAAAGACAAAAGATCCAAAGTATTTGACGGGGAAAAAGCTGACCAGCCAGTCAGGGGCGACGGTTCTGGTGGCGCAGCCGGCAGCGTTGGCAGCAGCAGCGCCAACTCCGGCAATAGCAGCAGCAGCGGAGCCGACAGGAGCAACGCTTTTGAATCAGAAGCGCCAAGAAGGCAACCCGCATCGTTACAGAGAAACAGCGGTGCTGTTTCCGGAAAAGAGGGCTCAAAGCAGTTAAGTATTCCCCTGATTGAAAACGCTGAGGCTGATGAAAACTATAAGCTTCCTCCCCTGAGCCTTCTTAAAAGATCTGAAGTGCTGTCACCTAAATTGTACAAACAGAATGTTTCCGAAAGCGTAAATACATTAAATCAGCTTTTTTATCATTTTAATCTGCCTGCCAAAATAACAGCTGTTACAAGAGGACCGTCCATTACATTATACGAGGTAACGCTCTCTCAGGGCATAAAAGTATCAAAGCTTTTAAGCCTTGAAGATGATTTTTGCGTCGCGCTGGGCACTCCTGACTTGCGGTTTTTAACGCCAATACCAGGAAGGTCCGCCATAGGGATCGAAGTGCCAAATAAAATAAGAAGCCTTGTAACGCTCGGCGACATATTTTCAGACAGTGACAAGGAACTTGATGATTTGCTGACCCTGCCGCTGGGAAAGAATTTTTCCGGTGACGTTGTTCACCTTGCAATAAATAACATGCCGCATATCCTGATTGCCGGCGCAACCAATTCTGGCAAAAGCGTATGCTTAAACGCAATTATTGTTTCACTTTTGATGAAGGTAAAACCAAGCCAGGTACGGTTTATTATGATAGACCCAAAAATGGTGGAGCTTACCATGTATGATGGGATACCTCACTTGCTGGCTCCTGTTATCGTTGATCCCAAAAAGGCTGCATCTGTTCTCTCGTGGGCGCTGGAGGAGATGAAAAACAGGCTGCAGATCCTGCGTGACTATAACTGCAAAAAACTTGAAGAATTTAACTTCATGGTCAAGAGGGATTACGGCAAGGACGACGATTTAAAGCAGCTGCCGTATATTCTTATTGTTATTGATGAACTTGCAGATTTAATGATGGTTTCAGCGGCTGAGGTGGAAAACAGCATATGCCGTATTGCGCAGATGGCGCGTGCAGTTGGCATCCATCTTATAATTTCCACCCAAAAACCGGTGGTTAAAATTCTTACAGGGCTGATAAAGACTAATATTCCTGCAAGGATCGCCTTTAAAGTAACTGACTTTACCGACTCAAGGACAATCCTTGAACATGGCGGCGCTGAAAAATTAATCGGCAAGGGAGACATGCTCTATCTTTCCCCGCAGGGTGGAAGACCCGAAAGGCTTCAGGGCGCTTTCCTTGCAACAAGGGAGATTAACCTTGTTACAAATTATATTAAAAACCAGGGCAAGGTAAATTATAATCCCGAAATCACAGACAGATTCATAAAAAAAGAAGAGAAAAGCCTTGAAGATGACGACCTTCTCTACGAAGCTCTCAAGGTTGTTGTGGAGATAGGACATGCTTCGGCTTCACTACTTCAGAGAAAACTAAGGCTCGGTTACTCGAGGGCGGCAAGGATAATAGACCAGCTGCAGGACAAGGGGTTTATCAGCGGACCTGACGGGAGCAAACCCCGCGAGGTGCAGGTTTCCAAAGAGGAGCTTGAGGACATGCTTGGGGGAAGAGACAATTAGCAGGTTTGGCAGCAATACGGTAACGCCGCAATGATGCACCCTGGCAGTTGCCGGGCCGGTAATCACGCGGTCTGAGCCATTATGACACATTAGTGACAAAGCACAGCTTTAGCAGTGGTGGCAGCAATCACCAGGCCCAGGGAGCAGCAGAACCGGCCGGCCGCATGGATGGTCCAAAAGTTATTTGGTCCGGCAGAGAGATATGCCTGACAGCAGCAAAATTTGACTGCGATATTGACAATCATAATAATTTACAAATAAATACAAAAAAGGAAAAAGCAAAGTGAAATTCTCAATTTTAAGTATCGGCACAGAGTTAAATCTCGGGCTAATTCTTAATACCAATTCAAAATATATAGCTGAGACACTCACTGAGCTGGGTCTCGAAAACAATTATATGCTTACGGTCAGGGACGATATCAGTGATATCTCCAATTCATTAAAAATATGCGTTGAAAACAGTGATATCGTCATTATCAGCGGCGGACTTGGGCCCACAGACGATGATGTCACAAGGGAAGCAGTTGCTGATTTCTTAAATGAAAAGCTCATGAGGCTCGAAGAGCTTGACAGAACGAGCCTTAAGTTTTTAAAATTTATAAAAAATGATGAAATTATACAAAATCTTAAAAAACAATCGTCCATTCCTGAAAGTTCCACACCAATAAAACCAAGAGTAGGCAGTGCCTCAGGCTTTATTGTCGATAAAAACGAAAAGCTTATTTTTTCTATCCCGGGTGTTCCAAGGGAAATGAAAGATATGTTTGACCATGATGTAATTTTATATGTAAAAAAATATTTGAAAGCAAGGGGATATGGCAGGGAACAGCAAAACACTGCAGGTGAGCCTGATGCTGCTAAAAATATTTTCACAAAAAAACTGGTACTTCTCTCAACTGATATCAGTGAGAGCCAGATGGAATTTTCTATCCGTGATATTAAACCTTTTGCAAAGGAGCTTAATGTTGAAATAGGGGTAACGGCAAATCCGGGACTTATAAAAATAATGCTGATTGCAAGATCTGCGGGGGCAAAAATTTGTGAAAAAAACCTGAAAACCATCGAGACGATGATAAGAGAAGTAATCGGAGAACATATATACTGGAAAAATACCGGAGCAATCGGTGACAGCATCAGCCGGGCTATTAAAGACAGCGGGCGAGTAATTACGCTTGCAACCGCTGAATCCATTACCGGCGGACTTATATCCAGCCTGATAACCGACACCCCTGGAAGTTCTGAATATTTTAAGGGTTCCATAGTGTCCTACAGTGTTTTTTCAAAAAGCGTGATACTGGGTGTGGACAAGCAGATAATAGATAAAGAAGGTGCCGTGAGCCAAAAAGTCTGCCTGGAAATGGCAAAAAGGGCAAAGGAGATCTTTAATTGCGATTTTTCCATAAGCGCAACAGGTATTGCAGGGCCGACTTCACCGGAAGAGGGTAAGACAGTAGGCACGGTTTTTACTGCAATTGCAGGCCCGGATAACTACTCTGCTGTATATGAAAAGCAGTTTATAGGTACCAGAGCAGATATTAAATTCAGGACGGCACAGTTTATTTTAAACAGGCTGAGACTAGCAATATTAAATGAAAATAAAAACGGGTAAAGCTGAATCAAAAAGGCTCTTTATCGCAATAACGCTGCCGGAAGATTTAAGATTTCAATTGTTTGAATCAGTTAAAGATCTTGCAGAAAAGGATCCGGCAATAAAGACAATAATACCTGAATGTATCCATTTAACCCTCAAGTTTCTGGGAAACACAGACATTATGATGCTCAGGAGTATAAGCGCCGCTATCAGCGATACCGCTGAAGCCATTAAAAGCTTCGATATTACTCCAGGAAATACAATTGAGGCATTTCCCGGCTTTCAATCGGCCAGGATTTTATTCTTACCAATTAAAGACATCGAGGGACAGACAGCAGCTGTATTTGAATTGCTTGAAAGTAATCTTGCAAAAATACATGTAAAAAAAGATGAGAGAAAGTTTATTCCTCATATCACTATTGCCAGAGTAAGGGAGAATTTAAATTCCGGCACTTCTGATTTTATAAAAAAAGTGTCCATAAATCCTGAATGCAGTATTATCTGTAATAAGATAACTCTTATTGAGAGCAGGTTAAAGCCATCCGGCCCGGACTATATTATTCTTGAAGAATTTAATTTAAAATGATTTATGGTAAAAACTTGCAGGTTTATAAAGAAAGTGCTAATATAAGCTTATGTGTAAATATACAAATGTATAATCCTTTATGGAGGAAATGATGGACAAAGACGAAAGAGACAGAATAATTGACAATACTTTGCTGCAAATAGAGAGGCATTATGGCAAAGGCGCCATTATGAAGCTTGGGGCCTATGATCCTTCCCAGGATATGGCCTATATTTCCACAGGTTCAATCGAGCTCGATGTGGCATTAGGTATTGGAGGTATTCCCAAAGGGAGAGTTACTGAGATATTTGGCCCGGAAGCATCAGGGAAGACAACACTGGCCCTTCATATTATTGCCAATTCCCAGAAAGAAGGAGGCACGGTTGCCTTTATTGACGCTGAACATGCGCTCGACCCTATATATGCCAGGGCACTTGGAGTTAATACAGAGGAGCTTTTGCTTTCACAGCCTGATAATGGAGAACAGGCCATGGAGATATGCGAGATATTGCTGAAAAGCGGCGCGCTTGATGTTATAGTTATTGATTCGGTTGCTGCGCTGGTACCAAAAGCGGAGCTTGAAGGAGAGATGGAAGATGTTCATGTCGGTCTTCAGGCGAGGCTTATGTCAAAGGCTCTTAGAAAAATAACCGGTGTTGTAAACAAGACCAAAACTGCAGTCATTTTTATAAATCAACTGAGGGAAAAAATCGGGGTAATGTTTGGAAATCCTGAAGTCACTCCGGGTGGAAGAGCTCTAAAATATTATTCGTCCGTCAGGCTTGATATCAGAAGGATTGACAATATAAAAGACGGAACAGATATAGTCGGATCAAGGACAAGAGTAAGGGTTGTAAAAAACAAGGTTGCTCCTCCATTTAAAAGCGCTGAATTTGATATTATGTATGGCAAGGGCATATCCAGGGAAGGAAGCATACTTGATATGGGTGCAGATCTTGGCATTATTGTAAAAAGCGGTTCCTGGTATTCATACAATGAGGAGAGAATCGGGCAGGGCAGGGAAAACGCCAAAGTCTTTTTAATGCAGAATCTTGATGTTGTAAATAAAGTTGAAAAAGAAATAAAAATAAAATCAGGATTAAAGCTAATCGCCAAAAAAGAAGCTTCAGAAAAATCATCTGTAGTTGACAAAGAAATAATCTCAAGGGAATTGAGCAAAAAAGAATTGTCAAAAAAAGAAAAGCCTTCTTCAAAAAAGGTAACAAACGAAGGTACGGAGGAAATTTAAACTTGAAACAACAGTACCTGGCATAGCTTTTGGCAACAAAAGACCGGTGCAAAACAGGAGCCGAAACGCCAGAATAGTGTGGTGCAAAACATGGAAACGAGCAGTACCAGGCAGGATCCAAAGCTCAAAAAGAGCGGTGCAAAACAGGATCCAAAGCTCAAAAAGAGCAGATGTTTTTTTTAAAAATAATTAGAATAATAATTTAAAAAAATATTTTAAAAATACTATTGACTTCACTTTTCTAAGTGATATACTACTCTTCGCTCAAGCATATTGAGCAAGTTTTTATACTGTGTTCGGGGCACAATATTTATTCTTCTTTTTCAATTTTTCTTATTGACAAAGAAACCTTTAAGTGTTATTTTTCTGCGAGCACAAACAAACAAAGTTCTATAATAATAATTTATTATCAGAATTGTGTTCTTTGAGAACTAAATAGTGTGGGTTCTATAAGACGTTTTTAAAAACGTAATTTCTTTTTCGAATAAACCAGATCAACACTCGTTGGGTATGGCTGTAAAGCTGTATTCAGTGAGTTCCAGATTTAAATGGAGAGTTTGATCCTGGCTCAGGACTAACGCTGACGGTGTGCCTAATACATGCAAGTCGAACGGGTAGTGTATTGGTGGCAACACTTTTATACTGCTAGTGGCGAACGGGTGAGTAACGCGTGGGTAATCTGCCTTAAAGACTGGGATAACTCCTCGAAAGAGGTGCTAATACCGGATGGTCTATATGGATCATATGATTTTTATAGTAAAGGTAGCCGCAAGGCCTCTGCTTTAAGATGAGCTCGCGTCCTATTAGCTAGTTGGTGGGGTAATGGCCTACCAAGGCAACGATGGGTAGCTGGTCTGAGAGGATGGTCGGCCACACTGGG
>CAYZUS010000024.1:26406-33806 GCA_964481885.1 uncultured Actinomycetota bacterium | reverse complement strand
ATTTTTTTAAGTTTGGATACAAATTACTGGAATACTATATGGGGTGATTTTTAAATTTTAAATACAAATAAAATAGGCAAGTACAAATGAAAAAAGAAAAATATAATTACAGATTAACTGTTTCGATGGCGGTAATAATATTGTGCATCCTTTCGCTGGCCGCATTTTTGTCCTGCAAGCCTGCAATTGGTACCGCAACTGATAAAAGTACTGGCAGCGCTGATGCGCTTGCGGCTACGGGCACTGCAGCTGGCAGCAACACAGGAGTGATTGCTGAAGAAAAGATCACGGTCGTCCTTGACTGGGTCCCAAATACAAATCACACCGGGATTTATGCTGCAAAATCACTTGGGTATTATTCAGAGGAAAATCTTATGGTTGACATCATACAACCGTCTGAAGGAGGCAGCGCAGACCTGATTGCTGCCGGGAAAGGTGAGTTTGGGATCAGCTACCAGGAACAGGTGACCTATGCGCGAACTGCCGCCGAGCCGTTGCCGGTCGTTGCCATTGCCGCTATTATACAGCACAACACTTCAGGTTTTGCCTCACCCTCAGCCAGGGACATAAAAAGCCCGAAAGACTTCGAAGGCAAAAGATATGGAGGATGGGGTTCTCCCATGGAAGATGCAATGCTTAAAGGCGTAATGCAGAAATACCAAGCAGATTTTACAAAAGTCGAAATAATAAATATCGGCGCTTCAGACTTTATGACAAGCGTGTCAAAGGATATCGATTTTGCATGGATTTTTTATGGCTGGGATGGCATAGCCGCACAACAGAAAGCCTTTTCCCTGGATTTCATGCTTTTGCAGGATCTTGACAGCAGACTTGATTTCTACACACCGGTTATTATAGCAAGTGAAGACACAATAAAAAATAAACCGGACCTGGTAAAAAGATTTTTAAGGGCCACTCAAAAAGGGTATGATTATGCCATAAAAAATCCACCGCAAGCTGCTCAAATCCTTGTAAAAGAAGTTCCGGAACTTGAAGCGAGCTTTATTATTGCCAGTCAGGAATACCTTTCAAAACAGTATGTTGCCGGCTCCGCCAGGTGGGGTTATATGGCTCCGGAAATCTGGGATAATTTCAGCAGCTGGATGTTTGAAAACAATCTTATAGAAAAAAGGCTGGACGTTCAAAAAGCTTATTCAAACGAGTTTTTGCCATAGAGATCATTGCTGTCGGCTTTACACGACAAATAATGGCTGTAGTAAGTAAGTCTGTACAGCAGCACTGGAAATGCTGACAAGTTGTCAGCAAGCCAAAGTGGCCCGGTAAGCCGGATAACCTTTTATTTAAAATATCGAAGTCCTGAAATACAGTAACCAAAAATAAAACAATGAAGAGAAAAGAAAATTGTTAATGCACCCCGAAAAATTTACACAGAGAAGTGAAACAGCTATTGAAGTTGAAAAAATAAAAAAGAGCTTTGGCAGCCTTTACACTCTTGAGGATGTATCAATTACCCTTAAGAAAAACCAGTTTGTTACAGTGCTCGGTCCAAGCGGCTGCGGCAAGAGTACATTGTTTGACATCATAGCAGGCCTTGAAAGACCGGATTATGGCTCCGTGCAGATAAGCGGCACAGATTATACAGGGAAAACAGGCCGCGTAAGTTATATGCACCAGAAAGACCTTCTTTTCCCATGGTATTCGATTTTAAAAAATGTCTGCCTTCCGCTGCTTGTAAAAGGTAAAGACATCAAACAGGCAAATGAAACAGCGCTGCCTTATTTTAAGACATTCGGGCTTGACGGATTTGAAAATAAATACCCGGCCCAGCTTTCAGGAGGGATGCGGCAGAGAGCTGCACTTTTAAGGACATTTTTATTCGCTGATGACATAATGCTGCTTGATGAACCATTCGGCAGCCTTGATTCTATTACCAGGCACAGCATGCAAATGTGGCTTCTTGAAATCCTGGATAAAATCAAGGCTTCAATCCTTTTTATTACACATGATATAGATGAGGCTGTTTTTCTGTCCGACAGGATATATCTGCTGTCAAAAAGGCCGGCAGTTGTAAAAAAGATATTTGATGTAACTATCCCATGTCCCCGGGACAACAGGACATTTGTTTCGCCGGAATTTATCAGAATCAAGGAAGAAATAATGAACTGCCTGGATTAAGAATAACCTTCATTTAAGAAATAGTACTGGTAACACATGCAGATTTTGGGCTGCATTTTTCCTTTTTATTTGGGAAATACAAAACCAACTGGCAAAGCCATGGAAATCAAATTATAAACTCATGATGTGTTAACTTTTGATTATTTGCTTAACTTCAGGATTTTTCCTTTTTTTAGCAATCTTAAACAGGAATCAACAACATCGCCATCATATAAAATATTTTTATTATTTACTATTTCATCAACAGTTTCTTTTATGGTACGTGCTTCTCTGTAAGGCCTGTGAGAGGACATGGCCTCAAGGGTATCCGCAACAGAAATAATTTTTGCCTCAAGCATAATTTCTTTATCCTTAAGCCCATTCGGATATCCTGAACCATTCATCCTTTCGTGATGCTGGAAGACTATTGCTGCAATTGGATAAGGAAAATCAATTTCCTTTACTATGTCATACCCTAAAATCACATGGGTTTCTATTATTGCCCGTTCCAAAAGGGATATTTTACCCGGTTTTGATAAAATTGATGCCGGAATAGATATTTTTCCAATATCGTGGACCAAACTTGATAATCTTACAGCTTCAATACTTTCTTTACTCAACCCGAGGTCCATTGCAACAGCTACAGCAATTTGTGAGACCCTTTTTTGATGGCCCGAAGTGTAGGGGTCTTTAATTTCCACCAGTTGACTAAATGCACTGATTGTTTGCTCAAAAGTTATTTTTATTTTGTTTAAATTTTCTTTTATTTCTTCGTCTGTTTTTTTCTGTGCCGTTATATCAGATAAAATATGAACCATACCGAAAATATTTTTATTTTCATCCAGCATAGGGTCTATTGTGCAACTGAAAAACTTATCATGAGCCTTGACAATTCGCATCTCTCTTTTCTTTGTTACTTTGGCAAGTAATATAGGGCACTTGTCTGTGGAGTGAGAAAATGAGTCAAGCATATACTTACAGATATTTCCAATTATTTCTTCAAAACTTTTATCAACCAGCGTTGACATTGCTTTATTTGCGCGCAATATCCTGCCTTCCAGGTCAATAACACTTATTGCATCCTCCATTGCATCAAAAGTTGATCTCCATTCCTTTGCCACTTTTTCCAGTTTTTCTGCATATTGTGTTTTTTCTGTCTCATTGGATTTCCTTGCTATAGCATATCTTATCGAGCGCAGTAGACTGTTTCCGTCAAACTGTCCTTTTATTAAATAATCCTGGGCACCTTCTTTTAAGGTTTTTTCCGCAAGATCGGATTCTTCCAAACCGGCCAGTATTACTACAGGAAGATCGTTACACCTTTTTGTAATACTGGTCAGGGTATCAAGTCCATTGCTGTCCGGCAGATTTAAATCCAGCAGAATTATATCCAGTTCTTCCTTTGAGATCTTTGCAAGCCCATCTGACAAGTCAGCAGAATATTCCAGTCTATAGCTAAAATAATTACCTACCTCTGCAAGAGACTCACTGACCAGCCTTGAATCTGCAGTATTGTCTTCAATTAAGAGAATTGATATTTTTTTACTATACATATTTGATGTTTTCCCCGATATTTTTATTACTCATTTTTTCGGTGAAAGCTTAACTATGTCCAGTCAGAAAGCTTCCAAGAGCTTACAAAAATAAGGTAATTTTTAAGTTCAACCGGCCTTACAATATAACAAACGGCATGATGTTCGTATTATCGCTGATAGAAAAATTAGAATTATTTTTCTTATCACTTTTCCCAGCTTTAAATTTTATTATTAAAACACTTAAATATATAATCAATGATTTATTTCATTAATTAAATAGTTATTTTATTATATTTATTTTTTACATTATTGTCAAATATTATATATTATATTATTAATAAAATTTTGATAATAATATTATAATATAAAAATAATTATTAAAGCTTTTAAATAATGATCCTCTCTCTTGGAATCATTAAATTTTTCATGAAAACTTACTAAAACTTTAATAAATTGCACTATCTAAGAGTTGTGTTTACAACTATTAAGATAAAGAGCTCTTTGAAAATTATTAAAATTTGGTTCACTGTTTTAAAGAGATTTCAGAATTTATAAATGGTAAAATATTACATATTTTTCCTGAAAAAGTATCGGAATGCTTACTAATGACTTATCAGCCAAACTTGCCTGATTGATAAAATTTTGGTCTCAGTTAAAAACAAAATCATTTCCTAAAATTTGAGCTGTTCATCAGAAACCAGATAATTAATTATTGAAAAACCAGCATATTTTAAATAGACTTATCAATCAGATTAATCATTGGTTTTGTTTATTGAAAAATTCAGGTATCAAATATGGGACCCGTTAACGGAAGAATGCTTGGTTAGGTCATGATTGTTTCTTTAGGAAAACATTTGTTGCCAAACTTGTCAGTCATAATAAAAATATATTAAAAAATATTAAATGTCAGGTTTTTTAGAAATAGTACTGGTCGCATTAAGCCTCGCAATGGACTGCTTTGCAGTTTCCGTCGCAGGAGGTGCGCTAATAAAAAAACCCAGAATTGGGAACGCCTTAAAAATCGGCGGGTTTTTCGGTGGTTTCCAGGCTGTAATGCCTCTCATCGGATGGGGTATAGGTTTTGGTTTTAAGAAGTACATTGAAAACTATGACCACTGGATAGCATTTGCGCTGCTTTTGGGTATCGGCATCAAGATGATAGTCGAGTCCTTTAAAAAAGAAGAGGATAAAAAAGAAAAAAATATCCTGGCCAATTATACCTTGTTTATACTTGCTGTCGCCACCAGCATTGATGCCCTGATAATCGGGCTCGGTATATCCATTTTTAAGGTGCCTGTTGTTTATTCAGTTTTGATTATCGGATTTTTTGCTTTTTTACTTTCAGTCACAGGATATTTTATAGGACATAAAGTTGGGAAATTCCTCAAAAACAGGGTGGAGCTTGTCGGCGGTATCGTGCTTATAGGAATCGGGGCAAAGATATTAATAGAGCACCTGATTTAAAAACACACTTGCCAAATCTGGGCCTCCACCGGGTAAAAAATAAAATTACTTCTATATTTGGAGACAAGACAATAAAATTCGGCCCGCCATAACAGACACTGACCAATAAATTTTAGACTGATACAGAAATGCCGTCCGTCAGATGCCGGTAGACGCCTCAACAAGGAACATGGCAAAAACACTGGTGGCCAAAAACTTTTTACCTGAAGTATGCATTTAGCACATACTGCTGTACCATCCTGTTTGTATTAAAAAATGAGCCGTTGATTGCTATGCAGCTTCTCATTGTCCTTATCCAGTTATCCCTGTCAGAATAAAACTTGGGCATTATTGCGTTTTCAAGCTTGTCATATAAATCATTGCTGTCCACAAGATCGTCAGAGGCTTCCTGCGCCTGCATGTTTTCAGGGCCTATTGGCCAGCCGGTAATGTTTTCAATGCAACCCTCTATCCACCAACCGTCAAGAGTTCCAAACTGCGGAACCCCGTTACATGCTGCTTTCATCCCGGAAGTTCCAGACGCTTCATTTGGCCTTCGGGGCGTATTGAGCCAAATATCAACTCCGGACACCATCATTTTTCCAATTGTAATATCATAATTTGGAATGTAGACAATTTTAATATCCTGCATCGTTTTTATTGTATTACATATCTTTTTTATTGTTTCTTTGCCTGAAAAATCGTTTGGATGGGCCTTGCCTGCATATATTATTTGTATCGGTCCTGATTTTTTTACAATCTCAGAAAGTCTCGCCGGGTCCGATATAAGCAGATCCGGTCTTTTGTAGGCAGTCTGCCTTCTGGCAAACCCGATTGTCAGGTCTTCATTATTCATTCCGGCATTGCATGTCATATTTACAAAATTTATTATTTCTTTTTTTGCCTCCATGTGCGCGTTCCAGATTTCCTGCTTGTCTATGCTGAAAGCAGACCTTAAAATGAAGGGGTCCGACCTCCACCCGGGCATATGCCTGTCAAACACTCTCTGAAATGGGTCAGACACCCAGGTTGCAGTGTGGATCCCATTGGTAATGGAATCAATTGAATATCCCGGAAACATTGTCCTGGAAATCTCTCCGTGCTTTTTTGCAACACCATTTATATAGTGGCTGAAAAAAAGCGCAAGCATTGTCATGTTTAGTTTGCTGCCAAGAGTAACATCATTTAAAATAGAGTTGGGAAGTATTTCTCCTATCATTGGTTTTGCAAAGGACAGGTCGAACTGGTCATGCCCCGCAGCAACAGGGGTATGTGTTGTAAAAACACACTTTTCCCTTACTTTTTCAACATCATCCAAATGACTGTAGAGCTCAAGAGTTCCAAGCGCTGCATGCCCTTCATTCATATGGTACCTGTCAATTGTGTTATAGCCAAGTTCCTTAAGCATTCTTACGCCGCCAATACCCAGAATAATTTCCTGGCCCAACCGGTATTTTTCATCTCCTCCGTAAAGAAACTTTGTCAGGCTTCTGTCCCATTCAGTATTTCCCTCAATGTTTGAATCCAGAAAAAAAATCGGAACCACATAATTATTAATTCCTTTATGCTGATAAAGCCATGCGCGGATCTTTACTTCCCTGTTTTCTATATTCACTGTGGTTTCTGCAGGTAAAAGCTTTAAAAATTTTGAAACCTGGAATTGAATCGGCAGTTCAATCTGGTTGCCATTATCATCTATTTTCTGATGAAAATATCCATTTTCCGAAAGAAGTGTTATTCCTACGACGGGAACGCTTAAGTCAGCGCAGGATTTGATAGTATCGCCCGCCAAAATCCCTAGTCCGCCGCTGTAAGACGGTATGCTCTCGTCAATTCCAATTTCCATCGAAAAATAAGCAATTTTTGCCTTTCCGTCCGGACATTGTCCGTTTAACCCGGCGGCCAAAGTATTACTATATAATCTCTCCATTTTTTAGCAATTCCCTTCTGCGCGTAAAAACACACATTACAAAAATTATTTAAATTATTTAAATTTATTACCGAGTCATAAATACCACAAAGCATTACTTATTGTTCAAACCAATCAATAAATATTGAAAACAATTATATACAGTAGTATCGGAATTTTTAATGACAAATCAGCATAAATATTTCAAACTTTTATTTTATATTTAATTTCGCTAAATAAGGGACTCGCTTCAGGGAAAGTCTCAAATAACCAAGTTTTATAGAATTTACTCAATTACGACAAAATATGCCAGTCAGGCTGATTAACGCCTGGCATTATATAGAGAGAGCCATTCAGGAATAAATAACTTAAGCAGATTGGATCAATCAGATTGGAAT
>CAYZUS010000024.1:0-26306 GCA_964481885.1 uncultured Actinomycetota bacterium | reverse complement strand
TAAGCAGATTGGATCAATCAGATTGGAATAAGCGTATTGGATCAAACAGATTGGAAATTATTACATATCTTAAAAAGTGTGGCCCGTAAAGCAGGCCGGTATGGCAATGGCAGATTTTTGATTTCAGGAGCTTAAAAAGCCGCCATCAACAGGAATCATTGCTCCCTGAACATAACTTGCAAGATCGCTGCATAAAAATAAAACAACCTTTGCTATCTCGTCGGGTTTTCCCAACCTGCCAAGCGCAAGCCTGTTTTTATAGTCCAGCCCTGCCTTGATAATACTTAAATCAAATTTTCTGACTGCCAGCTTTATCTGATTATCTATGCCCGGAGTTTTTACCACCCCCGGAATTATTCCGTTTACCCTGAAGCCCTTTCTGCCATAATCATGGGCCAATGATCTTGTCAATGCAGAAACACCGGATTTGCTGACGCTGTAGTGAGTCATTTCATCTTTAAAGGGAACTTCAGACTCGATAGAAGAAGTATTGACAATTATACCTCCGGTGTTTTTTCTTGATTTTATAAAATTCTGGCACATCCAAAAAACAGAAGCAAGATTTACATCAAGGACCCTGTCAAAAAAATCCTGATCGATTTCCAGAAAATTTTTTGACGGATATATACCGCAGTTATTAACCAAAATATCAGGAATTGTATCGCCAAGATTATTCCACAGATTATCAATTACTGATTTGGCGGACAAGTCTGCGGTAAATACCTGGACTTTAATTTCAAAACTCCCAAGTTCGTCTTTTACTTTTTTAAGTCCTTTTTCATCAATGTCAACAAGCATCAGATCCGATCCGGCTTCTGCAAACCTCCAGCTTATCGCCTTTCCTATTCCGGATGCGGCTCCTGAAATCATTGCCATCCTGCCCTTTAGGGATATGGACTCTGACGAGCTTAGTAAAGTATTATTTTTTTTAATTGCCATTTTAATGCTTATGGTGAGAAAAAATTTTACTGATTTTTCAAATAACTTGAAATTAAAAACAAACTGTCTTGCCAATACGGGCAGCATCAATATTTATTCAAACCAGAATGATCCTTCGGCCCGTAATATAGAAATTAAAAAACGGATCATAAGAGAATTAATATAAAAAATAAATTCAACAAGACTATTTGATAAAATCTGCCAATAGTCTTTTTACATCATCAGTATATTTTTCATCCATCCCAAATGACAGCTCTTCCAATAAGTTGCCTCTTTTTATTGTCAGCGCAACCTTTGTAAACCTTTTCATTTTTTCAAATGAAATGCCTCTGACATTATTCATGGGTATATATGTCAGTATCCAGGTATATACACTGGTCACAGAAAAGTCGTCTTCAATTATAACAAGCATCCTGCCGGTGACAGCGAGGAGAACATTTGGAGTCAGATTTATTTTTATTAAACCGAACTTGTGAACCATCTTTGGTAAAAATACAAAATCCAAAAGTTCTTCATTTTTTTGAAGGATGAAAATATAAACACCGTTTTGATATTTTGTAGGTATTTTCTTTAATCTCTCATTAACATATTCAGCTGCAACAGATGATTTGTTTTCACCCAGGCCCGCCTTTAAAAAACTTTCCAAATCAGGCTCTGCTATATAGTAGCCCGTAGTATTGTATTCTACTTCTATATGATTGGCACCCTTGCCATTTGAACATACTATATCCAGCTTTCCATACAAAAGGCAGTGGTTTAATTTTAAGTATCCCAGATTATCTGCACATACTTTGACTGCTGTGCCGCTTTCGTCAAGGTCCAAAGAATCTTTTACATGTATTATCTCATCGTTGTTAAAAAGAAGTGCCTGCCAGGGGACATATCTTTTGGAAAAACCGCGGGCCGGAAATGACTGAGGTGGTATGATAAAGCTCCCTTTATATTCATGATATTCAAACCCATTAATATTCAGGATACTTTCCAGATTTGCAGGCATGGCAAAATCATTGCTTATCGAAAAAGGGTATACTCTGGAGTCCTTTGGTATATCAGGGACCATGATCCTTTTCTTTTTTTTCTTTTCTTTTAAAAGCATAATAATTGGCCGGGATTAATATTTTTTAGTAATTATACAGTAATTGTCAAAGGTTACTACAACCAATAAGGTAAGCCCCACCTGTTGTAATTTGACTGACTGAGTTTTTCAGGATTTTTGTATTATAAATATCCGGATGGCTGATCAAACAGGATCACTGCAAAATAAAGAATCCTGAATTGGGCGACACTCCATTAAAACTTTGCAGCAGATAAAACAGTTATACTGTCCATTCATTACAACTTTGCAGCAGATAAGACAGTTATAAATGCTGAGATTGGCTAAAACAAACAGATTAGAGTTACTATTGTTACTGTTATTGTTATTGGGATACTTTGCGGATGGGTGCAAAACTTACAAGCAGATGCTTTAGTCCCGCACTTTCAAAAGCAACATCAAGCTCAACATCACTTTTCAGGTTTTTTACTTTCAGGACCTCGCCCCTGCCCCACATTTTATGTTCAACAACGTCACCTGTTTTGTAGTCCTCAAAAACTGCGGGTTCACTTTGGGCATAATCTGCAAAAAGATCCCTGTCTTTGCTGCTGGAATACCTGCCGGAAAACATGCCTGCAGCTGCGGATTTTAGAGGCCTCTTTTCGGCAGAAAAAATATTTTCATCCATTATCATGTTACCGGGAATTTCCCTTATAAATCTTGAAACAGTCTTTGAGCTTGTTGCGCCAAAAATGCTATGGCTAAGAGCGGCAGTTAAAAACACCTTTTCTTTGGCCCTGGTAAGCCCCACATAGCAAAGCCTTCTTTCCTCCTCAAGTTCCGGCATGCTCTGCATGCTTCTTGAATGCGGAAATATCCCCTCTTCCAGACCGATCATAAATACTACCGGAAACTCAAGTCCCTTTGCATTATGCAGAGTCATCAAAATAATCGCATCCATTGAATCATCATAGTTGTCTATATCTGAAAGAAGCGATACTTCCTCCAGAAATCCATCCAGCATCGAAAGGCTCGATGATTCCTGGTCAGAATTGTTTGCAACGGCCCTTGACGTATACTCCCTGGTCACAGTAATAAGCTCCTTTAAATTCTCCATCCTGTTTGTCGCTTCAATAGTATGTTCAACTTCAAGCTCCTTCATATAACCCGTTTCCGTCCAGACTTTTTCGAGCAGCTGCTTTACATCATTCTCAGCCGCAAAACTCCGGAAATCACTTATCATATCAAGAAACGCATTTAGCCTTTCTTTTACGCCTGTACTTATAGTTTCTATTTCACTGTTTCTGTAAAGACCCTCAATAAAAGTTACCCTGTTTTTAATTGCAAATCTTTCTATTTCCTGCAATGTGGTTTTTCCGATTTTACGTCCAGGAACATTTATTATCCTTAATATGCTTATAAGATCCTTTGGATTTGATATTAGCTTAAGATAAGCAAGAATATCCTTTATTTCTTTTCTGTCGTAAAACCGCAAGCCGCCATAAATCTTGTAAGGGATGTTTTCCCTGATTAAAAGCTCTTCGACTGCTCTTGACTGTGCGTTTGTCCGGTAGAAAACTGCAAAATCCCTGTACATGCAGGACTTGCGCTCCTGCATCATTTTTTTAATCTTTGCCACTATAAAACGGACTTCCTCTTTTTCATCTGAGGCAATATACTTTGAAATCAGCTCTCCCTGCATATTTTCTGTCCACAGTTTCTTTATTTTCCTGCTTTCATTATTACTTATAAGAGAGTTGGCCGCTGAAAGAATATTTTTTGTGGAGCGGTAATTCTGCTCAAGCTTTATAACTTTTGTATTTTTAAAATTTTTATCAAAATTAATGATGTTTTCAATTTCTGCACCTCGCCAGCTGTAGATGCTCTGGTCATCGTCTCCAACAACATAGACATTCTTATATTTTTCTGCCAGCAGAAGTATCAGTTTGTTCTGGGCGGCATTTGTGTCCTGGAACTCATCAACCAGGATGTATTTGAATTTTTCCTGGTACCTGGACCTGACTTCAGGAAAGAGGTTTAAAATATTGACTGCATACATAAGAAGATCATCAAAATCCAGGGCATTTGCCTTTATGAGTTTATCCTGATAAAGCGGATAGACATCCGCAACGACTTTTTCATAAAAATCTGAAGCTTCGCTGACATAAGTCTTTGCATCAATCAGCCTGTTCTTTGCATCAGATATGACAGAAAGTATCGCTTTTGGAGAAAATCTTTTACTGTCAATATCAAGTTCTGAGAGGCATTTGGTAACAAGGCTGAGCTGGTCATGGCCATCATAAATTACAAAATTTGAAAGCATTCCAAGATTGTGGATCTCATATCGCAGAATGCGGGCACAGAACGCATGAAAGGTGCTCACCCACATGACTTCCCCGACTTTCCCTACAAGCTCGGTAACCCTTTTTTTCATTTCCTTGGCGGCTTTGTTGGTAAAAGTGATGGCAAGAATATTGAATGGGTCAACACCAATTTCTTTTATAAGGTAGGAAATCTTATAGGTTAAAACGCGGGTCTTGCCGCTGCCGGCTCCCGCAATTACAAGAAGCGGACTGTCTATACTTTTTACAGCTTTCAGCTGTTCCGGATTTAACTGGTCTTCAAAATTCAATTATTGTTGCCTTTACGGTTACTGTGAATTACTTTAATTACCTACATGATTTTCTCTGGGCCGCTCTGTAACAGTTTTATGATTCTTTTAAGGTTACTTTTTAAGCGCATTATAATTGCCTAAATTCTACCTTATTTTCCTGCCTGCAAATTTGGCAATGTATTCAACCTGGCGCAGCATTTCCCTTGCCTGATGTTCATTTAATGCCTGCTGCCCATCACAAAGCGCCTTTTCTGGATTGGTGTGAACTTCAACAATAAGGCCATCAGCGCCAACTGCGATTGCTGCCCTGCTCATTGGAATAACGAGGTCGCTCTGGCCAACAGCATGGGAGGGGTCCACAATAATAGGAAGCTTGCTTAGTTTTTTGATTACAGGGATAGCTGACAAATCGAGCGTAAATCTTGTAGATGGCTCAAATGTCCTTATACCTCTTTCACATAATACAACTTCGGTGTTCCCTGAAATAGTGATATATTCAACGGCTAAAAGCCATTCCTTAATGGTTGATGCCCATCCTCTTTTTAATATCACAGATTTGTTCATTGCGTTTGCAACCTGGCCCACTTTCTTTAGCAGAGAAAAGTTGGACATGTTTCTTGTCCCTATCTGCAGAACATCCACATATTTTGCCACAAGATCCACGGACTCTGCATCGGTTACTTCGGTAACAGTTTTTAAGCCATATTTTTTACTGATTTTCTGTATCATTTTTAGGCCTTCTTCCTCAAGACCCTGGAAACTGTAGGGCGATGTCCTTGGCTTATACGCACCACCCCTGATAAACTTTAGCCCGCAGTCCTTCACTATGGCTGCAACAGAATCTATCTGTTCCCAGCTTTCAATTGCGCATGGCCCCGCAATAATTGTTACAAATCCCTCAATAATCAGCTTTTCACTTGTCGTTTCAAGCTTGTTTGGCATTCCTGGCTTGTTTGGCATTCCTGGCATGGTATTAAAAATCCTTTGGTAAAAAAATAATGTTTACAAAATTTAAAACATATAACATAAAAGCATGCTCTTATGCAAAGCAATTTATTCTGCAAGGCAGCAGATTTCACTATTTCCTGCATCTTGCTCTGTATACATTTTCACGGAGCATTAAACTTTAAGCTTTAAAACATTTCATGTCTCATAACGCTCTACATTTAAACATGATCTGATCTCAATAGTTCGTTGAAACTTAAGCATGATCTTATAGTTAGTTCGATATCATGACTGACAACGCTCTACACTTTATGGTATCCTGTACCTTAAAACCCTGTCTTTTGTAAGATACTTCCTTACATGACCCCGCTTAACTCACAGCACCCCATATACCGAAAAACTTTTTACAGCTACATTCTTTATGTAAGGAACGGCTTGCTCACTTTACCTGACATGAAGTGCTTAATCTATATGAATAAACACTTTAAATAAGATGAGGTTCATTCATAAATCTATACTATATATACGGTCCAGCACCCTAAAGGGTTTCATCTTTTTCAAGAATCTGCACATTTCTTAATATGGCTTCAAAAATCTGGATAATATTATCATTAAAAAGCGGGCCCTTGTTATATGACACAATATTATTTATAAGACCCTCTTCCCTTTTTGCATCGTATAAAGGCAGGTTGTGTTTTTCTTTTAATTTTCTGATTGTCGCAACAATTAATGCCCTCTGATTTAAAAGGTCCACAAGGTTTTGGTCAATTTTGTCTATTTCAACCCTGTAATCTTTAAGCTCTTCCTTAAAACTGTCTTCCATAATTATGTCTCCTATGTAATCAAGATTTAAAATAATATTTAAAAAATGCCAGTTATTCCCACTCGATTGTACTTGGTGGTTTGGAGCTTATATCATAGACAACCCTGTTTACTCCCTCTACCTCATTTATTATGCGGCTGCTCATTTTTTCCAGCACATCGTATGGCAGCTTTACCCAGTCTGCCGTCATGGCATCTTCGCTTGTGACCGCCCTTATAGCTATCGGGTACGCATAAGTTCGTTCATCCCCCATTACACCAACGCTTTTTATAGCCGGCAGAACTGCAAAGGACTGCCATATTTTCTCGTAAAGCCCCGCGCTTTTTATTTCTTCCAGTACTATCCTGTCAGCGGCCTGCAAAATATCCAGGCGCTCTTCTGTTACTTCCCCAATTATTCTTATGGCAAGACCCGGGCCGGGGAATGGCTGCCTTCTGACGATTTCTTCCGCAAGCCCCAGTTCAATGCCCATCTTACGCACTTCGTCCTTAAACAGCTGCCTCAGTGGTTCTATTAGCTTTATTTTCATGTCTGCCGGAAGGCCACCTACATTATGATGGGACTTTATTTTGGCCGCATCCCGTGTGCCGCTCTCAATAACGTCCGAATATAATGTGCCCTGTACAAGATAATCTACATCCTTGATTTTTTTTGCTTCTTCCTCAAAGACCCTTATGAATTCTTTCCCTATTATCTTTCTTTTTTGTTCAGGATCAGTCACTCCCTTAAGCGCAGCCAGGAACCTTCCCTTTGCCTTTACATGAATAAGATTTATTTTAAAATTCTTTTTAAATGTTTTTTCGACCTGCTGTCCTTCGCCTAATCTTAACAGACCATGGTCCACAAAAATACATGTCAGCTTGTCTCCAACGGCTTTATGCACAAGAAGAGCAGCGACTGTCGAATCCACGCCGCCGCTTAATCCGCATATGACATTTCCATTTTTTACTGTATCTTTTATTATGCCTACCTGGTTTTCAATTATTGACACCATTGTCCACAGAGGTGAGCATCCGCATATATTAAAAAGAAAGTTTTCCAGTATATGCATGCCTGAAGGAGTGTGGACCACTTCAGGATGAAACTGTATCCCGAATATTTTGTCCCTGGCATTTTCAATACCCGCAATGGATAAAGACGTGGTTGAAGCTATTATTTTAAAATTTTCCGGCAACTCTGACACGCTGTCTCTGTGGCTCATCCAGCAAATTTCAGATTCTTTAAGGCCGTCAAAAAGCGGACTTTCCCTGTTAAAATTTATTTCAGTTCTTCCGTATTCATTGCTTCCGGAACTTGTGACTTTTCCTGAAAGCAGATGGGTAAGAAGATGCATTCCATAGCAGATTCCAAGTACCGGCACACCCAGTTTAAATATTTCACTGCTGACAATCGGAGATTTTTTTTCTGCATTTGGAGTTTCGGTGTCAGGTTTTGCCCCCGGTACTTTATTTTCCGCATTTAGATTTTCTTTTTCCGCATTCAGGATTTTTTTTCCCGCCATCGGATCTTCGATTTTTAGTTTATTTAAAGTCTGGGAAACATCAGCCGACTTTGATGAAATACTGCTCGGAGAGCCCGAAAAAATAATACCGCTGGGCTTTTTACTTTTTATTATTTCTATCGGAGTATCGTATGGCAACAGTTCCGAATAGACCCTCAGGTCTCTTACCCTTCTTGCGATAAGCTGGCTGTACTGGCCACCAAAATCAAGAACAATAATATTTTCCATTATCCCATGCCTATTTTCTGGCTCTGCTGATGGAACTTCCCTTCAGTCTTTATTGATGGAGCTATCATTACTTCCGCTTTCTGGAATTCTTTTATATTTAAATATCCACAGGTGGCCATTGATGTCCTTAGAGCGCCGCAAAGATTTAATGTTCCGTCATTATTATGCGCCGGCCCCATAAGTATCTCTTCAAGGCTTCCGGCAATATCTGTCTTTACGCGTGCCCCTCTTGGAAGATCTGGATGAAATGTGGCCATACCCCAGTGGTAACCACGGCCCGGAGCTTCTTTTGCTCTTGAAAGCGGAGAACCTATCATTATAAGATCAGCGCCACAGGCTATGGCTTTTGCCAGATCCCCTCCGGTGCGCATTCCTCCGTCTGCAATAACATGAACATACTGACCCGTCTCATCAAGATGCCTTGACCTTGCGGCAGAGGCATCTGCAATTGCTGTTGCCTGTGGCACGCCGATGCCAAGAACCTGCCTGGTTGTGCATGCAGCTCCCGGTCCTACACCGACAAGTACCCCAACCGCGCCTGTTCGCATAAGATGGAGAGTAGTGGAAAATGAGCAGCACCCGCCCACAATAACCGGTATAGGGCACTTGGGAATAAACTGTTTTAAATCAAGGGGCTCTTTTGTTGCGCTGACATGCTCTGCGCTTATTACTGTTCCCTGTATAACAAGAATATCAAGGCCGGCATCGATTACAGCCTCATAATACCTCTCCACTTTTTGTGGAGTAAGAGAGGCTATTGCAATGGCGCCATTTGCTTTTAACTGCCTGATTCTTTTCTGAATAAGCTCCAGCCTGACAGGTTCACTGTATATTGTCTGCATCTTTCCTGTTGCTTCCTGGTCGTTAAAAGAGGCTATCTTTTCCAGCAGTTCGTCTGCATTTTCATACCTTGTCTGGATCCCCTCGAGGTTTAAAACAGCCAGACCTCCGAGCCTTGCCATTTCATCGGCAAACCTGACATCAACAACCCCGTCCATTGCAGAAGCAAGTATCGGTATTTTCAGGCGATGGCTCGCAATATTTGCAGAAATATCTATATCTTCGGGGTCCCTGGTTCGCCGGCTTGGTACAATAGCAATCTCATCAAAACCATATGAACGCCGACCTGATTTACCTTTTCCAATTTCTATATCCATAATAAACTTACGACCCCTTTCTTTTAAGCTTCTTTTCTTCTTTTCTGATCAATCTTTTTATATTGTCCCTGTGCGCTATTGCTGTCAGGATAAAAATAAATATTCCTATGATTACCGCCTGCATGGTATTTTTTGTAAAATAAAATGCCGGCCCGCTTAATCCTGCCGCTATAAGCGATCCCAGCGATACAATCCTTGAAGCCAGAAAAACAATGCCCCAGGTAAAAAAAATTATAAAAATAGGCAGGATGCGCAGCCATGTTGAAGTATCGTTAAACGCAAAACTGGACAAACCGATTATTACCCCAAAAGAAGTTGAAATTCCTTTGCCCCCTTTGAACTTAAGATAAACCGGAAAATCATGGCCCAGCACTGCGGCAACACCTACAAAAACCAGAAGAATAAGGTCCCTGGGAAATAAGTAATACAGCGCAAGCACAGGAATAAGGCCTTTTATTACATCAAGTACGATGGTAAGCACTCCTGCGAATGCACCTGCGGTTCTTGTTACATTTGTGCCCCCTACATTACCGCTGCCCTCATTACGTATGTCACCGCCACTTTTTAATTTATAAATCAAATAACCGACAGGTACGGCGCCTAAAAGGTAGGATCCTATGACAAGTAAAATTTTATAAATAACAATATGCATTTGAATCTTTTTAACCGGAATTTTAAACTGGGGGATTACTGCCTGATTAGCATTCATAATCCTTTACAAATATATTCTGCAAAAAGAAAAACACGAAAACAATCTAATTGAGTTAAAGGAAATATTACTATAATTTGATGATTTATTCAATTTTTAAAACCCGGTATTTTAAAACCCGGTATTTCAATAATTTGAGATTTCTTAATGCTGTGCGTTGTGAAATACCACTTTGAAGGCGCAAAAGCTCTTATAAGTAAAAAATGCAGTAGAAGTTAAAATATTTATGTCAATAATTTTTCAGATTGAGTTTATATCTTTAAGGATCTGCTCCAGAATAAACGACTTCTTTAACTGTCTGTATGCTGCTTTCCCGCTATCGCAACGTTTTATTGCAATATCCAGTGTTTTTATTAATTTCTGGTAATCACCTGTTTTTCTATAGATGTTTACAAGCATATCAAATGTTCTTGCGTCATGGGTGCCAAGCTCAAGGTTTTCCAGAAGCAGCTTCTCTGCAGAAATAAAACTTTTATTTTGATAAAAAAAAGATGCTTTCTCATAATTTGTCTCAGAAAGGCTGATGTCCGGGCTATTTTGAGTTGGTTTTGTTTTCTTATCCACGATCTCTTCCTTTTTTATTATTAATACCCCTGAAACTCCGGCGGTTTCCTGTTTGGCTGCTGTATGATCCGTAAAAATATTGTCTTCCATTATATTTTTTGCTCCCTCTTCATATATCCCTAAAAACATATGCGTATACAAAAAGTCTGATACTTTGGCGCATCCTTCTTTTGCATGACATAAATGCAACCCCAGCAGCTTAGTGCCCTTCAAATATCGATAAAGAAAAAAATTCACTGCTGAATTGATATCTTATATACATATCGGCAAAATTTATGAAAAAATAAAAATATTTTAATAAAATTTTTTTAATCAAATAATTATTTGTAAACAATATAAGTATAACATACAATGAATGTGTGGCTGGTAGCTCATTTTTATATTGATTGGATTTGTCCATTGATATTAATTGTTGTCAGCTTTAAAAAAATTTGTTTTTCCCCAGGACCACTATGGTCCCTGATACTATATTGACTATTATGACTAATATAGTTATACTAGTCATAATACTTGTATGTTATTCCATCCTGATATAGTTATAATAGTCTTTTCTTATGGTTACAATAGTCACTATGGTTATAATTATAATAGTCATAATGGTCTTTTAATTTTTTTGTGCGTTGGATTATATATTTTTTTATCTTTTTTTATTTGTTTTATCTGTTTTTATAAGGCTGGATTTATAGTTTTGACTTCCTGACTGGCACACTTTTATTTGGATGATTCATGCTTATTTAAAACAATATAGAGTTTACATTTTTTTGAAAGTTATGGCTTGCAGTTTAATATAGTTTGCAGTTTGATTCGGCGAGTCTTTATTTGAATATTTCTGCATTAAAAAAACCTTAGGGATTGTTATTTGAGGATTTAAAATGAAGAAAATAAAGGATGAAAAGGCAGTTTCAACCATTATAGATGACAGCATTGTCTCCTCCAAGAGGGAGTTTTCAGTTTCTGACACCAAAAAATTCTATTGTGAAATAAATAATAAAGTTCTTGCCGGTCTTGAAGTAACCACCTCTAACAGCAAATCCAAGGAAAAAATATCCCATATAAAAAAAGAATATCTCGATTTTCTTTTGAACAGGTTGAAGTTTAAGGCTCAGAAAGAATATGATAAAGAGCTTAAAACCTGGACCATTGTAATAAAGGAGCTTAATCTTTATGGTGATGGATATACGGAAAGCTCTGCTACAGAGGACCTTATAGATTCTGTTATAGAATTTGCAGGATTATACCTTGACAGAACTGCCCTGTTTACCAGTACTGAGAGCATCAGCAAGCAAGTCTTTATGCTTAAAATATTAAGATCGTTTACTGACAGATCCTCTCTTGCCAAAGAATTGGGGCTTACGCTTGATTCGGGTGATGCTGTAAAATGAAACTTGAAAGTGGAATGGTTAAAAGAATTCTCAGTAATTTTAATATGCAGCCTTTAAAAAAGAATGGGACCATCTGGGGTGGAGTTGGAAAAGACGGAATTTGGAGAACGTGCAGATTTAAAGACAGGGATAACATTAGAATGATACCCGATGGGACCGCCAAAGCTATACTTATTTCTCTTGGATTTAAAGGAGTAAAAGACATAAGTTTTTCTTCCAAAAAATAACTTGGAACTGAAAAGTTTTGATCTCTTCTGTCTACAAACCCTAAACTCAGGCTTCAAGCTTCTATGAATATTTTTTGTCCGGTCCACCAAAAGGAGATATCCGTTTTAATACCAGGAATACAGCCATTCATCAGTGGAATTATCAGTTATCTTTGCTGTTTCAAGGGTGTTGAAGTTAATTGTGTAGATTTCAAAATCTCCATCGATGTTTGATGAAAACGCTATTTTCTTGCCATCAGGAGAAATATATGGATTAGTGCTGTTTGCATTTGAAAAATCCCCGCTTATTTTTCTTGTATTTTTTCCAGTAATTCCTGTCAAGTAAATATTGTAGTTTCCTTCCAGATTGGAGGAAAATGCAACACTTGAACCATCAGGTGAAAAAGATGGCTCCCAGTCACAGCTGGAATTATTTGTCAGCTGGAAGATATCCATGCTGTTTAAGTTCATTATGTAGATCTCGTAATCTCCGTCCATATCTGAAGCAAATGCGATTGTTTTGCCATCAGGAGAAAAGCAGGGTTCTATCTCATCGGAGCCATTTGAGGTAAGCCTTTTTTGACCAGATCCGTCCGCATTCATTATGTAGATTTCTGACGACTCTCCCTGATAGGATTGAAAAATAATTTTTGTGCCGTCCGGAGAAAAACTCGGGTAGCAGTTAAAGCCATCATTGTCTGTAAGTTTTAAAAGCCCTGCTCCATCGTTGTTAATTAAGTAAACCTCCGATGTTCCGTCCGAATCAGAGATAAAAACTATTTTTTTAAGGTCGTATGAAAACCTGGGAAAGTTATTGTTTTTTCCATTTTCGGAGAGCCTGGCCCGCCCGCTGCCGTCCGGATTAGATGTGTAAATTTCATAATTGCCGTTGGCATTGGAGACAAGAGTAATTTTGGAGTCTGAAAGACTCTTTACAGGAGTTGTCCCTGCTACTTCTTTTTGGTTTTCTAAAGAAGCTGTACTATCTGAATTGCTTTCTGTTCCCTTGCCTTCTGTTAAACTTTCTTTGGCCTCAGGTACAAAGGCAGCTGCTGTCTTTCCAAACCTTTGAACGCTGATCACACTATTTAAAAATTCCTTAAAAACAATTTCCATACCGGTACTATCCGGTACTTCTCCGGGATCTTTATCCACTGTCAGCTTTTCTTTTAATCTTGCATAGGAATTCAGGTAAAGCGCCTCTTTTGTAGCTGGATTTCTCTCATTTAAACCAGTATTTATTACCAAAGATGAACACAGGGAAAAACCCAGTGGGAAGCATACCAGCAGGAATACTGCTGAAACTATCAGAACATGAAGCTTTCTTTTTGCCAAAGCTCCCAGGTTATATAACGATTGTTTTGTTAAAACTATTTTCATATTTAAAGCAGATATATGGACTTTTCCAATAATTGTAATGCTGCCATCGCAAAAATCGCAGCGATACTCTCTTTTTACCAATAATATTATCGGTAATATGTACTTTTTACTTTAATTTTGCTTAAATCCCATATCTTTAAGTCCTGTACTGTCAGGCACTAAACATATTGCTTTTTGTTTATGAAAAAAAATCTTATTGCCATTTTTAAAATATATACAATATTTTTTATATATTTATCAAAACATATTTATTAATTTATAAACATGATATAATACTACAATTGTAGATACTAATTTTTATGTTTTATTAAAATTATTTTTATATTTTATTAAAAATTTTATACATGTTTTTATCGAGATGGACTAATAATAAATTTCAATTAAAGTCTTCATTATTCAGTTTTCAAATTTACAGTTTTTTTCAACTTTAAGGTCAGGATTTTAAACATTAAAACAATGACTTCAGTTATACATTCCAAAACCAAAGATTTACATAAGAACGCTCCGTTGCATTTTCCTGAAGAATATTTTGATGTTTTTCAAAAAGCGCAGATAGGTATAGTCGCTGTTAATCTTGCTGGCAGAATACAGTTCTGCAATGATTATATTTGCAGAATAACAGGCATGGTAAAAGAGGATATTGTTGGAAAAGCTTTTACGCATCTGACTCATACAAAAAGCATTAATAAAAAAAAATTTTTAGAAATATTCCATAAAGCCATTACCGGTATCGAAACCGAACCTTTTGTTATTGAATGGAAAGATTACGAAGGCCTTAAGCGTTCTGCAGAAATAAATTACTCGTTTATTAAAAAAGACGAAAAAATTGCAGGAATAATAGGCATTCTCAAAGACAATACCAGGCTCAGAACACTTGAACTTGATGCAGTAAAAAGCAAGGACAAACTTAAAAATGCACTCAGAGTAACAAACACTGGAATCTGGGAATTAACCATTGCCAGCAATACCATAACTTACTCCGCAAGATGCTGGGAAATGCTGGGCCATTCCAGGGAAATTTTTCATGATCCTCTTTTGGGATTTGACACATTGATTCACCCTGATGACAAAAAAATTATTCTAAAAATGATTAATGAATGCCTGGATGATTTCAGTAAGGCAAGCAATTGCGAACACAGGCTGATATGCAAAGATGGTTCCTATAAATGGTTTATCAGCAGCGCCAGAGTGTCTGCCTTTGAAGGCGGTAAACCTGTTTTGATTACAGGGATATTACTTGATATTTCACAGAGAAAAGATTCTGAAATTGCCCTTCAATACAGTGAAAGAAAATACAGGGACCTTTTTAACACCATGGGTGAGGGCTTTGCACTTCATGAAATAATCCTTAATGAATCCGGCACAGCTGCCGATTACATGTTTATAGACATCAACAAAGCCTTTGAACGTTTAACCAGGTTAAAAAGAAAAAATATTATAGGCAAAACCGTAAAAGAAGTAATGCCAGATATTGAAGCCTCCTGGACAGAAACTTACAGAAAAGCAGCTTCAACAGGAAAACCACAGTCATTTGAAAACTATGCAAAATACTCCGGCAGGTATTACAATGTTTATGCCTACAGTCCGGAAAAAGGCAAACTTGCTTCACTATTCAGGGATATAACAGAACAGAAAATAAATGAAAATAATTTAAAGTATTTATCCTTCCACGACAAACTCACAGGTCTTTATAACCGTGCGTACTTTGAGGAGGAACTTGTAAGGCTCAATACTTCAAGAGATCTTCCCCTTTCCATAATCATCGGTGACGTCAACAGTTTAAAACTTTTAAATGATGCATTCGGGCACAGTAAAGGCGACATCCTTCTAAAGGAAATCACGAAAGTGCTTAAAAATACCTGCAGAGCTGAAGATATTATTGCTCGATGGGGTGGTGATGAATTTGCTCTGCTTCTTCCGAGGACAACGCAGGATATTGCTGCAAGAATTATCGAACGCATTCAGGAAAAATGCAGAAGAATAAAGAAATTAAATATTCCGGTAAGCATATCTTTGGGAGCTGCAACAAAAGAAAGAAATGATGAGAATATTTTAAAGCTCCTTGTATTGGCTGAAGATAATATGTATTCAAACAAGCTTCTTGACAGAAAATCCATTTCCAGCTCAATTATTACATCCCTTACGCAGACACTAAGTGAAAAAAGTGTTGAAACGGAAAGGCATGCTGACAGGCTTAAAAAACTTGCTTTAAAAATAGGCCACGAATTAAAACTCCCGCAGAAAGATTTGGACAAGCTTGCACTGCTGGCCCTGCTTCATGATATTGGTAAAATTTCCATGCCTGACAGGATATTTTCCAAAAGTTCAAGACTCACAAAAGCTGAATGGAAGGAAATAAAAAAACATCCGGAAACGGGTTATAATATATGCAACTCTTCCCCGATGATTACACACCTTGCTGATGATATACTTGCCCATCATGAGTGGTGGGACGGCAGCGGTTACCCCCAGAAAATTTCGGGAAAAAATATTCCACTTCTTTCAAGGATTATTTTTATTATAGATGCTTATGATGTAATGGTTAAGGGCCGGCCCTATAAAAGCGCAATGACCAAAAAAGCTGCTGCCGAAGAATTGAAAAGATGCGCCGGTACACAGTTTGACCCATTCCTCGTGGATGTATTCATTAAAGTGGTTAGCTGAAATAAATATCTTTTATTAATATGCTCCAGTTTTTTTAGATATAAATGATTAGAATTACTTGTAAAAAAAGTATTAGAAGTCAGAAATAAAATAGTTTTTTTATCAACAAAACAAATACAGGATAACAAAATGAACAGAATTATAGCAATAGCAAATCAAAAAGGCGGCGTAGGTAAAACAACAACCACACTAAATCTTGGAGCCGCCCTTGCTGAACTTGGTATGAAGGTTCTTCTGGTAGACAGTGACCCCCAGGCATCCCTTTCCATAAGCTGCGGCATAGATATTAATAATATCGAAAGAACTTTATTCGATGCAATAACCAAAGAAGACAATGATGAGCATAAGACAGAAACAAAAGATATTATTATAAAAACGAGGATAAATGGCCTTGATCTCATACCTGCCAACATAGACCTTTCCAGAGCTGAAATAGATATGATGAATATGTTTGACAGGGAAAGGGTTTTTAAGGCCATCCTGAGCCCTTTAAAGCGGTTTTATGACTATATTTTAATAGATTGCCCGCCAAGCCTTGGAATACTGACAATCAATGCCCTTACAGCTGCAAACGAGGTTATAATCCCTATGGAAACAGATTATCTTGCGATGAGGGGCACCGGCATACTTATTAACAAGACTATTAAAAAGGTAAAAAGCAAACTTAACCCCAAACTTAAAATAACAGGCATTCTTCCGACCATGCATAATTCAAGGACACTGCATGCCAAAGAAATACTTGAAAAATTAAAGGAACACTTTACAACCCTTGTTTTCGAAACTGTGATAAAGGAATCAGTTATATTAAAAGAAGCTTCTGTAGGCGGTTTATCAGTTCTTGAATATGCAAACAAATCAGAAGCTGCAGAATCTTACCGTAATCTTTCAAAGGAGGTAATAAAAAATGGCTAAAAAAAGGCAGACAATTGATATTGAAGAATTCTTTAAAAAAGAGGAGCAGAGGTCTCTTACCGGAGAACTTTTCGATATAAACA
The DNA here is from genome assembly GCA_964481885.1 of uncultured Actinomycetota bacterium. Lineage (GTDB taxonomy): Bacteria > Actinomycetota > Humimicrobiia > Humimicrobiales > Humimicrobiaceae > Fen731. The sequence goes on along the minus strand of CAYZUS010000024.1, from coordinate 9,166 downwards.
GCAGCAAAGGCATGGTTAACATTCCCATAAACCAGCTGATTGCAAATCCCAACCAGCCCAGGAAAACATTTAATGAAGATACAATTACTGAACTTGCAGACTCAATCAGGCAACACGGTTTGTTGAGCCCTATTATTATTCGACCAAGAGGCAGAAAATATGAAATAATAGCCGGGGAGCGCAGATACAAAGCTGCGGAACAGGCCGGTTTAAAAGAAGTTCCTGCAATCATAAAAAAAGCTTCAGATAAGGAATCAAAGGTTATTTCCCTTATTGAAAATATTCAGAGAGAGGACCTTAATGATATTGACCGAGCCTCTGCTTTAAGCGAACTTAAAGCCAGCCTTAAATTATCATGGGATGATATAGCACAGAAACTCAGCCTTACAAAAAGAAGGATAATGGATCTGGTTGGACTTCTTGATCTTCCGGATGTAATAAAGGATTCAATAAGAGATAAAATACTTACTGAAAGACATGGCAGGGCATTTAGAAAAATTCTTGACAGAGGCGATATATTAATTGACGTTTTTAAATTTGTTATCGAAAATAAACTTACCGGAGAACAGACGCTGGAGCTTGTAATGATATTAAAAAGTGAACCGCGGTTCACTATACAGGAGGCATTTGAAAGAACATCTGCCTTTAAAAATACAGGTGCAAAAGAAAAGAAAAGTGAGCCGGATTTGTTTCTGGGCAGTATAAAAAAATTCACAACCATGATTACAAAATTTAAAAATTCCGGCCTGGCCAAAGAAAAGCGAACCAAGTTAATTGAAATGCTGTTGGATTCAAGAAGCAGGATAGACAGCCTTATAGAAGAATTAAAAGTGGGGAGCAAATAATCCAAAGATTTTTTTTGCTGATTATCCAGAAAGAATTATTTATTATTTAGACATTAGTGGTTAAATTTTAAAGTATTATTTATTGATTAAAAATAAATAGTTAATCATGTACTAATGCCTTGTTAATATTTAATATATTTATAAATAAATTAAACTACCCATTTTTTTAATCCAGAGTATTTAATCTTTAAAGAGTATATATTAGTATTATTTTATAATATGAATTGTAATATATATTAGCAGTTAAAAAAAGATTATCCGCTGCAGATTAATAAAGAAGTTTTAAGATTACTCATAGCTGTTTACCCTTAGATCTTAATTTATAAATCAAAGGGGCGGCTCATCCGATCGGCTCATCCAAAAAAGATAACCTGTGGCCATAAAAAGATTTTTATTTAATCTTTTAGCTGTACTTATGATATCGAAAGAAGATTGCAATTATTCAGCAGGTATTTGTTAAAACATAACTATTTTTATTATTCCATAAAATGTCTGTTTGTAATATTTTTTACTTTGGCTATTCTTTTATCATTTTATTTGATTACTATTTTATTTCGACCTGTTTCTTTTGCCTGATAAAGGGCTTTGTCGGCCCGACTCATAAGTGTATCCAAAGATTCTTCTTTACTTTCTGAAATGGATATTCCTGAGCTGATGGTAATTGTAAGCGGATTGCAGGCAATATGTGTTGTCTGTTTTATCATGGCAATTCGAATACGTTCAACAACTGCAGACGCCTGTTCCGGGCTGGTTTCCGGCAGAAGCAGTGCAAACTCATCACCGCCGATTCGTGCGAATATATCTATCTCACGAATATATTTCCGGCAGGTTTCTGTAAAAGCTACCAGTATTTTATCTCCAGCAGCATGCCCGTGTTTATCGTTGACTAATTTAAAATAATCAAGATCAATCATCACTATGGCCATCGGGCGATTAAGGCGAATGGCGCGTTTCAATTCGATATTTGCCAACTCCAGAAAATGGCGCCGGTTTATTACACCGGTTAGTTCATCAGTATTTGCCTGTTTTTGCAGCTCCACTTTGAGATGCCTGCGTTCTGTAATGTTGCTGGACTTGCAAAAAATTCCAATTGAATTTCCAGTTTCGTCATACATTAATTGCATGGACACCTCGGTCCACACTGACGAGCTATCTTTGCAGGTCTGCTCAACCTCAATTAAAACAGGTTCAAGCTTTCGGCCGGCTTCGACTCCTGAAAGAACACACTTGAATCCTTCTCTCATAACAGCAAGTGAGCCAGGGCAAACAGCCTGCTCCGCAGATTGATTAATCGCTTCCTCTGGCTTAAAACCTCGAAGCTGAAAAACGGACGGACTGATATAGGTGCCTTTGCCATTCAAATCCATCGTCCAAATTACATCACTTGAATTATCTGCCAGCAAGCGATAGCTTCTCTCGCTTTCTTTTAACATTTCCTCCAGTTGCTTGCGCCTGGTAGTATCACGAATAAAAGAGCAATTAAATTCTTCTTCTTTAAACTGGATGTAGTTTGCTGTGATTTCAACATTTATTAATCTTCCATCTTTTCTTTTTTGGACACTTTCAAAAAAGTCAGAACCATTCTTACGAAGTAAAGCAAAATGTTGTAAAAACTTTTCAGCATTGTATTCAATATCTATATCAGGGACAGAGATTTTAAGCAACTCATCTCTCGTGTATCCAAGTAAACGGCATGCCGCATCATTTACATCCATGATGCGTCCATTACTATTCGCCCAGACAATGGTATCTGCGGCAAAATCAATAGCAAATTGTGTCCTTTGCAACTTTTCTTCGATTTGCTTGCGTTCGGTAATGTCCTGTAATGATCCAAATAAGCGCGTGGCGCGCTTGTCAGCGGATATTTCCACATGGCCACGGGCCAGGCACATCCGCAACGAACCATCTTTGAGAATGGCCCGCAACTCTATCTCGTATGGCGTGCCGTCGCTTATGGCGGTTCCAACCGCCTCCCTGAGCCGATGCATGTCCTGCGGGTAATAGAGTTCCGGATGTTCCGCAAAGGATGGCGCCCCATCGGCCGGGTTTCGCTGGAAAAATCGGAACAATTCATCTGACCACGTCACGGTATCTGTCACTATATCCCACTCCCAACTGCCAATCTGAGCGACCATCTCTGTGCGCGCCAGCATGGACTGATTTCGCCGCAGCGCCTCTTCCGCCTGCTTGCGCTCTGTGATATCGCGCAATATTCCTTCTTCGCCGAGATATCGGCCATCTCCATCAAAGTGGGCCTGGGAATTCAGTTCAAACCAATAACTTATCCCGTTTTTTGAAATGATCCGGAATTGTAGGCCATGAGTAAAGATTCTCTGCTCTTCCATAGCTTTTACATAGGAATCAATAACAATTTGACGGTCCTCGGGATGGACGAAATTAAGAAATGGTTTTCCTTTTGATTCCTGTTCAGTATAACCATAGCGCTCAAGAGAAGGACTATTAACATTTAGGACATTTCCTTCTTTATCCAGAGAATAGATAATGTCCGGAATATTGTCTAACACTAATCTATTGCGTTCCTCGGACACCCGCAATGTTTCCATATATTGCCTGCGGTCGGTTGTGTTGGTGTGGGAGATAAGGACAGAGCCTTCTCTTCCCTTTAACGGTAGTACGAGCATGATAAACCAGCGCTTTTCGATTCCTCCCTGCCCATGGCACGGATATTCCAGACTAAAAGAGGGTAATTGTCCATTTTGAACTTTGCGGATACCTTCGAAAGCTTCCTTAGCAAGTGTCGTATCTCCCGACTCCTCAGAGTATTTCACGAAATAGCTGGCGCCTACACCCCAGGAACTTTCATCTACACCCAGATTTTCGTGGGCGAATTGTCGCCACGCTGAATTAATTTCCCAGATTACTCCGTCCGGACCCACTATTGCCGTGTGCGCATCCATTGAGTCAAAAACCATTAGGTTAAAGTCTGCCTGACTAGCCAGCGGTGCATCTGATTGCTTGCTGTCTTTTGCATCCCAACTTTGCAATTATTCCCCTTATAATATTTCAGGTTAGATTAGGCTGTTTGAAGAAAGCTTTAAGACAGCTATTTAAAAGCTTTTTTTCATTAATTAGTATTTATTTATTATATCACGTTTTTATATTTTTACATAAATTTATACACCACGATTTATATAATCTTTATTGCCGGTATATTACATCAATGTATAGACCTCGCAGTATTATTATTGAAGAAATTCTTTTTTGAATTTATAAGTAAACATAATTGCTGCATCCCAGGGATATCCCCGTATTTTCATTGGATTTATGCTGATATCCAATCATAATATATTCCAAGGCAACAAAATCTATAAGTTTAAACCTATGTATTAGCAGCAACCAAATTCATACAATTTAAATTCATTGATCTTTAGTAAATCCCCAGGAAGACAACTTGGCCAATTTAAAAGGGGCGGCTATTTTTATCAAATATCCGCCCCTTTTATTTTTTAAAGAGTTCCTCTTTAATTGAGGTTACTTCAAATATCTTGCAATGTAATTCCTTTGACAGGATTACATTTTAGATTACATCATTCCGCCCATGCCGCCCATGCCGCCGCCGTATCCGCCACCTGGAGGCATCTGCGGGCCGCCTTTGTCCTTTTCAGGTTTGTCGGCGATAATAACTTCGGTTGTCAGCAGGAGTGCAGCAATCGAAGCAGCATTCTGGAGAGCGCTTCTTGTAACCTTGGCAGGATCAATAATTCCGGAATCTATCATGTTTACATATTTTCCGTTTAATGCATCCAGGCCTTCGCCTACTGGAAGTGACTTAATTTTTTCAACAACGACTGAACCTTCCCAGCCAGCGTTTGTTGCAATCTGCCTTACCGGCTCTTCAAGAGATTTAACAACTATAGCAGCACCGGTCCTGATGTCGCCTTCGAATTTGCTTAAATCAATTTTTGAGATTATGTTTATCAGTACAACGCCGCCGCCGGATACTATTCCTTCTTCAACTGCAGCTTTGGTTGCTGAGAGAGCATCTTCAATCCTGTGCTTCTTCTCTTTTAATTCAACTTCGGTAGCAGCTCCAACTTTGATAACTGCAACGCCGCCGGAAAGCTTTGCAAGCCTTTCCTGAAGTTTTTCTTTATCAAAATCTGAATCAGACTGTTCAATTTCTGTCTTGATTTGTTTGATTCTGCCTTTGATTGTATCGATTGTTCCTTTGCCTTCAACGACTGTGGTATTTTCTTTGTCTATTTTTACCTGTCGTGCCTGGCCGAGCATTTCAAGAGTTACGTTCTCAAGCTTGATTCCGATTTCTTCAGATATAACCTTGCCGCCTGTAACAATTGAGATGTCTTCGAGCATTGCTTTTCTTCTGTCTCCAAAACCCGGAGCCTTTACTGCAACGCAGACAAAAGTTCCTCTTAGTTTGTTGACAACAAGGGTTGCAAGAGCTTCGCCCTCAACGTCTTCAGCAATAATCAGTAACGGTTTTCCACCCTGCATAACTTTTTCAAGAACAGGAATAAGATCGTTAACTGAAGCAATCTTCTGATTAGCCAAAAGAATGTAAGGCTCGTTTAAAACAGCTTCCATTCTTTCAGGGTCAGTAACCATGTAAGGTGAAAGGTAGCCTTTGTCAAACTGAAGTCCTTCAACAAGTTCGATTTCGATTCCGAATTTGTTTGATTCTTCAACTGTTATAACGCCGTCTTTGCCGACTTTTTCCATGGCGTCAGCAATTGTCTGGCCTATAACTGCATCAGCAGCAGAAATAGCAGCAACTTCAGCAATTTTCTTCTTGTCAGTGGCAATGTCTTTTGAAGCTTTGCCGATTTCTTTAACAGCGATCTTTACAGCTTCTTCAATACCCTTCTTTAAAAGCAATGGGTTTGCGCCAGCTGCAACGTTTCTTAAACCTTCTTTTACCATAGCCTGTGCAAGAAGTGTTGCTGTAGTTGTTCCGTCACCGGCTACATCATTAGTCTTTGTAGCAACTTCTTTTAAAAGCTGAACGCCTGCGTTCTCAAAAGGATCTTCAACTTCTATTTCTCTTGCGATTGTAACACCATCATTAGTGATTGTAGGTGAACCATATTTTTTCTCCAATACAACATTTCGGCCCTTGGGACCAAGTGTAATCTTTACAGCATCCGCTATAATATTTACACCTCTCTCCAGGGCTCGCCTGGCTGTTTCATTATATTTCAGCTCTTTAGCCATTTTTTAAACCTCCTCAAAAAATTGATACTCATTTGATAATTGATCAATCGATTTTTACAATTATTTGGTAATTATTGCCAGAACATCATTTTCCCTTATAATAAGGTGTTCTTTGCCATCGATTTTTACTTCGGTTCCAGCATATTTTGAATAAAGCACTGTATCGCCGACTTTAACGTCCATTGCGATCCTTACGCCTTTATCATCTCTTGCGCCTTCTCCGGTTGATATTACGAGACCTTCCTGTGGCTTTTCTTTTGCAGAATCAGGAAGAACGATTCCGCTTTTAGTTTTCTCTTCGCTTTCATTAGGTTTTACAAGTAACCTGTCTCCAAGTGGTTTGTAAGCCATATTCTCTACCTCCTCTTTTTAATAAAAATTGTTTATACTTACACTTTTACATATTTATGTAATTGTATCGTAATAGTTTGGCACTCTCATATAGTGACTGCCAGACAAAGAGAATAATAGTACACTAAAAGTAATAAATCAAGGGTAATAGAAAAATATTTTTAATTATACTTATGATTATTTATGGATGAAATTTATGAGAAACATTGTATCAGTGGTGCAGAAAGAGCGTCTTTGTTTAGCTGTTGCTGATAAGGAAGACTTATTGCTCGCTTTTTAATTAGATCAGGAAGAATGGATATAGTTTCAGATTATTTCATTTAAAGATGACAATTTTAGTTTCGTACTATTAATCAGCTTTTGGCTGGATTTATTTAAGAATCTTACTCCAATTCTGATTCATCCTGCTTTTGTTTTTGGTCTATTTTTTCCATAACATCAGTAAGAATAATATTCCTGATTGCCCTGGCGCTAGCTAAAGCCTGCTGCATGTCTTCTTCTTCCAATATAAGTTCCATTGGATATCTGGGTTGAACACCATAAGCAGTAAGGTCTGAACACTGGTCCGCTATATTATTAAAGATATCTGAGAGCTTCACACAAAGCTTACACAATTCGTCTAAATCATGCATTCTCGGAGGAGCCATTCCACAAAAAACAAGATATCCTTTGAGATATTTTTCCGCTGATTGCTGACAATGATAACAAATAATTTCTATTGGAAGTGGACTCATGCCAAGCAAGTATTCAGCTGTACTTAAATCCATGGCGGCAATTCTTTGCCACTCCAGTGATTCTTCAATATTAACCATACAATAAAATCCCATCCTTTTCAATCTGGCTCTCAATAGTAATTAAAGATCTCCGCTTGTTAAAACTACGCTCTTTGCTAACAACAATATCAACAGGCATTGTTTTCTTGTCACGAATTGCTTTACGGATTAATCTCATCGCATCAATTTCCCTGATGTCTGCAAAATCAGGCATTATTATATATATATCCAGGTCTGAATCATTATGAGGTTTTCCACCGGCGTAAGAACCAAATAGAAATATTCTCCCGACAGGGATTGTTTTTAATATTATATCTATTAGGATATTTAACTCATTGCTTATTCTTTTTTCCATACCTATATCCCTATAATTTCTAATTCAAATTAAACAAATATAAACATTCTTCTTTGGTGGTATTATTATTTACATTTTATCATATTTAATAATAAAAAATTGTAATAGTTTAAAACCATGGATTGCAAGTCAGAGCCTTGTGTTTCTGAGGCGGGTGGCAGCTGTAATTGTCGAAGAACTTTAGAGTAGTGGCTGGCTCTCAATCCAGTATTTATTTGCCAAAAAGTAAGGATTTTAAATAAAAAAACTATACTGACTGTTCCAGTATTGCTTTTGCATACAAACGTGATGGAAATCATAAGATTAACATTTGCACTGTAAATGCTGCTGCCAAGCCTACAGAATCTACTGCCCTGTTAAATTAATCTCGGCTACGCTGCTGGAAAAATCCCAGCCAAAACCATAAACCCTGACTTCTTTAATAACTGCCGGCTTATTTTCAAATGCCATCATATCCGGGCCTGTGTACCAGAAGCGCTCCCCGTTATTGATTTGGCTAAAATGAAGACTGTCCGGATTTGCTACTTTTGAATAATAAAATCCATGGTACCATTCCTTTTCTGCGCCGGAATCATCAAGATATTTAATCCTTACCTGCAGAGCCCCTTCAGGAAACCATTCAGGATTTATGTTTGCAATATTGCCACCATTTTCGTCATCTATTTTTCCTACCAGCCAGACAAACAAACTTTTAAACTGTGAAACTGCAATATCAGTTTCCTGATAAATCCCTGCAGCTCCTCCGTCATCAGGATCTGAGGACCTTTGAAACTCAGCAACCTTGAAAAACTTGGGGTCATTTACAAGGTTAACCTTGTTTGTCCCTTTTTCAGAGGTGCCTTCCTGCAGCCACCGCTTCCATTCGTCAATACCCATGGAAATGGGCATTGTGTTCAGCAGGCCCTGTCCGGCAGGGGGTGTAGGATTTTCAAAATACACTGTTCCCTCTGGTTTGACAGCTTCTTCTTCAGTTTGTCCATTGCCCGAATCCTGTGGGCCCGTTTCAGCTTCATCAATATTGATTCCACTTAAGATAAGAGTCACCGTTTTATTGTTATTTTCATAATTACCGGCAAAAATCCCGCACGTTACATACTTTCCTGTGTTGGCCTTTTTCTGCCAGGTTGTAAAACTACCCTGGCTTCCATAATCAGAAGTTTGCATAAACTCCCACCCAAGACTTTTCATCTGCTCAATATAATAAGCCATAACACCTTCCGGTGTACTTCTGGTGGTATAGGTAAAGAAAATATTGCCTGAGAATGATGTCGGCAGTTCAGGAAGTTTCCCCAACACACTTTCAATGTCTCTGTATAAATCTACATCAAGCCTGGAACCGGGAAACGTGGGTATATCTCCGACATCCAGGCTGTCAAGCAAAGAGATAACGCCACCGCCCCCTTTTTTTGAAGTATTGCCTGAATTTATATCGCATGAAGCCGATGATAATATAATGACTACTGAAAAAATAACCAGAATGACCAGGGAAATAATTTTTTTTGTTTTAAAAATATACATTTTCCCCTCCGCTTTAAATATATATTAAATATTTTTCTTTGGATATCCGCCTGAATAAGGTACGCACTGTATGGGAACTTAAGGCATTGGAATACTTAGAAACCAATTATAGTTTTTATGACATCAACAAA
>CAYZUS010000023.1:30830-34159 GCA_964481885.1 uncultured Actinomycetota bacterium | reverse complement strand
CAATTACCTGAAGGCCGTCATTATCTGTTTTTATCATTTCGATTTACTTTCCAGGACGGTCGAAATTTTATATACTGGTGCAGTTATCTGCAGTCAATTATTATCTACTTCTATCATTTTGATTTATTTTCCAGGCGCCGTAATACGACTGGCCCAGGGATATACCTCCGTCATTAACCGGGACCTTAAAATTTGTAAATGGTTTAAACCCATGTTTTTTTAACAGTTCAAAGCTTTTTGCAATCAGGTAATTATTCTGAAACACTCCGCCGCTTAAAGCAATATTCTTTATGCAGTATTTTTTCTGCATTCCCTGACTTATTAAAAGAATTGACCTGGCAAGGCTGTTATGGAATTTAGCTGATATGACCGACAGGCTGACACTTTTTTTAATGTCCGTTAAAACCTGCCTTAAAATATGATAATCATCCAGCACAAACGGACCATTGTCATAAAACCCGGGCATATTTAAATAGCGTAAATCATATTCCAGGTCACAATGCAAATCGGCCATCATCTCAAGCTTGATGGCTGCCTCACCTTCATAACTTACAATATGGGCAATATCAAGAATAGAACTAACGGCATCAAAAAACCTGCCCATACTGGTTGTAACAGGCGAGTTAAACCCGGTTTCAATCTGGCTTTTTATAATTGCTATCTCATTTTCACTTGAAAAATCTTTGTAAAATTGAAAGTTTCGAAATATGTAATCCACAAATCCTGCATCTTTGACGTGGCTGTCAGCTGAATTATTATGGGAATTGGCAGCTTCAGGCTCTTTATTGCTGCATCCAGACTGCGAATCTCTATTAGCAGCATGCTGCGCATCTCCAGAACCGGTAGCAGGCGCTTTGATGGCTGCTGCGTCTTTTATGCCATGGATTGCGCATGAAGGATTATTATTTAATATATCGGCTTTCCATATATCATACAAATAGCAAAAAGCCATCCTGTAGGGTTTTTTTATTGTAATCTCTCCACCCGGCAGACATTTTTCCCCAAGGCTTCCTATCCTGTTAAAATTAAATGACCCGTCGACAGTTAACACTTCGCTTCCCCAGATTTTACCGTCATTTCCAAATCCTGTCCCGTCCCATGCAAATCCCAAAATCAATTCACCATTCGAAAATTTTCTTCCGGACATTCCCGAGTCAGTGTCAGCAATTGAAATTGTTCTGGTTTTTTTATCAGATTTTAAAGTATTGGCACTTTCACATTCCGGTTTTGCCAATGGAAATATTTTTGGATTCTCAGATCCTGATGCCGATGCATTCAGTGATTCAAGTAACCTGTTTTCTGCAATAACCGAAGCAATATGGGACTCGTGGTGCTGTATTTGAATTTTTTTTGCTGACCTAAAGTGATCTTTCGCAAATTTTGTTGAAAAATAATCCGGGTGTTTGTCTGAAACAATAATATCAATTTTTTTGATTCCAAAAATCTTTTTATAGTTTTTCATTGACTGAATGAAAAAATCACAGGATTCCTGTGTATCAAGATCACCGATATGCTGGCTGACAATAGCATTATTAGAAGTATACAGGCAGAAAGTGTTTTTTTCCTGGGCACCAACCGCCAGGACAACACTGCTTCCAATATCGACACCTGTTTTAACAGGGTAGGGAGCATATCCTCTGGCCCTTCTTACTATCATTTCTTTATCATCAAAAATCCTGATTACAGAGTCATCATACCTTGAAAAAATATCTCTGTCATTTATCAGTAAGTAATCACAAATATTTCCAAGCCGGATTAATGCTTCGCTGTTTTTATAAGCTATGGGTTCTTCAGAAATATTACCGCTGGTCATTACAAGCGGGATGGCCAGATGCTTAAACAACAGATGGTGAAGTGGGGTATAGGGGAGCATTACACCATCATATTTATCATAATAGGATACTTCTAAAGATATTTCACGGGATGCCGCTGCATGCATTCCGTGGAATAATTCAGATGATTTTATACCGGGCCCATTACCAGGTTTACTTGCTTTAAATGCAACAGATTCCTGCAACTCTGCCTGCTGCAGGCGTTCTGAATTTTCAGTCCTACCAATATCGTAACCGGATTGTAAAAATTTATCTGAATTATTTTCAGTGTTATTACTGAATGTGGCGCCACATGCCATTGCTTTTTTCCTGACAAGCACAATTGGGGCAGCCGGGGAGCAAAGGCTCTCCTTTTCAATTCTGCTTAAATCATAAAGTTTAGAAATAGATGAATAGTCTTTAAACATCAGTGCAAAAGGCTTTGCTGGCCTTGCTTTACGTTTCCTTAATTCCGCAACAGCGGTGCCGTTGGTCGCGTCACATGCAAGCTGAAAACCGCCAAGGCTTTTAATACCGATTATAAAACCCTTCTTTAACAGATTTGCGGTTTCAGTAACAGGGTCAGCTGTTTTTATAACTTTTCCGCCGCAGCTTATAAGCTTTAATGTCGGGCCGCAGATACTGCATGCATTTGGCTGGGCATGAAATCTCCTGTCGCGCGGGTCTGCATATTCAGCATTACATTCAGGGCACTGAATAAATTTTTTCATGGTTGTATTTGGCCTGTCATAAGGCATTTTCTCGATAATCGTAAACCTGGGGCCGCAATTTGTGCAATTGGTAAAAGGGTAATTAAAACGCCTTGAGTTTTTTAAATCATTTATATCACTTATGCATTTGTCGCAGGTTGCAATATCGGGAGAGACCAGTGTAAAAGTGTTTTTAACATGATAGCTTTTTTCTATATTAAATCCGTTGAATTCTTCAAACGAAATCCGGCCATAATTTATATTTTCAATAAGTGCGGCAGCAGGTTTGTTCTTTCTGATATATTCTCCAAACTTCAGGACATCTTCTTCGTTATCAGAGTTGACTCTTATGACAACTCCTCCGGATGTATTGGCCACACTTCCGGACAGCATAAGTTTTTCAGCGGCAAGCCAGACAAAAGGCCTGAAACCAACACCCTGCACTATACCTGTTATTTCAATAAGGTAAGTTTCTGTCTTTTGTGACCTGATGCCGCTGTTGTCTGATTTTTGAGTCATCTATTTATTTATTTATTTAGAACTTGTTCTCTTTGGCAGTACTCTTATTTTTCTGTTTTTTATTATTTTATATGTTTTAAATTTTATGTAAAATTATCATGTTTAAATTTGATTTTAAATCGCCTATAATAAATAGTAATCACTATTAATTTAATAGTATTAATATGTTTATTTTTCAGATTTATGAGAGATGGTTATTTTGGCATAATGAAAAACTAGTCTCCAGATTGTTAAAGAGAGTAAAGAATTTCTGGTTTCTGTTAATGGAAATTATAAAATATCCATACAG
>CAYZUS010000023.1:25011-30730 GCA_964481885.1 uncultured Actinomycetota bacterium | reverse complement strand
TATGGAAGTAATATAAGAGCAGATGCAGGTATGGAAATTTTATAAGAACAGACGAAGTTATGGAAGTAAGGATTGAGTATAAGCAAGCATGGAAATGCTATTAAAATTGTAAAATAGCATATGGGGCTATTGAAAATATTATTATTATAAATAAACATATACAGCAATGGAAATTATAAAGGAAGGCAAATTCGACAGTTTTGATTCCGATAAAAGCGTTGGAATTGTCGAAACAAAATATTTTAATTACGGCGAACCTCCCGGGGAAATGGTGCTTGAAAGTGGCTCAAAACTTGGGCCCGTCACTCTTGCTTATGAGACTTACGGCTTATTGAATGCCGAAAAAAGTAACGCTGTGCTGATTTTCCATGCTCTTTCAGGGGATGCCCATGCTGCAGGTTTTAACAGTAAAACGGAAAGGAAGCCCGGCTGGTGGGACTGCATGATTGGTCCCGGCAAACCTTTTGATACACACAAGTATTATGTTATTTGTGCAAATGTAATTGGAGGCTGCAAAGGCTCAACTGGCCCATCGTCCTTAAATCCGGCCACAGGAAAACCTTATGGCCTTGATTTTCCTGTAATATCCATTAAGGATATTGCTGCCGCACAGAAAAGGCTTATAGAGTATCTTGGAATTGAGACGCTTCTTTGTGTAATCGGAGGCAGCATGGGAGGAATGCAGGCACTTCAATGGATAGTTTCCTATCCGGAAATCTCAAAAGGAGCAATGCTTATTGCAACAGCTCCAAGCCATTCGGCCCAGGAAATAGCATTTAACAGTATAAGCAGGTATGCAATTATAACTGACCCTAACTGGAATTGCGGTAATTATTATAATGGCAGCAGGCCGGAAATTGGTTTATCAATTGCCAGGATGATAGGGCATGTAACCTACATAAGCGAAGGTGCGATTCATAAAAAATTTGGCCGCAATATAAAGGATGAATTGAGCATAAAGGGACCCATGGATATAAAGGGTGTTTCCGTTATAAGTGGCAACGCAGACATTAAGAGTGACTCTAATTTAAAACAATACCCATGCGCAGAGGCTGCTTTCAATATAAAAGATAATGTTATTATAAAAGATGCTTCCGGCTTAAAGAATGAGCCCAGCCGGGATGGTAATCCCAGTAAAGAGAATGGCTGCGATAATGAAGAGCTTAGAAGCAGTAATGATGAAAATAAAAATATCAAATGCCGGGGGCTGGCAGATTTTACCAACGAATTTGAGGTTGGAAGCTATCTCAAATATCAGGGAGAAGCTTTTATTAAAAGATTTGATGCAAATTCATATCTGTATATAACAAAAGCCATAGACGATTTTGATGTTACAGCTGGATATGCTAATCTTGCTGATGCCTTAAGCAGAGTAAAAGCGAAATGTTTCGTTATATCATTTTCTACTGACTGGCTTTACCCGGCAGAACAATCGCTCAAGATTGTAAAAGCATTAAAGATAAACGGCGTAGAGACCACCTATACAAATTTTGAATCTCCTTTTGGGCATGATGCTTTTTTAATAGAAGACGAAAGATTAAAAAATATATTTTCTGGCTTTTTAACATCGCTTCAGATTTAAAAGTTTATTACAGAATTCCGTTGGACGGATAAATTTCAGTTATAAACGATTCAGCCACAGAAGTGAAGGGAACAAAAACTTTTTTTAAGGAATTTATAAATGAGAAAATTTGAAGTATTAAATGAATGGGTGGACATTAAAAGCAAGGTGCTGGTCCTGGGTTGCGGCAACGGTGAAATACTGAAGGAACTTAAAGAACAGAAAGATATCAGGGCATCCGGCCTGGATCTTGATGAAAACAAAGTATATGAGGCTATCTCTGTGGGTCTGCCTGTTATACAGGGCGACATAAACAGGGATCTTCCGGACTGGCCAAAGAAATCTTTTGATTTTGTGATAGCCCATGATATTGTCCAGATAATGACCAGACCTGATGTGACCATAAAACAGATGGTAGAACTGGGAGGGAAAGTCATCATAAGTTTTCCTAATTTTGCATATTTTATGATAAGGTTTGGCATGCTGTTTTCCGGTAGGATGCCAAAATCAAGCGTATTGCCTTATGAATGGTACAATACCCCTAATATTCATTTATTTACAATCAGGGATTTTAAAGAATTCTGCAGGAAAGAAAAAATCACAATACACAGGGAATCCTACACCGGTGCAGGCAAAAGAAAGACTTCCAGAAAAATTATACCGAACTTCTTTGCTGAATTTGCATATTTTTTGATATCTTAAAAAATGAACTTTTGAAACTTTTTTTAATCTTCAGAAAATCACACCTGTTAAAATTTTCGCTTTCGCCTGACTAAGGCTTTTTGGTTTCTCACAAAAGTGCAGCTGTAAATTGCAAGAAAATTGGCTATTGCAATTAAATTATAACAGTTTAAAATTAAACCGTTTTTTGTTTTTTAACCAGAGGAGTTTTAAAAGTTGAATAGAGTAGTAATCAAAGACAAAGTGTTGGAATCAATAGATTCAAAAGAAAATGTAATTTTAATTAACGAATGTATAAAGTCTTCAAAGGAAAATGAGGCTTTGTTTTTTTTAAAACCTGAATTTTTCGGAATAGAAAAAATAGAGCATATTGAACTTATGTTATCCATGATACTTGATAAAATAAAGGAATTTAACATAGATATATCCGGGGTTCTTACTTTAAAAGGTGATTTTTTAAAGGAGGCCAGAATTATTGAAAGGCATTATGGTTTTATAAACAGGATGTCAACTGATGGCTCAAAATTGCTGACTGATTCTGATTTGGAAAAAATGAAGCAGGTCCTTTCAGTTCCCAGTATTAAGGAGTATAAAATATTTGGCGGCCATGAACTTGTTAAATCATATGACGATATTGATGAACAAAAACTTACAGACATGTGGTACAAAAAAGTCTCATTCAGGATAGGGGAGGGTTTCTACATTCAGGTTCATGACATAAAAGGAGAAAAGGTCATTATTATAAATGGCTTTAATCCGCACCAGATAAAGCATTTTACAAGTCCGGACAGTAAAATTGTGCTCTTTTTGTTACAGACAGATACTGACTGGTTTACTTTAAGAAACACTTTTGTAGGCGACACATATCCTGAGAACGCTCATCAAGGTTCAATCCGTAATTTACTTTTTAAGGATTCTTTAAAATATGGAATTAAAGCCATAAGCGTTGCTGATAATTTTGTTCATGCTTCCTCCGGACCTTTTGATTCCTTATTTGAAATATGCAACTTTGTAAGCAATATAAACGGCATTAACTTCAGCAGGAAAAACACAAACATTTACTACCACATGAAAGAAAAATACGGTTTGGGTGATGAAGAATTCAGCAGAGCGCTTGATAATCCTGCAGCTGAGATAAACGGACAAAAAACAGATCTTTTTACATTTACAAAGAACAGAAATACTTATGAATCAGTTGCTGATTATGTCAAATACTTCAAGGATGCTGTTTAGTCGGGCCAAAAATTATTGTTTTTTCTTTCTGACATTTTTAGATAATATGTCTCTATCTGAATAAGCAGCAAAAAGTAAAAATACCAAAAAACTCTTGCCCAAGAAGTTAAAAGTATTTATAAAAAAATAAATTATTCAGCAATAACTAAATAAGAGTCGAGAGATTTAAAGAAGGCTAAAAACATGAGATTAAAAGATAAAGTGGCAATCGTAACCGGAGCGGGAGCCGGCATTGGAAAAAGTATTGCTGAAATATTTGCAGCGGAGGGCGCCAAAGTGGTGGTCGCCACAAGAAGGTCCGTAAACGGTCAGCCGGTGGCTGATAAAATAATCAGTAACGGCGGGAGCGCCATATTTGTAAAATGTGACGTTTCCTCAGAGGATGACGTAAAAGTCCTTGTTGAAAAAACCATTCAGGCTTATGGCAGAATAGATGTCCTGGTAAACAATGCCGGTGTTAATTTTGTCAAAGAATTTGAAGGAGTAAAGCCCGAGGATTGGGACAGAGTCATCAATACAGATTTGAGAGGAACATACCTGTGCTCCTGGTATTGCATTCCTTATATGCTCAAACAAGGTAAGGGAAATATAGTAAATATCACGACTGTTCATACTCTTGCCTGCCTTCCCGGAGCGGCACCTTACGATGCAGCTAAATGGGCCGTAGTCGGCCTGACAAAATCACTCGCCGTCGAATTTGCCTCAAGAAACATCAGAGTTAATGCTCTTTCCCCGGGGCTGATAGATACACAGATATGGGATGACATAAAGTCTGCGGCACCGGATCTCAACGAGTGTCTTGGGTATTGGAAGTCTAACATTCCTGCAGGACGTGTGGGCACACCTCAGGAAATCGCCTATTCGGCAGTATTTCTGGCAAGCGATGAAGCCAGTTATATAACCGGTGCCAATATTCTTGTGGATGGCGGCATGACGAGCCAGCTGATAAGCCAGGAACCATTCAAGTCAAAAAGCCTTGAAGGCAACAAACGAGATTAAATATTTCCATAAAATAAATCTTCAAAAATTTCAATAAAAAAAATAAATATTTGAAAAACCCCCGGATTCTCTAAAATTTTCACCAACAAAAAAAATATATTGACACTCGGTTAAAAAACCACTAACATTCTCTTATGGACATATAAGTAAATAAATGTTCATATATAATCATCAAAGCTCCTTAAATACCGGTTTTAAATTTAAATATGGTAAATTACAGGGTAGGCAGCACTCATCAATATTCAACATTACTTTTATATACCAGAAAAAGTCAATTTAAAAAACTTTTAAAGTATCAGATTAGTATTTTACATTAATTACAGTTATTTTGACATTTGTATTATAAAACTGGATGAAATCAAAGCCTTGAAAATGATTCGTTAACAAACATTTGTCCGGTTAACCATAAACACCAAATAAATGAGAATACCTGAAAAAAGAATAATAGATGTTAAAAACCTTATCCGTGAAGAGAAGGTTGTAACGGTAGAAAAAATAAGCGATCTTTTTGGCATATCTCCCATTACCGTAAGAAGGGATCTTGAGAGGCTTCATAAAGAGGGTTTTATAAATAAAGTGCACGGAGGTGCGGTTTATATTGAGTTGTTTGAGCCTGAGCCTGTTTTTGTCAGGCAGATAAAACTTTCCACAAGTGAAAAGTCCGGTATAGCAAGAGAAGCCGCCAAAAGAATTAATGATGGAGATACAGTTATTCTTGAATCAGGTTCCACATGTCTTGGAATTGTTGAACATCTCATAGATAAAAAAAATATTAAAATTTCGACAGCAGGAATTCCTATTGCAAATGAATTATGGAAACTTTCAATGGTAAAAAAAGATATGGAAGTTAGTGTCTGCGGCGGAATACTAAGGCCGGATGCCAGCACTCTGATAGGGCCTTATGCCGTTGAGTACTTTAAAAGCATAAATGCGGATATCGCTTTTTTGAGTGCAGTGGGAATCTCACCCGATAAGGGAGCGTCTACCGCCACCCGCTTTGATGCAGAACTTATGATAACCATAATGGGTAGCGCTAAAAAAGCTATTCTTCTATCAGACAGCACCAAATTTGGAAAATATTCCTATGTAAATGTTGCTTCCTTAACAGATTTTTATGAAATAATCACTGACTCGGGCCTGGATGATAAGATTTATAATGAGCTTAAAAAGATAGGTGTAAATATCACGATGGCTTGATTTAAAAAGAAAACATTAGTGCTGCGATGAATTTATTTAAAAAGAAAA
>CAYZUS010000023.1:0-24911 GCA_964481885.1 uncultured Actinomycetota bacterium | reverse complement strand
GGCTTGATTTAAAAAGAAAACATTAGTGCTGCGATGAATTTATTTAAAAAGAAAATATTAGTGCTGCGATGAATTTATTTAAAAAGAAAATATTAGTTTCGCGCTGGTTTGATTTGAAAAAAAAGCACAAATGTCGCGTGATGTTTATTTACAAAGTAGACAATAAGTATCAATGAAAAAAGATAGCAGCAAAAACTACATAATAGCTGATTTGGGGGCAAGCAATGGCCGAATTTGTGTTGGAGCATACTCTGGAAATAAGTTTGAAATTCAAACACTTCACAGATTTGAAAACAGCCAGGTGCTTTTAAGCGGCAGGTACTTTTGGGATATATTAAGGCTCTTCGGTGAACTAAAAAATGGCATTTCTGAGGCTTTCAGTAAATACGAGGATATCAGGTCGGTTGCTGTTGATACCTGGGGATTGGATTTCGGCCTTATCGATAAATCAGGAAAGCTTATTTCAAACCCCCTGACATACAGGGACCCTGATAAAGCATGCAGACCGGTTGAAAACCTTTTTAAAACAATAACTCTTCGGGATTTTTATGAACTTACAGGGTATTTTGCCACACCGCTTGCACCGGCATTTTACCTGGAAAAGCTGTCAAGCGAAAAAAGCTATGAGCTTGAAAATACTTACAAATTTCTTCCATTGTCTGATCTTTTTAATTATTTCCTGACCGGAAATTTTGCCATGGAATATTCAACGGCATGCGGTACCTTGCTCGTAAACTGTCGCACAGGGACATGGGAGGATAGAATAATTGAAAATTCCGGTTTTTCAAAAAATATTCTGCCGGATATTATCGACCCCGGAGTAAAAACAGGAAATATTTCAAGTGAGATTTGCAATGAACTGGGGATAAAAACATTCCCCGTTGCTGCTGCGGTGGGACACGACACAGCTTCAGCAATTGCAGGAATTCCATTGGATTATAAAAATAATTCACCCGCTTTCATTTCCACCGGAACATGGCTGGTAGTGGGTATGGAAACTGATGGCCCGATCATAAATTTTGATGCTTTAAACCATATGTTTACAAATGAGGGCGGTGTTTTAAGAAAGAATTTTTTCGCAAGAAACCTGACCGGATTCTGGATCATACAGCAGTGTGTTGACAAGTGGCAAAGGTCAGGAGGCGCCAGGATTTCCTGGAGCGAAATTGATGACTCATACAGAAGTGTTCGGCCATTTCTGTCACTTATTAATACTGAAGACCCTGTTTTTAGCCAAAATAGTGATGACATGCCTGAAGTGATTAGAAATTACTGTCGCCAGAATAAAATACCTGTGCCTCAGTCTGTCGGTGAGATTTCAAGATGTATTTATGAGAGCCTTGTCATGGCTGTCAGGTATTATTTTGAATTGCTCGTTAAATATTACGGCAGGAAAATAAACAGGCTCCATCTTACCGGAGGAGGAGTAAATAACAGGCTTTTCTGCCAATGGCTCGCAGATGCCATGAAGATTGAAATAGTCACAGGACCATTGGAAGCGTCTTCTGTCGGCAATCTGTTAATGCAGCTTATGGCCGACGGTGAGATTAAAAATATTGAAGAAGGAAGGCAGCTGTCATTTGCATCCAGCAAATTGATAACATACGAGCCTTCAGACTGTGATTTGTGGGAAAACAAATACAAAGAGTATGTCAGTTTTTATAATTTTTAAAAAGTAAATAAGCCTGTATCGGTGTTATCAATTACCAGATGCTTTAAGGTGAAATATTTTTAAGGAGAATAACAAGAGTTTTAGGCATAAAGTTTTAGGCAAAATGTTCTAAACGGAGAGTTTTAGGTAAAGAGTTCTCGCTAAAGGAATAAATAAATTAATTTTATTTTAGAAATTTTTAAATAAAAAATATTTTAATGGATAGTCAGATGAGTTTCAGAAAAAGAATTCTTACAGTTTTAAACGGGGATAAACCGGATAAGATTCCATTTTTTTGTTTTTCGGAACTTATGCCATCGGGTTATTTTGAAAGAAGGCTAAGAAACGCAGGTATGGGATTTTTATTGCTGTCTTCTCCACTTATTTCATTTAATCCCAATGTTTCCATAACCAGGAAAGCTGCAAAAACCGGTGTTGAAACTATATACCATACACCAAAAGGGGATATTTCTTTTGAAGCTTATACTAATACAGAAAGAATATCTTCCCCGATGTGGGAAGTTAAATCAGAATTCTTTATAAAAAATGCAAAGGACTATGAGCCATTAATATATATGATTGAAGATACAGAGTTCAGCCATGATTTAAGTGAATTCAATTTGAAAAACCTTGACCTTGGAGAAGACGGAGTTTCGCATATTGTCGGTCCTGAGCCTGCCTATACTGAAGCTGAGCTCCTGTTAGGACTTGAGAAATGGAGTTTTGAACAATATGACAATCCTGTATTGTTTAACAGGCTTCTGGGCGCACTGGAGAAAAGATCTGAAAAACAGCTGAATATTTTTTCCAAAATGAATTATTCAGGACTTCAACATGTCGGAGACATATCTGATAATATTTCCCCTGAAAATTATATTAAATATGAAGTTCCGCATTATAAAAAGGTATTCAGTACTTTAAAATCAAAAGAAAAGAAACTCGGTATTCACGCACATGCCAAATTTTTAAAGAGGCATAAAAACTGGCTCGCTGAAGTGAGGCCAGATTACATAGAGTCTTACACTCCTCCGCCATATAGTGATATTTCTTTGCCGGAATTAAGAAAAGCTGTAGGGGAGGAAGTAAGTATCCTTATAAATTTTCCTGAAACTGTTTTTTTCCAGGGTTATGAAAAAACAAAGAAATATACCCTTGAATTGCTTGAAAGTGACAATTCTTATAATAAGGCAATTGGGTTTTCGGAGATGGGAATGATGGGGGCCAATGAAAATAACAGGGAAATATTTGAAAATGGCATTATGGCAGTTGCTGAAGCAATAAATGAGATAAGGGTCTAAAAAGAAATAATTATTATTGTTATTTTATTCCCTGAAAGAGACGGCTGTAGTTATAAAATATTATATTGGTTGAAAATAAAATTGTTTTAATATTTTTTAAGATTAGAAAAACTTTTTAAAGTTAAAAATATTGTATGGGCGGAAAAGTAAAAAACAAGTTATAAAAAGGAGGATGTCGGTGAAAAAATTAGTTATTGTACTGATTGTCGCAGCGCTTATAATTGCTGTAAGCGGCTGCACAGCAGCAGCTACAACAGCAGAAACGACTGCAGCAGCTGTGACCACTGCAGCAGCTACTACTGCAGCAGCTGAAACGACTGCGGCAGCTACTGAAGCTGCAAAAGTCTGGAAAATAGGTTTTAACAACTATGCTGATTCACATGAATTTTGTGCCAAGGTTTCAAAAGGCATCAGAGACGAGGCTGCAAAAGCCGGTGTTGAACTGGAGTATACCGAAGCAATGATGGACGGAGCCAAAATGGTGGCAAACACCCAGACTCTTATAGATAAAGGCTGTGACCTGATCATAGACTTTAACTGGATTCCTGAAGTCGGGGCAACCATGCTTAAAATGTGTAATGATGCCGACGTAAAACTGATCTCCATGGATACAATTTACGAAGGAACATATTACTTTGGGGCCAATTCCTATATTGCCGGACAGGTTCTTGGTGAGTATATGACAGGCCTGATTAAAGATAAATGGGATGGTAAAATCGATGCATTTGTAGGGCTTTATTACCTGGCCGGTGGCGATATTGTTATGGACAGAGTTAAAGGTGCCGAGGAATATTTCAAAAGTGCTGAAGGAATAGAATTTCCTGCTGACGATATGAACTTCTTATTTGACGCCGGTTCATCTGACCAGACAGTAAACTGCAAGCAAAAAGCTACAGATTTCCTGACTGCTCATCCTGATTTAAAACATGTAGTGTTTACTACTCATAACGATGAGAGTGGCGCAGGCGTATTTGCAGGTGTAGAAGCATCAGCAAGAGAAGCAGATGTCATGATAGGCTCAACCGGTGGAGACACTCCGTTCCAGGACCATATTAGGGCAGGCGGCGGAGACGTATGGGTAGCTTCGACAGCTTTTGCTCCGGAACTGTACGGTTCACAGGTAATACCTATGGCAATAGAGATTCTTGAAGGCAAAGAAGTGCCAATGGAAGTTTATGTAAAACACTTTGTAATAAACAAAGATAATCTGGAAGAGTTTTACCCTAGCAAGTAAAGTTTTTTTTCGCCCATACAATACCTTAAATATAACAAAAGGGAAGGTGAAAATTTGGATAATTTGCTGTTAGAGATGAAAAATATCACAAAGAGGTTTCCCGGGGTGCTGGCTTTAGATGATGTAAGTATCGATCTTAAGAAAGGTGAAGTACTTGCGCTTGTCGGTGAAAACGGAGCTGGAAAATCCACCCTTATGAAAGTGCTTTCAGGAGCATACAAGCCTGACGGCGGTGAAATAATATTAAACGGGCAGAAAGTTGACCACAACTTTACTCCAGGGCGTGCCATCAAGATGGGCATAGCAACAATTTACCAGGAATTTAATTATCTGCCGGATTTAAGCGTTGCAGAAAACATATTTTTGGGCGAGCTTCCAAGAAACAAGTTTGGGCTTGTTAGTTATGCAAAATTAAAAAGAGATGCAAAAAAAATTATGGATGAGGTGGGATTAAAGGGCAGCCCCAACTCAGATGCAAAATATCTCTCCGTAGCAAAAAAGCAGCTTCTTGAGATTGCAAAGGCAATATCAAAGGATGTAAAGGTAATTATCATGGATGAGCCTACCGCACCTCTTAACAGTGAAGAAACAGAGATTTTATTTAGTTTAATAAAAAAGCTGGTCTCAGAGGGTAAATCCGTTATCTATATATCACACAGAATAGAAGA
Organism: uncultured Actinomycetota bacterium; assembly: GCA_964481885.1. Lineage (GTDB taxonomy): Bacteria > Actinomycetota > Humimicrobiia > Humimicrobiales > Humimicrobiaceae > Fen731. The sequence continues at coordinate 20,060 of CAYZUS010000023.1, read as the reverse complement.
GGTTTTCAAAGTGGCCCAGAGGGTCGTTATTTTGCGGGATGGCAAAAAAGTCAGTGTTTTGGATACAGATAAAACCGATAAAAATGAAATAGTCAGGCTTATGGTTGGCAGGGAAATAAAAGATATGTTTCCTATTTCAAAAGGAAAAATGGGCCAGACTATTCTTGAAGTTGAAGGTATTTCAAATGATTTTATAAGAGATGTTTCATTTAGCGTTAAAAGCGGAGAAATACTTGGCCTTTTTGGGCTCATGGGTTCTGGAAGAACAAAAATAGTTGAGGCAATGTTTGGCAAAGAAAAGATAAACTCAGGAAGTGTTAAAATTAACGGTAAGCCCGTTAAAATTACTTCTCCAAGAAAAGCCATTAAATCAGGGCTTGCTTATGTTCCTGCTGACAGAAAACATGATGGCCTCATTCTCATGCATTCGGTTACGCAAAATATTTCTCTTGCCTCTCTTGATTTTTACAAATTTCTGGGACTTTTCCTAAACATGAGGGAAGAGCAAAAGGATGTTAATAATTGGATCAGGAAAATAAATATCAAAGCTCCAAGTGTAAACACTGTTGTCGAAAGCTTGTCCGGAGGAAATCAGCAAAAAGTGGTAATTGCAAAATGGATGAATACAAAACCATCTGTTCTAATCATGAATGAACCTACAAGGGGCATAGATGTTGGCGCAAAAGTTGAAGTTTACAAGCTGATGGAAAGTTTTCGTGAAAACGGGCTTGGGATAATCATGATTTCTTCAGAGCTTCTGGAAATTATGGCAATTGCTGACAGGATCATAACAATCCATAACGGCGGGATTTCAGATTGTTTTGAAAAAAAGGATTTTGACCAGGAAAATATTTTAAAATCTGCATTAGGCAAGAAGGAGTAATATGGCAAATATAAATAAATCTCAAGGCAGTGTCTCCGGTTCCCGGACAAAGTTTGCTGAAGTAAACAGGGACTGGGGAACACAAATAAGTTTGCTGGGTGCAATTATTATTTTAGGCATTGTTTTCAGTATTGCATCCCCTTATTTTTTTACAGTTAAAAACCTTGTAAATGTAGGGCATTACATGTCCATAATGGGGATACTTGCAGCCGGGTGCACAGTTGCATTAATAATCGGTGCGCTTGATGTCAGCCAGTTTTCAATTCTTGCCCTGACAGGGGTTTTTTGTGTTCTACTGGACAGGGCCGGGGTGCCTGTCGGAGTAATTTTCCTGTTTGCACTGTTTGCCGGAACATTTCTTGGAGCGGTAAACGGCTTTATTGTAACTGTACTTAAGATTAATCCGATAATTGGCACAATTGCTTCAGGTATGGTAATGAGAGGTATTACCTATATGATTACAGAAGGCAAAGCGCTTTCAGTAACACCTGAAAGATCAGATATTTATTATGCATTGGGCAGGGGGACTTTTCTTGGGATTCCAAGGGTCCTTTTAATAATGACCGCGGTTTACCTGATTATTTTTGTAATCTTAAAATACACCTCTTTTGGAAGGCAGATATTTGCAGTCGGCGGCAACAGCGATGCATCATATCTTGCTGGAATAAATCTTAGGAAAATCAGGTTTGGAGCGCTTATGATAGCAGGGGCCACAGCAGGAATAGGCGGATTCTTTCTTCTTGCACAGCTCGGGTCAATACAGCCTAATACCGGTGAGTCCACTTTAATGGATGTCATTGCTGCAGCACTTCTTGGTGGCTTAAGCCTTTCAGGCGGTAAAGGAAAGCTGATTGGTACGACGCTTGGTGTCATAATACTGGTCATGATTCAAAACGGAATGACTCTTATGGGCATACAGGCATTCTGGCAGATGATAGTAAGAGGCGGGATTGTTTTGGTTGCTGTATATATTGACGTACTCAGGGGCGGTGGGTATAAGTAATGGAATTTTTTGATGTAAATTGCCTGGTTAATCGTGGAATTGTTGAAAACATCTTAAAAAAAGAAAGCAGAGAAGATATATTTTCACTTCTTTTAAAAAACAATATCACGAAATCTGTTTTTACAAATAGTCTTTCCCTTTCTTATGACTGGAATATTGGAAATAACGACCTGCTGAGTTTTATGGGCCTAAGCCAGAATAATAGCATTTATTTTGGCTTTGTGCTCACTCCCGATGTATATCATCAGTTTGTATTTTCTGACTACATGGAAAATGCTTATAAAAACAAGGCAAGATTATTCAGGATATTCCCGAAATCCCATCTGTTTTATCTGAATGATTTCTATATGCGAAAAATTTATAATGAAATGGCCGAGGTAAATTTCCCCCTGATGCTGGATTTAAAAGAACTTGACATAACAGGGAATAAATATTTTGCCATCGATGATTTGAAGGTATTGCTTGGTGAAAACAAAAAACTTCCTGTAATTCTTGAAACCTCTCTCAAGCAATGTATGTTTAACAGGTTTTATTTTCCACTGATGGAAGAATTTGAAAATCTTTATCTCGAAGTAAGTGGAATGCTTTTAATGGACCAGATAGAGCATTATGTCAGTAAATTCGGTTCTGAAAGGCTGATTTTTGGCTCCAATTTTCCAAACACAAGCCTTGAAGTAAATACCAGCAGGATTGAGTCCGCAGACATTGATGAGAGTGCCAAAGAAAATATTGGAGGAAAAAATATTACAAGGTTACTGGAAAAAATAGGCTTGTAATTTTTTGGCAATGCTAATAATTGGTACCAGCCGAGTAACTGGCATTATCAATTGCATTGCCAAATGGTTAGCAAGTCTGGTAAACGCCAGGCAGTTAAGTGATAATATAATTGCCTGGTTAGATCCAATTTGGATTTAAAGCAAAAGAAGGCGGCCAAAAAACTGCCAATAAGTTGAATTTGAGAGCAAAAAGATAAACAAAGGCAAATAATGGACTTAAATAAAAAACTTCAAAATTTTAAAATCATTGATTCTCACATGCATCTTGGGGTCGGCCCCAATGTCCTGTATTATAATTATAGTGATGAGAGGGTATTTGAACTTCAGAAGAAGTACAATGTGGAGATTTCTGTATGCTCCCTTTGTATCGGTATCTGGGACACACCCGCAGTGCAAATACAGGAAATCTTAAGGGCCCAGGAAAAATTCGGCTCTTATTTTTACTGGAACCTGGTTTACAACCCTAAAAATTCTTCAGGATCTTTAAAAATTATTGAGGACAATAAGGCCAGGATTAATTTTGCAGGAATAAAAATACATCCGGTTGTCCATGAAACAAGGATTGACAGCAATCTCTACGAACCCTTGTGGGAATATGCGTCCAGCCATGACATAGTCATATCTTCGCATACCTGGAGCCCTTATACCGATAATCCAAAGCAGTTTAACGGAAACCCGCTTCTTTTTGAAAGCGTTCTTCAAAAATATCCGAATCTTAAAATAATACTTGGACATTCAGGGGGCAAGATCAATTTTTATCCTGAAGTAATAAATTTTGTTTCGAAGCATGAAAATGTTTATATGGATTTTTCAGGCGATACAATCTACCCGCCGGTTTTTAAAATGGTTATCGACAAGGCAGGGCGAGGAAAGATTCTTTTTGGCACTGACATGCCGATGATGGATATAAGATATCACGTCGCCAGCGTTCTTTCGGCTGATATTATGGACAGTGACAGGGAAGATATTTTTTATAATACTGCGGCAAAACTATATAAGTTTTAAGGAGGACTAAATGAAGAAACTAAAACTCAACATCAACTGCCATTATGGCTGCTTCGGTTCATTTTCTGAAAGATATGTCCCGGGAGGCTACGATACCCTCTATGATTTTGAGAAAATGCTCCAGGATATGGAAAAAATAGATGGCCTCGAAGGTTTGGCCGTATGGTATCCGGGCCATCCTTATATAGAGGACCCTGCAAAATTAAAGTCAGTACTTTCAAATTATGGTTTGAGAGTGGCAGACATGGGCCCAGATATATGGTCGGACCCAAAATTCAAGCTGGGCTCAATTTCGTCTTTTGACAAAAAAATCAGGAAGGAAGCCATAGAAATAACAAAGAGAAACATTGATATTTCAGTTGAGCTTGATGCTTACAGCATCCTGCTGTGGCCTGCCCATGACGGATTTGACTATGTTTTCCAGGCTGATTATGCAAGAGCCTGGGATTATATGATTGAGTCAGTAAATGAACTCGGAGCGTATAACCCAAAAGTCAAAATTGCAATTGAGCCCAAGCAAAAAGATCCAAGGGCCAAGGAATATATTGAAGACTGCGGAAAGCTTATGTTTTTTATAAAATGTCTTGATGTGGACAATGTTGGAGCTGCGCTTGACCTCGGGCATTCTCTTTTTGCGCAGGAAAGGCCCGCAGAATCCCTGGCTCTTTACAACAAATACGGAAAGCTTTACCAGGTGCATTTAAATGACAACTACAGGGATGCCGATCCTGACCTTGTTTTCGGTTCCATAAGTTTCTGGGATACCCTTGAGATGTTTTATCAGCTCGGTAAAGCTGACTTTAAGGGCTGGCTCAACATAGACACTGTCACACCGAGAAATGACAGGGCAAAAATGTTACAGCTTGCAGTAAAGTTTGTAAAAGACTATGAAAAAATGGCCAATATTCTGCTGGAGCACGAAAACGAGATTGATGAGAACTTAAGAAACCACAACTATGTTGATAATATGCTGATGATAAGGGAACTGATATTCGGTAAAATATAAGCGAAAGAGTAAAAATGTATAAGCCTGATTTTGAAAATCTTAAAAATGTGCTTTTATGCCGGGATAAAGACGAGGATAAAAAATGCGTTCCTTTAATAGAGCTTCACATCGACGAAGGCTTTAAAGAGAAGTATTTGGCAAAAAAGCCGCTAAGCCTGGAAGATGAGGTGAGATTTTCCCTGGAACACTGCCATGATTTTATCCTGGCTGCAAAAGGAATTTTAAAACCTGCAAAAACAATAGGACATCAGACTGAAAAAGACGGCATGACCTGGGCAGATGAAGATGATGGCCTCATAAGGACCTTAAATGATATTGAAAACTATGACTGGATGGATCCAGTCAAAGAGGATTACTCTGTTTTTATGGATGCAAAAAAAGTCCTGCCACAGAACATGAAAATAATAGCCACCGGAGGCAAGATATTTACGGCTACGTGGATGCTGATGAGTTTTAATAACTTCTGCATTTCCACAATAGAAAATCCGGATCTTGTAAGAAAAGTGTTTTCCAAAGTTGGACAGATTCAGTTTGAAGTATTCAGTAAAATCATTGAGTTTGAAACTGTCGGCGCTTTTGCTGCAGTTGACGACATAGCATACACCGAAGGACTTATGATTTCAGCAGATATTTTAAGGGAGAATGTTTTTCCATGGTATAAAAAAATGGGCCAGATATGTAAAAAGAAAAATATTCCTTTTATATATCATTCAGACGGAAGGATTTGGGAAATCATTGACGATCTTCTGGACTGCGGCTTTAATGCAATCCATCCTATAGAGCCAAAGGCGATGTCTATTAAAGAGGTACAGGATAAATATAAAGACAGATTGTGTTTGTTGGGAAATATTGAAATGGATACTTTAATCAGGGGCAGCCAGCAAGATGTGGAGAAGCTTGTTTTAAATAATCTGAAAAATATTGCGGCCAGCGGATTTTACGCATGCGGCTCAAGCAACACAATAACAAGCCCAATGCCTGTTGAAAATGTAAGGGCCATGGTTGATACAGTAAGAAAATTTGGAATTTACCCGATAAAAATAAAGTACTAATTGAAAACTGAATAATTTTACAATATTTGTTTTATTTTTAGATTAATTTGCTAGTTTTTTAGCAAGCATAATTTAATTAGACAATGATAATTAGGCCTAATCAATATATTATTCTTTTTTAACAGCAGATTTTAGCAATTTATTTACATCGCGGTCGAAGTCGGATTCCAGCAAACGATCTTGACTAACCTGAAACTTCTCATATTCTTTTTCAGCCAAAGCTGTCGATACTGCGTGACTGATTTTACCGTTATCCTGCAAGATTACTTTTTCATTGAATTGTAAAAATGCGTTTAGTTTTTCTACCCAGTCTTTCATATACATTGCTACTCCTTTTTGTGCCTGCATTTCAGCATAATCAAGATACATGGTCACAATCCGATTAAGTCCATCAAGTTCTTTTTCATTAAGGTAATTTTTAGCAATACTGACATCGTCTTTCCGAATTGCTTCTTTAGGTGAGTTTTTCCAGGTTACTAAGCCCATATTTGGTTTTTCACTGCCGACCCTGGAGAAAACAATTTCTGCTGCTGTCTGTCCGGATATGGCAAAGTGGAGCTTATTCTGGACTGTTGCAAAAAATTGTTCTGTTATTTTTGTATTTGGATTATAGTCAGCGCTGCACTGCGAGTATATGTCCGTAATTTTTTAGTAGAATCTGCGCTCACTGCTGCGAATATCTCTGATTCGAGCCAGTTGTTCCTCAAAATAATCGCTGCCAAAGACCTTGCCGGGATTTTTTAGCCGGTCATCATTCATGGCAAAACCTTTTATGATATACTCTTTGAGCACTTGTGTTGCCCAGATGCGAAAATGAGTAGCCTGAACAGAATTCACACGGTAGCCAACAGAAATAATAGCATCGAGATTATAGAATTTTGTATCATATATTTTTCCATCATCGGCAGTATGTGCAAAATTTGCACATACTGAAGTTTCTTGTAATTCAACACTTTCGAAAATATTTTTAAGATGTTTGGAAATAACAGAACGATCTACATTAAAGAATTCTGCAATCTTTGCTTGGGTAAGCCTGATATTTTCATTTCGCAGAAATATTTCTATCTTAACTTTACCATCAGGGGCAGTATAGAGCAAAAATTCCGTGAAACTGTTTTGTGAAATATTATTATTATTTTTTTCCAAAGCATTAATCCTTAATCGCAATACTTACATAATAATTATATTAACAAATAATACAACAAAAACAAATATTTTACAATTATTTATTTTTCATAAATGAAGCAGCTTTTATAACTAGGAGCCTGTCCGAAAAAAAATATTTTTAAATTAAGACCTCAATATATATAGTATCTGATTGGAGACCGACATACTGCATATAGCATGTAAAAAACTTAGATGCTTATTCTCGGACATGCTTCTATCTTTTGAAAAATTGGTTATAAAGTTGTCATACAAAAAGAAAGAGAAGCGGATACCCCCCCCAAATTTATATGTGAAATTCTGAAAAGAACTGATTATTATATGAAGTTCCTACAAAGAATTGCTATCTATTCTTATATTTCCCTTTAAACCCTTGACGGATGGCCATGTAATTGTTTTTCCCCCTGTAATTATATCAGCATGGTCGTTTTCAACAGCAATTTCCATGTTTAGGCCGGGGTTTCTGCTTTTTAAAATGTTGGCCAGACATATCGCCCTTTCCAGGCCATCTCCCATACGGTAGTTCCACACTTCGTCAGGCTGCGCCATCCTTGCGCCATCATATATGGATTGATTGGAAATATTGCCCAGTGTGTGCACCACCTCTGCGTCACTGAGTTTTTCACAGGCTTTAACTGATACGGGATTTCTTTCAAAAGATGCTTTTAAAAAAGGTTCCCAGCTGGTCCTGGAGAAATCCCTGTAAGAATAAAATGCCAGGTCCGCAGTCAGGTTTTTGTCTCTTATGGATTCAAGGTAGGATATAATGCTTTCCCTGTCCATGTCAGTTTTTATATTGACTGGCTCGCTATTTACGAAATTTTTGTCTTTTCCGGGAAGCTTTGGTTCCAGATTGCAGAATGCAAAAAGTGACGCCAGAATCTCATTTTTTCTCATATGCGGGCAATCAAGTTCTTCCACCAGTTTATTTAAGCTGTTCTTTTCGTGAAAATTTATCCTGTTGATTTTAAAATAATCACTAAATTTGTTCAGGCTAATTTTGCCTTCCATGGATTCCGAGTAAAATTCGTATTCATCAATTTCTGATAAAAGCTGGTCTATGGTGCTTTCGTTTACCTTAAAAGAACTTGTATGCTCATAGGCAAATGCTTTTTCAGCACCAATATACCTGTCAGTGCCATTATAGTTATGCCTTATCTGGAAGCATTTTTGCAGCTGACTCTCCTGCCTTAAAAAATTGCATAATATGTCATAATTAATATCAGTGACCAGGAATTTTTTCAGCTTGTTCTCAAATCTGTCATATGCTTTTTCATTCATTGTGGCCTCCGGATATATAATGTGCACAAACCCGGAGCAGTGGGAAACTATGGTGACCTGCTCATTTCTCATGGCTCTCTGTGCCTTTGCTGTAAGTTCGGTGCCATTAAACCACATGTTTTTTGTGACTATTCTCCTGTTATTTGTTAAAACCCCATCCTTTACATCAATAAAATTTTGAGAGTGTAGGGGGGAGGCCATAAGGAATACGTCTTGCAGTGGTATTTTGCATATAATAAACAGCGCAGCCGCATAAAGTGTTGACAAAGATACACATTCGCCGGCACCCTTTTTATGACCTTCTTTATGCTTGAAAGCTTCCATTGCTTCAACAGTTTCTGTCTTCCAGTAGGGGATTATATTGGATTTATATTTGTCAATGCCAAAATGCTTTCTGATATCCATATCAAAATAATACTTGTCTCCTTCATAACCAAACAGGGCATTGCTTTTGTTTATTACATCTTCGTCCATAAATGATTTAAACCTTGAAATTTCGGCTTCTTTTGTCGTAAGTCCCCAGGTATCAAGGTCAAGATTAAAATCAAAGTTGTCCATTATAAACTGTTTGACTCTTAAGACCCTCTTGTACGGTGTCATGTTTTCAATATCTTTAAACCAAGGGTCTTCTTTCCAGGCCCATATTACAGGAGACATTATATTGGCCAAAAGCAGGCCGTATAAAAGTTCAGGGAAAATAAATATTTCCATGTCTGACAGGGTTACAGAGGAAGAATACTTTTCCATATCTGACATTATGAAAGAAGACGAGCATTTTTCCATATCCGGAAGGGTGACGGAAAATGGATTCTTTTGTGTGTTTTTTTTCTCTGGCATTTTCATACGATTCCTTCCTGATGGTATTCCAAAACTGGTTTTACTTTAAATAATATTTGCACTGATAAGTCCGGCTATAAATAATTCAGGTTCTGTTCAGTAGAACCAGGTTTGTTATTCAATAGAACCCGGTGTTATTTAATACCGGCTGGTACCATTTTTGCATTATTTATTGGCAATATTCTATTGTCACTATATTTTTTTTATTTTTATATTATCAAGAAAACATTATACCGCTATTTTGGATTTTATGTGGTTTTTTTAAAAATAGATGTTATAATGTTATAACAATAGTCCGCAGAATTAAATTTATGATATTAACTCTCAGAATCAAAGTAAATAAAAATTTTAAAAGTTTCTTATTTCTATAACCTGTATAAAATTATTGCCAAATTAAAGTAAATAAAAATTTGAAAATTCCTTATTACTATCAACCGCAAAACAATGATTGCTGAACTTAAAATTAATAAAAATCTTAAAATCCCTTATTACTATCAGCTATATGAAAATATTGTTGAAAGTATTGAAAAAAAAATTCTTTCAGAAGGGGACAGGTTGTATGGTGAAATACAGCTGTGTGAAAAATATGGCGTAAGCCGTATCACTGTAAGACAGGCACTAAAAGAACTTGAAGTTAACGGGTATATAGTCAGGGAGCGCGGCAAAGGTACATTTATCAGGAAAAAAATTGAGACCCATTCACTCCAGAAAGTCTCTAGTATTGTCGATGAATTAAGAAATGAGGGTGTTGAGACTTTAAATAAAATACTGGAAAATAAAGTCATTGCCCCTGATGAAAAAATATCCAAAATTCTTGAGCTTGAGGGCGATGCAAAGATATTGTTTGTAAAAAGGATAATATTTGCATACGGCGCTCCCTTATATATGACAAAAGCATATCTGCCATATGATTTAACAGGTAATATAAAGAAATCTGTCCTGACAGGTAATTCCTTTACCAATATTATTACAAAGATATTAAAGATAAAGCTGACTCATTCAAAAAGGATCCTTGAGCCGGCAATACCTGACGACGAAACAGCCGGGCTTTTAAACCTGGATACCGGTTCAAAAAGAATTGTCCATTACCTGCAGACATTCTGGACGGTGGAGAATTCCGACGGTCCCGGGACAATATATTTTGAAGAGTATTTTAATCCTGCAAATGGAAAATTTGTTTTTGAAAAAGATTATTGATTTTTACCAGGAGGTAATAACTTGAATAAAAATATAAAAGAAAGCGCTTTTATCAGGGAATTTGTTGACAGGTCAAAAACCATAAAACGAAAAATTGCTTTCAGTGACGGAAATGACATAAGACTAATAAAAGCGCTTGATTATTTACAGGATTTTAATGACAGCAGTTTTTACCTGATAGGAAATCAGCCAGGAATTGCTGAAAAGATTAAAGAAGCTGGTGTTAAAAAAACTGACAGGTTTTACATTATAGATCCGGTAACCTCAAAGGACAGAGACGATTATAAATCTTTTATAAAGTCCTGTTATGAAAAAAGAAATAAAGAAATAACAGATGAAAAATTAAACGAGAGCGTGCTTAATTCGTCATATTGGGCATCCGTAATGCTTAAAAAAGGTATGGCTGATTGTGTAGTCGGAGGTTCAGTAAGCTCGACTGCGGATCTGATGAGAGCCGTAATAAATGTCCTGGGACTGTCCAAAGGTAAAAAAACCCTGAGTGGGGCAGCTTTTGTGGAGATTCCAGATTGTATATTCGGGGTAAAAGGTAAATTTCTTGTTTCGGACCCTGCAATAATCCCACAGCCAACCGAGGACCAGCTTGTTGACATGGCCCTCTCAGGATATGAAACAGCAAAAGGAGTTTTCAGCGAGGAGCCAATAGTGGCTCTGCTCTCATATTCGACAAAAGGAAGCGCCAAAAGTGATGAATTTGATAAAATACGCAATGCGGTGCAAAGGGTTAAAGCTATTTACCCTGAAATGATAATTGATGGGGAACTTCAATTTGATGCTGCAGTAGTCCCCGAAGTAGCCGCAATCAAATGTCCTGACAGCCCTGTAAAAGGCAAGGCAAATGTCCTTATTTTTCCGGAATTAAATGCTGCTAATATGGGATACAAGATAATGCAAAGGCTTGCAAAAGCGGAAGTCTGTGGAACAGTAATACAGGGCGCCGCCAAACCTTTTAATGACCTTTCTAGAGGATGTCTTGTTGAAGATATAGTTTTGCTTGTATCAATGACTTTGATGCAGCTAAAAGGCATGGAGGACGCGGGTATTATATGAGCAAACTTGCAAAAGATGTAATTGAAGGCAAAATCAGGGCCGCTGCAGAGCTTATAAGAAAAGTTGAGGAGGAATCTCCTGATGTTTATGAGGATATGCACTATCTGTATCCCCACACTGGAAATGCATATATCCTTGGAGTAACCGGCCTTCCCGGTTCCGGAAAGAGCACCATTGTTAATCTGCTCATCAAACATTTCAGGGAACAGGAAGGCAAAAGCGTGGGTGTGGTTGCAGTGGACCCGTCAAGCCCAATGACAAGCGGCGCAATACTTGGAGACCGGGTAAGAATGATACAGCATTCCACAGACGACAAGGTGTTTATAAAAAGCCTTGCCACAAGAGGATGGTACGGCGGACTTTCAAGATCAGCGGCCCGCATTATAAATATACTGGATGCAATGGGCAAAGACGTGATAATCCTTGAAACAGTAGGTGTAGGGCAGACCGAAGTAAGCGTAATGAACTTTGCGCACACGACTGTTCTTGTCCTGGTTCCGGAGATGGGGGACTTTGTACAGACGATAAAAGCAGGTGTTCTCGAAATAGGAGATATATTTGTAATAAACAAGGTTGATAAAACGGACCCGGGTGAGCTTTTACAGAACATGCAGTCCCTGATAAGAAACCGGGATTACCTGCCCGGAGGCCCAACGGATGAGCAATTGTGGCAGCAAAAAATAATACTGACAAGCGCATGGGCCAATAAAGGGTTTGATGAGTTAATCAGGGAAATAAACAGCCACAGGGATTATTTTTTGGATCATAAAAAAGAGCAGTATTTAAGGCAGCGGGCGGGCCAGGAGCTTAAAGATGAGGTTTATAGTTATTTCGTGGATTATTTCAGGAAAAGCTTTGAATCTGAAGAAGAATTCAGGAAAGTCATTAAAGATATTGCAGAAAAAAAGGCCGATCCTTATGAACAGGCGCTAAAAATAATAGAAGGACTAAAATATAAAGAAGTAGAAAATATCTTACTTGGGAGAAAGGTTTGTTTAAATGACAGAGAGACAAAGTACTAGGGAAATCTTAAATGAAAAGATCAAAAATGAAGACCCGAATCCTCTTTATAATAAAGAGGCTTTAAATGCAATAAAAAAAGATTATGACAGCTTAAAGAGCAGGTATACCGGAGCTGATGGGAGCCAGGACTGGACAGTGACCCCACTTACCATACTGGGCTCAGAAATACCAAGAGACATGCTTTACACTCCTGCACAGACCCCGGATTTTGATTACAAGTTTGATTTGGGAATGCCCGGAAGTGAGCCCTTTACCAGGGGCGTGCATCCTAATATGTACAGGGGTAAAAAATTTACAATGCGCCAGATAAATGGGTTTGGCGGACCCGAGGAGACAAACCAGAGATTAAAATACATGCTCGCTCACGGAGCTACCGGCCTTAGTGTTATCCATGACCTCCCTACAACCCAGATGTATGACTCTGATGACCCCATATCGAAAGGACAGGTCGGAATGTCCGGAGTTGCAATAGACTCTGCAGATGATATGGAGATATGCTTTAAAGATATACCAATTGACAAGGTCACTGTCTCACTTGTTACCCATTATCCCTCAAACACTGCGATACTGTTCCCAATGTATATGGCGGCCGCATTAAGGAGAGGATATTCCCTGGACGCCATCAAAGGAAGTGTCCAGAATGACATCACTCTTGAAGAAGTTGTAAGAAGCGGCCCTGAATACATCCCGCCAAAAGATTGTTTCAGAATTCAGTGCGATAATATTGAGTATATAAAGAATAATGTACCGCATTTTAATTTCACTACTTTAAATGGATACAATCTTCATGAGTTCGGAACTTCAGGTGTAACTGAAATGGCAGTTGCAGTTTCAAATGCCATGGAAAGCCTTGACGAGTTAATCAGGAGGGGCTATGAAGCTGACTGGATTGCCGAAAGGCTGGCATTTTTCTGGTCAATTTCCAGTGATTTCTTTGAGGAAGTCGCAAGGATCAGGGCTGTAAGAAGGCTCTGGTATAAAATCATGAAATATAAATATAGAGCAAAAAACCCAAGGTCAATGTGGATGAGATGCCATGTGCAGACATCAGGCATTTCCCTTGTAAGAGAAGAGCCCTTAAATAATCTTATAAGAGCCGCCGTGCAGGGACTGTCTGCAGTTTTTGCGGGAGTACAGTCACTTCATGTTGATTCTTATGATGAAGCCTATTCGGTGCCTACTGAGGAATCTGCACTTCTGTCTTTGAGGACACAGCAGATAATACAGGAGGAGACTGCCATAACAGAAGTCGTGGACCCACTTGGAGGCTCATTTTATGTTGAGGCGCTTACAAATGATATTGAAAACAGGATACTTGATGAGATAGGTGAAATAGAAAAAGTGGGCGGTTACGTAAGGTCAATTGAAAAAGGCTGGATACATAACAAGATTGCAAATTACTTTTACAAGGAAAAACAGCTTATTGACAAAGGTGACATAAAATTTGTTGGCAGCAATGTTTTCAGAAGCGCCGAAGAAAAGAAACCTACAATCGACATTTTCAGATATCCTGAAGGGGTGGAAGAACGCCAGAAGGCAAAGCTGGCCAGGTTGAGGATGAACAGGGATAATGAAAAAGTAGGGACCGCCCTGGCCGGACTTGAAGATGCCTGCAGAAAAAATAAAAACATTGTCCCTTTCTCACTTGAATGCGCACAGGCCGGAAGCAGTGGCGGGGAGATTTTTAAGGTGTTTAAAAAATCTTTCGGGCTCTGGAAACCACCGGTTTTCTGGTAAAACAGGCAGAGTATATATTTGGCGCTTTTGTGGCAAACTTAATATTGGCAGAGCTTAGATATATTGCTGGTTTAAAATGGAATAAATAGTTTAAGCAGCAGGAAATATATCCAAACCTAATGATTACAGTTTAAGAAAAGACTTTTAAGAATAATAGAAATATTAATAATAGGTAGAGCAAGAATGGTGGATTAAGAACAATTTAAATAATATACATTTTTTTATTGCAGAAAGGATTTATAAAAATGGCTGACAGAAAGATTAAGCTGGTTTTGGCAAAACTAGGGTTGGATGTTCATAACAGGGGAGTCATTACAGTTGCAAAAATGCTTCGGGATGCCGGGATGGAAGTTATATATCTTGGCAATGCCATGCCCAAAGAAATCTTAAATATTGCTATCCAGGAACATGTTGATGTGGTTGGGGTAAGCTCTCTGGGCGGAGCCCATCTTACGCTTGGCAAAGATCTTTTGGATGATGCAGAAACAGAGGGGTTAAAAGACAGCATGGTGTTTATAATCGGCGGAATATTCTCAATAGAAGATGGAGACAAGTTAAAAGAAATCGGATTTGAGGGAGTGTATACTGCCGGTGCCACAAGAGATGAAATAGTAAATTCAGTGGTTGAACTGGTCGGCAAAAAGGCTGCGGTTTAAAGATTTTTTAAAATTACAGGTTTTGCCGCACCACAGATGATTTGGGCAGTAAAAAGACTGCCATAAAAGTATTATAAAAATGAACAAAACGCCTCCTAAAAGGAGGCGTTTTTCAATACACCGTTTTATGCGGCTGTCTGCCAAAAAACGCTCAAACATAAATAAATCAGATAAATAAACTTATAAAACAAGGTAATGTTGTAATAAATATAATATAAATTTATAACAAAAATATAAAAATAATTACTAAATAATATTATATAAATATATAAAATTATATATTGACATAAATAATGATACTAGTTACAATAAATAAAAAATTAACTTAAAAAAAATTTAATAAAAGAGGTGGTATTAAATGATCTGGGCAAAGCTAATAATAAATTTTATGCATTTATCTGCTATTACTGCATGGATAGGTTCGATTATTTTAATGACGCTTATATTGGTTCCAATCTTTAAACTATTTGACACCGGCGAAAGTGTAAAAATAATTGTGCCTATTTTTAAAATTTTCAGGATATTAAGCATAGTGTGCCTGGTTATTATTATTTTAAGCGGAGTTGTCATGAGCATGCAGATAGAATCCGGAGAAGCCACACTTCTTGGTGCATATGGGATTATATTTTTAGTGAAACATATTCTGACTCTTGCCATAATGGCTTTGATATTGTTTTCAATATTCTATTTATTCCCCAAAGTAAAACCTCTGTGTGAAAGCATTGATTCTGAAAAAGAGCTGTGTTCTCAAAAAAAACGGATAAATAATGTTATGCTGGTATGCTCGATAATGGGAATAGCTGTATTATTTTTAACTGCATTTATGCAGTTACTTTAAAAATATCGGAGGGTTACATGGTCAATGTTAAAAAAATTGAGAAGTTTTCAATAATTGGAATTAGTTTGTTAATTTTTGGGTTATTTTCATTTTTATTGCCAATACATTCAGTTTTTGCCGATTCAACTAATTGCAAAAATCTTCCTGCCAGTGGAAATGTTTCGTTAAGAACATCTGATGCTGGAAAAAATTGGAGCAGTTATGATAAAGGTGAGTGTGAAAAAGTAAAATTAAACAAGGGCCAATATCTGTGGAACCTGGTACTAAATCCAGTAGACACTAAAGCGTCGGCAACCATTAACGGGATCGTAGGTAAAAAAAAGGGTGAAGATATAAGCTGGAGTTTTATTACCAATTCACCTGTGGCAGATAACTGGGTTGCAGTTGTGTCAAATGGACTAAAATATTCCGGTATAAACTGTAACTTACGGTCTGCATTAAGGGTGGAAACTACATGTTCAGGCGGAAGCGGGGGAACTGTTCCCACCGAAACTACAGCAGCTACCACAGCTGAAACTACAGCATCCACCACAGCAGCTACGACAGCTGAGACTACAGCATCCACCACAGCTGAAACTACAGCCGTAAGCACATCTTCCGATACCGCTGCAGAAACTACAACAACTGAAGCTGAAACAACTGCTCCGGATACATCCGCAGCAGAAACTACTGCAGCCGTAACCATATCTTCGGACTCATCTTCTGATAATACAGACACTACATCAGCAGCAGTCGAAACCACTGCAGCTGTAACCACTGCAGCCGAGACCAGTGCGCCGGAAACATCCGCAGCTGAAACCACAGCTGAAACAACGTCTGAAACTATAGCCGCAGGTACTACAGCTGAAACTACAGCCGCAGGTACCACTGCTGAAACAACGTCTGAAACTACAGCAGTCGGGACAACAATTGAGACTACTTCGGAGACAACTGCAGCCGGGACGACTGCTGAAACAACATCTGAAACTGCATCAGAAGTTACTATTGAAACCACAGTAGAAAATACTGTAGAAACAACTGCTGAGACTACAAGTGAAACAACTGCAACCGGTGAAACAACTGCAAGCGGCGAAACAACTGAAACGACATCAGTTTCAACAGCACCTGAAGAAACAATTCCAATTTTATCCGGAACTTCTGACATCAGAGTAGTCGAGGGCACAGTTGCAGCAGGCGTCATACAGGTTCTTGGAATAAAAAGGCTCGCCTATACCGGGTACAATTTCGCTTATGCTATTATTGGAATAATCGCACTTCTTATTGGTGTATTGATGATTTCAATTAAGAGATTACGTAAAAATTAACTGTTAGTTTTTTAAAAAAAGATCATGGCCAGTAATGCAAATGCAGTACTGGCCATTTTGATGTGTAATGACATGGTATTGGGTTGATGTCGCCATATTTTGGTTATGACTTGATTTGGTACTAACTTGATTTGGTTTTGCCCTAATTTGGTGTTGTCTTAACTGGATTTTGACTTCTCCGGATTTTGTATTTATAAGTGTTATCTGCAAGCATAATTACTACAGATTTCTCATCTTTTTATGGTTTTCTTTCGCCTCAAAAGAAACACAAACATTTCTGCTAATTGAAAAAAGCATTTTTGCGTCTATGCAAATAATTTTATATATAATGATATAATTACAAATATAATTTTTTTATTTTTTTAATTGGTTAAGGAAGAATAATTTTCTAAAAAAAGGCAAGATTAAAAAGATTATTAAGCGTAATTTTAACAAACAGTTGATTTGCTTGTATATGTTAACATTATTTAATCGGAGGTTTCTATAGTGGCAGTTTCAGATTCTTTGCGTGAAAGTATTATAGCTGAAATTGAAAAAACAGGATCACGCGCCAGAGAGATGGCGGACCATATTTTTGACAATCCTGAACTTGGAAACAAGGAATTTAAGGCGCAAAAATACCTGACAGATGAGTTAAGGGAAAACGGCTTCACAGTCGAAACAGGCACAGGCTCACTGCCAACTGCTTTCAGGGCGGAATTTGACTTGCAGAAACCAGGTCCTGCTGTGGCCTTTATCGCAGAATATGACGCACTTCCTCAAATGGGTCACGCCTGCCATCACCACATAATTGCTTCCTCTTCGGTAAACACTGCAATAGCTCTTTCCAGGTTAAAAGGGCAGCTGTGCGGGAAAATTGTCGTAATGGGAACACCTGCTGAGGAAGGATTAGGAGCAAAAGGGACGATGAGCAAAAATGGCGCTTTTGATGGGCTGGATATCGGGCTTATGTTTCACGGCGGCTCAAAAAACAATACCAGCCTTATTGTGCTTGCTATGGACGGTGTTGAATTTATATATAAGGGAAAGGCCGCACATGCTGCAGCGGCACCGCACGATGGTATAAATGCACTGGATGCAGTTATTTTGCTGTTTACTTCCATAAATGCGCTCAGGCAGCAGCTAAAACAGGATGTACGCATACATGGGATCATAAACAAAGGCGGAGATGCGGTAAATATTATACCGGAAACAGCTGCCGCACAGTTTTATATCCGCTCAAGGGAAAGGAAATACCTAAATGAGGTAATTGAGAAGGTAAAGAATTGCGCAAGAGGCGCGGCCCTGCAAACCGGATCAGAGCTTGAAATAAATGTTTTTGATGATTCCTGTAATGACCTTTTAAAAAATAACACACTTATTGCAGAATATGAAAGAAATTTTCTATCGCTTGGGGGAGAAATAGACAGCGAGCCTTTTCTTTTGGGATCTTCTGACATCGGCACTGTAAGTTATGAGATGCCTGTCATCCACCCGATGGTTAAAACATCCGGCGATGGCATTGCTCTTCATACGCAGGAATTCCTGAAATGTGGGAAAACTGATATCGCATACAATGGAATGATGATCGGCATGAAAAGCATGGCGCTTACTGGTGCAAGGGTAATGCTTGAGCCGGAGTTTTTAAGAGCAATTAAAGAGGAATTCGAAGCTTCAACAAAAGGATTATAGTTGCAGAATAATATTGTGCAATCGTTATTAGCTGAATTCAGAGTCAGTTAAATCAATGATTGTGTTGGATGTATTGTGAGTGGTTCAGCTCGGATTGTTTTAAATTTGCTTGGGGAAAATTAAATTCTTTCACTTTAAAACATTATTTTTGCTAAATCGCCAAAGTACTGCGCCGGTCTACGGCTAAAACTAAGATTCTTTCACTTTGAAGCATTTAATTTAAAATAATCAAAAAATTCTATAAAATTTTAATAAAGTAAAAGTTAAAAAATTATGGTATTTAAAGTAAAATATAACTTTTATTAAATATTTAAGTCTGATAATACAATAATATCAGATTGCTTGACGAGACACTATAAGGAGATTATATATGAGGCTGGCTAGAAGAATGGGCCGTTTGGGCAATGAGAATGCATTTGTAGTTTTGGCAGAGGTAACAAAGCTTAAGGAACAGGGCAGAAATATTGTAAATTTTGGAGTCGGGGAGCCAGATTTTGATACACCTTTAAATATAAAAAATGCAGGAATTAAGGCGATAAATGATAACCAGACCCATTACAGTCCGCCGGCAGGTGTTCCAGATTTCAGGAGGACAGTTGCAAAGTATATAAGTGCCACAAGAAATATTGACGTTGACATGGATAACGTTGTTATTACACCCAGCACAAAGCCAGCTATTTTTAACACAATCAGTGCGTTAATCGATAGTGGTGATGAGGTTATTTACCCTAATCCCGGATATCCAATTTATGAATCTTTGATAAACTATGTTGGAGGGAAAGCAGTACCGCTTCCATTGATTGAGGAAAAGGCGTTTTCCTTTGATGTAAATGACCTGGAAAAAGCAATTACCGATAAAACAAGGATGATAATAATCAACTCTCCCCAGAATCCCACAGGCGGCATACTTTCAAAAGATGATCTTAAAGCTATAGCAAAAATAGCTATTAAAAATGATATCTGGATTTTATCTGATGAGATATACAGCAGGATAGTCTATGACGGTGAGTTTAACAGCATTATTTCCATTGACGGGATGAAGGAAAGGACAGTTTTGGCGGACGGGTTTTCCAAAGTATATGCCATGACCGGCTGGAGACTTGGGTACGTCGTAATGCCCAAAGAGCTTACTCCCCACATGATAGCCCTCAACACAAATATAATCACATGCACTGCCACTTTTACGCAATACGCCGGCATGGAAGGACTGGAGGGCCCGCAGGACGAGACTTACAGGATGGTCGAAGAATTTAAGGCAAGAAGAGACATTATAGTTGATGGGTTAAATGATATAAAAGGGTTTAAGTGCCTGTCCCCAAAGGGAGCTTTTTATGTATTTCCAAATGTCACACAGGCATGCAGGAATCTGGGTCTGAAGGACTCACTGGCTCTGCAGCAGCTTCTTCTGCATGATGGCAATGTCGCGGTTCTGCCAAGGACCTCTTTTGGTGTAAAGAATGCAGGTGAGAAAGAGGAATATATAAGGCTTTCATATGCCACTTCAAGGGAAAACATTGCAGAAGGCCTCAAAAGGATTAAAAAGGTAATTGAAAAATAGT
>CAYZUS010000022.1:5776-35396 GCA_964481885.1 uncultured Actinomycetota bacterium | reverse complement strand
AGGAGGAATGCCTTGCTGCAGGGCTAAACGACTATGTCAGCAAACCGATAGAGCCGCAGCAGCTGTTTTCTGTAATCGGGAAGTGGATAAAACCGCAAGACAAAGACACGCAGCAAACAGGGGGAAATGATGAAACTTCCTGCAAAGCAACCGGGGCTTTTGCCGAGACAGATAAAGCAACAGATGCAGCTGACTGGGCAAAGAAATCCCCTGACAGGCAAAACAATACCGGCAACGAGGATATGGCAGGCATGGAGCTTCCGGAAAGCATGCCCGGAGTCGACATTTCCTCAGGACTAAAAAGGCTGGGCGGAAACAGGAGACTCTACAGAAAGCTTCTTATTGATTTTTCTTTAAGCTATTCTACCCTGCCAGAAGAGATAGTAAATGCAATAAAGCAAAGCGATACCGACACTGCATTAAGGCTTGCACATACACTAAAAGGAGTTGCAGGAAATATATCTGCCATGCATATACAAAGTATTGCAACCGGGTTGGAATCTGCAATATCCCATAATATCAGTGAAAAATATGAAGAGCTTTTAGATGAGCTTGGCATGGCGCTAAAATTATTTGGCAGATCACTTAAAGGACTGGCCAAATCCAAAAAGATACAGCCCTCAGGCCAGGGCAGTGCCTCTTCCCACTTACTGCCGGGGGCCAAAACCATGTTGCGAAAGCTGGCGGGTCTTGTATGGGAAGACAATATAGATGCAGAAAACTGCCTGGAAGAGCTCAAGGGATGTATCGATAAGCAAAAATTCAGCAAGGAAATACAGGAGCTGACTGAAAGCATAGGCAGTTTTGACTTTGAAGCTGCAAAAGACCCGTTAAAGAGATTGGCCGGTAGGATGAATATGGATTTGAGAGGAAAATAACAAATGGATGAACTGTCCAAGCAACAGACTATTTTGATTGTTGACGATGCAAAGGAAAATATCAATATCCTTGCTGAATTGCTAAGAACCGATTTTAAGATAAGGGCTGCAACAAGCGGAGAAAAAGCCCTGGAGATTGCCTTTTCTGACAATCCCCCTGATTTGATACTTTTAGACGTCATAATGCCGGAAATGGATGGATATGAGGTTTGCGCAAAATTAAAGGCCTCCTCGCAGACCAAAGATATCCCTGTAATATTTGTAACGGGAAAAGTAAGCGAAGAAGATGAGATCTATGGGTTTAATCTGGGCGCAATTGATTACATAACAAAACCTTTCAGCCCGGTTATCATTAAAGCCAGGGTGCATACGCATGCAGAATTAAAAATAAGCAAAGATTTACTTCAGGAAAAAGCATCACTGCTCAGAAAAGAAAAAAATAAAATAGAAACAATTATTCTGAGTATTGGTGATGGTGTCTTTGTTGTAGACACAGATTTAAAAATCACAATTTTTAATCTAAAAGCAAGCCAGATATCTGGGTTTTCAGAAAAAGAGGCTTTGGGCAGGAATTATTATAAAATTCTAAAATTTATTTTTGAATCGGACCCTGACAAAGCAGGTGATAAATTTATTAAAGATGCAATAAAAACTAAAAAAATTCAGGAAATGAGCAGGCATATACTACTTGTCACTAAAAAAAACGGAAAAATGCCGTTATCGGCGAGTGCCGCCCCGCTAATAAACGAAAAGGGGCAGGTATCTGGTTGCGTAGTTGTATTCCGGGATACAACCAAGGAAAGTGAAATAGATAAAATGAAGACAGAATTTGTTTCCATAGCTTCTCACCAGCTTAAAACACCTTTAACCGGAATCAAATGGATGACTGAATTGCTATTACGTTCAGGCTTAAATGAAGAGCAGATAGAATTTGCGCAAAGCGCCCATGACAGCACAAACAGAACAATAAAACTCATTAATGAGCTGCTGGATGTATCGCATATAGAGACAGGGCGAAAATTCGAAATACAAAGAGGTCTAACTGACATAATAGCGCTTCTAAACGACATTCTTGAAGAAATAAATGAAAATGCCCGAAAAAAGGATATCCTGATAGTAAAGAGCAAAGAGACTCAGTCTGAATTGATGGTTGATATTGACAGCAGCAAAGTCAGGCAGGTTATCACTAACCTTATCGATAATGCAATCAAATACTCAAAAACGGGGTGCAGTATTGAAGTAAGCTGTGCAGAAGATAAATCAGATGTAGTATTTTTTGTTAGAGACAATGGAATAGGAATACCGCAAGAACAGCAAAAAAGATTATTTGAAAAATTCTTCAGAGCTGATAATGCTGTTCTTTCAGAAACTGATGGAACCGGCTTGGGACTCTACATTGCCAAGGCAATAGTCGAGGCACACAATGGAAAAATATGGTTTGATTCTGCTGAAAGCAAAGGTACTACTTTCTATATTAAATTACCTCTTTAAAAGGTAATATGATTAAAAATATTATTACTTTATTTATTATTATTTTAATTATTTATACAAAATAATATATTATTTATTATAATACTTGACATTAATTAAAATATATATAAAATTATAGAATAATATATAAATATAAGTATAGATATACATAACTGCCATATTTTATAATATTAAGAGTTAACAAGAGCAGGCATATACTATGTTAAAAAAGATAGTGGTCGTTGAAGATGAGCAGATTTTATTGAGGGCCTTAAATGTTGAATTGCTGAGTCAGGGTTTTGAAGTATTATCCGCAAAAGATGGAGAAACCGGACTAAGATTGATTATTGAAGAAAAGCCCGGGTTGGTATTATTGGATCTGATCCTGCCAAAAATGCATGGATTTGATGTCTTAAAAGCATTAAAAAGTAATGAGGAGACAAAGGGTATCCCTGTTATTATTTTAAGTAACCTGGGTCAGGACAGCGACATTAAAAAAGGTTCAGATCTGGGAGCAGAGGGTTATTTCATAAAAGCTTCCACTGACTTAAGTGAATTATCCAGGAAGATCAATACAATATTAAATGATTAAAACACTCTTAGGCATATGAGAGGGCGTTGGACAAATCTAATTCTGCATACTTCTGCAGTAATTTATAAAAGAAAAAATAATGTTTTGATTTCACGCACCTCAAAGACTATTCTCGATGTTTTTGCTGTAATTTTTTTGGAACTTTTTCTTGCTGTTATCTCCTTTCCTTTATATCTGGTGTCTAAGGGAGAGAACACCCAGGGCAAGTCACAATATAAAATCCGCAGAATATTTACTTTGTCTTTTTTAGTAGTAATTTTGGCAGTATGGTTGGCCAAGTTGATATTAATGGTCGGTTTACCCATATATTTTGATAACAGGCAGTTTTTGGTTACAACTGAAAGCATGGGAAATGAGCAGACTATAGAGCAAAGTTATATTTTACCTGAAGTTTATAATACCCGGCTGGATACTTCCATTTCTCCTCCATCTGTAGAAAATATAAGCAAAATGAACGGCTCAGATTTACTGTTGAGCGGACATGGACAGGCTGATTTAAAGATTGTTGTTAATATTGGCAAGGGATATCAGGAGGAAGCTGGCCTAAAAGATAACAATGTAAAAATTTTTATTGCAAATACGGATAAAGCCGGAAATTGGAGCCTTGAAACTGATGGTAAAAGTTTTATCCTGCAACCAGGAGAGTATTGGCTGCAGGCAATGGCCTATAATGATAAAACCGGCAGAATAAGTGAAGCGAGCCCTACCAAGTATTTCGAAATTAACCAAAACCTGTATGACAGGATAATAAGCAAGGTGGATGTTTATTTAAATTATTTTATGATTGCTTTTATTTCTTTAGGCATTTTTTCCATCATTATACTTATTTAGCATTGTACTCTTTTTCTATTATTAAAATTTTTTAGTTTATGCTTTTTTCATGATTTTATTTATTTGGACTTAAATGGTTTTTCGATTATTTTAATTATGCAGACTTAGGCATTGTTTATATTATTGTAATTATCCTGCTTTAAGCAGTTTATTATTACTTTCTTGATTTAATTAATATAGTGATTTGGTTTTACTGATAAAGGGCTGTGATTTCAATAATTTAAAGCCAGTAGTTCAATCTTTAAGTGGCACTATTTCAATAACATAAAGATATGATACCAATAATTTAGGGACATGAAAAAAATAAAAACTTCCTGGTTAAATTTCATACTGCACATTTCAGCAAAAATAAATAAGTATAAAGAATCTATTATTGATGGGGGTATTTTAAAAACTCTTGGAGTTGCTCTTATGATTCTTTTGCTGGAACTCCTTTTGCTGATTGTATCCTTACCCATGTATATATTTATTTCGCCCATGAGTTTCAGCAGGGACAAAGGCGAGGTGGAGAAATACAGATTAAAAAGAATAATTTCCCTTGTGTCTGTATGCACTTTTATAATGATTTTTGTAATAACATCCATTCTGTCAGGGGGCATTTTTTTAGCCGGTCCGGTGTCTGAACTGAGAGCTGATTCTTTAGGCTGGAGTTTTGATAATCCAAAGGATTATATTTATGATGCTGATAAAATACAAATTGTTGATGGGCTCGCCCTTTTTAAGCCAGAGGATGTGGCAGTAAAAAGTTTAACAGAGGATATTGAGAATAATCCGTCTGCGAAGGAAATTCCTTTAATGGAAAACGGTGAACCATCTGATGAATTACCTGAAGCGACAACTGAGGAATCAGAAAAAGATCCTGAAGGTGAATCATCTGATAAATTACCTGAAGCGACAACTGAGGAATCATACAAAGATCCTGACAGCGAATCAACAGAATCGACATCTGAGGAGTCAGACAAAGATCCTGACAGCGAATCAACAGAAGCGACAACTGAGGAGTCAGACAATAAATCCAAAACAGCAGAAGATGACTCTGCCAAAGTGACATTGGAGACAACAGCGGTGGAGAAATTAACATGCAAAGCAATTCTCCAGCCCGTAAACTCACTGGTAGTCCCAAATACGGCAAGTTGGGATAGTTTTGTGGAAGTCTCAAGCAAGAATAACGGCGAAATATATTACCAGCTTTCAGATGACAATGGAAAGACCTGGTACTACTGGAAGAATAACAATTGGATAGAGGCAGGCGAGAGCGACTATAACATTGCCAAAGAAGTAAACGAACAAATCAAGAATTTCCCTGCGGCTGCCGGACAAATACTATTTAAGGCAGTATTTACAAATGATTGCAAAAGCGAGATGCAGCTGCTGGATATTGAAATTACATTCAGCCAGGAAGAAGTTGAAACAGAAGTGCAGCCATTAAAAATGCTTCAGGACACAGGTGGTATAGTTGCAAATTGGAGCTTTAACGAAAATTCTGGTTCCATTTCAAAAGATAGTGTGGGAAATAACAATGGATCAGTAAATGGTGCTGACTGGACAAGCGGAGCAAGTGGCAGTGCCTTGGATTTTGATGGTAAGGGAGGACATTCTGAAGTTCCAAACAGCACTTCGCTGAATATAAGCGGAAACCAGATAACTCTGGCTTGCTGGTTTAAAATCACTACAGTAAATGATGACGGTGCATTTATTTTCAAAAATTCACAATATTTTCTAAGAATTGACAATCAGGGCAGAGTTTGCTTCATCCTGTATAGTCCCTCATGGACTGAGGTATCAATGAACTGGGGCAGCAGAATAAAAGATACTGACTGGCATCACACGGCAGGAGTCTATGACGGTACAGAAATGAAGATTTATCTTGATGGCAAGGAAATAAGCAGTGTGTCAAACACAGGGTATATTAAGCCGGAACCTTCAAATGTTTGGATAGGTTCTCAGACAGGCTCCTTTAATCAGTTTAACGGAATACTTGACGAGGTTCAGATATACAATAAAGCTCTTTCAGCCTCAGATGTCAAACAGCTTTATGACAGCATCGAACCAGGTGCAGCAGCAGCACAGGCAGAGGAGCCCCCGGCATTTTCATCTGCGGTAATTACAGGCACAACAAAAGTCGGCGAAGCGCTTAGCGCTGAGGGTGTGGGGTACAGCGATGTAAATGGGGACCTTGCAGCAACTCCTCTTTATCAGTGGACAATCTGTGATACAGCAAGCGGGACATTTACAAATATAGCCGGTGCCACAAACAATACTTACATGCCTCTGGCTGCAGATACAGGCAAATTCATAAAAGCGATTATAACCCCGACAGCACAAACTGGAAAATCGCCCGGAGCAACTGTAACAAGCGACGCAACTGCAGCTGTATCTGCAGCAGAGGAGCCCCCGGCATTTTCATCTGCGGTAATTATAGGCACAACAAAAGTCGGCGAAGCGCTTAGCGCTGAGGGTGTGGGATACAGCGATGTAAATGGGGACCTTGCAGCAACTCCTCTTTATCAGTGGACAATCTGTGATACAGCAAGCGGGACATTTACAAATATAGCCGGTGCCACAAACAATACTTACATGCCTCTGGCTGCAGATACAGGCAAATTCATAAAAGCGATTATAACCCCGACAGCACAAACAGGTGCATCACCCGGAAAACCAATGCCAAGTCCTGCAACTGCGGCAGTAATTAAAAGTACCCTTACTTCATCTTTTGGGTATACTTTCACTGAAATATCAGGCGCATTGATTAAACTGATTAAAGATTATTACAGTATGTATGGCAAATTTCCCAGGAGTTTTTCTCCCTATAACTTTACAGATATCGGCCTGGTGGAGTCAGAATGGAGCACTGCAAGAAACTTTATAAGATATTCCCCGTCCGGCAACAAATTAAATATCAGGCCTGCAGATGGTTATGGATTTGAAGCAGTAAATAAATCAACCGGTAAGATAGTTAGGATGTCCTATAAATTAAAATATAACTTCATTTATTATGTGGATGAAGAAATCTGGTATTATCACACTCAGGACGTTAATAATATTATAGATATCAGCACTTTTAAAGTATATTCTGTGGAAACAGGCGAGATAGTGATTGAACTGGCAGCTCCAACATTTTTATCTGCAGAAATCACGGGCTCAGGTAAAGTTGGTGAAGTGCTTACGGCGACAGGTGTCGGATATGACGATGTAAATGGGGACCTTGCTGAAACGCCACTATACCAATGGACAATTTGCGACAGTAAAGACGGGGAATATACTGATATATCCGGCGCAACAGGCAGTACTTACACACCTGTAATTGGAGATTTGGATAAATTTATCAAAGTCAACGTGACGCCTGTGGCGACAGCAGAGCCGTCAACCGGAATACCGGTAACAAGCGACTCTGTTGCAATAAGCCCTGTCATTCCTGTTATTTCTGAAAAAGCAGGTGGGTTGGTTTCCAGATGGAAATTGGATGAAAATACCGGAACCACTGCAAATGATTCTGCAGGCAGCAATAACGGATTCATAAATAATGCTTTATGGACAACAAATGGTGTAAGCGGTAGTGCTTTGGAATTCAGGGGAAATGGTGGTCTCTATGATTACATTGAGATACCGGATTCAGAAGGTCTGAGATATACTGGTAAATTTTCTGTTTCAGCCTGGGTCAATGCAACAGATACAAGTTCATACAAATATATTATTGATAAATGGTGGTATTCAGGTTCAAATAACCGTTCGTGGTCTTTGAATTTTGAAAGCGGAAACCTTATTTGGAGAGGATCAAGCAATGGAAGTGATAATGGCGAGAAAAGAGTGTCCTACCCATATTCTGCTTATCTGAATCAATGGACCCATATTGCAGGTGTTTATGATGGCAAAGAATTACAGCTCTACATCAATGGTGAGCAGGTGGGAAGCCAGGCATTATCTAATGTAATTCCTACAGAAAAGCCTGTCTTTATTGGAACCTGCAATCGCAATGAAAAGTGGTTGTTCAGTGGAGTAATCGATGAGATTTATTACTATGACAAATCACTGTCTGCCGGGGATATACAGGAATACTATAATGCTTCCAAGCCAACAAAAGAGGAAGACAAAGAAGGTGTCCTGGCTGCCAAATGGACACTAAATGAAAATACAGGAACACTCGCCGCTGATTCTGCAGGAAACAATAATGGGGAGATTGCAGGCGCTTCATGGACAACAGGGACAAGCGGTTCTGCACTGGATTTCAACGGCATTGATAATTATATATCAGTTAACAACTCTTCCAACCTCAATCCAACCAAGGCTCTAACAGTCTCTGCCTGGATAAAATGGGATATCGATCCTGCTACAGGAAAGGCCTGGGCGCAAATATTAAGCAAAAACGGTGATTCCCAATACCAGTTGCAGCATAACTCTGATAACTCTGCATTTGAGTTTGCCATCAATACTACATCTGGAAGAAAATACTTAATCGGCAAAACAAATGTTTTACCAAATATCTGGTATTTTGTCGTGGGAACATACGATGGAAGCATGGAAAAACTTTTTGTTAATGGAAATTTGGATGCAAGTGCAATTATCAGCGGCAATCTGATAACTTCAGCAGGCCCGCTAAATATTGGAAGAAGATCTGTAGAAAATGACCGGCATTTTTCAGGGAAAATTGATGAGGTCAGCATGTGGAGCCGGGCATTAAGCAGTGATGAAGTCATGTCTCTGTACCTGGAAGATAAAAATGCGGAAGACAGTAATGTAAAACCAATAGAAAAGCCGGTCATATCCAATGTATCAGCAGTACAGGATGCAGGCGCTGATATAGTTAAAATAAGCTACGACCTTTCTACCGGTGATAGTGATAATGTACAAGTTGTGCTGGAAATTTCTGATGATAGCGGAAATACCTGGGCGGATCCTTTAACGGGTATGACCGGAGATTTTGGGACGGAAATTACTGCGGGCTCAGGTAAAACCATTATCTTGGATGCCGGTATCGATTTTGAGGGAAAAGAGAATGCAAATATGCGAATAAGGCTTCAAGCAGCAAGCGCAGGTCAAAATACAAGCGATTATGCTTATTCTCCATATTTTGCCCTGGATACGAAAGCTCCGTTTGGATTGGATAATTTCAAAGCTGTCAGTTCAGACAGCTCTTCAATAGTATGGTCATGGACACCCATATACTCAGAGACGAACTTTAAATACTATAGAATTATTTATGGCCAGAATCTTGAAGAAGTACAAAACCAAACAGGTTCTGCCCTGGTTTGGGATATTTCTGATGATGCTGATTTATCTGTAATGGGGACCGCAGGTACAATTATTACAGGATTGTCTGAAGGAATTAAATATTACGCCTGCATTTGGGCATATGATAGTTTTGGCAACAAAACTACCGTATCGAATTCTTATTTTATCACCAAACTTGACCAGGATTACAGTGTGACCATCCCTCCTTTTACACCAATATTACATCAACCTCCTGCATCAACGACTCAGCCTGGGGTCCTGATTTCAGGTATTTCAGAATCAAACAGTGAGTATGATTTTTATGTTGATGGAGAAATAGTTATTCCGGAATTTGCTGAGACAAAGAGTGATGGCAAATTTACCGGCAGCATAACACTGGAAGAAGGAAAGCATGGAATATATGTGATTTCCATAGATGGTAATGGGAATTCAAGTGAGCCTTCCAATATAGTAAATGTGGAAATAGTCCCAGAGCGGGAAAATTTGCTTGTACTTAAAGATATTCCCAATGACACTGAAAAACCAGGCACTGATAAAGAAGCCGCCATAAAAGATGTTTATCAAGCTGTGGAATCCCTGATATTACAAAGACCACAGATAGTAGATGTAAAAGGAATCAATGCCGGAAATAACATTTTGTTTGTCGGCAAAGGTATCCCCAATTCAGAAGTAGTAGTTTTTATACACTCTGAACAGGTTATAGCATATAAAGTACAGGTCAATGAAAATGGTGACTGGAGCCTGAGTCATTCCCAGAATAATGCCGAACTGGCAGAAGGTGACCACGAAGTATATGCTCTGACACTCGACGCAAAAAGCCAGGTTAAAAGCAAAATCAGCGATATTAAAAAATTCCAGGTTAAGGTAAGCCCTCTGGCAGTTTTCTTCTCTTACTTTGATTTGCCCACGACCCTGATGACAATATTCATTCTGCTAATGGGTATTATCGTTCTCCTTGTCTGGAGAGGAAAAAAAGCAAAGAGAATTCTAAGAAAGCAGCAGAATTAATGATAAAAACTTCATGAGTGCAATATTAGTCTGATTGCTCCTTAAGTGGATATCTGGTCAACATTTATTAGAATACCAAATATTATTAATTTTATAGAAGTTAGTGCCGCCACTGAAAAATGCCAATTCAAAGTGAAGCAGAAGAAAAAAATACTGGAGCGAATTGTTTCTATACCTGAAGAGTTTCTCCAGTCTGCAGGAAGTGAAATAAATTATCAAAAAATCTCTGATAATACCCTGGATATTTCCTGCACCAAGTATACTGCTTTCAACCTATTTGATGAAGACGGCAGCAAATTCAGGACTGTAGCTTTTTCTGCGCCTGACGGAGTAATAAAAAATTATTGGAAAAAACTTTGCGTTCTCGCAAAGATATTTGTCAAAAAAATTTTAGGAAAAGACTGGAAATAGTGTTTTTAAACGGCACGGGTAAAGCCGGAAAACTATACGGATTGCTGAGTCGATTTCTGTTTTGCTGAATATGGTTTTATAAATACTTGCCTTTTTATAATAAAGTTTTATTATTGTTTTTAAATAGGTTTTAGTGATTTACAATCCGATATATCTTTGACAATAATAAAAAAGTTTTTTAAGAAAAAGGAAAAAACATTATCAAAGATTTAGAAAAAATTAATAGTGACATGCTTTTTTTGTCTGCACGAAATGAACTTCTGGAAAAAATACTTGCAAGCATTTCTTCATATGTTTATGTTAAGGATTTGAATCTGAAGTTCATAATCGTTAATGCTGCTTTTGCAAACATTGTCGATAAAAAAATACCGGATATATTGGGAAAAACCGATTTTGATTTGTTCCCTGAGGACATTGCAGAAATAATGGTGCAAAATGACCTTGAAGTTATCAATAAAAATTGTGCCAAGCTAAACATTGAAGAAAAAATATTAATGCCTGGCGGAAGAAACATATGGCTTAATTCAAATATCAGCCCATATCACGATAGGGACGGAAAAGTGTGCGGCTTAATTGGGATATCAAATAATATTACTGAAATAAAAAAGATTAACACTCATGTCGAGACTATTCTTGACAGCTTTCCATATAACGCCTGGTTAAAAGACTGGGAGGGACGTTTCCTTGCTGTAAACAATAGAATGGCAAAAGATGTAGCAAGGAGTAAAAGCGAAATAATTGGAAAAACAGATTTGGAATTATTTCCTGAAGATGTTGCAAAAAAATACAGGGAAGATGACCTGGAAATAATGAAGCAAAAAAAAGCAAGATTCGTTGAAGAGATTCTCTACATTAACAATTCACCCAGACTACATGAAACATATAAAGCCCCCGTCATAAATGAGTCAGGGGAGTCCATCGGCACAACAGGCTATACAAGAGATATAAGTGAGATACAAAAAAATCTTTTTGAATCAAAACAGCAAATCAGCTTTTTTAATTCCATTATAGACAATATCCCTATTATGCTTTTCTTAAAAGATGCCAAGGACTTAAAATTCAAAATGATAAACAAAGCAGCTGAAGAGCTTTTGGGGCTTTCAAGAAAGGAAATGCTCGGAAAAACAGATTACGAGATTTTCCCAAAAAAACAGGCCGACTTTTTTATTAAAAAAGACAGAGAGATTTTAAGTGATAAAAACAATTTGTTTATCGAAGAAGAAAAAATTACTTCCAACAATAAAACGATGATTATAAGTACAAAGAAACTCCCTATTCTTGGTGAAAACGGAGAGCCATCATATATTCTCGGAATTTCCGAAAATATCACTGAAAAAAGGCAGTTGGAAAAATCAATCAAAAAACTTGCATATTTCGATATAATAACAGGTCTTCCAAACAGGAATCTTTTTAAGGACAGGTTCATGCTTGCAGCAGAAAGGTCCAGAAGAAATAACAAAAAAATGATGATAATAATACTGGACTTTGATAGATTCAAAGCAGTCAATGATAAATATGGACATGATGCCGGTGACAAACTTCTTAAAAGTTTTGCAGTCAGACTAAAGAAGGTAATAAGAAAGACAGACACTGTTGCAAGATTTGGCGGCGATGAGTTTGTAATGATTTTGGGAGATTTTTTCTATACAGAAGATATGGAAAAATTTGCCAAAAAAGTGCTTGACTCGTTTAATGAGCCTTTTAAAATTGACAAGTTAAAACTAAGCATAAGCGGAAGCATTGGCATTTCAGTCTTTCCCAATGACTCGCTAAACCAGACGGACCTCATAAAATTTGCCGACTCCGTGATGTATGAAGCAAAAAGAAGCGGTGGCAATAACTATAAATTCTACTCAAGAATAAGGTAGGAATAAATCCTGCTATTTAAGAAGGAGTATTTCAACTTCTGTTTCTTTTTCAATATTTCCGGATGCTTCCGGGAATATGGCAAGGCCGTCTGCCTCAGACATTGACATTAAAATACCTGAGCCCTGCATGCCGGTAGATTTAAAGTATGCTCCATCCTGGCTGAAATCAAGCCTGACCCTTACAAAATCTGCTCTGCCGGACTTGTGACTGAAATCATCTGCCGATTTGGCAGTTATTTTTTTCCTGAACAGCTCCGTCTCGCCTTCAAATAATTTTATAAGGGGCCTGACGTAAAATTCAAAACACACCATCGCAGACACCGGATTTCCGGGTAGACCAAAAATAAATTTGTCCTTATAAGTTAAAAAAGCCATAGGCTTGCCCGGCCTCTGGTTTACACGCCAGAAGACAAATTCTGCCCCTATGCTGTCAAGGGTTTCCTTTACATAGTCATAATCACCGACAGATACACCTCCGGTCAGAAGAAGAATATCACAATCATCAAGTGCAGAAAGAATGCTGTTTTTTATCAAATCTTTGTCATCTTTTACTATGCCATAGCTTTTATACTCAGCGCCGGTTTCTTTAATCTGTGCAGAAAGCGAATAGCTGTTGCTGTCTCTTACCTTACCCAGGACAAGTTTTTCATTTATGCCTATAAGCTCATCACCGGTAGGAAGGATGGCTACAACTGGTGGCTTAAAAACAGAAACATTAGCCGTTCCTGTGGATGCCATCACACCTATATCAGCCGGAAAAATCTTTTTACCGGTTTTTAGGACTACATCATCTTTTTTTATGTCCTCTCCCTTAAACCGTATATTTTCACTTTCCCTGCACTCCTTAAAAACAAGTACATCTCTTCCCTCTTTTAAAACATCTTCCTTCATTACCACACAATCGCATCCCTTTGGCACTGGCGCACCTGTCATAATCTGAATGCACATGCCTGGCTCGATTGTATCTGCCAAAACCCTGCCGGCAGGAATGTCTTCTTTTAAAAGCTTTAGTTTTACCGGATAATTTTTCTCTGCTCCTATTACATCTGTGGACTTTACTGCAAACCCATCCACCGCCGAATTATCGTAAGCAGGGACATCATCACGTGATATTACATCTTCAGCCAAAATCATATGCAGACTGTCAATAATGGGAACTTTTATAGTCTTTTTGATAATAGTCGAATTGACGACTTTTTCCTGTGCCTCTTTTACTGATAACATATTTTTTTCACCAGTTTTTAACTTTTATTACTTTTTCATCAAGGTTGCATATTTTTAAAAAATCAGCTATTTTTTTACCTTCTATTTCCATGCCGGGTGCAATTTCAGCCAGCGGTAACAGTACAAACCTTCGCTCTTTTATCAGGGGGTGTGGGACCACAAGGATATCCGACATAATCTTAATTTCGCCAAAGTAAAGCAGGTCAAGGTCAATTAGGCGCGGCCCATGGCGGACTACGGTGCCTTTCCTCCCCATATAGTATTCCATACTTTTTAACAGTCCTAAAAACTCAAAAGGACCATAATCACCGGAAATTGTGCCTTCAAGGGCAATATTTAAAAAACTATCCTGCTCTTTATAATACATCGGCTCAGTTTCATAAATTGATGACACCTTAAGTATTCTGATGAAGCCTTTGCCAGCCAGGTTGGAAACTGCATCCCTTAAATTTTTTTCACGGTCGCCGATGTTTGAACCAGCTGAAAGGTAAAACTGGGAGAGAGGAATTGCCTCTTTTAATTGTTCATGTGCATGTTTTTCAAGCCTGCATACTACACCTACAGACTCAAGATCCTCTTTAATCGGCGGATTTGGTTTTTCAACTTTTACTTTTACCTTGAAAATAAGGGGTGAAAATTCCAGAATTTTTTGAGCAATCTGCCTCGAGAGTGTTTCAAGCAAGTCAAACTTTTTTGCACAGTTTACTTTTTTAATAATCTTTACTATCTCTGAATAATTTACTGTATCGGAAATATTATCATTTACAGCAATATCCGGTATTTTGCAGTTTTCTTTTAAATGAAGGCTGACATTGAAAATAAAATCCTGTCCGTTTATTTTTTCCTCAGGATTTACGCCGTGGTAACCAAATAATTTCAGATTTTTAACAAATATTTTATACATGCCTACGTTGCCCTTTTTACTGCTGCAGCTATCTTTAAAGCTTCCACTGTCTGTTTTACATCATGCACCCTTAATATGTCTGCGCCATTAAGAAATGCGCATACTGCGGCTGAAACACTGCCGTATAATCTGTCTTCTGCCGGAAGGCCGTCAAGAAGGCTTCCGATAAATGATTTCCTTGAAGCACCTACCATTACTGGAAACCCCATATTTGTAAAATCCTTCAGCTTTGCAATTATCTCAATATTATGTTCCAATTTTTTACCGAAACCAATTCCAGGGTCTATTATGATCCTGCTGCTTTCAACGCCTGCAGCAACTGCCGCACATGTCCTGGAATATAAAAAATCATATATTTCATCGGTAACATCGCTGTAGATTGGGTTCTCCTGCATTGTAAGCGGTGTTCCCTGCATGTGCATTATAACAAGTGTGGCCTTCGAATCAGCGGCAACACTTATTATTTTTTCATCCATCACAAGCCCGCTGATATCATTAACAATGTCCGCCCCCG
Organism: uncultured Actinomycetota bacterium; assembly: GCA_964481885.1. Classification (GTDB taxonomy): domain Bacteria; phylum Actinomycetota; class Humimicrobiia; order Humimicrobiales; family Humimicrobiaceae; genus Fen731. The sequence goes on along the minus strand of CAYZUS010000022.1, from coordinate 20,467 downwards.
CTTTGGTTGCCTCCGCTGCAACTTCGGACCTGTATGTGTCAACAGAAATTAAAATATCATAATTATTTTTTATATGCTCTATCACCGGAATCACCCGCTGCATCTCTTCATTAATACTTACAGGCTCAGAACCCGGCCTTGATGACATTCCTCCGGTATCTATAATGTCTGCGCCCTCTTTGACTATTTCTTCGGCTCTTTTAAAAGCGCTTTCCTTCTTATTGTAGAGTCCCCCATCAAAAAAAGAGTCCGGGGTGATGTTTAATATTCCCATTACCAAAGCACCGCAACCAATATTGTCAGGGTCAAAAACTTTACTGCCAATCGTAATTGTTCTTTGCCTTTTACTTTCATTCAGTAAAGAAAAATAAGCTGTTATTTCGTCTGAAAGCATTTTGAGGCCAAAAGGCTGCATTTTTATCTTTTCAGCAAGACTTCTTATGGATTTTTCTGTACCAAGGATGATTACGTCAGTCGTACCCTCCATTTGAATCAGCGAGTCCCTTGATGTTACCACGTCGCCAGTGCGAGAAAGCATCTCCTGTTTTAGTATGTCTGCCGCCCTCGGTTTGACGCCTTTGACTTTCAGTGCAACAGGGAAAATCTTGTTTGCCATAATGTGCTGTCCGGGAAGTGTTGCACCGATTTTTTCAAACTCATCAAGTGCCTGCGCTTTTGATTTTATTTCAAGTTTCCGTATTTTATAACCCATTTTATTTCCCATTAAGACTATTTATCTTCTGGCTTTATAAGCGCCATCGCTTCAGCCCCTGATCTTTTGATTTTATTTCAAGTTTTTACGTATTTTGTTACCCATTTTATTTCCCAAAAATAAATATTTATCTTCCAGACTTAATAAGTGCCATCGCTTCGGCCCTGGACGCCGGGTTTTCCCTGAAAAGACCCCTGACCGCAGATGTCACTGTTATGGTATTGGGTTTTTTTACTCCCCTTATGCTCATACAAAGGTGCTCTGCCTCTATTATAACCATCGTCCCTCTTGGTTGCAGCTGTTTCATTATTGTATCTGCAACAATAGTTGTAAGCCTTTCCTGCACCTGCAGCCTTCTTGAAACAATATCCAGCACTCTTGAGAGTTTACTTAAACCCACAATTTTTCCAGACTTATTTGGTACATAAGCTATATGGGCCTTCCCTACGAAAGGGACCATATGATGCTCGCATACAGAGTAAAACGGTATATCTTTTACGATTATCATCTCGTCATGGTTTTCGTCAAAAAGAGACTCCAGCTCAGCAGCCGGGTCCTTGCCGATGCCGTTAAAGAGTTCTTCATACATATCGGCAACTCTCTGGGGTGTTTTTATCAAGCCTTCTCTTCCAACATCCTCCCCGATTCCCTTAAGTATCAGCCTTACGCCTTCTTCAATTAGTTTTTTATCCATCAAAATACTCCTGCTTAAAAAATAATTATAAAATTCATCGCTATTCTGACCAGTCTATGTCCACCCACCTGTTTTGTTCTGCACTCTCAAGTATGGCTTCTATTATCAACATGATATTGTAGCCGTCTTTAAAAGTCGGAAAATCAGGCACCATATTTTTTTTATTTCCATCGATTCTGATGTACTCATAGATTCGTGACATTATATTTTTCCAGGAATCAGGATAACCCTCAGCAAGGCCAGCTGAAGAATTGGCAAAGCCCTTTGCGTCTTCCTGCATCAGATTGGCATCCTTCATAAAAATCTCATTTGGTTTGCTTCTGTGTCCAATCCACAGTTTATCCGGGTCTTCGCCATTCCACGCCATGCTTTTTTCAAGCCCGATTATTTCCCACTCAATTCTCTGCTTTCTGCCGGGACAAACCTGGGATGCCATCAAAACCCCTTTGATATTATCTTCAAACTTAAACATGACAGTTGCATGGTCCTCAGTATCTACATTAATATCCTCATATTCACCTGGCTTTAAATCTTTTTCCTGGGCAGTCAAATAGGGCACAAATGGTTTTTTCCTGACAGGAATAAAAATGGAGGTATCACCATATACTGAGACTATCTTTTTACCCAGCACCATTTGAACCATATGTATCCAATGGGAACCGATGTCTGCCAGAACCCGGGATTTCCCCTGATATCTGGCTTCCACTCTCCAGTTGTAATCCGTATCTTTCACGAGCCAGTCCTGCATGTACCGTCCATACACAAGGTTTATCTTACCAAGATCATCTTTTGCTATTCTCTCCTTTGCCTCCCTGACCATAGGATAAAATGCCATATTAAAAGTTACAGCGTTTATTACATTATTCTTCTTTGCAAGGTCAACAAGCTCTTTTGCCTCTTTCAAATCAAGAGTAAGCGGCTTGTCGCAAATAACCGGTTTTCCAAGTTCAAGACATGCCCTGGAAATCGGGAAGTGAAGTTTGTTGGCACAGCTTATGTGAATAACATCGACTTCAGGATCATTTACCAGATCCTGCCACCTGCCGTAAGCTTTTGGAATTCCCAGCTTTGAAGCGGCTGCATCAGCTGCTGCCTGGTCAATTTCTGCAACAGCATAAACCTGTGGAAAACCAAGCCTTCTTACATTTTCCATGTGAATTGGACCTATAAATCCGGCGCCGACAAACCCTGCTTTAATCTTCTCCATTTTATAAATTCTCCCGCTTTATGCTCTGTTTTTTAATTTTATATTTTGGTTTTTCAGTTTTAACTTTTCTGTTTTTTTCTGTGCCGGTTTTACTATTCTTATTTTAGAGTATTTTCCCGATTTTTTTTATTATTTTTATTATTTAATAAAAAATCTTAGCTACAGAAGGAAAAAGCTCCGACAATGTTATAATGTCGGAGCTTTTTAATTTTTTTTTGTGTGTCTGACCTGGCCTGTTTATTATAGGAAGTTTATTTTTTGGCCCGCTTTCACATGGTAAATTTGCGAATAAAAACAAACTAAAAAAATTATTCAAAAAATAGTAAACCAATAGTAAATAAAGCCGTTAAGGTGTTATAAAATACGATCGCCCAATCCAGGCTCATATTATCGTACTTCATACTTCACAGTACTTGCAAATACATCTGCTTTCAGGCAGCTCTGTAGATAGCAACCACACATACATGGTCGGTCCCTAAGTTGTTTTTGCCTTTTCCGTCGAGTCAATCAGCATATTGTATGCCTCATTTATATCCTGTGCCTGTTCTTTGGAATTAGTCTGCAGAATCAGCGAATCATAAGCATTCCTTATTTCGTCCTGGCTTGCACTGTTTTTCAAACCCAGGAGCTGGAACGCTTTTGCCCTGCTTATTTTTTTTGCATCAGGTTTAATGCTTTCGCTGCGCCCGCTAATTGCAGTTTTGACCTTGCCGGCATCGCCTTTGCTTTTTCCTCTGCCTTTTCCTGAATCAGCCTTGGCAACCGGCTCAGGTTCTTTTGGCTTTTTCTGGCTTTTAACATCTATAAGCATCTTCATTACCTGATCCCTTGACAGGGTTTCTTTTTCTATAAGATTGGTAGCCAGCATTGTCAATGCATCCTTATTTTCAGTTAATATTTGTTTTGCTTTAACATAGCTTTCAGATATTATTCTGTTTACTTCTCTGTCTATCTCCGAAGCTATCTCTTCGCTATAATGAGGCCTTGACATAATTTCCTTGCCAAGAAATACTTCCTCCTCGTCAATTCTATATGTAATTGGCCCGATTTTTGGGCTCATTCCAAATTCTGTTACCATTTTCCTGGCAAGCTTGGTTGAGCGATCAAGGTCATTCTGAGCTCCGCTTGTTATATCATCAAAGTTCATTTCCTCGCTTACCCTGCCTCCAAGAAGCTGTGTTATGTTGTCCAGCAATTCTTTTCTGGTCTTTAAAAACTTGTCTGCCTCAGGCAGTGTTATGACATAGCCCAAAGCCTTTCCTCTTGATATTATGGATATCTTATGGATAGGATCAGTATTAGGCAGTATATGTGACAGAAGAGCGTGCCCTGCTTCATGAAACGCTATTATCTTTTTCTCTTCTTCAGAAATTATCCTTGATTTTTTCTCCGGGCCCGCTATAACTCTTTCAATAGCATCTTCCACTTCAAACATGCTTATTTTCTTCTTGTTATGCCTTGCAGTCAGAAGTGAAGCCTCGTTAAAAATATTTGCAAGATCGGCACCTGTAAACCCGGGTGTCTCTTTTGCTATTGTCTTAAGGTTGACATCTTTATCAAGCGGTTTATTACGCGCATGAATCTCAAGTATCTGTTCCCTTCCGATAAGATCCGGCCTGTCAACAGCAATCTGGCGATCAAATCTTCCAGGACGAAGCAATGCCGGGTCAAGAATATCGGGTCTGTTGGTAGCTGCTATCAAAATAACTGTGCTCTCCTGGTCAAAACCATCCATCTCTACCAAAAGCTGGTTTAATGTCTGCTCTCTTTCGTCATGTCCTCCGCCAAGGCCTGCTCCTCGGTGCCTGCCAACAGCATCAATTTCATCCATAAATATAATGGAAGGCTGGCTGGCCTTTGCCTGACCAAACAAATCCCTTACTCTTGATGCACCAACACCAACAAACATTTCTACAAACTCAGAACCCGAAATACTGAAAAACGGGACCCCTGCCTCACCGGCAACTGCCCTTGCAAGCAGAGTCTTTCCAGTACCCGGAGGGCCATAAAGCAATACACCTTTTGGAATCTTTGCGCCAATAGCCTGAAATTTTGCCGGGTTTTCAAGAAATTCTTCAATTTCTCCCAGTTCTTCTATCGCCTCGTCAACACCGGCGACATCTTTAAAGGTAATCCTGTTTTTCCCTTTGGCAGATACTCTTGCTTTGCTCTTTCCGAATTGCATAACTTTGGAGCCTCCGCCCTGAAGCTGGTTCATCATAAAGAATATAAGTCCAAACATTATCAAAAACGGCAGAGAGCTTACCAGAATCGAAACCCACATCGATTGCTTTTGATTATTGACCGTAAACGCAATATTCTTGTCAAGCAAAAGCTTTGTGATGTCATAATCCTGAAGATATGAGACTTTAAAAGATGTCCCGTCTGTCAACTTGCCTTCAATTATTTTGTCTTCCCCTTTTATTGTCAGGGGTTCAGATGCATTAAGCCCTCCATTGTTAATCTTGGTGAGAAACTCATTTAAACTAATCTCTTTTACTGTAGTTGAATTAAACAATGGATTCCTGAAAATCAAAAACATTACTACAATAAGTAAAACCAAAAGAGCTATATTTTTATAACTACGTTTCAAGTATCAACACTCTCCCTTTTATCAAATAAACCGTTGATTTGGTCAAACGGCTGTAATAATTTAACAAAGATTTTCATATGTTTGTTACAAATTGATATTTGGGCCGCTAACCACAACAATCATTGTAACCAAGGCTGTTTTTCCATGGATCTGTATATAATAAAAACCGCCATAACCTAAAAATAAACATAGATATTATACATTATATTAAATAAATTTAGAAACCAAAAAAAAGAGTTAAGGAAAGTTTTTACAAAATTTTTACATTTGGAGTTGCAGAAACAAGCCTGACTGACTGCCTAAACCAGACAGCCTATTCTTCCTCAATTAAACCAATATAAGGGAGATTCCTGTATTTTTCAGAAACATCAAGCCCATAGCCGATTACAAATTTGTTTGGTATGTTAAAACCTTTATATTTTACGTTATTTATTGTTTTTCTTGGCACATCTTTATCAAGGAGCGCACATATTTCGACGCTTTTAGGATTTCTTGCCTCCAGATTTTTTATCAGGTAATTAAGCGTCCTGCCTGAATCAATTATATCCTCTATTATTATAATGTCCCTGCCTTCAATGTTTGTGTCAAGATCTTTTGTTATTCGAACTATTCCGGAACTGACCCTGGCATTGCCATAGCTCGAAACGGCCATAAAATCAAAAACTACCGGCACTTTTATGCACCTGCAGATATCTGCCACAAAAATAAAAGAGCCCTTTAATACTGCAACCAGCACAGGTGTTTTTCCCTGGTAGTCTTGCGTAATAAGTTCTCCAAGCTCTCTGACTTTGGATTGCAGAGTCTCCTCATCTATAAAAATTTGTATTGCAGAATCTTCCATAAGTTATTTTTTTAATCCCTGTTTAATAAATATTAAATACGAGAAAACATAATCAGTTCTATCTTATCATTAAATATCAATTATTTTTATATGAAATATTTTTTTTGTCTGCTCGTCTATTTTTACTCTGTCATCAATCCTGTAATTTCCGACCCAGATGATTTTCTCCTGGTCACAGAGTAATGGCACGCGAAGCCTTTTGCTATATGGAATTTTCATATCTGTGAAATAATCCTGAATCTTTTTAAAATCCTTAATACCCAGGGGTACAAACCGCTCGCCTTTTTTATGCCAGTAATCAATCATGACCGGAAATCTGATTTTTTCGAAATCAAGAAATGCTTCAGAACTTTTTATGCTCCTGGCGTTTAAAAAATCAGGGCCCCCCAAAAATGCCTCAATAAGATATTTGATGCCTCCAATTTTCAGACATTGCTTTGAGCCGATTTCGATCCTGATATCCATACCGGGATCACTGTGACAAACATTCTCTTGTGCCAGTTTAATATTTATGGAGTCATTTACTGTTTTCTCCGGCAAATCTTCTGGCTGTTTATCGATTTCATGATTAAAATCAAAGCTGTTGCCTTTGACTGTTGAGGAACCAGAGCTTTCTTCTGCTGCCGCAGTTCTTGAGCCTTGCGCAGCTGAGTTATGTAAAAAAAGATTTTCACTTTCCCTGACAACTGCAATGCCTCCTGCAAGCATCAGTTCTTTTCTTTCATTTCCTGAAAAGCATAATTTTGTAATATCAACAATATTTTCTCTCCTGATATTTGTAAAATTACCATTTACAAGCTCCAGCGCAGAAATAATAATGCGTTTGATAACTGATTCAGGATAAGCCCTTAAGTCTGCCAGGGGTATTTTTATTGTTTCAGCAATCCGGGATTCCGTGGGTGCACCTGTCCAGTCTTTGCTTTCTGGAACTCTTTTGCCTTTAATAACAGGCTGGCCGCATGTTGCTCCATTTTTGCACGGAACAGCTTCACTACAAACCGGTATTATTTCTGCGATATTTTGCAAACATTCCCTGCCGTATGCATCAATAAAAGCATTTTCCTGCCTTATTACTTCAATGGTACTGGACAGGTTTTTTACAAATTTTTTGGAAAAATTAGTATTTATAAACGGTATTAAAATATTTCTTACTTTGTTTCTGTAATAAATATTTTCCATATTTGTCTTGTCGCTGCAATATGGGATTTCATTTTCTGAAAGATACTCAAGTATATCGTCATGGAATACCTCAAGAAGAGGCCTTATGAAATGTCCGCTTACCGGCTGGATGCCTGACAATCCGCGAAGCCCGGAACCTCTTAAAAGATGCATTAAGAATGTTTCGGCATTGTCATCGGCAGTATGTCCGGTGGAGATTTTTTGTATCCTGTTTTTTTGGGCCGTTTTGTTTAAAAGATCAAGCCGCAGCGTTCGGGCGCCATCCTGAAATGAAAGCCTGTTTTGCCGACACCAGCTTTTAACATCCACTTCTTCCGCAAAGAGTTTTAATCCGTTACTTTCACAGAAATTTTTAACAAAAACAGCATCCTTTGAAGATTGTCCATTTCTTGTTTTATGGTCAAGGTGAAAACAGAAAAGCTTGAGGTTATACAATCCTTTTATTTGATTTAAACAAGAAGCGAGAAATACTGAGTCGGGGCCGCCAGAAATGGATATAAGAACACTGTCACCTTCCTGGAGCATCCCAAAATGCGAAATTGTGGAAAGTACCTTTTTTAACAGGCTGTCCTTCATTATTACGTATTTATATCCACTTGATAATTTAATCTTGTGATGCTTTTTGTCCACCCTGATTCATCATCGATATCCAGCACTACTCCATTGAGCCAGTTATCATCGGTGGCAACCACAAACTTTTGCGGCATCATCTTTAAGAACCTCTCTATAATAGGTTCTTTTTTTACTCCTATTACAGAATCCCTCGGGCCAACCATACCTGCATCTGAAATAAACGCTGTGTGTTTGGGTAATATCCTTTCATCAGCAGTCTGAACATGCGTGTGAGTGCCAATTACTGCGCTTACACGGCCATCAAGGTACCAGCCCATAGCCATTTTTTCACTTGTTGCTTCGGCATGAAAATCCACGATTACAATATTGGTTTCCCTGTATATGGCAGATAAAAGTTCGTCAATTTTCCTGAAGGGGCAATCGAGGTTTTCAATAAATACCCTGCCGCAGATATTGACTACAGCTATTTTTTTGCCCTTCATTTTTTGGTTCTGGAAAATGTAGTATCCGTTCCCGGGTGTATCAGGAGGAAAATTCGCCGGCTTTAAAAGCCTTGGTGTATTTGCTATATAATCATAGATATCTCTCTTCTTGTAGATATGATTTCCGGATGTCAGCACATCAACACCTGTATTAAATAAAAAGTCAGCAGAACCGGGATTTATTCCAATGCCGCCAGAAGCATTTTCGCCATTTGCAATAACTATGTCCGGATCATACTTTTCGTATAATCTCGGCAGCTCCTTTTTCAAGCAGGAACGCCCCGGATTTCCAAATACATCTCCCAGAAATAATGCTTTCATTATTGTCTTTCCTGGCTCACTTTTTTTGCCATATTATGTCAGATATTATAATTCATCCTGAAAATCTACTGACTCCAGAAATTTATTTTCCAGCTATCGTTTTCATCCTTAATCAGTGAGATCTCGATGTCCTTATATATTTTTTCCTCACTGTCATAAATATCAATCATGTCAATGCCAACTATTGCAATATTGTTTTTTACTTCGACCCAGTTAATCTCAATTGACACTATCTTTGTCACGCTCAGGAAGTCCTTTTTGAAATCCTCCAGGGTTTTTGGAACCTCAGCTGTAGTATAAACCAATTCGTACGCAGAATCATAGTCCTGTACAATAATAAAATTGAAAAACTGGTTGACTGCTGCAACTGCCGCATCAGACTGCCTTTCGTTGTTAAACCTGTATGAAATACCATTTTTTAAATCAGTGATTTTTTCGCAACCGGTTAAAAAGGCTAAAGATGATAAAACTATTATTATTGTGGCAACCGTGACCAGTGCAGAAACAAATATATTTTTTAGTCTGTAAAATTTTAATGTATTTATAATTTTAATAGTTTTTAAAAACATTTTGCAAAAAAATATTATTTTAAGTGTGGAAATTTCCAGCATTCTTTATACATTATCAGCTTCTCCGAAGCAAGACAATCCAAAGATTCACAAACGAGTAATGGTAATTGATATATTGATATTCGGAAATTTATGCAAGCCACTGCCAGACAAAAAACCAAAAAAGCAAAATTTAAATGAAAAAAGAAAAATTTAAAAAAATCGAGGTTATGTAGATTGGTAGCGGGGATAGGATTCGAACCTATGACCTTCGGGTTATGAGCCCGACGAGCTACCAGACTGCTCCACCCCGCAATGAAAAAACTTGGTTATTTGACAAGCGTAATACATTATAATGATTTTGATAAAATTTACAAACATTAATTTCTAATTTTTTATTAATTCTGATATCGTGGTCAAGATTCATAAGTAATTGGAGCAATATGGCACTATATACGCAAAGCACAGAATAGCTGATATTTATGAAACACTATATCAACAGTACTACTTTTAGGATTGTTATATCATTTTAGATATGCGACGCTTCTGCTGTAATCGGCTATTTCTAACTCATTGGGACCCCTGGGTAGCTTTCATGGTGTGGAAATCATACCCTGGTACATAAAACGATATATTTTTAAGCTGTGTTTCCTTCGGAACGCTCACAGGTATTTCCATCATAGTATAAAATTCTTCAACTGTTTTCCCTGTATAAAAGGCACCCTGCTCTATTGTCATGGAACCTCTTAAATCCTGCATCCCGATAAAATCTCCTTTTTCCTGGACCGCTGCCTGTGTAGGAAGCGAAACAGTCATTAAGCCTACACTGTCAAGCACAAAGACACTGCCGAAGAAGATCACGACACTTATAATGACCACCAGTAGAGGATTGATATTAAATCTTGATACTTTTGCAGCAATCATGGTTCCTGGGTCCGGGCAGACATCAATACACCTCATGCAGGAAATGCATTCAATGGATTTAACCTCTTCAGTTTTATGAACTTCAATATCCATTGGACATTTTTTTGAACACTTTTCACAATTTATACATGTTTTGGAGTTTCTTTTTATCTTAAAGAAACTTAGTTTTCCAAAAATTGCATATAAAGCACCGGCAGGACAGAGGTACTTGCAAAAAAACCTTTTAATAAAAATAGATGAGACAAGAGTAATTAACAGAATCACTCCACCTATAGCGTATCCATTAACCAGCTCTCCTAAATCAGATATATGTGCAAATGCCGCCCATGGATCAAAAGGTGAAAGCCATAAGGTCATTGTAATCCATGCCATTACAACAGATAACAGCAATACTGCATATTTAATTAGACGCAGGTACTTGTCTATCTTTTTTGGAACTGTATATTTCTTTTTATAGACAAGTCCGATAAGTTCTTGTAAACCACCGAAAGGACAAATATTTCCACAAAAACTTCTCCTAAAAATTATTGCAAAAATAATTGTCATAAAAAAAAGCGTCATTGTTCCGGAAAATATTTTTTGTATATTGGCCCGAGCTGATATCCATGCCCAAAGGTTCTCAATTCCCCCATAAGGGCATATGGCATGCACCGAAGGATATCTTACCCCACCCGTCAAATGAAGGTAGTTAAAAATCATTGAGACTAACAGTATAATACCCAGAATAATCCATCTAACAAGGCTTGAATACTTAAAGCCACTACTTTTCAATTAAACCTACCACCTTCGTATTGATTTTTACAAGTAAGGAAGTTTATCATAAAATCATGAATAATATGCAGGAGTGTATGATGATTAAATGTCACGTTTTTTATAGTGAAACAACTCTTGGCAGTATAATGTGAAGAAGCAGAAAAGTGAAAATAAAAGCAAGGATACGGTGTCACTTCGAAAAGTCTTGGTAAACTGGATTTTTTAAATAATCCTGATTGCAGTTTTACTTTTCCTGGCTCTTTGAATTTCCGCATTTAATACTGCTGCAATTTTTAATCATTTTTCCTTATGGTTGCAGGAGATTTTACTGCGCTGTCGGGCACCAGATTTTTTAAAGCAAACCTGCCCTTCAGAAATCCTTTTACATGTGAGAGCGTGGAAATATCAAGCCTGAAAAGCGGGAAAAGTTCATCATTTTTTTTGACATAAAATCCGTTTTGAATGAGGAATTTAACCGGGATTATCGGGGTGTTTATATATTCCTCGATGTCAGTATCATCATTTAGCCTTTTTCCTATGGATTCAATGGAATTTATACGGTTGACAATCAGGTCCTTTTCAAGAGACATAAGCAGTTTTTTCCCGACGCCAAGATTCCTGTATTCAGGCAATACATAAAGACAGCCCAAAAACATGCTCTCACTGTCCGGAGGAAATATTTTATATAATTTCAGCCTTGGGAAGAGGTAATATTTCCCGGCCATTAAAACTCCCACGCATTTCTTATTACTGTAAGCTGCTTTTATTATGCCCCCGCTTCTTGAAAAAGGATCAATGAACCTGTTGTTATTGTTCCGGTTCCTTATCTCAAAAAACTTGCTTTTTAATAATTCCCAGATATTTATACTTTTTACGGCCCCTTCATTTAATCCTGAACTTCCCTGGTTTAGCCAGAATGTACAATTTTTGCACTTGAATTTGGTATCTTCAAGCTGATATCTGCTGATGTTTTTGATTGTAAAATTAAGGTTCATCTGTAAAAAACCCGGTACTTTTATTAATTATTTGGAAATGTTGCAACTTTTATTAATTATTTGCGAATGCTTCAGATTTTATTAAATTATTTGCGAATTTAAATAAAATTAAAAAATAATTTCAGGCACAAGTATAATTGATTATTTTTATTTCTGCGAATCTCTTTGAACTTTTACAGCTTTTAGGCTATATTATATAAGCTAAATATTTGACTTTACATGCCCTTGTAGCTCAGATGGATAGAGCACAGGTTTCCTAAACCTGGTGTCGGCAGTTCGAATCTGCCCAAGGGCACCATTTAAACTAAATGTTTCAGGGCAGCAGATATATGGGACCCGGAAGCATACAGAATTCAGCAGCTGGCACATACAGATCCTAGCTTTCCCATGACTTTCCATGTACATTTTCTACAAATATCTTTGATAGTCCCGGGTCAAACTGTGTTCCCGCATTCGCCTTTATCTCGGCAACTGCATTGTCTTCGCTGATCTTCTCTTTGTACGGCCTGGGGCCGACCATTGCAGCATAAGCATCTGCAATCGCAATAATTCGTGACTGCAGGGGTATTTCAAGATCCCTGGCTCCCCTGGGATAGCCTTTGCCATCCCATCTTTCATGCTGGTATAGAACATGTTTTGCTATCTGTGAGTACTCGCTGGCTGCACTGAGTATGCGGTATCCTGTTTCAGTATAAACCTTTATTGCGGTCCATTCAGTATCATTTAATTTGCCGGGCTTGTTCAGAATTTTTTCATCAATACTTATCTTTCCGATACCATGCATAAGTCCTGCAGATTTAAGGTCCCTCACTTCCGGTGCAGTCAGGCCACAGGCCGACCCCAGGTGTTCGCAATATTGGCTGACCATTAAGGAATGCTCCCGCTCGCTTTCGCTTTTTTTATGCAGGGCCCCAATAATAAAACTTACTATATCGCTTCGTACCTGTGCGCTTTCCAGGATTTTTTTCCTGTACATGTTGTCTTCAGCTTTTTTGAATACTTTGGCCATTTCTTCTTCCGGCTTAAGTTTTGAAGCACAGCCAAATGAAGCGGATACCACTATATTGCCAAGCTTTTGACTGGCAATCTTTTTCGTTATCCTTGCAACAATTTTTTCTGCTTCAGTTAAAGGGGTTTTTGGGAGCAGCAGAACGAATTCATCTCCACCTATTCTTGCGACAATATCGTCTGCGCGGCTTTCTTTTTTTATTACAGCAGCAATTACGGCAATCAGCTTGTCGCCGGTAATGTGCCCGAATGCATCATTTGCCATCTTTAAACCGTTGATATCAGCAATTACAAGAGTAACTGGAAGATTTCTTTCTGTGTCCAGCCTGCTTAATTCTTCTTCATAAAACCTGCGGTTATAAAGCTCTGTCAGCTTGTCATGATAGCTTAAATAAAGTATGTCATTTTCTGTCTGCTTGCGTTCAGTTATATCGCTGACACTGCCTTCAAAGCCTATAGCAGAACCGGCTTCATCAAACAACGGTGATGCATTGGAAGTATGCCAACGCCAGGAACCATCCAGGTGTCGAACGCGGTATTCCATGCCCGTCTGGCTTTGTGCTGTTCGTATTACTTTTTGCAGAAATTCCTGACACCCCGGAATATCCTCAGGATGGACAAATTCCTGAAAATGTTTGCCTGAAACCTCACAGACAGGATGGCCAAGCAGCAAAGTCCATGATGGAGAAACAAATGTAAGTATGCCGGTCGTGCTTATGGTATAAATAATATCATGGCTGTTTTCTACCAGCAGCCTGTGTCTTTCCTCTGATCTTTGCAGCGCCATCTCTGCTTTTTTGCGATCTGTTATGTCTCTGATAAGCAGCATTTGTCCTACAGCTCTTTTATTGCTTTTATCAAGTAGCTCAGAGCAAAAAAGCTCCAGGAATTTTTTATTAACCCCTTCCCCAACCGGGACCACCTTTGTGCGATTTGAGTTTTTTACATCACAAAATATGTCAATCTCCCGGTATTTTTCAAATAAAATACCTTTTTCTATACCGATTTTCACATTTTCAATGCCCAGTATAATACCAAAGGTATTATTGACTTCTACGACCCTGTTCTGCATATTAAAAAGTATTACACCTTCGTCCAGATTCTCTATTATCATTTCCCAGGCAACAGGCGAAAGGTTGAAAAGCTTAAAGTGAAAAATAGCAAAAAACAGCAATATTCCTGAAAAAGTAAAAAACACAGGAGTTATATCTACACTTTTAAAGACATCAGGCAAAAACGCATAAACAACATTGATAATAAAGGGAACCATGGATGAAAAGACCAGAATTCTTGATTGCAGACTGTATAGATGCCTGGATTTAAGCATTCTAACAATAAAAATTATAATGGCAGTAAAGAGAAGAATATAACTGTAAGTTGCACTTACCCAAAACCAGGGGCCGTGAGCATATATACCGTATACTCCGGCCAAGATACTTTGGCCCAGTGAGACTTCAGGCCACAATAATCCATGCAGAGTGTTTGTAGAGGCTATAATAATTGTAAAAAACGGGATTATAAAAAGCAGCCAGACATTTCTTTTTGCTATCCATTTATCCATATTTACATACCGGCAGGCAAATATTAAAAACAATACAGGCACAGTCGCTACCGACAAATAGATGAATACTGAAAAAAGCACTTTATAGAAAAGCGTTTTGACCATTGCCTCAAAAATTGCAAAAAAAGACCACCAGGTAATAGCAGCCAGGAGTGTAAAAAGCTCCAGGCTGGCATTTGCCTGACGGCGCTTCCAGGTGAAATATAAAAGCATGCCGCTAACTAGTGTGGATGCCATTAGTGATATAGTAAGAAAGTTTAATTGCAAAGATTGTCCTTAGAATTGCATTGCATTACATTA
>CAYZUS010000022.1:1168-5676 GCA_964481885.1 uncultured Actinomycetota bacterium | reverse complement strand
TTCATTTTATTATATTTTAAGCTTAAAAAAATTTAATATAAATAATTATTAAAACTATTGACATGGGGCCCGCTCAGGCATATTATATAACGCATGCTTACCTATACCTGGGGTATAGGTATATATTATTAAAATGACAATTATTTACAGGAAAGAAAATGAATAAAACATTCTCAACCAAATTTGGAAGGACAACTGTTTCAATAATAACTGCCCTTGTTCTGGCTTTTGCTCTTTTTGTATTCACTTCCTGCAAGAGCGATTATGGAAAAGCTCTCGATGGCGGGACTGAAACAATCGCCAATGTTCCGGCGACATCTGCTGATGATACAGGTACAAACCAAACTGATGCTGCTTCAACTTCAGGAAGCGAAACAGGAGCCGCAGCCTCTGCTGAAACAACTGCCCAGCCTGCAAACCAGAAAGCAAAACAAATTATTGAAGTGGTTGCAAGCGGTGGTTATTCACCTAGAAAGATAGATGCCAAAGCAGGCGTTCCAACTATCCTTATCATGAAATCAGAAGGAGCATATGGATGTGAAAGAGCTTTTAACATTCCTGATCTTAATATAAGCGAGATGCTTCCGGAAAACGGGCAGACTCAGTTTGACTTGGGGACCCCGGCTGCAGGGACGAAGTTGCTCGGAGTATGCAGCATGGGAATGTATTCTTTCCAAATATTTTTTAATTAATTTCTGGAGAATAATAAGCCGGATAAACCAAAAAGGAGATAAATATGAAATATCAGATAGCAATAACAGGGATGCACTGCACAGGATGCAGCAATCTTATCAAAATGACCCTTGAAGATGAAGATCTTGCCAATGTAAATGTGGATGTAAATACAAACTATGCAACATTTGAAAGCACCTTAAACGAAATATCCAAAGTCAAGACATTGCTCGATAAGGTCTTTGATGATTTGCCGGGCTACTCTTATGAAAATATTCAAACAGTTTAAATTATAGGAACAGGAAAAAAAAATGAAAATTTCCAGATTTTTAACAATTTCACTTGTAATTGTTGCATTCGTAATTGGAATCGGGGCAGGCTACCTTATTGCGCCGGAATATAACATGGCGGGTTACGAAACCAGGCAAATGGCAGACCTGGGAAAGGCTGACAAATATGTGGACCTGAGGTACATAAATGCCATGATAGCTCATCACGAAGGTGCCATGGTTCTTGCCCAGCAGGTAAAAGAAAAAACCCAGAGGCCAGAGATAAAGAAACTGGCAGAAGACATTCTCGCCGGAGAACCTCTGGCAATAGCCGAGCTTTACCAGTGGAAAAAAGACTGGTACAGAGATATACGGAAAGTAAGTGCCAAAGCAGTTCCCAATCTTGGAGAGTATGATGAAAACTTTGACCTTAGGTTTTTAAATGCACTTATAACCCATCATGAAGAAGGAATAATTATGGCAAAGGAAATCAGGTTAAAATCCACCCGGGCACAAATCTTAAGTAATGCTGATGCGGTAATAGAATTTTTAACAGGCGGAGTAACCATGCTGAAAGGATGGCGCACTGACTGGTATGTCAAATAGGCAGCGTGGAAAGTTATATGCCAAACAGGCAGATTTCTATGGCTATCTGAAAACCAGGTTTTAAAATATTTAAAATCAGGGTTGGGAAATAAATTAAGGGAAAAGAGGATCCGTAAAGATTTAAAGATTAAATATCAATGATTTTATAAATTGAGATGGAAAAAATAATATGGAAAAAGTAACAGTACCGATAAAAGGAATGCATTGTGCAAGCTGTGCTTTGGTTATTGAAAAGAAATTATCAAAAACCGAAGGTGTCAGCAGCGTAAAAGTAAATTACGGCACAGAAAAAGCAACAATTGAATACGATAAAGACAAGGCATCGCTTGATAAAATGAGTGACTCAATAAAGCCTTTCGGATATGAATTCTTCGACAGCAAATCGCCTCAGGAAACTGCATGCCAAATCCCCGGCGTGTCTGATTCCGGACTTGCTGATGCCGGGCCCCAAAGAACGGACCCTGCCAAACAGCAAAAGCTTCTTGAGCTTGAGGACCAGAAGTCAAAAGTGCAGTTTTCTCTGCCGCTGGCAATAATGGTTTTTGTGCTTATGATGTGGGAAATAGCTGCCAAAAGCATACCCCTGGTGCCGAATTTTTTTCTGCCTCACGAGCTTTATTCAATAATATTGCTTATCTTATCATCAATAGTTTTGTTCTGGATTGGAAGGCCATTTCTGGCAGGCATTGGAAAGTTTATCAGGTACAGAGTTGCCAACATGGACACACTTGTTGGGATCGGGACACTTACCGCATATCTTTACAGTGCCTTTATACTTTTATTTCCACAACTAAGAATTGCACTGAGATTTCCTGAGAGCAACTATTTTGATGTCGCAATAATTGTCATAGGTTTTGTCTCTTTTGGAAAATATCTTGAGGCAAGATCCAAATTAAAAACGGGGGAAGCCATTGAAAAACTGGTAAACCTCCAGGCAAAAACAGCTCTTGTTGAACGTGAAGGAGTAGAGATTGAGATCCCTATAGAAAAGGTCCTGATAAATGACATAGTAATTGTAAAACCGGGAGGCAAAATACCTGTTGATGGCGAAATAATCGATGGCAGATCTTCAATCGACGAATCCATGGTAACCGGCGAATCAATCCCTGCTGATAAAGAAATTGGAGATAAAGTAATCGGTGGCACCATAAACAAACAGGGCAGATTTAAATTCGTGGCCACAAAGATAGGTTCAGATACGCTCCTTGCAAACATAATAAAGATGGTAGAAGAGGCACAGGGTTCAAGAGCCCCCATCCAGCGTGTGGCAGACAAAGTCTCAGGGATTTTTGTTCCTGTTGTTCTGGGTATTTCTGCTGTCACGCTTATTATATGGCTAACAGTCGGAAGCAGGTTCATGCCATTTTCTTATGCGCTTACTTATGGATTGCTTAATTTTGTCGGTGTTCTCGTTATAGCATGCCCCTGCGCGCTGGGTCTTGCAACTCCGACAGCAATAATTGTCGGTGTCGGCAAAGGCGCTCAGAACGGCATTCTTATCAAAAATGCTGAAAGCCTTGAAAAACTTCATAAAATAAATACTATCGTTGTCGATAAAACCGGGACCCTGACAAAAGGAAAACCGGAAGTCACAGACATCATTCTTGCAGATAATGTAAGCGACAGGCTGCATCATGTGCTGTCCCTGATTGCATCGCTTGAAAATAATTCTGAGCATCCTCTTGCAGTCGCAGTAGTGGAAAAGGCAAACAAAGAAAATGCCGAATTATTAAAAGTCGATGATTTTGAAATCATTGAAGGCAAGGGCCTTAAAGGTACAATAGATGGAAACGTCTACCATGCAGGAAATTTAAGGCTGATGAAAGAACTGGACATAAGCTATGATTCTGAGCTCATAGACAGCCTTACAAAACAGGGCAAAACACCGGTGCTGTTTGCCGATAACAAGGAAATGCTTGCAACGATAGCAATTGCTGACACAATAAAAGACTCAAGCATCGAGGCTGTAAAGCAGCTTCACAAGCTTGGAATAAAAGTAGTAATGCTTACAGGTGATAACATAAATACTGCAAAATTCATTGCCGAACAGGTAAAAATAGACAGGGTTTTTGCTGAGGTGCTCCCCCAGGATAAGGCCAATAAAATAAAAGAGCTGCAGTCACAGGGTTTTGTTGTAGCAATGGCCGGAGATGGCGTAAACGATGCTCCAGCCCTTGCCCTGGCTGATGTGGGAATAGCCATGGGAACAGGTACTGATGTTGCCATAGAGTCAGCTGATATTATCCTGCTTGCGGGAGACATATCAAAGATACCCAAAGCAGTCAAATTATCAAAGAGGACAATGGCAGTAATAAAACAGAACCTTTTCTGGGCATTTATTTACAATATTATTGGCATCCCCCTGGCAGCCGGGGTATTTTTCCCGTTCTTTGGCCTTCTTTTAAACCCGGCATTTGCAGGGCTTGCAATGGCTTTAAGCAGCGTGTCTGTAGTCTCAAACTCTTTAAGGTTAAGGTTTGCAAAAATTTAAGAATAGAAGTGGCATAAAATAGTGATCGATAATGCAGTATTATCATTTTAAGGTTTGCAAAGATTTAAGAACAAAAGCTGCCGTGAAATAATGAGCAATAGTGCAGGGGTTATCCGGTTACCCAAATTATCCAGTTATGTTTTGCAGGGATTTACGGCCGGAAGCTGCTGTAAGAGACAGTATTAGAAGATATTTATGACAGGAAGAAATGTTTAAAAAATGAAAGAAGATTTATTAAATCCGCAGGATAAAAAAGCTCCGGTTGGTGATAAGGGGTTATCCTACAAATACGAGTACCATGTGAGCGGAATGCACTGCCCTGCGTGT
Organism: uncultured Actinomycetota bacterium; assembly: GCA_964481885.1. Classification (GTDB taxonomy): domain Bacteria; phylum Actinomycetota; class Humimicrobiia; order Humimicrobiales; family Humimicrobiaceae; genus Fen731. The sequence continues at coordinate 1,311 of CAYZUS010000022.1, read as the reverse complement.
GAACTACTGGTAGAGAAAAAAATCGAAAAGCTTGAAATTATTAAAAACGTAAATGCCGTTTTAAGTGACAAAAAGGTTTATCTGGAAACAGGAGCTGAAATCAGCAGTGATGAGCTTCTTGCACAGGTCAATGAACTTATAAA
>CAYZUS010000022.1:0-1068 GCA_964481885.1 uncultured Actinomycetota bacterium | reverse complement strand
AAAGGCAAAGACAGGATATGGCCGCTTGTATTATTTCATGGAGCAAGGATCATTGGTTTTTTCCTTTTAGGCGGAGTTGTCGGGCTGATTGGAGTAGCATTCAAACTTACTCCCAAATTTTATTTTGTCGCAAGCATTGTACTCTTTATAGTTATGCTCATCCTGGGTATTAACCTGCTGGATATTTTCCCTTTCTTCAGGAAATTGCAGCTAAAGATGCCAAAAAGCCTGTCAAAGCGCATAACCGGGGCCGAAAAAATCAGCAACAAGTTTGCTCCGCTGCTGCTTGGAATACTTACATTCTTCCTGCCGTGCGGCTTTACGCAGTCAATGCAGATTAATGCAATGGCAAGCGGTGATTTTTTGCAGGGAGGTCTTATCATGCTTGTATTTACACTTGGGACATTGCCGGTGCTTGCCCTGATTTCTTTTACTTCAGTAAAATTTTCCCATTCCTTAAAGTCTGGGATATTTTTTAAGACTGCTGGGTTTATAGTGATTTTCTTTGCAATATTTAATTTTTTATCTGCCCTTACTGCTGCAGGGCTGATATCGCCAATATTTTAAAGAATTCTTGCCGGATGGTTGGTTTAAATGGCTCAATTTAAAATTCTTAAGATTAATCTATGCAAGCAATCCAGCAATAACCGAATTATAAAGTCAGAGCTAATTAATTATTGGTAAATATTGCGATTTTTGTTAAATTGATTGCTTAAATTGTGCTTAATTTTTTTATTGGTCTTTTTATGTGGTTATTTATAAGGAGCTAATTATAAATTTTTAGATGTAAAGTATAAATGAAAGGTGTTTGAAAACAAAAATGAACGAACAGACCAAAAACAGCATTGACAGTAGAAATAAATCCCTTATAAATTTTAAAAAATCAAAAAGTTTGCTGGAAAAGATAATAAAGATGGTAGAGGAAAAAGAATATTGTATTGATATAATGCAGCAGAATCTTGCTGTCATAGGCATGCTCAAGTCCGCGCACCAGATTTTGATGGAAAACCATCTCCACAGCTGTTTTACAAAGGCAATGGAATCCAAGCAGGACAAAAGAAAACTTGA
>CAYZUS010000021.1:33954-36287 GCA_964481885.1 uncultured Actinomycetota bacterium | reverse complement strand
GCCGTTACAGCTAATACTTTCAGGTCTTTTGACAAATCCTATAACCGGCATCCCGCCTTCGGGGTGCCACACGGTGTCAGGCGTTCTGCAGACCTTTCTGATTGCAGACTCTTCGCTTGAGACAAAAAGCAGATTATCTTTTCTCGCTGCAACCATGGGCCTTAGTTTTACCCTGTCATTTAACGCATACATAAAATCATTGTGTCCGACAATTATGCTGAAAGGACCGTTTATGAGCGCCCCTCCAAATAAAATCCTCAATGTCTTTGCCAGCTGCCTGTCATCTTCAGGCATTCTTTCTATCTGTTCCCAGAGCGGAGAAGCAAGAATCAGGCTGACAATCTCTATGTCAATATTGTTTTTTCTCACCAGCAGGTCAAAAAGATATGCTATTACTTCTGTATCCACAGAAAGCGAACACTTATATCCGAAACTGTCAACAAAACGCTTGTTCCTGCCATAAGAGGATATCTCTCCATTGTGTACGACTGACCAGCCAAGCAGCCCAAAAGGATGGGAACCTCCCCACCAGCCCGGGCTGTTTGTCGGAAATCTTCCATGCGATGTCCAAAGATATGCCTTGTATTCATCAAGCCTGAAAAACTCCCCGATATCTTCCGGGAAACCCACGCCTTTAAATATCCCCATGTTTTTGCCGCTAGAGATTATATATGTACCGTCAACATCACTGTTTACCTTCATTACAAAATCTGCTGTAAAATTTTCTTCAGTAAACTCGCTGCCAAACCTGTTTTTCGCAGGGTTGACACTTATAAATCCATCCGCAGCGGAGTCTTCTTTTAATTTTAAAAAATACCTGTATATAAGGGGCGCATTGTTTATATTGGGTGTTTTCCTTGTGGGTATTTCTTCACTGTATAGAATCTTGTAATAATTCTTAAATATCTCTTCGGCCTGTTTTTTTGAATTTGTATCATCATAAAGGACATGAAATGCCCGGTCATTTTTGTAATCCGGATAAATGCCATATGCTGCAAATCCACCGCCAAGGCCATTGGATCTGTCATGCATCATTGCAATTCCTTCAATAACATCTGCTCCGCCAAATACGGTGCCCGATTCATTTAATATACCAAAAACAGCGCAGCCTGAAGGTATTCTGTAATCAGGGTAATCGGCTTTTTTAAATACACCTTTCATAATTTCTGTCATCTGTTTTTAGTTTCTCTTAATACTTATTTTCATTGACTTATTTTTGCTGGCATTGGATGCGAAAGAACCAACGCCAGCAAAATCATTAAATCCTCACAAAATAAAACTTAAATTAAAATACCAAAATAACAACTAATTAATATTTTAATTAATTAAATAAAAACCTGCACCAATAATAACACTTAAAGAACAATACCGATAATAACGCTCAAAAAACATTAGCTTTCCATTTTCTATCAAGTATTAAAACAATAAGCTAAAAATAAAAAAAGCCTCTGCAGAAAAATCATCTGCAAGGCTTCATTACCTTAAATATTTGTCATTAAAAAATATCTTACTGCACAACCCTGTGTGTATTACTGCACAACAATGTGCAATTTAATTCGCAAATCAACAATAAAATTATTATTATACAGGGATATTATCCCAAATTTAAAAAAAGTCAATATTAATGTTGTATTTGGAATACATTTTTAAAAGATTTAAACGATCAGGCTTTTGGATACTTTTTTAATTGTAGCAATAGGTATTACTTCAGGCGATTTGAGGAACTTTTTAATGATTTTAGGGTATTTCAAGCCATGGCTTACGATTTATGGTGAATTTTTTAAAATTTAACCTGAGATTCCTTCTGGTCCATCCGGCACAAAAACTGATGTGCTGCTTTAATAATCTTTCATATCGTATAACTTTAGTTCTGAAATCCACCTTGGAACTCAGTGAAAGATTACTTGTTATAGATCTCCTTTAGTCTGTTATTAGAATCCTTTCTGTCTTTCTTTATTTCTTTTACAACATCTTCTATTGTCCTGAAGTTTTCATGGTCTTCAATTTTCCAGGCACCGGCACATTCCGAAATAATACTTTTCATTTTTACCTTCGCAATTTTTTCGTTAATGGCCTCAACAATAAACTTGCTTCTTCCCCTTTCACCGGTTATTTTATCCAATGCTTTTATCATGGAGGGATCACAGCATATATGAATCTTGCCGGTAAGCATTACCTGTCTCCTTTATGGCCATTTTATGTCACATATTTTATGTACTTTATAAAGTATATAGCCTTTGGATGTTCTTATAAAAGAATTTTTTTTAACAATAATACTTTTTGGCTTCCTGGAGGCTTATTGGACCATAATCCCGGGCATGTCCGGCTGAGCC
>CAYZUS010000021.1:24122-33854 GCA_964481885.1 uncultured Actinomycetota bacterium | reverse complement strand
TTTTGGCTTCCTGGAGGCTTATTGGACCATAATCCCGGGCATGTCCGGCTGAGCCGTAGTCTATCATTTTGCCTCTTACAACCTGGTAAACCGCTTCCCTTGCTGCCCCAAAATAAGTCCTCGGGTCAAACTCCGATGGATTTTCTGCAAAGAATTTCCTGATTGCCCCGGTCATTGCAAGCCTTCCGTCAGTGTCAACATTTATTTTTTTGACACCAAGCTTTATTGCTTCCTGGATTGCCGATATGGGAACGCCCATCGTGTGCTCAAGCCTGCCGCCGTATTCATTTATTATATCAATAAGCTCAGGCGGGACCGACGAAGAACCATGCATTACAAGCGGAGTGGCCGGAGCTTTTGCCTTGACTGCGCTTATTATATCCATGGCCAGGGTTGGCTGAGCCTTGAATTTATATGCGCCATGGCTGGTTCCTATTGCAAGAGCCAGGGCATCAACACCCGTAAGTTTTATAAATCTTGCGGCCTCGTCAGGATCTGTGAGCTTTACTATTCCTGAGCCAACGCCGTCCTCAATTCCGCCAAGAGTTCCAAGTTCACCCTCAACAGTTACTCCAAAGCGGTGTGCATATTCAACGACTGCCTTTGTTATTTCGACATTTTCATCAAATGTTGTTGGGGTCTTGCTGTCCTCTTTTAGTGAGCCGTCTATCATTACTGATGTAAAGCCAAGTGCAATTGCCTCCATGCATGTCTGCAGGCTGTTTCCGTGGTCAAGGTGAAGTGCGATGGGAATATCAGGGCTATCTTCCACTGCAGCGGCAACCATATGCTTTATATAATACATGCTTGTGTATTTGAGAGCTCCACGGCTTGCCTGCACTATAACCGGTGACTGTACTTCTTTTGCGGCCTTCATTATACCCTGAAGCTGTTCCATATTATTTACGTTAAATGCCCCTACACCATAATTGGACTTTGCGGCCTCATCAAGTATCTGCTTCATTATAACAAGCGCCATTTCTAACCTCCTGCCGATTTATTTACCAGGTGAACCTGTGTAAATATAAAATTACTATTACTGTTAATTTGAAATAAATAAAGACATATTTTAGATTTTTTTCATCTCATTTGACATTATTATCGCTTCTGCGACTTCCCGCATGCTTTTCCTGTTATCCATGGAGTACTTCTGGATTTTTTTAAAAGCTTCGTTCTCGCTGATACTTAATTCCCTCATTATCAGACCCTTTGCTTTTTCCAGCGCTTTCCTGGTTTCCAGCTCCTGCCTTATCACCTGTGACTCTACTACGAGCCTGTAATTTTCTATCACGATAGCCGCCTGGTCGGCAACTGTTGAAAGAAAATTTATTTCATATTCACTGAATTTGTGGGGGCTGGAAGTATAGACATTTAAGACCCCGACAACATTGCGTTTCACATGAAGCGGAACGCTGAGCATCGACACAAGGCCCTCTTTTAATGCAATGTCCTTGTATTTATAATCTTCGCTGAACAAAATATTTTCAACTGCTGCCGGTTTGTTTTCAAGAGCCACTCTTCCTGCTATCCCCTCGCCGACTTTTAAAGGATTTTTATTTATATAATCCTTGCTGATACTCTGAGTCGCTTTTATGTTTAACTCCTGTTTTTTTGGGTCAAGAAGCATAAGGGAGCATATTTTGGAGTCCATTACTTCAGCGGTTATGGTAACGATTAGTTTCAGCATGTCTTCAAGGTAAAGATCGGAAGTTATGGCTTCGCCTATCTTTAGGAGCGCCTCGATAGCATCCCCGAAATTATCTTTTTTTTCTGTCTGTGCCAATTTTTTAACTTTACTCTTTTAGTGTTTAATATTTATAAGAATACCAAAAAAATGATAAAGTTTAAAATCATTGTTGGGAAAACGGATAATTGCGTAGAAATACCGACTAATAAAATTATGCAACAAACAAACTAATGATCTTCCTGGATTGATATCCCATCAGTTTTTGCAGTTATAATCTTCTGGCGGATTTTCGATGGATAAATTTTACTATTTACAAAAAGCAGGAATGGCTATAGAATTCAGAATTGCTGATTGAGAATTAAAACTTGCAAACTTCCCGCGTTTAATTTTCAGATCTTTTGAGTTTCTTTAAGTATCGTTATTTTGGCTCTATTGGCGCATTCGTCTAGTGGCCTAGGACATGGCCCTCTCACGGCTAAAACAGGGGTTCGACTCCCCTATGCGCTACCAATGATATTTTTGTTAATTCTTCATTAAATTTTTTTACCTTACCACAGTTGGTGTAGAGTCAATCTTTATGTATTTGTGGTTCTGATTTCGACAAAAAATCGTAAAGTAATTTTGAATTTTCCTTTAAAATCCTTATAAGTAATTTTTGCCATTTTTCTGGCAGAGAGTAAAAAATCTCTTTTATCTTTTTTTGCTGAGCTTTGTTCTGTAATAAAAATTCCCCAATTGCTATTGCAGACAATAAGTCCCTTTTTTGTTTTTCCTTATTAAGCCGTCTTTCCTGAATAATAAATTTATGTAGTACATATGCTGACGGTTCAGGAACTGTAACCTTCACATTTTCATACTCCATTTCTATTGTATTTGATTGAAGAAGATTAAGAAATCTGAGGCCCTGCGCATTGATATGCAACTTGGGTATCTTGTATGGTATATTTCCTTTACCTCTGCCAAGTTCTGCAATTAAAAACTCCAGTTCAAGTTCCGGATGTACATATTTGGTATATCCGGTTAAATAGTCATGTAGTGGAACAAAATCTAAAGTTTCCAGTATTTCAGGAATATTCACATCTTTATTAATCCTTGGTGGATTTGGAATAAGAAAATCAATATCCAAAGTCACCAACAATGGTATCTCTGGGGCGTTTAAAAAATATACCCTGTAAAAGTAGTGGCACCAGCTGCCAATTAGAATAATATCTTCAAGGGCACCGGCTTTGTCCAGCGCATTGAGTGTACTGAGAAATAGATTACTCTTTTTTTGCATGGGACATTTTCCCTATTTTCATAATATTATTTTTGGTATGGATATATAATCTCTTAATTTTTCTTCTTTCCTCTATTTTATTTTTAATTTGAGAAATCTCTTCATCACTTAATTTACCTAAATATTTAAAAATACCTTTTTTACCTTCTCTATAGTTAAGATAATAATATGTATGTCCCTTTATCTCCTTTAATATCAAACTTCCTTTTGGCAAATTACCTAAATTATCCTCGTAATGTTTTTTCAAGCTTTTTAGCCTGTTTAACTCTTCTGTCAAAATTCCATTTAGGGTTTCCACATTTCGCTCCCGGTTATTAACAACGTCAGTTACCTGACAATCTGACAATTTATAATATATGTCTGGTAAGTGTTACCAGACATATATATCAATATTATTATGTGTCTGGTAACTAATGTCAAGTCCAATCAGCATATTAATGTTTTTAGAAACATTAAACTAAAAAAATTTATCTGATATTTTTATAATTAAATGAGAAAATAGATTTGGAAAAATAACTGAAAATTTTAAGATATTTATTTACCTTAAGGAGGGTGCAAAATGAAAATCGATTTAGCAGACAGGACCGCAGTTGTCACTGGCGCCACCGGAGAGCTTGGGCGCACAATGATACATTCATTGGCAGAATGCGGCGCAAATGTCGCAATTTGCTACTACAACAAAAAAGATTTTGCGGACAAATTAAAAAATGAAATCGTGAAGAAATACAACGTTAAAGCTGCTGCCGTTTTTGCAGATGTTACAAACCCGGAATCTATTATATCAATGAAGAACGAAGTCCTGGAAAAACTGGGGATAGCCGACATCATTGTCAATAATGCGGTAATACAAATTGAAGAATGGACAACCGTTCTGGAACAATCACCGAAGGACTATGAAAGCCAGTTCAAATCAAGCGTGATGCATAATGTTTATATGGCAAAGGCATTCGTGCCCGATATGATAAAGCAAAACTACGGCAGAGTCATTGGCATTAATACTGAATGCGCAGTGCAGAATTTCATAACGCAATCAGCATATGTGTCCGGGAAGCGCGGAATGGATGGAGTTTTAAGGGTTTTGGCAAGAGAGGTCGGGCAATACAATATTACAGTAAACCAGGTCGCTCCAGGCTGGATCATCAGTGACGGATGCCGAAATGCTGACGGAAGTGAGGCAAATACCAATCAGGATTTTCCATATATTGAAAAAGTGCCCATGAAAAGAAGAGGTACAGATGCCGATATTGCAAACGCAGTCTGTTTTTTGGCCTCTGACCTTGCAGGATTTATTTCCGGTGCATTCCTGCCTGTGAGCGGTGGCAATATAATGACGTGCATATAAAAAATAAAGACCTCATATTTTTATGAAGTCTCATTTAAGATAACAACTTTTATTAAATTATCGGTCTTTACTGAAAGCCGGTGGGTTTTAACTGCCACCCAGTCTTTAATGACTGCATATCGTTTCCTACACCCGGTCTTTACTGATTGCCAGTCGGTCCCTGCTGCTAAGCTTTATTGCCTGCCAGTTGGTCCCTGCTGACGGTCTTTATTTTAGCCCGTATGGCTGAAAATTACCCTGATAAAACTTCCTTTGAAGTTTGAGCAATCCAGGGCCGCTTTTGCATTTTTTGCCTGGGAACTGCTTGACATCCTGACAAAACCAAAATCTCTGTTAGTATTGATTTTGATTTCAACGACTTTCCCGTATGGGGAAAACAATTTGCTTAGCTGTTCATAATTTGTGGAATTTTTAAGATTTCCTACGTATAGTCTGTTTGTTTGCATTTTTTAAGCCTCCTTTCAAAATATTATTTATCCTCTATGAGCCTGATAATATTTTTTTGAGGGGCAGCTTGCAGTAAGTAAGCACACTAACTCGAAACCATAAATACCATATAACATAAGAGTACAGCTACTTATAAACTAATTAAGAGTTTTTGTCAAATATTACTTTCTAATTTGGTAATTGCAGATTTGATACTGAATCAGTTTTATGAGCATTGTTGTTTTTTTAGTGTTAGAATATAGAAGTAATGGCAAATGTTTAAAATTTACAGAAAGCCGACAATATCATGAAAATAAATATATTTTATGCATCCTGGTTCGGGAATGGCAAAAAAGTCGTTGAAGAACTTGCAGAAATCCTGATTAAAAAAAATCAGGACGTAAAGCTGTTTTCAATTATGGAAAAAAATTCCCTCGAGGAAATTCCGGAAGCTGATTTTTATGTCTTCAGCTCACCCACCCGTAAGTTCAGCCTTCCGGCAAACGTCAAGGATTTTATCACCGATTTTGTCCCATCAAAAAGCCGGGCGCGTTACGCCCTCATGACCACTTATATGGACCCACGTAAAATTGCCTTAAAAAAAATGGAGGCCATATTAAATTCAAAAGACATGGTTAAAGCCGCAGGTGATTTTGATGTTAAATCGATTAGACTCAAAGGGCCGCTTGAAGCAGGATATGGGGAAAAACTGTTGGCGTTCGCGGATGAAATTATTAAATTGTGATACAATTAAGAGTCTCAGGAATAATCTGAATTTAAAATACTTACAAAGGAGGTTTTCATGGACGTTGCCATCAGAGCGATAATTATTGTCGTAGCAGTTCTGTTTTTCTTTTTCCTTATAGGAATAAGGATCGTAAGGCCGACACACAGAGGCCTGATAGAAACACTTGGGAGATATACTGGTTATGCACAGCCCGGGTTTCACTGGGTTATGGTTTTCATTCAAAGAATGTATCTTGTTGATATCAGGGAGCAGCTCTTTAATGCTGATCCTCAGGTTATAATAACCAATGACAATTTAAATGCAACTGTTGATGCACAGGTTTACCTAAAGGTACGGCCTGACGAGGAAAGCGTAAAAAACTCGATGTATAATGTCACAAATTACAGACTGCAGGTAGTCAACCTTGCAAGAACGACCTTAAGAAATATAATCGGCACACTTACGCTCAAATCAGCAAACAGTGAAAGAGGCAGGATCAACACAGATCTTGACCAGACACTTAAAGTCGAAACAAAAGACTGGGGTATCGAGATACTGCGAACTGAGCTAAAAGAAATAGACCCGCCAAAAGATGTGCAGGAAACAATGAACAAGGTCGTCAAGGCGCAAAATGAGATGGTTGCAGCCATTGACTTTGCAACTGCCGCAGAAACAAATGCAGATGGTGTAAAAAGAGGTGAAATAAAGAAGGCAGAAGGAATCAGGCAGGCAAAAATCCTGGAGGCAGAAGGAGAAGCCCAGGCAATCAAGCTGGTAAACGAGGCAGCCGAAACTTATTTTATCGGCAATGCGCAATTACTGAGAAAACTTCAGGCCATGGAAACTGCGCTTAAAAACAATTCAAAAATTGTGCTGCCTGCCGGCAGTGACCTGATCAATGTAATTGGCGAGATGTCAGGTGTTCTGCCGATTAAAAGGGACGTAAAATAGAAGCAACCCAATGATTTTTTAAAGCTGTTTGCTGTCAGCTTGCTTGCTGATAGCTAATTGTTTTTGCAAGTTTGGCCGGTTTGCGGTGAATGGTTGCATGCTAAAACTTAATTCAGTATGATTTGCGATTAAATTTTAACATGAATTTTAATTTTCAATTAAAATCGGACCATTCACCGGCAACCGGCACATAAACAGGTCTGGTATTTTTTATTTATGAATTATTTAACCATTTTTTTAATAATCATAGCAGTTGCACTTGCATTTGTGGCGTGGTCACAGGCATTTGGGGCTCCTTGGGTACCTACACCCCACAAAACAATCCGTAAAATGCTGGAGCTGGCTAGATTGCAACCTGGTGAAAAACTCTTTGACCTGGGCTGCGGAGACGGCAGGATAGTAATTGATGCTGCCAAAGATTTTGGAGCATTAGCGACGGGCATAGAAATAGATCCAATAAGGTATTTTTGGGCCAGGTTTTCAATTTTGAGGCTTAAATTGCAGTGCAGTACCAAAGTAATTTTCGGAAATTTTTTTAATAGCGATTTAAGCAGCGCAGATGTGGTGACTCTGTACCTTCTTCAGGATACTAATATCAGGCTTATGAAAAAGCTATCTGACGAGCTTAAGCCCGGTGCAAGGATTGTAACCAATACCTTTACCATCCCCGGGTGGTCGATAATACGGCAGGACAAACTGGCAAAAATCTATGTCTATGAAGTAGAAAAGTAATCCAATACTCAAAAACCATTCCGGTGACTGATCTCTAATTCTTACAAAATATATATTGATTAACTCCGGTTCGAATCCTGTCTGGCAAGCCACTGTCAAAAAAATCCAAGTATTAATAAAAAAATCCGTTGTAACTCATCCTTTTAGAATATGTTCTTTTAAAATAGAAAAATTTTAATTGGTTTTATTAAAATCATTATGTTAGCATATTCTGATATTTTAATAATTTACAAATACAAGTAGAAAAAAGTTTAATTCATAATACTTGATTATTTATAATATATTTTCTATACAACTAGTTTAGGAGGTTAAAATGCTTAATTGGAAAATTATTACTGGCATTATAGTTGTTCTTGGAGGCATAGGTGTAGTTGCAAGCTATGTTATCGGTGCAGTTAAGAACCCGAATGGCGCTCAAGCATTATGGGGTGGAGTCTCAAAGAATTTAATTCCTCTATACACACTGGGGATGTTTGTATCGGCAGTAGCCTTTCTGGCTTCAACCTACTATATATTCTTCAAGCTTGACGCTTCTTCTGTTACTGTCTGGCCTGGAGCAAAATTCTGGATATTTACAGTAGTATATCTATTAATCCTTATTCCATCAGCATTGTGGATGACACTTACTATAAGGATGGTTGATAATCCCAGCACAGTTTTTGAGATAGGAATCCGCACTGTATTAATACTTACCGCTATCGGTTCACTTTTACTGGTTATAAGTCTTGCAACAGTTAGTCCAAAAGTAGTTGATTGGACTTACTGGCTGGCACTGATCGGAAGTTCATTATTCTTCCTTCATACAGCAGTTCTCGATGCTACTATTTGGACTATTTTATTTTTCAGGAAGTATTAACTCTTGTAATCATATACATAAGACCAGATTTATGAATAAGGGTGCAGGCAGTAAAACGAATCGATGACAATATAGCTTGGAATAGCGTTTGTATCTTTTTTGCAAAAGATGTAAAAAAATAAATAATTTATAAATAATATTATTATAAAAAGAGAGTAAATATGAAGATAGGCAAAGTAATATCATTAATAGGAGCTATTGGTTTTGGAGCCCTGCTTGTATATGGCTTGGCTACCGGTACTTTTATATCTGAGGGTAGTATATTGACTTCACTGCTTTGGGGACAGATATCCCTTATTGATGTATATATAATGTTTATAATCTTTAGCTTCTGGGTATTCTATAGAGAAAGATCAGTGTGGCGATCTATTGTTTGGGTAATCCTTATTATGACACTTGGAAGTTTTATCACCTGTCTTTATATTTTTATCGTATTTTTGACATGTAAGGAAGACTGGAAAAAATTTTGGTTGGGAAGCAGGAAAGATAATTGAATGCCTAAAATAGCAATTGTAACTGACAGTACTTCAGATCTTCCGGCAGAACTAATTAGTAAATATAATATAAATGTGATACCTCTTATTCTATATTTTGGTCAGGAGGAATTCATGGATGACGGAAAGAGTCTTACTATAGAAGATTTCTTTATCAAATTAAAAGATTCTGATGTATTTCCAACTACTTCCCAACCTTCAACAGGCGAATATATAAAATTATACCGAAAGCTTTTAAAAACCCATAATAGTATTATATCCATACATATCAGCAATAAACTTTCTGGCGCTATAAATTCTGCCTTACTTGCTAAAAAGTATTTCTCTGGAAAAGACATTACCATTATAGACAGCCTTGCTGCCCATGCACCCTTAGGGCTAATAGTCTTAAAAGCTGCCCAGATGAGTAATGATAATATTCCAAAAGAAGAGATAGTAGCAAAAGTTTATGAGATGATTAAAAAAGTTAAGGCATTTATACTTCCAAAAAACTTAGAAAATCTAAAAAGAGGTGGACGTATAGGTAAGGCCATGGGCACTGTGGCTTCCCTTCTTGATATAAAGCCAATACTAACATTGACTCCGGATGGCCATATTGGGATTTATAAGGCTGTGAGGGGATGGAATAAAGCAAAAAGAATAGCAGTTAAATCTATGGGAAATTTTATTTCAGGAAATAAAAACCTTATCGTAGCACTGTCAGATGCAAATGCAACAGAGGATGTAGAGGAAGTAGAGGCAGAAATAAGAGCGTTCTACAATCCAAAAGAGATAATGAAATTAAAAATAGGAATTATAATTGGTACCCATGTAGGAACTGGAATAGGGATTACTTTTTATGAAGAATAAAAATTTTTTGGATTTATTTGTACATTATTGTTACTTTTATTTTAAAAGTTCTTGCTATTGATAATCTTGCCCAGCCAAAGTGGCACAGCAAAAGTCCTTGCTGACACATTTGATATATTAATAATGGTGCTAATTAAAAGTTACAAGGACGCCTCTTCTCAATGAGGACCAGCCTGGAACAGTTTTTTATATACACAGAATCAAATTGTTCAAACCTCCAAAAACAACTATTTCTTTTTAAAAATCTGTTTGAAACTTCTCAGTCGGGGTAAAAAATGCCTCAAAACCGGCCAGAGATAATTATTTTGTTTTAAATTTTGTAATTCTTGTTGCATTTATTACTTTATTTATATATACTACTAATTCACTAGTATTAATAAGTTAAACATTAA
>CAYZUS010000021.1:0-24022 GCA_964481885.1 uncultured Actinomycetota bacterium | reverse complement strand
AGTATCAGAAATGATCTTCTTACAAAAGTGGAACCCAATATCCACTATTGTTACCAGTGCGGCAAATGCACTGCAGGCTGTCCCCTCTCTGATGTTTATGACTGGCAGCCAAATGAGGTTATAAGGCTAATTCAGATTAATAAAATCGATGAAATCTTAAATACCAATTCGGTCTACCTTTGCGTATCCTGCGAAATATGCAGCTCGCGCTGTCCCCAGGAAGTTGATATTGCTGCAGTAATGAATTTTTTAAGGATCAAAAGCTGGCAGCACAGACAATTTAAGTTAAAGAAGATTGGAAATTTTTACCTGATTTTCCTTAAGATAATAGAAAAACTTGGCCGAAGTTACGAGCCACTGCTTATACTCACCTTAAATATCCTAAACAGGAAATTTTTCAATGATTTTGATTTGATTCCTGCAATTTTATGGAAAAGAAAAATCAGGATTTTGCCCGTGTGGACCAAAAAAAGAAAAGAAGTATCAGCAATAGTAAAAGAATACCTTTAAAAAATGGAAGTAAAAAAAATATCCTATTATCCCGGCTGCTCCCTTGAGTCAACGGCAATTGATTTTAATGTATCAGTCAGGAAACTGATGGAGGTCCTGGGAATCACTCTGGAGGAAATACCTGACTGGAACTGCTGCGGAACCACTCCGGCCCACAATGTCAGCAAAGACATGACTGTAGACCTTTCAGCAAGAAACCTATTTTTGGCCAAAAAAAACGGTTTTGATGAAATACTTAGCCCTTGTGTTTCATGCTACTGCAAGCTCTACGAGGCTGCAAATATACTAAATGGAGTAGAAGTCGCCCACATAAATAAAGACAGCCGGTCAGAAAAGGTCATTCTTGAAAAAAGGGGACGGATAATTGAAAAATTCAAAGGAATCGGTGCGGATAAAGATGACAAATTTAATTTCAGGATATATTCAATTGCAGAATATCTGTTGAATAATAATGCGCTTGTAAGAGAGAAATACCTGGAACTGAAAAATAGTGTAAAAGAACCAGAAAAGAGCATTCTGGAAAATATGCGCCCTGTCTGTTATTACGGTTGCGTCCTTTTCAGGACAGATTATGTACCAAGGTTTGATTCCATGGAAAACCCCACTGCGATGGAAAGAGTTCTGGAATCGGCCGATATCAGGTGCAGGGATTTCAGTTTCAAGACTGAATGCTGCGGCGCTATTCTGTCTCTTACTTATAAAAATATCGTTCTTAAGCTCAGTAAAAAAATCCTGGATACTGCAATTGAAGCAGGTGCAAACTGTATCATTGTGTGTTGTCCATTGTGCCAGCAGAACCTTGACATGAGGCAGAGGCAGATAAACAAATTATATAAAACCAATTATAAGATACCTGTCTATTATATTTCCCAGGTCCTCGGAATGGCTCTGGGCCTGTCATACAGGGATATGATGGTAGACAGGCTTTTTGTAATGCCGGATATTAATAAAAAAGTTCGGGTATAGATTAAATAATAAGGAGCATATCAACAGGTTCGGGTACGTATTATAAAGTCGGGTATAAATAATAAAGTACTGGTGTAAATAAAAAAGTCTGTATATTAATTATAAAATCCGGTCATAAATTAAAAATCCGGATTAAGATAAAAAGTCCTAATATAAATAAAACAGCGGCAAAAGAAATGGAGCTTTAAAATTGCGAATCGGTGTTTTTGTATGCTATTGCGGTTCAAATATTGCAGCAACTGTAGATGTGGAAAAGGTTGCACAGGAAGTATTAAGATTTCCGGGTGTAGTATTTACACAAACTAATCTGTACACCTGCTCAGATCCCGGACAGACCCAGATAAAGAAAGCAATCAGCGAGCATAATTTAAACAGGGTAATTGTAGCCTCCTGCTCTCCCCGTGTCCATGGAAATACCTTCATGAGAGCCGTGGAAACGGTGGGGTTAAATCCGTATCTGTTTGAAATGGCAAACATAAGAGAACAGGACTCCTGGATACATGATAACAGGGAAAATGCAACTGAGAAAGCAATCGAGATTATCCGTATTGCAGTGGCCAAAGTCAACAGGAACAGGGAGCTTTACCCGAAGTATTTTGACCTTAATAAAAATGTTTTGGTAATCGGCGGCGGTATTGCAGGCATTCAGGCCGCACTTGACATAGCAAATGGCGGCAAAAAAGTAATACTGGTAGAAAAAGAAGCTTCCATTGGCGGCAGGATGGCGCAGCTGGACAAAACGTTTCCTACAATTGACTGCTCAGCGTGCATACTTTCACCGAGAATGGTGGATGTCGGAATGCATGAAAACATTGAGATTATGACATTATCTGAAGTTGTAAAAGTAGAAGGTTCAATCGGAAACTTTACGGTATCAATAGAAAAAAAACCAAGGTTTGTAACAAAAGACTGCACATCCTGCGGAGATTGTGAAAAAGTCTGCCCGGTAAAAATACCAAACACTTTTGAAACTGGACTTACAAAAAGAACAGCCATATCCAAGCTTTTTACCCAGGCTGTCCCTGCATCATATTTTATAAACAAGCGGGGGAAAGCCCCATGCAGGTCAAGCTGTCCGGCAGATGTGCCCGCTCAGGGCTATATCGCCCTGATAAGAGAGAAAAAATACCTTGAAGCATTAAAACTTCACAGGAAAGAAAATCCCTTTCCATCTATCTGCGGCAGGGTTTGCACGCATCCCTGCGAGTCCAACTGCGCAAGAAGCCTTGTTGACGAGCCGATAGCAATAATGGACCTTAAAAGATTTATAGCTGATTATCAGATGCAGCTTGATGAAATACCTCTTCCAGATATGAAAGAAAAGAATGGCAAAAAAGTCGCAATCATAGGCTCCGGGCCCGCCGGACTGACTGCTGCATATTTCCTTTCGCAGGAAGGGTATGAAGTCAAAATCCTTGAGGCTCTTCCTTTTCCGGGGGGAATGCTTAAAACCGGGATTCCTGATTACAGGCTGCCGGCAAAGATCCTGGACAACGAGATAGAGCTTATAAAAAGGATGGGCGTAAAAATAGAAACTAATGCCCCTGTAAAAGATACTGATGCGATTTTAAAGCTTATCAATACTGAAGGTTTCTCAGCAGTATTTCTTGCAACCGGAGCCGGAAAAAACTCCCCGGTAAAAATAGCCGGGGATAATCTTGGCGGAGTATTATCAGGTGTAGATTTCCTTAGGGATTTCAAACTTTCAAAAATCAGCGGACTTGGCGGCAATGTTGCAGTAATAGGGGGAGGAAATGCAGCCATCGATTCATCAAGGACGGCTCTGCGGCTTGGAGCCGAAAGTGTGGAGATTTTCTACAGAAGAAGCCACGAGGAAATGCCGGCTCTTGAGGAAGAAATAGAAGACGCCCTCGCGGAAGGAATAAAGATAAATTATCTTACTGCACCTGTTGAAATACTTGGCAGAGATGGCAAAGTTGCCTCCTTAAAACTTATTAAAAACGGGCTTGGCGAACCTGACGCAAGTGGAAGAAGAAGGCCCGTGCCGATAGACGGCAGTGAATATGAAGTGAAGGCAGACACAGTCATCCTGGCAATTGGCCAGGAACCGGATACTTCATACCTTACTCTGGGTTCCAGACCTTTTGAACTTTTACGGGATAAATCAGTAAAGCTTGAAAACAGCAGGATACTTCTTGTTGATAAAACCGGCATTTTTGCCGGTGGTGACATGGTTCTTGGTCCATCAACAGTGACAGAGGCCATTGGGCATGGCAAACTTGCAGCCAAAACCATAATGAGCTTTATTGAGGGAAAAGAAATAGCTGAAATCGAGAGTGCAGTAGTAAAAGAATACGAAAGCGAAAAGAGGCTTAAGGCCGAAGAAATATTCTCAGAAGAAGAACTTGGACAGTTTGAAAAATCCGGACGCAGTCATGCAGCTAAAATTCACTCAGTAGCCAGGAAGAATAATTTTAATGAAGTTGTCACTGCCTTTTCAGAAGAACAGGCCATGCGTGAAGCAGACAGGTGCTTAAACTGCGGCATCTGCTCGGACTGCCAGCAGTGCTTTGCAGTATGCGGGGCTCACGCCATTGACTACAGCCACCGGCAGGAGACTGTCATAAGGCAGGTCGGTGCGATAGTGGCCGCTACAGGCACAGAGATATTTAATACTGATGTATTTGAAGAATACGGCGGCGGTAAAATTGAAGATGTCATCTCTGCAATGCAGTACGAAAGGCTCATGTGCGCATCAGGACCCACGGGAGGACATATTTTAAGGCCCTCAGACAAAAAAGAACCCAAAACCGTGGTCTTTTTATCATGCGTGGGCTCAAGAGACAAGTCAAAAGGAATGCCATACTGCTCAGGTGCCTGCTGCATGTATCTTGCCAAACAGTCAATACTGACCAAAGAACATATGCCGCATTCAAACTCAATTATTTTTTATACTGACATAAGATCTCCCGGCAAAGATTATGATGAATTTATAATAAGGGCCAAGGATTATGGCACACAATATATCAGGGGCAAAGTCTCCAAGTTGTACAAAAAGGGAGATAAAGTTATTGTAAGGGGTGTTGACACTCTGTTAAGCATGCCGATGGAGATCGAGGCGGACTTAGTTGTCCTTGCGCCTGCCATGATACCCTCCCGCGGTGCAAAACAACTGGCGGAAGTGCTGAATATCACATCCGGGCCCTTCGGTTTTTACACTGAGAGCCATCCAAAATTAAGGCCAATAGAAACAAATACTTCCGGTATTTTCCTTGCGGGTGCCTGTCAGTCCCCCAAAGATATTCCAGACAGCGTTGCGCAGGGCAGCGCCACAGCTGCCAAAGTGCTTGGACTGATGTCCAAGGATAAACTTCTTTCAAACCCGATAGTGGCGGCGGTCGACAGGACAAGATGCATCGGGTGCAACAAGTGCCTGATGGTCTGCCCATTCAGCGCCATTGAAGAATTTAAATTAAAAGACAGGAAAGTTGTACAGGTCCTGGAGTCAGTGTGCAAAGGATGCGGTATCTGCGAAGCAACATGTCCTATTGATGCAATCGCCTTAAACGGTTTTAATGATGAGATGATACTGGAAGAATTAAAGGCTTTTTCAATTTTTTAAAAAAATCTTAAATAATTAGCAGAAACATGGAAATTAACGAATTGGAAACTGTAGCAGAAGATACAAAATCACAGGATGCAAAAACTGAAAAAAAAGTAAAAATAGTGGCATTCCTTTGCGAGTGGTGCTCTTACGCCGGGGCCGACGCCGCGGGAACTGCAAGGCTTCGCCAGCCTGAAGACATAAGGATAATAAGGGTACCTTGCAGCGGCAGGGTTAACCCGCTTTTTGTGCTCAAAGCCTTCAAGGGTGGGGCAGATGGTGTGCTCGTCTCAGGGTGCCATCCGAATGACTGCCATTTTTCAGAGGGAAACTTTTATGCAAGGCGAAGGCTTGAGATATTAAAGGAGTATCTGCCCATTATAGGAATAGACAAAAGAAGATTTTCGTACCAGTGGGTTTCTGCGTCAGAGGGCCAGAAGTGGCAGAGGGTCGTAATTAGTTTTGTAAATATAATAAGACAGATAAAGAAATAGAAATAGTCATGCATGCTGACAGGAATATTAAAAAGTCAAACTGTTGTATGAAAAACTCCATAACAAATTTTAATAGTAAGGTTAACATATTAAAAGATCCTGTAAAGATATGGAACGGCACAATAGCGATATGAAAAAATACGATAGCAAAATCCAAAAGCCTGATTAAAGTATTAAAAAGTCCGGTAAAGGGTTGGAACGGTCAAAGAACACTATGGAAAAACAAGATAAAGAAATTCTAAACTCAGATAATGATATTGAAATACGGTTAAAAAACAAGGTTCGGGATATTTTTGACGACCTCGGCCTTGTAATCGGCTACAGTTCCGGCAGGCTCCCAGGCAGGGTGAGCCCCTGTTTTGTTACCGAAAAAAAAGATGTGGAAAAGTTTGTCTTCAACAGTTTCTGCATAAACAATCTTGCTTCCTATGCATATTTTAAGGCAGAGGAGTATAAGGATAGGGGAAAAATTGGCATCGTCTTAAAACCATGCGATGTAAAATCAATTGTACAGCTGATTTCTGAAGGGTTGCTGCCAAAAGAAAAGGTTTGCGCTATCGTCACCGGATGCAGCGGAGTAATTGATTTTAAAAAAATACAAAAACAGGCCTGTGGCCTGAAAATAATCTCTGTAACTGTAAAAGAAAATAATGTTGAGGCTGTGACTGCCAGCGAAACAATAAATCTTGAGCTTTCCAGCCTTTATGCTGACAAGTGCTACAGCTGCAGTATTTCAGATAATCCGCCATACTTTGATGAACTTATAGAAAATAGTGAAAAACCAAGTATTACCCAGCGGGACAACTATGCTTTGGTTGAGGAATTTGAAAACCGTGATGTGGCGGAGGTCCATGCTTTCTGGGAAAAGCAGTTTAGCAGATGCATCAGATGCTATGCGTGCAGAAATGTCTGCCCCCTTGAAGTGTGCAGGGACAGATGTATCGCCCAGCTTGATATACCTCACTGGCAATCCCAGAAAATTGATTCTGCTGAAGGAAAGTTTTTCCAGCAGATAAGAGTTTTCCATCTTGCAGGCAGATGTACTGAATGCGGTGAATGCGAAAGAGCGTGCCCGGCAAATATTCCAATTGTGACCATGATGAAGAAAGTCAACAAGGACATTTTAAGGCTTTTTGATTTTGTACCGGGAATGGACACTGGTGCTAAGCCTCCCCTGCTTACATTTAAGAATGTTGAGAAAAATATTAAGGAAGAAGAACTGTTTTAATGGACAAGATAAATATTTTAAAAAAGGAAAATTTAAGGCCTTTTCTTGAAAAACTTTCCAAAAGTTTTGATGTTTACCTGCCCCTCCGGGATGCAGATGTGGCTGCTGTGGAATTCATGCAATTTGACGCACTCTCAGAACCAAATAGCGCAAAACTCACCATAAATCTTAAAGAAAAAACAGGTAAAAGCCCAAAATCAATCTTTTTTCCATCTACAGAAACACTGTTTGAATTTGAATACTTAAAGGATATCCAAAAGCCTGATATAACCAATATAAAAATAGATGACAAATCGGTAAATAAAAGTGCACCCTCAAGGCAGAAACTCATATTTGGTTTAAAGCCCTGTGACGCAAAGGGCATAAGAAGTCTGGACATGGTTTTTGATGAAAATGAAAAAACTGATGTTTATTATTCCGGCAAAAGAGAAGGCAGTATTTTAATATCCATAGGCTGCAGTATTATTTTTCCGGAATGTTTCTGTCCGGCAGTCAAGGGGAACCCATTTGATTTTGAGTACTCTGATATAGGCTTTATCGATCTGGGAGATTTCCTTGCTGTGTTGAAAATAAATAAAGACGGCGGTGCAGGAAAAATTCTGGAAGACTATGGGGAGTTTTTTAATGAGATCGATTTTGACAAAAATGTGGCTGATAAAATCGAACAGATAAAGTCTGCTTCAATGGAAAAATTCAGTAGCTGGATCAAAAATGCTGATGGACTGCTTTTGGGGGAAGAAATGGAAAAAGATTTCAGCAATAGCAAGGCCTGGCAAAAGATTTCTGACAAATGTGTAAGCTGTGCGGCCTGCACCTATGTCTGTCCGACCTGCGTGTGCTACAGCATTGGCGACGAGACATACGACATGAGCGGGGAAAGATACAGATGCTGGGATTTCTGCACCAATTATAATTATACACTGGAGGCAAGCGGGCATAATCCAAGAAGCCAGGTGTTCCAGAGATACCGAAACAAGATGAATTGCAAGTTTAATTATTTTTATAAAAGAAATAAAATGCTGTATTGTGTCGGCTGCGGAAGATGTATTGAAGTATGTCCTGTCGGGATGGACATCAGGGATATAATTATAAATTTTTCTGATAAACAAAGAAATATATGAAAGAGTTAAAAAACTTGCTTTTGCCTGAATCGGCGACAATAAAGAAAATAATTGAAGAAACTCCGAATATCATCTCACTTCAGGTTTCCCTGGATGATGAAAATGCCATGAAAAACCTTAAGTTTGAACCGGGCCAGGTTGGTCAGTTATCTGTATTCGGCTTCGGAGAATCTACATTTGTAATAAATTCTTCTGCGTCCCAAAAAGATTACCTGCAGTTTTCAGTCATGAAGGCCGGGGTCAACACCATAGCCATTCATAACTTAAGCGAGGGCGACAAAGTCGGTATCAGGGCACCGCTGGGCAACTGGTTTCCATATAAGCGCATGGAGGGCAAGAATATACTTTTTGTCGGCGGCGGCATTGGGCTTGCGCCTTTGAGGCCGCTTATCCTTTATATGCTTGAACACAGAAAGGATTTTAAAAAACTTACATTGCTTTATGCCTCAAAAACCCCGGAAGATGCATGCTTCAAGCAGGATACAGAAGGCTGGGGGAAATCCGGTGGCGATATTGAGGTCATACAGACAATAGATAATGTCTGTTACGGCTGGGACAAAGAAGTAGGGCTGTGCCCTGATGTGCTTGAAAGGATCAACCCTTCGCATGTGGATACAATAGCAGTGATATGCGGACCGCCGATAATGATTAAATTTACTGTTGAAACATTAAAAAAACTTGGCTTTGATGATTCGGCAATATATACAACTCTTGAAAGAAGAATGAAATGCGGCATAGGCAAATGCGGAAGGTGCAACATTGGTGAAAAATTTGTCTGTGTGGACGGTCCGGTATTTTCGTTGGAAGAACTTAGCAATATTTGTGAAAACTTCATGTAATTTGAAAGCAAAACTATTATACTTGGGAAATGAATATTTCCGATCTGACTGTATATAAAACTACTACAAAGCTTACTTTTAAGGATACCCTGGGTTTATGGCGCGTTCGCCTCGGCATAAATAGAAATAACTATAAAATCAAACCCGGCATATATTGCACCGGTAATCCTGACAGTAACTCTCATGTTTTTGTCAGCGCAAATTACAAATTAAGTTTCGATAGCCTTAGAAGCTGCCTTGATGGTATGGATGCATGGATATTGGTGCTGGATACCAAAGGTATAAACGTCTGGTGTGCCGCAGGCAAAGGTACTTTTGGCACCGGCGAGATTATAAGTAAAATAAAAGAATTCAAATTAGGACAGATCATCAGCCACAGGAATTTAATAATCCCGCAACTGGCTGCAACAGGAGTTTCTGCGCATGAAGTTTTAAAATTATCAGGATACAGGGTGATTTTCGGCCCCGTACTTGCGCAGGATATCGGCAGATTTTTAAATAATGGCATGAAGGCCACAAAAGAAATGCGCGCCGTAAACTTTGGAATAAAAGACAGGGCAGTTCTTGTGCCATTAGAGTTTGTAGGAACGCTTAGATATATCCTTGCAATAATAGCTGCCTACATAGTTTTTAAATTCACCGGGGTGGATTTTATTAATTTAAGAGACACTGTGGCATTTTCAGGAGCATTTGTAATGGCAAGCATTATTGTTCCAGTATTTCTGCCGTGGATACCTGGCAGGGCCTTTTCCCTGAAAGGTTTTTTTTCCGGTATTGTCTGGGTGTTTGTAATGACTGTATGGAATTTACTTCCGCAGAATATAATATCAAATGGTATAAACACTGCATCCGCTAAAATCGTTGGAGTATCTTATTTAGATTTGCTGAAATTATACCTGGGCAGAAGCTGGCTGTCGTTTTTACTGCTTACTCTGGCATATCTAATGATAATACCTGCAATTTCAACATTTTTTGCACTTAACTTTACAGGGTCCTCAACATATACCAGCCTTTCAGGTGTTAAGAAAGAAATGAAAATAACTATGCCGTACTTCATAAGCGCTTTGTCAGTGGGAGCAGCATTACTTGTAATCAGGCTTCTCGTCTACTTTTCCATCTTCTAAAAAGCATTAATTTTTTGGGCTCTCTTACTGCCTGAGAAAGAATACCAAAGTAATCACTTATTTATTAAAAACAATTATTAAATAATTATATTTACAATGTTGGTATTAATGTTTATAATAAAAGTAAGTTACATGTTCTGAGGTTGGTTGGATGGTAAGGAACACTAGTAGAAAATGAGGCTCTTATGCGGAATATACTCAGGTTAGTGTCTTTAAGAGGTGGAATGTCAACTATTTTTCGCAGGTTGAATCTCAGATTGATTTTTGCTGTTGCAATCATCCTGTCCCTTGCAATATCGGGCTGTGCTGTTAACTCTTCGGTAGGCAGCAGCTACGAAGCACCCCCTCCCCCCGCACTCAGTCCGACTGATATGAATCTGATTTTTGTGGTCACTCCGGACCTTGAACATAATGCCGGCGATATAAACCCCGGCACCACCAATCTCACTAATCAGGGTTTGCAGCGAGCTCTAAAGTTGGCAACCTATCTGCACACCAATCTTCTTAACTCGGCAAATGTCAACGGTATCTATGCGCTGGAACCGGCCACCCGCATGCAGGGGGGTTATCCCGATATGGTGCCGTTGGAGATCGTCGAACAGTTTGCGATGCTTAACGAGTACAGCGAAAATGCTCCCCAGGCCCTTGTCGCTAATAGTTTTCCTGTAAACGTCTCCTATAGTCTTGCCTCGGTACCAAAGACCGCGGCCACGCCACCAGCTTATCCCCCAAATTGTCAGGGAATTGATTTTGCTGATAATGGTGGGGACAACGAGGCCCTGGTCAATGGAATTATTTCGCAAAAGAAAGGCGGATACTTTGTTTTTGCGCTGCCATTTGAGACTTTTGAGAAGCTGCTTAATAATTTGAAGTCACTCAACTCTTACGAATATGCAGTTCCTGATGATTGGGAGGGGCCCAATAAATTGTATGTTCTCGCTGTTACGCCGGTTGGCGCTACTGTCCTGAACACATATGATACCCAGATTAATCCGGGTACTTCATACCCGGTGCTGAATCCTGCCTGGCAAGACTCACCCAGCAGTAATCAGCCGGCATTCGAGACCAAACCTTCGGAGCATAGCGGTTATTCGCTGCCTTCAGGGATAAACACCAATCAGACGGTTTACTTTATTCGCCATGGAGAAGCTCACCCCAACCAAGCGTGGGATGACGGCAATTTGACAATGTCTGGCAACTGGCGGGCACTATACCTGCCAGCCGCACTGGCCGGAAAGATCAAGACTCCCGATTTGGTTTACGCGGTTGACCCTGCCCAAATCAAATCAGGAGAGCCCGAGAGCACCAATCCGGACATTAAAACCTATTCTTACGTCAGGACCTCGCAGACCGTTGCTCCATATGCCATCGCCAATGGCATCCCCTTCTGTGTGGCCAGCGAATTCTATTGGGGTGTCCCAGGGAAAACACCACAGTCCCAGGAACAAAGCAGCAGAGACGCCGTGAACTTCTTTTTTGTCGGCGGGCAGTTCAGCAATAAGACGCTGCTCATTTCATGGGAACACAATCGTATTCCCCTGATAGCGCAGTCTTTAGTCAATCTCTATTTTGCCAACGTTTCCGATGCTCCCTCTGTGCCTCCCAACACTTCCTGGCCGGAAACCGACTATGATACCATTTGGACTTTCAGCCTCGATGGCAGCGGCAACCTGACCGTGTCTAACCTCACTTGCGAGGGGATCAACAGCGCTACCCTGCCGACCACACCGCCTTCTTTTTAGAGTTTCTGTATGCGTGCAGAAACTCTTTTTACAAAACTATATCCCATGTTTGCCGTTTAAACTTCTGTAAAATCAATTTGTTACTGTCAGGCAGTTAATCTGGCAGAACTTATTTAAAAATGCATTAACTTTAACTAATCCCAGCCCAATGCAGCAGTCTTTTTAAAAATCCTGATCATTAGCCGGGTACAAACCAGACATGTTCCATTTATGGAAGGTTTTACCCCAGAGAAACCAAATCGGCGGTATCATTATTGCCAGCAATCAGATAGAATATTCGAAAACATAAATACTATTGTTTCATATTTTAAGGTTGTTAATAGGATTTTAAAATTTAAAGTGACAATATTTATTATATTTGTTATAATATATTATACATATATAATAAAATGATTTGTCAAAATATCTGTTATTGGAAACGTCCGGGGTTTTAATTTAAAAATACCTGAACCGGGGTAAGTGTTAAATTTTAAGGATAAGAGTGGAGCTTAAATATCTCAAAAATGTAGCCAGCCTGAATATAAATTGCTGTAAGTGCACAGGATGCGGAGTCTGTGTGGATGTCTGCCCTCATGATGTTATTGAGGTTGTGGGAGGGAAAGCTCTGATAAAGAATTTGGATTCATGCATGGAATGCGGCGCGTGTTTAAATAATTGCGCCTTTAATGCAATTTCAGTATGCAAAGGTGTGGGGTGTGCAACTGCAGTATTAAATATCAGAAAAAACAATGGAGAGTGCTGCTGCTAACAGGCTTTCCCTTTGCTTTTAACTTTTTACATTTGATTAACAAAATATAATTAGAGAATGATTATTTATCATCAGGAACCGGCAAATTTTACAATACATTAATATAATATTGTATTTTCTTAACATCTGCCTGTTATCATGGTAATACAATTATTACAGGCTGAAATTTTCATTCATGATACCTGTAAGGAAATCGCATACCTGGATATGATTGGTTGATTAGAATCATATTGAGAGTTGGTTGAAAAAACGGAAAGTTGGTATTCTTTGGAAATTTTTTTAAGGAGTTATCATGGTTGATAAAAAAACATTAGTCATTGACTCAGAAATGTGCAGTGGGTGCAGGATCTGTGAAATGGCCTGCTCTCTTGCTCATGACAGCCAGGGCGCATCCGGCAGATTATCAATGATCAAAATCAAAAACAATCCCCAGGAAAGCAGTTATGCGCCGGTTGCGTGCGGTTTTTGTGAAGATGAATCTTGCCTTGACGCATGTCCTCTGCATGCCCTATATCTTGATGGAAAAACCGGAGTTATTATGGTCGATTCAGAGGAATGCATAGGATGCGGACTATGCTCTGATGCATGCCCATATAAAGCCATTAAAATACACCCTGAACATAACCTTGCCATTGTATGCGATCTCTGCGGGGGAGAACCGGAATGTGTAAAATACTGTACACAGAGAGCAATCAGCTATAAATAAAATCACCCCATATACTGGCCGCCGTTTACATCCAGTGTCACACCGGTTATATACCTTGACTTTTCACATGCCAGAAAAGTAATAACATCTGCAACATCCTCCGGTTTGCCTGGGCGCCTTAACGGTACAGCCTCCGGATTAAAATGGGTGAACCCCTTGGTCATCTCTGTATCAATAAATCCCGGAGCAACAGCATTGACATTCACTCCATATGGACCTGCGGCCTTTGCAAATGACATGGTCAGGGCCACGATTGCTCCCTTTGAGGTGGCGTAGTCGACCCCTGTAGCGATCCCTCCGATTCTGCCCGAGACTGAAGAAACATTAACTATTTTTCCGCTTCCCTGTTTTTTCATTATCCCGTAAGCTTCTCTGCAGCACAGGTATGTGCCTCTTAAATTAATTGACATCAGCCTGTCCCATTGTCTCTCATCTATTTCTTCTATGGAAAAAGTGTTACAGATGCCGGCACAATTCACAAGAATATCCAGCTGCCCAAAATAATCGATGGCCGTCCTGAATAGTTTTTCAATATCTTCACTCTTTCCGATATTTGTTTCAACAAATTCACACCTGACCCCGGTTTCGCCTGTTATCGCAGTTGCAGTGCTTTCGGCATGTTTTTGGTCAATGTCAGCAATTATCACACCGCAAGCACCTTCCCTCGCAATTGCCAGTGCTGTTGCAGCACCTATTCCTCCCGATGCACCGGTGACAATTGCATATTTACCTTTTAAATCAAACACTTTTCCTCACTTTTATTTATTTTATGATACCCAAAACCTTTTTTACAGCATCTTCAATCTTTTTTTCATCAGGAATTACTGCGTTTTCAAGATTGTGCTCATATGGTATCGGGCAGTCAAGGCTTGCCACTCTTTCAATCGGCGCATCAAGAAAATCAAAGCAATTTTTATATATTTCCGATGCCAGAAAACATGTAAAGCCCCCTGTGTAACATGCTTCTTCCACAAGCACCGCCCTGCCTGTTTTTTTAACTGATGAAGCTATTAAATCAATATCAAGGGGTTTAATGGTCCTCGGATCTACCACTTCTATACTGATGCCCTCACCTGAAAGTTTTTCTGCAACTTTTAAGGCTTTTTGAACCATAAATGATGTCGCAATTACTGTTAGGTCCTTTCCCTGCCGTTTAATGTCTGCAACACCCAGAGGTATTTCATAACTCTCTTCTGGAACCTGCCCTTTTATCGGGTAAAGCAATTTATGTTCAAAAAAAAGGACAGGATTGTCATCTTTTATTGACGCAGCCAAAAGCCCTTTTACATCATAAGGAGTTGAAGGAATCACTATTTTGATACCTGGCAACCCTAAAAAAATTCCCTCAATACTTTGTGAATGCTGAGCAGCAATACCAATCCCGCCGCCGCCCGGTGTTCTTATAACCATGGGAACTTTGGCTTTTCCTCCAAACATATACCTCATCTTGCCCGCCTGGTTTGCAATCTGCTCCAAGGGCAGCATGGTAAAATCTGAAAACATCATCTCTACTATGGGCCTCATGCCAAGCAGTGCGGCGCCTATTGCAACGCCTACTATCCCCTGTTCCGATATTGGAGTATCCATTATTTTATCTTCCCCAAATTCTGCAACAAGGCCGATACTGACTCCGAATGCGCCTCCGTAAAGCCCTACATCTTCACCAATTAAAAAAACTTTATCATCTGCCAGCATTTGCTGCCTTATAGTCTCCCTGACCGCTTCCGTATAACTTATTTCTCTCATAATTATCTTCCCTCAAAGCTTATTTATTTTTTCTATAAAAATTAATTGTTTTTAATATTTTTACGTAAAATTAATGTTTAAAGGTTTATTGATTATCATAAATCAATCTGTTTTTACCAGTTTTATTTAACAAATAATTCCATTTGTTAAATAAAATTTTCTTTGTGCCTTAAAATATTTTATATTTATTTCTTTAGGCATAAACATCCTCAGCAACTTTCGACACATCAAGAAACGGGCTTTCGAGCGCAAATTTTACCGCTGCGTCCACCTCTTTATTTATAGCTGTTATGAGAACATCTATTTCAGGCTGACTTATATACCCTGACGAAAGGAGGTATTTCTTAAAACGCTCGATGGGACAATAGTCTGCGAGCCACTTTTTAGCTTCACCCTCAGGCCTGTATCTCTGTGCATCCCTCAGTGAGTGTCCCCTTATCCTGTATGTGAGGGCTTCAAGAAGAACCGGGCCCTGCCCATTTCTTACATCTTCTGAAATTTTTAGCATACTGTCATATACGGCCATTACATCATTTCCATCCACAGTGAGCCCTTTCATATTGTAGCCTTTTGCCCTGTCAGAAAGTTTTACCAGATTAGTCGCCTTCTTTATTGGCATGCCCATCCCATATTGATTGTTTTCACAAAAATAAATAACAGGCAGTTTCCAAATGGAGGCCATGTTTGCTGACTCGTGAAATATGCCTTCATTTAAGGAACCATCCCCTAAAAAGCATATTACAATCTGGCCAGTGGCCATCTTCTTTGCTGCAAGGGCCGCTCCTGTTGCAATGCCTGCGCTTCCTCCCACTATTCCGTTTGCTCCAAGATTGCCTGCAGATACATCTGCTATATGCATTGAGCCACCTTTACCTTTGCAGTAGCCGGTGGCACGGCCGAATATTTCTGCCATCATCAGGTTTAAATCGGCCCCTTTTGCAATGCAGTGACCATGTCCCCTGTGTGTGCTGGTAATCAGGTCATTTCCCTTTAGGGCCGCTATCGAACCGGCTGATGCTGCCTCCTGGCCAATGCCAAGGTGAGCAGTACCGTAAATATGGCCAAGCTGGAAATTCTTCTCAACTGCAAGCTCGAAGTACCTTATCCTTAGCATTGTCCCCAGGAGATCTTCCAGAAAGCTTTTGTTTATTTTGTCCATAGTTGATTCCATTTCGTTTTTGGTTTTTTGTATAAATTTATTAATATTAACTATTTCTTTGCTGTTTTATTAGAAAACTTCCCTTGTCCGGACCTGAATAAAAATCTTAAACTACACTGTCTGAACATTCAGAAATTTTTTTAAATATTTAAGTGCCCAATCCACACGGATATAAAACTAATAAAATATTTTAGTGCCAATACGAGTTAAACACATTTCAGGTCTTTGATAATCTGCACAATATGTTCTGTACCTTCAGCAATAAGCACCCCTGCAGATGCAAGCTTTTCCTCTTTGTTTTGGGCGCTTCCGGTTCCATCAGCAGACACAATGGCTCCTGCATGGCCCATGGAAGTACCTCGGGGAGCGTTTTTACCTGCAATAAGTGCCACAACAGGCTTTTTTACATTTTCTTTTATGAATGCGGCCGCTGCCTCTTCGTCGCTTCCACCTATCTCACCAATAAGGACAATAACTTTAGTCTGCTCGTCAGCCTCAAACATGCCAAGATAGTCAATGAAGGCAGAGCCGGGAATCATATCCCCGCCGATTCCTATTACGGTGGACTGCCCAACTCCATTGTTTGTCAGAAGAAATACAGTCTCATAACAGTTGGTTGCCGAACGGCTCATTATTCCTACCGACCCCTGCATAAAGATCTTGTCATGCATAAAGCCCGCTTTTGATTTTCCGGGTGATATCACACCAAAAGAATTGGGTCCTATAACCCTTGAACCGGTTGATTTTGAAATATTATATACAGACATCATGTCGTGTACAGGGACATGTTCAGCAATGGTAATTACAAGAGGTATGCCGGCGTCCAAGGCCTCAAAAGCGCCGATAGCGGTAAATTTCGGAGGTACGAAAAGAATGCTGGCATCTGCCCCTGTTTTTAAATAAGCTTCCCTTACCGTGTCGTATACCGGTATTCCAAAAACCTCACTGCCACCCTTGCCGGGTGTTACACCTGCTACAACTTTTGTCCCGTATTCAAGCATCCTCTGTCCGTGGAATGTTCCTTCCCGGCCGGTTATACCCTGTATTATAAGTTTTGTTTTTTCATCTATTAATATGCTCATCTGTTTTTTCTCCCGGACTTTAAAGTTATTACACCTTCACTGATACTTTTTACATCAATGACATTGCCATCTATGCTTTGGCTTATTTTTAACGCCTCGGCTTTGTTGGTTCCTTCAAGCCGCAGTATTACTGTTTTGTCTTTTAGGCCATCCTCGATAGCCAGTTTTACACCCATTGCGACCTCGTCACACCTTGTAATGCCTCCGAAGATCGATATAAACAGATAATCCGTACCTTTGTTTTTAAATATGGTTCTTACTGCCTGGGCTATGCGCTCAGAAGTTGCGCCGCCTCCCAGGTCAAGCGCTGCGCATGCTTTCATCCCATTTTTGGTTATGAGGTCAATACAGCTCATAAGCATACCGGAGCCATTGCTGGCTACTGCTATGTCGCCTTCGTCGCTTAATGGAATATAGAGAAAATTATGGTTTCTTGCCTCTGTGGTAAGCGGATTTTCATCTATGGTATTTCTGAATTCCAAAATATCCGGATGCTTGTAAAGCGAGCTGTCATCAATATCAGCCTTACAGTCTATTGCCATTAAAGTGTCTCCGTCCACAATTGCCAGAGGGTTTATCTCAGCCAGAGTGCAGTCATATTCATTAAAAAGCCTGTAGAGATTGCCGATTATCCTGTTTAAATCATCCATATGCTTTCCGTCAATACTGCTGCTCTCAATTATATAGCGAGCGACATAATCCTTAACTCCTATCAGGGGATTGATTGGAATTTTTACTATCCTTCCGGGGTCAGTCTTTGCGGTCTGTTCAATGTCTATTCCACCAAGGCTTGAAAATATTACAGTCGGGCATTTGCTTAACCTGTCCAGTATTATGCTTAAATACCATTCGGTTTTGACTTCAACCTTTTCAGCAATAAGTATCTTTTTGACAATGCACCCTCTCATCTCTTTTCCAAGAAGCTCACGGCAAATATCTTCTGCGCCTTTTATGTCATCTGCAAATTTTATTCCGCCTGCCTTGCCTCGCCCGCCTGCAAGTATCTGGACCTTTAATACAAACGGTGGCTTAAGGCCTTTCGCCTTCCGGTTTACTTCTTCTGCTGAGCTGACCACAACACCATTCTGGACAGTTATTCCATGGTTTAAGAGCAGCTCTTTGCCCATATATTCCAAAAGTTTCATATTACACATCACCCCAAAGTTCGTCATCGGAAGGCACTTTTGAATCTTTTTTAAAATATGCGATACGGCTTATATTGATAAGATGCTTGTAGTCAAGATTTTCTGAAATGCTGTTGTTGCCCCATGAACCACACCCAAGGGTAGTTGTAGCGGCGAGCCCGTTAAAAAAGCTTCCCCCGTTTGAAGTCGCGCATATCTGATTAATCAAAATCCTTGAGACACTTAAGATACCGGCAGCATATTCAATATTTTCCCTGGTATTTGAATGAATGGTTACAGTGTGGCCATTGCCTTCATAATTAAGATTGGCCTGTGCAATAGCAACAGCTTCCTTGAAGTTCCTGTATGTCAGTATTGAAAGAACGGGACACATTTTTTCCTTGCATAAAAGATCTGCCGGACCAATACCTGTGGCAGTTACAACAATAACCATTGTCTTTTCCGGTATCGTAATCCCAGCAAGTTTTGCAATTTTGTCTGCAGACTGGCCGATTACGTCCTTGTTTGCAACACCATTTACAAAGATTACTTCCCTTAATTTATCTCTCTCTTTTTCGTCTCTGACAATGTAGCAGAAATTTTTCTCAAACTCAGCAAGCACCTGTTCATATTTTCCCTCAGGCACCATGACGGTCTGTTCTGCCGAACATATTATACCGTTATCAAAAGCACGGCCAGTAACTATTTTTGGAATTGCATCTTTAATATCTGCATCATCATCTATGATTACCTGGACATTGCCCACCCCTACTCCAAATGCGGGTTTTCCGCTTGAGTATGCCGACTTGACCATCGCCATGCCGCCTGTGGCTACAACAACGTCAACTTTTTTCATAAGTTCGTTTGTAAGTTCTATTGAAGGCTCATCTATTATCTGTATAAGGCCTTCAGGCGCACCAATTTTTGCAAGAGCAGCGTTAAAAAGGTCGACAACATATTTTCCGCATTTTTTTGCCCTCGGGTGTGGAGCAATTATTATGGCATTCCTTCCTTTAAGGGCAAACATTGCATTGCACATGGGTGTAACGACCGGGTTTGTGCAGGGCGTGACCGCTCCGACAACTCCCATGGGTTTTGCGACAAGAGCTATGCCGCTTGTCTCATCATAGCCTATGATGCCCACAGATTTTTTGCCTTTCAGACTGTGCCAGAGTATTCTTGCCTTTCCTGCTTTCTTTTTGAGTTTGTCTTCATAGTTGCCCATTCGTGTCTCATCAACTGCCATGCGCGCGAGTTCCTTTGCATTGTCAAAAACAACTTTTGCTACTTCCTTAACTACTGCGTCGATTTCTTCCTGGTTAAACTTTTCAAAAGCGACCTGCGCTTTTCTTGCTTTGACAAGCATCGCGTCAACAATTCCCGGCTCTGTCATTTTCTCTCCTTTATATAAAACTAATTATGCTTTCTTGAAAACTTTAAAAAAACTTTAAATTAAATTCACTAATGTTCCTGCCTGCCAGGTTACATTTTGATTTTATCCCTGTTAAACACCCATTGCGGAGTTTTGCCTTCCAGGACATCCGCCACTCCCTGTGCAGCGTGCATTGCCATTCTTCTTGAACTTTCCTTTGTAAGCGCCGCCGAATGAGGTGTTAAAATAACATTATCTGCTTTCAGCAGCGGGTTATCCGGTTTGGGCGGCTCATCTTCAAAAACATCAAGCGCTGCTCCGGCAATTGTTCCCAAAGAAAGCGCTTCAGCAAGAGCGGCCTCGTCAATAATGCCTCCCCTTGACGTATTTACAAGAAATGCGCCCGGCTTCATCTTTTTTAATAATTCAGATCCTATCATATGGTAGTTTTCTTTTGTAAAAGGTATATGAATGCTGACGAAATCAGAAACTTTAAAAAGCTCATCCATTTCATCAACTTTTTCAAAAGGGAAATTTTCTTTAATGTCGGCACCCAGATATGGGTCAAAAAACTTTATCTTCATCCCAAAACTGCTGCTGCAGATTCCAGCGGCCTTTCTTCCTATTTTACCAAATCCCAAAAGCCCAAGTGTTTTATCTTCCAGGTCCATTGGCATATAACTGTTTCTTACTGAAAAATTTCCTGACCTTACGGCTTTGTCCATCATAAAAAGATATTTGGAAAGCGCAAGGATAAATGCAACTGCATGTTCTGCAACACTGTCTATGTTTGCTGCAGGCGTATTGCATACGGGAATATTTTTCTCTGTGGCCGCGGCAACATCAACATTGTCCACTCCTGCCCCTGTACGGGCAATTACTTTGAGCTGGCCGGCTGCAAATATGGTTTCACGGCTTAATTTCGTTGCAGTGCGAACTATTATCCCATCAGCATCAGCCGCATATTTCCTTACTGTCTCATCATCAGGCGAAGGAGCCGTAAAAAGCTCAAAACCTTTCTGCTTTAAAAAGCTTATTGCATCCTTATGTATTTCCTGCGAAAGCAATACTTTTTTCATTTAAACCAGGCCCTCTCCCTTGAGGTACTTTCTTATTTCTTCAATCTTTTCTTCAGGCAGAGGCATTAATGGTTTTCTTGGTTCTCCGCCGTAATATCCGGCAATTGTTGCAGCAGCCTTAACAGCGCTTACGCCGCCGCTTCCGGAAACTTTAGTATTAAGGTTAAACACTTTAAAGTGCAGTTCGATAGCTTCCTGCATTCTGCCCTCAGTAAACTTATTATAGAGCTCACAGCAGATTTCAGGAAAAGCATTTGCCAGAGATAATATTCCACCGGTGGCGCCGCACATTAGACCTGTAAGAAAGAAGTTTGCGGACCCTGCAATTACGTGAAAATCTTTTACATCACGTGTAGCGGCAAGAAATCCCATTATCCCGTCAGTTGAGCTGTCCTTCATCCCGATTATATTTTTATGTGATGCAAGTTTCCCTGCTGCTTTGGGAGAAATCTTTACTCCGCCTGCAAATCCGGGAGCATTATACATCAATATTGGGACCTTAACGCTTTCGGCAATCTCTGTGTAATAGTCAATCAGTGTTTCATCTTTTATTTGTTTTGCAAAATAGCTTGGAGTCAGGACGCTTACGAAATCAACGCCAATCCTGATTGCTTCTCTGCTGAAATTTACTGTCTCCACAGTGGATTCGCAGCCTGTACCTGCCATTATTATTTTATCGCCTTTATTTTTCACAAACACTTCAAGAACTTTTAACTTCTCGTCCATTGTCAGGCTCTTGTTTTCACCATTGGAACCCAGGGCAAGATATCCCCTTATCTGAGTCTTGTTAAATTTCTTTATATTGTCTGAGAGCCTGTCAAAAAGGATCTCATCATTTGCAAAAGGTGTGATTGCCGGAACAAAAACACCGCTTAATTTTTCTTTATACATTGTCTATCCTTCCAGTATTGATAAATTTCCTGTGTAGCCTTGCTATTATTTTTTTAGTTTCAATATTTTGGTAACCATAATCTTAAAAAAGACAAGCTCAATAATATTTTTTGCATGATCCCAAAATCAGAAATACAACTTAAATACTTTAATGTTTTATTAAAATAAACTTTAAAAAACAAAAATCTTAAAAATATAACCAGACAATAGAAACCGGTTTATCCATAACCAGCACTTAAAACAAAATACAATCTGTAAAATGCAAACCGGTTGTCTACCTCTTATACAGAGAGGCTATTGGTACTTCAATAGCCTCTCTGTATTATTTCAGGAATATAAATATTCAGTTTTCCTTATATCCAATATTCCTGTTCCTGCTAGAAAATAAATAAAAGATAACCAATAATTATTCTTTAAAGCCGTAATAGTTATCTTTGGGCCCAGTGTAAATGACATTATTCTTACATTTCAGGTATTCCATAAGTCCGACAACGCCGCCTTCTCTTCCAAGTCCGCTTTGTTTGTTGCCGCCATATGAGGCTTCAATTTTTGACATTACATTCGTATTCATCCAGATGATGCCTGCATTTAATGTTTCTGCTCCTTTTATTAATGTCCTGTAATTTTCACTCCAGATTGTTGCTCCCAGTCCGTAAACTGTATCATTTGCAAGTGCGAGTGCCTCATCCATGTCTTCAAATTTCTTGACTATAACAACCGGACCGAATATCTCATCCTGCACGCATTCCAGTTTATTACTTGTTACTTCAAGAACTGTTGGCCTGTAGAAAAATCCTTTGTCCATAGGTGGCTTTGTTTCCCTGAATCCGCCACAGAGAAGCTTTGCTCCATCTTTGACGGCTCTTTGTACAAATCCGTCTACCAGTTTGAACTGATTTTCATCAATAAGAGCGCCCATCTGGGTGGACATGTCCATGATGTCTCCCATTCTCACTGCATTGCATCTTCTTACAAGCTTTGTAACAAACTCATCATAAATATCTTTATGAACATACGCCCTTGTTGATGCGCAGCAGACTTCACCCTGCATAAATACAAAACCTATAATAAGGGAGTTAACTGCATCGTCTACCAGGCAGTCTTTAGCTGCAATAAATGGACCTTTACCACCGAGCTCAAGCAGGACTTTCTTGAGATTTGTTTCTGCTGATGACTTAAGGCATCTTCTGCCTATTTCAGTAGAGCCGGTAAAAGAAACCATATTTACATCTTCATTTCTTAATATTGCCTCGCCGGTTATGCTTCCAGAGCCTGATACTATGTTTAATACTCCCGGAGGAAATCCAGCTTCAAGAAATATCTCTCCCATCATTTGGCATGCAATAGGAGCAAGAGAAGAGGCTTTAAGGACAACTGTGTTGCCTGCTGAAAGTGCGGGACATATTGTCCTGGTAGCAATATGCAGAGGAAAATTCCAGGGAATAACTGAACCGACCACTCCAAAAGGTTCGTATGTTTCATAACAGAATGCGGCATTTCCTGGAAGAGGCACAACGTTTCCTCTTACCTGTCTGCTCTGGTTTGAGAAATATTCCATTGCCCTGAAAGTATACACCAGGTCCACATTAACAGTTTCGGCAAGTGGTTTGCCTACATCTTTTGCTTCCCATTCAGCAAATTCCTGTTTTCTGGTCTTAAAAATTTCAAGAGCCTTCATCATCAAATCTGCTCTTTTGTCCCCATCCATCTTTGACCATGCCGGAAAAGCTCTTTTTGCTGCCTGTACAGCTTTATCAACATCACCTGCAGAAGCAGATGCAAGTTCTGCAAGAGGTTCACCGGTTGCAGGGCAGTATGATGTGAAATATTTCCCGCCTTCAGGTTCAACCCATTGATTGTCGATGAAAAGTTTTAGTTTTTTCACAGTGCCTCCTTTATTAATAAGAAATAAATATTTTTAAACAAATTTTGCTGCAAGCCTGTAATATTTTTGAATTATGCAATTATTACCGGTATATCCATTAATTTTCCAAATTCCAGGATTTCAGCTGTCAAATCACCGTATATGATCCCATTGTGATGAGGTACACCATTGTTCAAAAGTGATTCTATAAAATTCATGTTTCCATTATTCATCTTAATTGTCAGATTACTTCCTTTAATATACTCCTCATTATCAATGACTTTACCTACTGCAAGATGGATTGTATATTTGCCCCGAATGGAATTTATTCTTGCAACTGTGGCCACGCCACTTCGAAGTGATGCTGTTTGTGCAAGCCCACCGAATGCTCTTTCTATCTCAGGTTTTTTATCAGAAAGATTATAAGGCGCATTTCCGCAATGCCAGAACAGTATTGCTTCTTTTTCTTCAATGTAATTTACAAGATCCGCAAGCCATGGAGTCGTCTGTGCCATTGCATACTGCATCATAAGCGACAGAGAGCCGCTTACATCACATTCACAGGAAGCCATAATGCCTTCTGCATTCATCCTGCCATTTGCAGGACATATGGGTGTTTTGTCCTGGTCCCTCAGTTCGGGCCAGCAGTCAGGAGCATAGGA
>CAYZUS010000020.1:13997-36755 GCA_964481885.1 uncultured Actinomycetota bacterium | reverse complement strand
GTCCCGTTGGATGGACCTGAGCTTCCGTAAGTTGTCTGCCTGCCGAATACGTCTGTGTAAGCATAGCCGGGGGTGCAGACATCCTTGGATACCTCTATCGTCTTAAAATCTTCTTTTGTAAAATGTTTGTGCACTTCAAAATCTGCCTTGGGATTATTTCCAAACATTGACTGTCTGTATATAAGAATCTTTGCGCAGTTATTGGCCACTTCGGTATAGAGGAAGGCGTCATTTATTGTTTCGCCTGCAGCAAAAGTGCCATGGAATGGAATATTACATATGAGAGGACAACCCGGATCCAGTTCCCTTCTTTTTTTAAAGTTCTGGACTATTGCCTCGGCCTGTTCAATCGAACCGGGAATGACTTCAGCGACATTAGTTACCGGAAAGTTTCCAAGGACCGCCCTTGTTCCCTCGCTTATAGGTGGGATATCCATATGTGCGGCACCGAAAGCCATCATATAAAAAGGATGCCCGTGCACTACGGAATTTATCTCAGGAAAATTCTGGTATATATAATAATGGGTTGCTGCTTCTCTTGATATCCTGTCAACTTCACCAATTATCGGCATTTTGCATATATCGGTTACTATAATGGTATCTTCATCTATTTCCCACTGGAAATCATGGCCGGCACGTCTTGGGTTTATGTATATATAATTACCGTCTCTTACAGAAATATTGCCTCCGCTTGAATCTGTAAGGTCTCTGTCGTAGAGAAGTTTTCCGATTTTGCAGATAGACGCCCTGATGTTTTTTGTGTCAACCATTTTTTTAAGCCCCGTTTCCCAAGTGATAAAATTTTGCCAAAAATACAGATATTAAAATAAATATAAATACAAATAAAAACCACACTAAGAATAAGTTAACATACCTAAAAAGCAAAATCAACCTTGCATTTTTTTAGTATTTATCCTCAAGATAATTTATAAAGTCGTTTCGCAGGATATGCCGCCTGCCCTCAAAATCTGTCTCAGGCCAGACTTTGACGATTTCTTTTGCAACACCAATGCCAGCAGATAATCTTTTTTATTATCCTTCTGTATCTTTCTTATTGTCCTGCTGTGTTGTTCTATTGTCCTGTCGTGTCAACTGCCTGTCGTATCAGCTGTTGTTTCCTGCGTAGTTTCTGTGCTCTGCTCCAAGGCATTGCCGGCGCCTGATGACTGAGTTGTTGCGCTCATCCCATTTAAGTTTTCCTGAAGCTTTAAAAGATCAAGAAATGGCATGACACCGTCTGATGGCAAAATACCCCAATTTATATTTGGTGAAAGCTTCTGGATAAACTCAAGCTGTATTATTTCAGGAAACTGTTGTAACGCCAGGCCCTTTATTTCAATCTGCTTTGCTTCAGCTTCAGCCTGGACAATTACCTGCTGCTTTTTTATTTTTTCCTGCTCAAGAATATTACTTTCGATGACTATTCTTTCTTTTGCGATTTGTTTTTCCTCAAGCACATTAAAATACTGCTCGGTAAAATCAATTTTTCTTAAAAGAAACTCGTCCATTATTATCCCGTTTCTTTCAAAAACAGGTTTTAAGGAATTAAAAATTTCAGTTTGCAGATCAAAAACTGCCCCGGAATAAAGCTGTGCAGCGGTATATTTTTTCGGGATATTGCGAACAATGGATCTTGCCTGTGTTTTTACAACCTTTTCAACAAGGTCATTCATTGTACCGATATTATTTAATATCCATTCAGATTTTTTACCATCAATTGAAAATCTTATCGTAAATTTAATGGTTATCTGCTGTCCGTCTGATGAGGTGGTGTCTACGGCAAAATCCGGGTAAGTTGCCTTTGTTGCTTCAGCCTGGTCGCTGGTCTCATAAGTTACCTGCCTTGTTGAAAAATTAGCTGTGCTCTGAATAAATGGGGCCTTTAAATGAAGACCCGGATAAAAAATGGTCCCTGTTGTCTTTCCAAATTGTGTAAGCACCCTTACATTTCCGGCTTGTACTATGACAAAGCTGTTTAAAAGCAGTATCAGTACAACTACAAATATTGCTATACCGGTTATTATTCTGCTGACAATCTTGCCCTTGTTAAAATGCGGCATTCTTATTTCATCCATTAAAATCCCTCCGTCTGCTAATATATTTAGCCTGCTGACTAATAATTACTGTACATTTCAGGCATGTCTGCCCAAATATATTTTTAACAAATTCCTGCCAAATCAATATCTACAGCAGGAAATAACGATTATAGCAGTTTTATTTGATTTTTACCCATTCTGTCATAACTTTTTGGAAATTTTTTCTTTTGCTGCTTCAAAATAAGCATTTATAGCATTAACCACATGGCTACACGAAAATAAGGGGCTGCAGTAATATATTTGTTGCTGTATTGCAATAAATAATAAAAATATATTATCAGTTTCGAATCTGTTTGTCTCAGAATAAGAAAGAACAGTTTTGTAAAAGAAATTCATCTCTACTGAAATTATGAATTTCTCGCTATTGTAAGCAGCGCACTTCTTAGGCAAAATAATACATTATCATTGTGTCGATAATCACAGTATTTATTTTGATAAATTTTCTAATAATTTCTTTTAAAATTTTATAATATTTGTACTATAATGAAAGTGGTCATTTAAAGTTTCTTATTTCCTTGCAGGCTTCCGGAGTATCGCCAGAAATAAAATATTTGTATTTTTCACAATAAAAAATGAAACAAAGGTTCAGCTTAAACAGATTTATAAAACTACAACCCCCCAGGACTGAAAAAGAGTACAGGAACACATATCTTAAAGACGACATAAGCCAGGCAAGGGTTGTGCTCATACTTCTTATCCTTGCAACTGTAATATTCTTCTATACTGATTTTGTCCTTTTAAAAAACAGCGTACTTTTCTATTGGGTAATTTCATTAAGATTTGCAAATTTACTTTTCTCGCTTTTGCTTACATTTTTAATTACAAAAATAACGGACCCTAAAAAATTTGACCGCTCTATTTTAATATGGGGACTTTTTACAATTTCATTTCTGTTATTTGTAAATTATGCAAGCCCTACAAGTTATATCGGTCACAGCTTTATTGATGTTGTTATCCTTTTTCTGATAACAGTAGGAAACCCCACATCATTTTACTACAGGCTTTCACTTTCAACCTATTTTACTGTTGGAAACTTTATCCTCCTCTTAATTCACAGGAAAGATACTCCGCCCTCTTATGTTATCGTTATCCTGTTTTCAACAGCCATAGTTTATGCCGGTGGAATGATACTGTCTGCCAGATTAAACCTGTTCAGAAGCAATCAGTATTCTACACGAACAGCCGAACTTGAACTGAGAGAAGAGCTCGAGATGCTTGCGTCCACTGACAGCCTTACCGGAATATTAAACAGGAGGGTATTTTTTGAAGAAGCGGAAAAAGAAATAACAAGAGCAAAAAGATATGGGCAGCACTTTTCAGTTTTGATGATTGACATTGACGATTTCAAGAACATAAATGACACGCATGGACATTACTATGGCGATGAAGTTATAAACAGCCTTGTACGCATTGTAAAAAAACTTATAAGACAGACTGATTATTTCGGCAGGACAGGCGGAGAAGAGTTTGCTATTATACTTATTGAAACAAGAATAAAAAATGCCGAAAAAATTGCTGAAAGAATAAGAAAGAGCACCGAAAATGAACGGGTACTGGTTGAAGATCAGAAATCCATAGGCTTTACAATAAGCGTTGGAGTCACTGAGCTTTGCCAGGAAGACGGGTCCTTTTCAGATGTTCTTCACCGATCAGATATGGCAATGTATAAGGCCAAGAGATTCGGTAAAAACAAAGTGGAAATTATTCCCTGAGGCCATGCCGCGTGCCGTTTTATTACCCTCTGATTTTTTTACTTAAACCCACTTAACTGGTATTTTGTTTACCGAAGTTTAATTCCCTGTTGTTTTATTCCCTGAGGCTTGCGCCGAATCTTAGTGCCAGTCTTTCAAGGATCCTCTTTTTGATGATTTCAACTTCAGTTTCCTTAAGCGTTCTTGCATCATCCTGGAATGTAAGAGAGTAAGCCATACTCTTTTTACCCTCCTGTACCTGCTTGCCCCGGTAAATATCAAAAAGGCGCACACCCTTTAAAATCCTGGTTCCTGTTTTTCTAATTTCATTTTCGACATCACAGCTTGCAACAGATTCGTCTGCTACAAGGGCAATGTCTATCTCAACAGACGGATATGCCGGTATGGCAGAAAAATCCTTCGCATAGTTTGCTTTCGATATAAAGCTGTCAAGATCCAGCTCCATATAAAATATATCCTGTAAAATACCAAGGCTGTCTGTAATTGATGGGTGGATTTTTCCCGTAATTCCCATTTTGGCTTTGTTTATCAAAATATCAGTACTAATCACAGGATGGAAAAACCCATACTCTTTCTGTACGAGCTCCAGTTTGCAGTTTTTGTAAAAAAGGCTGACGATATGTTCCAGGATTTTCTTTATGCTGTAGTAATCATAACTTTTTTCAATACTGTCCCAGCTTTTCAGCGTTTCTCTTCCCGAAAGCATTAC
Organism: uncultured Actinomycetota bacterium; assembly: GCA_964481885.1. Taxonomy (GTDB): domain Bacteria; phylum Actinomycetota; class Humimicrobiia; order Humimicrobiales; family Humimicrobiaceae; genus Fen731. Next base: position 32,238 of record CAYZUS010000020.1, on the reverse strand, counting down.
GCCGAGAACCGTTTTTTCTTCAGGAAGCTTTCCTTCTCCTCTGTCTTTAAAAACTTTTGTGATTTCAAAAATTGCTATATCTTTTATACCATGGTTTAAGTTATTTAGAATATTTTTAACCATAAGGGGAAGAGAACTTGTCCTTATGTATGCAAAATCCTCATTAATCGGATTTAAAATTCTTACAGCGTTTTTATAATCATCCTCACTGTCAAGCCTTAATCTTTTTATCCACTCTCCGCTGACAAATGTATAATTTATAACCTCATTTAACCCTACATTGCAAAGTGAATTGGCCAGTGTTTTAATTGCTTTCTGGGAGCTCGTATATTTGCCCCTGTGTATATATGAAAACGGGGGTTTTGAATCAAATCTGTTAAAACCATATATCCTGGCTATTTCCTCAATAAGATCTATTTCCCTTTCAAGATCCTCAAACCTGTGCGAAGGCACATCAACATTTATTGTATTGTCAGCAATTGCCAACTGGTTGTCTAATCCCAGTAAAGAAAGGATGCCGCAGATTTCACTGGCCGGTATTTCTTTACCAAGTATATTGGTTACCCTGTCAAGCCGAAGTTTGATCTGCCGCGTCCTTTGGGCCTCTGTATAATTATCATAAATACCTGCAGTTGCCCTGGTGCCGCTTATAGAGTACAGAAGCTCTTCAAATCTTTTTATGGCAATTACAGTAAGATGCGGGTCGATCTTTTTTTCAAACCTGTTTGATGCTTCTGAACGTAGTCCCAGCTGCGCGGAAGTCTTCATTATGGAAGGTCCAAAAAAATTTGCAGATTCCAGAAGCACATTTATGGTAGCATCATTTATTTCAGTATCTTTACCGCCCATTACACCTGCTATTGCAACAGGCTTTTGCTCGTCAGCAATCACAAGCATTCCTTCTTCAAGATTTCTTAAATTATCATCGATGCTCCTGATTTCTTCGCCATTTACTGCTGTTCTTACTATTATCCTGTCAGAATAAAGCAGGTCCCTGTCAAAAGCGTGCAGTGGCTGCCCCGTTTCATGCATAACATAATTTGTCAAATCCACGAGGAGGCTTATAGGCCTGTAGTCACAAAGAATGAGTCTGTTTTTCATCCATTCCGGAGTCACTGAATTGTTAATGCCTGTAAATACTTTTGCAGAATATCTGCTGCACAGAGCAGAATCCCTGATTTCAATTACAAAATCTTTATCAATATTGATCTCTTTTTCACAATCATATTTAAAAGGTTTAAAAGGAATTTTTAAAAGTGTGCTTATTTCACGCGCGATCCCTGCCACACTGAGGCAATCAGGCCGGTTTGGAGTTATCTCAAGCTCAAAAACAACATCATCAAGTCCCATGACTTTGGCAAAGCTTTCCCCGATTCGGGTACTTTCATCGAGGATCATTATCCCCTCAGAACTTTCAGAAAGACCCAGCTCATGCTCTGAGCACATCATCCCTTCCGAGACAACGCCCCTGAGTTTGCTCCTGGCAATAGTCATTCCCTGGGCGGTGACAGCGCCAGCAACAGCTACTGCTACCTTATCATCTGCTTTAAAGTTTTTTGCACCGCAGACTATGTTTAAAACTTCGCTGCCAACATCAACTTTGCATACTGTCAGCTTGTCAGCATCCGGATGCTGCTCAAACATGGTTATCCGTCCAGTAAGGATATTTTTATATTTGGCGCCGGTATATTCAATCTTTTTTACCTCTGTGCCACTCATGGTCAGCAGGTCACTTACCTCTTCAGGGTCAAGATTTTTACAGTCTAAAAATTCTTTAAGCCAGTTTAAAGTTACCTTCAATTTTAAAAATCCCTCTTTATATAATCAATTATCTAAAACTGCTTTACAAACCGCAGGTCATTGTCATAAAAAAGCCTTATGTCATCTATCCCGTATTTCAGCATGGCAATCCTTTCGATTCCCATTCCGAATGCAAACCCGTTTACCTGTTCCGGGTCATAATTTACAAATTTATAGAGGTTAGGGTCCACCATCCCTGCACCCAAAACTTCAAGCCAGCCGGAATTTGAGCATGTTCTGCACCCGCTTCCGTTACATATTTTGCACGAAACATCAACCTCTGCGCTTGGTTCAGTAAATGGAAAATAGTGCGGCCTTAGCCTGACTTTTCTCTCTCTGCCAAATATCTCGCGGGCAAAGGTTTCCAGGGTCCATTTCAGGTTCCCAAAGTTTATTCCCTTATCGACAACCAGACCTTCTATCTGCGTGAACATCGGAGTATGAGATATATCATAATCTCTCCTGTATACTTTACCGGGAGCTATAATATAAATCGGAGGCTGATGTTTTTCCATATATCTTATCTGTACAGGAGAAGTCTGTGTCCTTAAAAGAGTATTCTCAGAAATAAAAAAAGTATCGTGCAGTGAACGTGCAGGATGGTCAGCAGGAGTATTTAAAGCTTCAAAGTTATAGTAATCAGTTTCAGCTTCGGGCCCTTCGGCTATCTCAAAACCCAGCCCAATAAAGAGCTCTTCAATTTCCTCGATAACCTGGGCTATTATATGCCTTCTGCCTGGAGTTGTTTTTATTGCCGGCAGGCTCAAATCAGGCTTTTGACCCCTGAGGTCGGCATCAAACCTGATATTCTTGAAATATATCTCTTTTTCTTCAAGCAGGCTTTCAATCTCTTTTTTTATACTGTTTGCTTCTTTGCCTGCTGCCGGCCTTATCTCCTTTGGAAGGCCGCCTATATTTCCAAGTGCGGTTATTATATAGCTTTTTGAACCTGTGTACCTGGTCCTTATTCTGGCAATGTCATCAATATCAGATGCAGCCGACACATCGCTTTTAAAGCCTTCCAATTCTGATTTAAGTTTTTCCTGAATCTCACTTATGTCCATAACTTACGCATTTGCCGGATTTTTGGCAAGCTCTGTAAGTTTTACAAATGCCGCCGGATCACTAATGGCAATTTCTGAAAGCATTTTCCTGTTTATATCAATCTTTGCAAGTTTAAGCCCATTAATAAATTCATTGTAGGAAATACCGTTTAATCTGGCAGCAGCGTTGATTCTTGTAATCCAAAGGGTCCTGAATGTCCTTTTTTTGATTTTTCTGTCAATGTAATTATAGCTCAGGGACTTTAAAACCGCTTCCTTTGCGAGTCTGTAGCTCCTGCTGTGGGAACCATAATATCCCTTGGCAGCCTTAAGCACCTCTTTATGCTTTGTTCTTTTAATAACGCCTCTTTTAATACGAGTCATATTCTCTTACACCTTCCTTTTATTTAGCCAACAGTCTTCTTATACGTGGATAATCCGTTTTCGATATTTCAGCCACACCGCCAAGAATCCTTTTTCTCTTTGGACTCTTTTTTGTAAGTATATGGCTCTTGCCTGCCTTGCAGCTTACAATTTTTCCGGAACCGGTAATTTTAAATCTCTTTGCTGCTCCTCTATGTGTCTTAATCTTAGGCATTTTTAACCTCATCCCTTCTTATGTACAAATAGATCTTTTAAAGCCCGATTATTCTAAGCGGGATTCAAAATCATAATAATATTATAACCCTCAAGCTTGGGCCTTTGTTCCACGACACATTTTGTCCCAAGTTCCTCCAGCATGATTTTAAGGATGTTCATTCCAAGCTCTGAATGTACAATCTCTCTGCCTTTAAAAGACATGGTAACCTTAACCTTGTTGCCTTTTGCCAGAAACTTTTCGGCAGCCTTTGTCTTGATTCCAAGGTCATTTTTGTCTATTTTTGGCCTTAGCTTGATTTCCTTTACAATAATCTGTGTCTGCTTTTTCTTTTTTTCTTTTTCGGATATTGCCAACTGGTATTTATACTTACCGTAATCCATTATTCTGCACACTGGCGGGACCCCGCCCGGTGCAACTTCGACAAGGTCAAGTTCCTTTGAGCGCGCCATTCTTACAGCTTCTTCGGTTGAAATAACACCGACTTGCGAACCATCTTCACCTATTACTCTTACTTGTGGTACCCTTATCTGTTCGTTGACTCTAATGTTTTTAATAATTTTATACTCACCTCCAGGCAGTTTTTAAAAATCCCCTTTATAATAAAAAAAAATAGGCAGAAATCACCTCTACCTATTTTAATCTTTAATAGATTTTACACAGATAACCAGACAAGCTCTCAACTGACACATCTAACTGATACAATCAATTAACATCATGTCAATCTGTCATTTATCATTTTTATATCAATAAATGAACTTAAAATATACCAAAGTATACGGCTTTCTGGTGAGAAATAAATGATTTCTATTTCTTCTTAAATATTCAATTTTTAACTGCAATTATTTTAAATTTTTTTATTTAAAATTGCCTTATCGAAGATAGTATTATATATGATATTTTTTATTTGTCCATTAATTGACATATATTTCTGCATATATTTCCAAATCAATTCTTTCCTGCCACGAAAACTGGGACGGAAGCGGTTATCCGCTTGGTCTTAAGGAAAAATCCATTCCCGTTATATCCCGGATCATACTTATTGCAGACGCTTATGATGTCATGATAATGGGAAGGACGTATAAATTACCGGTAAGCAAAGAGGATGCAGTAAAAGAGTTGGAAAGATGTGCAGGCAGCCAGTTTGACCCTGCGCTCGTTGAAAAATTTTTAGAGATACTATCCAGAGCTTCCTGAAAATCTTTAGGGATTTACTGCTTTGCTGTCAACGGCTTCTTTGAGCACTTTTTTAAATTCATCAAGAGTAATATCTTTGAGGTCTCCCCCTGCTTTTCTCCTGATGCTTACTGTATTATTCTGCTCTTCCAGTTCACCGATTATAAGCATATACGGGATTTTCTGCAGTTCTGCCTGCCTTATCTTCTTTCCCAGAGATTCGACCCTGTCATCGATTTCAGCTCTGTAACCTGCAATTTTAAGTCCGTCACAAACCTTTAGAGAATAGTCGTAAAACCTGTCAGATATCGGAAGAATCATTGCCTGCAGCGGCGCGAGCCACGGCGGGAGATTGCCGCTGTAGTTTTCAATAAGAATCCCCATGAACCGCTCAAGGCTTCCGAGTACGACCCTGTGAAGCATCACGGGTCTGTGCTTTAAATTGTCCTCCCCGGTATATTCGAGGTCAAATTTTTCGGGCATTGAGAAATCAAGCTGTATGGTCGCACACTGCCAGGTCCTTCCAAGGCAGTCCCTGATATGAAAATCAATCTTGGGGCCGTAAAAAGCTCCGTCACCTTCGTTTATCTTATAATTCAGTCCCTTTTTATCAATTGCAGTGCGGAGAGCCCCTTCAGCCTTGTCCCATATTTCATCACTGCCGATTCTTTTAATGGGCCTTGTTGACAGTTCAACGTGGTAATCATTAAACCCGAACACGCTGTACATTCTCTCTATAAGGTCCATAATTTTTAATATCTCTCCTTGCAACTGCGATTCAAGGCAGAAAATATGAGCATCATCCTGAGTGAAATTTCGTACCCTGAAAAGGCCGTGCAGCACTCCTGATTTCTCATGCCTGTGTACAAGTCCAAGTTCGGCATACCTTATCGGAAAATCCCTGTATGAGTGCTGGTTAGATTTGTAAACAAGAATTGCGCCTGGACAGTTCATCGGTTTTACGGCAAATTCACATTCTTCAATCTGAACGAAATACATATTGTCTTTATAGTTATCCCAATGTCCGGAAGTCTTCCAGAGTTCATTGCTTAAAATAATCGGGGTTTTTATTTCCTGATAGCCTTCTGTAATGTGCTCTTTTCTCCAATACTCAAGGATGGCATTTTGAAGCTGCATTCCTTTTGGATGAAAGAAGGGAAAACCCGGAGCCTCATCATGGAAACTGAAAAGCTCAAGGTCCTTTCCTATTATCCTGTGATCGCTTTTTTTTGCCTTTTCAATTGCTTCAAGATATTGCTTAAGTTCTTCCTTTGAATGAAATGCCGTGCCGTAAATCCTGGTCAGCATCTTATTTTTTTCGCTGCCCCGCCAGTATGCTCCGGCTATGCTTAAAAGTTTGAAAGCGCCAACTTTGGCGGTTGAATCAATATGAGGGCCGGCACACAAATCGACAAAATCTCCTGTAGTATAAATGGTTACTTTTTCATCAGGAATCTCGCCAATAAGCTCAAGTTTGTAAGGTTCATTCTTAAAAAGGATGGCGGCATCGTCTTTTGACAGCTCACTTTTTTCAAACTTAAGATTTTGCCTTACAATTCTGTCCATTTCCTTCTCAACTGTTTTTAAGTCTTCGGGTGCTATGGGTGTCTCAAGATCAAAGTCGTAGTAAAAACCATTTTGAATGGAAGGGCCAATAGCAAACTTAACGCCTGGAAATAATTTTTTTACGGCTGCTGCCATAATATGGGAGGTACTGTGATTTAAGGTATCAAGCGCTTTTTGATTATCAGACATATCATCATGGTTAATATGTTCCCTGTTCATTTGATACCCCTAACATATAAGTAAATTTCTAAATACAATCTATTCTGACCTGATCTGATTTTTTTTGGTTTCCTCTTTTAACCTGAAAGAAAATGGAGCGGAAGACGGGACTCGAACCCGCGACTTTCACCTTGGCAAGGTGATGCTCTACCAACTGAGCCACTTCCGCCTGCTGTGTTTGAATTTATGCTTAAACAAATATAAAGGAATTATTTTAATTGTCAATAAAACTTCAATAAAATTTCAATAAAATTTATAGAAAATTCCACAAAATTTAAGTTACCGGTTAATACACTCTGCCTGAAAAACCAAAATCCGGCACCGTCGCTCTTTAATCTATTTTATGGAAAGCTCCATGCGCTGCCAGCTGCAACAGCACTGTTAAGTGCCAAGACAGTGAAAGAACAATTCTGTCTTAAAACTGAATTGGGCTTAGCTGTTTACTGATTCTTTATCTCGTCAAAGAGTTCGGCAGCAGCCTCCACATCATAGACAACGGCGCTTGCGTTCCCTACAGCCTGCGGCCATGAAGGCAATCCTGCAAGTTCGATATCTGCAGATTTAATTTTGCCTAATATGGGAAGAATCCTGATAACGTCTAAAAACTTTAAATCGCTCCAGGTATATTCTAATAGGAAATTAACAAACACCGGCATTGCGGCAATCCTTTCAAAAGTACTCTTCTGGTCAAGCAGCGCAATAATTATTTTTGCTGCTTCCCTTTCCCTGGCAAAAGCTCCCCCCTGTGTAGAACCGTCCCCTGCTCGATGGCGGTTCCTGGCCAGCGCCAGCGCAGTTGTGCCGTCCAGATGGTGCACGCCTTTATCAAGATAACAACCTGAAAAACCATCGTTTAAGTTCTCGCCTACTTCAACTGTCACACCGCCAAGAAAGTCAATAAGCGGGATAAAACCATCGAAATCAGTGATTATATAATTATCGATTTTTAAGCCCGACAAATTTTCAATTGTCTGTACAGTAAGTTCATTGCCACCGAATGCATGGGCGCCATTAATTTTGCCTTCGCCATGTCCGGGGATATCCACCCATGTGTCTCTCGGAATTGTCACAGCGGTACCTTTGCATGTGTCAAGATTAAGGTGCAGAATAATTATAATATCTGTTCTGCCGCCTACTCTTCCACCGGCTCTTCCCATGCCGCTGTCATCTCCGAGTATAAGAATATTGACCGAGTTGTTTTCATCTTTTTGTTTTTGCTGCTGAACCTGGTCATTTACCGAAAAATCTGCCAGGAATTTTTTAAAAGTCTCTTTTGCACCGGTCTCCTCTAAATTTTTGCCTATATATTTTATTGAATAGACAACGTCGCCCTTTTTAATATAAGTAAAAAGGTCGATACCGGTTGAATCAGGGCTTTCACTTTCTGCGTCATTCCCCTGGCTGTCGAGGCTGCTCTTGTAAGAATAACCTGACAGTTTTGCAGTTTCACTTCCAATACTGACAGTTTCTTCATCGTTTAACTTTACGGTTTTATCATTTTTAACGCTGCCCGTATATGCATCCGGTATGCCGGTTTCGCTTTGCAGCTGGTCAAGACCTGAAATATTATCCACAGAAATGAAAATGCTTTCATTTTTAGAATCGACATTTACATCATTTTGAAGTACAACACCTGCACCTGATTTTGTTTCATAGAGATTCCATCCGTCAGGACAGATAAATGAATAATTATCAAAATCTTCTGAAGAGCTGACATAGTAGTTGGGTGGCGGCTCGGTAGATGTTTCTGCTGACGTTGTCACGGCTTCAGTGGGGGTCGATGAGGTGGTTTCAGCAGACTGTGAGCTTGTTTCCTTTGCAGTACTTTCGGTTACAGGCTTATTTGAACAGGATGACAGTACCACGGAAAGCATGAGTGTAAATATAATAAGCACGGAAATTAAATAAATCGAAAATGATTTTGGTTTAAAATACTTTTTAACAGGCAATTACTACCTCCAGGCGCATATTGGATATTTTAAAAACGTTCGGAGTAAATATAATTAGTTATAGTTTAAATTTCAAGGGAAATACAAATTAAAGGTTTACAAAGTGTAGCTTCAATCACTTTTAAGTGCTGTAAACTATATTAACCAAAATCATAACTTTGAAAATTGCATTAAAATATGTCCGGTAATAGTTTAAAGAAACCGGTATTTGAGTTATTTTGGTTATGACTATAAGCAAATTAAAGAATTTTGGAATTTATTTTGACAGATTTGTATTGATGCTTGTAATCTGTGCAATTTCCAACGAATTATCATCTGTAAACCTGACCCAAACTCCCTGCTTTCCAAATTCCTTTGCGTCGGCTTTTGAGTCAAAATAAATATCAACCCTGTTGCCTTTAATTTTTGCCCCACAATCCTCAGCTACAAAATATCCGTTACCCTTAATCTCAATTTTGGTGCCATATGGAATTATTTTCGGGTCCACAGCAACAATACCTTCAAAAACATCTTTACCTGTGGCGGTTTTCTGGCCGGTGCCCTGCGAGGCATCATTAGCGCTGTAACCTGTTGCAACAAAATAAAACCATTCTATGTTCTTCTCAATTTCCAGATATTGGGGTTGGGCAATATATATCTTTTCTGTTTCGGGTATTTTTGCAGATACGTTTTCATTACCGATTTTTATGGATACTCCAGAGAACATTCCGGTCAGCCTGAGATCCGGTAAAAACTGTGGTAAAGTAAATAAAACAAGAATAGCAGTAATAAGAATCCAGAAAGTCACACTAATCGTCAAATGATACTTTTTTAACATACAAGCCTCCGATGTCGGTTAATAAATCCTTTCTCCTACTTTCTGCTTTGCACCTTAATATCTGCCTGACAGTCTCCATGCCCTGTAAAGTTCCAATGTCATCAAATATAATTATTTTTATTTGGTGATTTAGGAAATAGATTAAATACCGGGAAAAATTGTCGGAACAAATCTCATGTGCCGCCCTTAAGCGACTGGTGCATAATGTATAGCTATAATAATTAGTAGAAAAAAGCTTTATACTTATTATCACAATAAAAATATAAAAGCAACAAAAATAGAATATAATAACAGTATTGTTAATTTGAAGGAGGAAAGAGATTATGTCAGGAATTGATTTACGGATCGCCAAGCTTTTTAATGGCAAAAAAAATCTTGTAATATCTGCAATCGACCATGTGCTTGAATATGGAGATCAGCCTGGGATAGAAAATTCAAGACAAGCTATTGAAAATTGCCTTGATACCGATGCCCTTCTGCTTTCAAAATTCTCGTTAAAAAGAAACTGGGATCTTTTTAAAAAACCCAAGACACCGATGCCGGTCATAAGAGTAAACTGGTCATCTGCATTTTATTATCCGCTTGAATACAGGCAGGGCTTTACAGAAATTGCCACAAGTGTTGAGGATGCTGTTCAGGCCGGCGCAGAAATGGTTATTTGTTCACTGTTTTTGGAAAATGGAAATGAAGAGATGGAAACAAAAAATGTTGCTTTATTTTCAGAAGTTGTAAGACAGAAAGAAAAACTTGGCATTCCTCTTCTTGGAGAGTGCTATGTTGTAGAGCATAAAGAAATAACTCCTGAAACCCTTCACCTGAAAGTAAAACGAGTGTCCAGAGTTATGTCTGAACTGGGGGCTGATTTGATAAAAGCGTTCTATACAAATAATTTTTCAGATATTGTTAATAATAATCCGGTGCCAGTATTTTCAATAGGCGCTGAAAAACTCCGCTCCGATATTGAAGTATTAAAAAAAGCATCAGACACAGTTAAGTCAGGAGCAAGAGGAATTATTTTTGGCAGGAATATTTTTATGGCAAAAAATCCCGGAAATCTTGTCGCGGCCCTTAATGAAGTAATAAATAACAATATGAGTCCGGAAGATGCCTCAAAGCAATTTGACCTTTAAAATTGTCAATCAATATCAAAGCTGTTTATTTTTACTGGCCTTACAGGTATCCGTATCTTCATGGGCATAATCTGCGAGAGTGGAATTTTGGTTTCTTCACTGATTAAACGTGCTATTATATTAAAGCAGGTTTTAGACTGGCAGAGTCCCATCCCGGCCATAGTGGCCCTTTTTACGGAATCAACTGTGGTCGCACCCTTCCTGATTGCCTCTCTTACTGCATGCTCAGAAATTTCCATGCACCTGCATGCCAGAATATCATCATCAGATTCATCCATGTTATACTTGTCAGTCACATTAACCTTGCCTTCCATATTATCCTTGTCAACATTAACCGCCAGGGTGTCTGATAATCCGGACCATCATGGTTCAAACTCAAAATGCCTGACTGTATCAAAATACTCTTTGGGAACAAGTATACCAACTATAGGAGAGTTCTGTTTTTTAGAGGATTTCAATACTTTATAAACCAAACCGTCGCATACAAATTCTCCACGCCTGTCCAGTGCCCTTATTTTAGTTCCTTTTACCGGCAATGGTGAGTACTCATATGGCAGATAAATAAGGGAATTTTTATCATCATGATCCTTATTTACTGCAAAAATACAGAGGCCCGGGCATATGGCAAGACATTTTAAACAGCCAGTACAGGCAGAAGTGTCAAGCCCCGGAAGATTGGTAATAGGTGAGCCGATTATAATGGCCGCCTGCGGGCATACGGCTTCGCAGGGATTGCATGGAATGTCCTGGTCACATTCAATTACAGCTATCAGGCCCTTGTCATAGTCTGCATCTTTCGGAAATCCCTGAGTCTCTTTAAGTCTGTCCAGATTTAAGATTCCTGCCTCGCCGCTGTTTGGAATTTTTTATATTTTCTTTATCATGGTTGTTCCGATACTTAATAATCTTTCAACTGATATTTAATCCAAACAAATATTTGATAATATATATATATGTCCTGATGCACATTTTTAGAGCATCAGTGAATCAATTAATGCTTATTTTTAAATCCTCTCCCATGGCCGAATTCCGGGATAAAATAAAATAATTTAATTATTCTGTCCACAATATATGCTCAAGCTAATTGGTGTTTAAAGAATCCAGCAGCAGTTTTTTGCCCTTTTCCCTTTCAATACCAAATGAACCAAGTCTCAATTCTTTCAGCCTCATATTTATTTCATCAAAATATGAATCAAATCCTGCTTTATCCAGATAACCCAGCCGCCATGCGGCAACTTTTCCTGCCAATCTTCCTTCTTCCATGGCAGTTGACGCTTCTTCGATACCTGCAAGATCACCTGCTATATAAATATCCGGCATGGATGTTTGAAGGTATTTATCATGCACAGGTACAAAACCTCCAAGAGCGCTTATATAGTGCATTTTAAGGTTAAGCTGCCAACAGAGCTCCGAAAAAGGCTGGAGTCCTGCAGTAATCGACTCACCTTCAAAAGCCTCGATATCTTTTCCATCAACTCGAATCCTGACTTTTTTCCTGTCTTTTAAATCATCAAGGATCGGATGGCCGGTTATTCTAAAATTATCAACCATTTGTTTTCTTTAGCTTCTAATAACTATTAACTATTGACTCAATTACTGCTGCTTATGAAATACCTGAATTTTTATAGCACTTAATAAACTGTAAATATCAGCACGATAAAGATAATAATATTGATTGCAGCTATGTTCCACAATAATCTATTGCTGTCAACACCATTATCTTAATGGTATTTAACAAGTCTTCGATATCTACATATTCATCCATTCCATGCGGATTTGCACCTTTTGGACCAAGGACCACTACTTCTGTATTGCCAACTTTTTTAAAGGCAAATGCGTCACAGGCAAACCCCAGGCCTCCTTCGCTGTATTTCAAACCGAATTCTTTATACGCTTTTTTTAATGAGCTCATTGCAGGATGGCTTGTGTCAGTAACGTGCCCTTCCAAAACCCTTATGGATGTCTTAAATAAAGGAAACTCATCCTTAAAATCATCGTATCTGCTTAGCTCCTCTTTCATGAAATCAAGAAATTTATTTTTATAATTTTCTTCTGTAATATTAGCAAACGATTCCACCCAAAAGTAGACATGCCCCCTTGTTGGTACTGCTCCTGACTGCAGATAATTTGTACCGCCCGACGATAGCTGAAAAGTCAGGACCCTTATGAATTGCTCGCTTTTATAGTTTTTGGATGCTTTTTGTGTTTTTAACAATTTGTCATACTTTTCAAGCGCTATTGCGATTTTGCTTAACTTATAAATAGGGTTTGGCAGCTCCACGCCAAATCCGAAACCGCCCGGACCTTTTACGTCCACGGTTGCCTCCCAGTCGCTGCCGCCAAGAGTCTCTGTTCCGGCAATCATTGCGCTGGATTCCGGAAGGATTGCAAAGTCTATATTTGGATATCTTAGCCTTGCGGCAATAGTGCCATTGACTCCGCCATTTTCTTCATCCACCACACTTTCAGCATACAAATCACCGTTTAAACTAATACCAAGATCATGAAGGCACTTTATCGCATAAAAACCTGCCATCGTTCCGGCCTTCATGTCCATTGAACCTCTGCCGTATAACTTTCCATCTTTGATTTTACCGCTGTACGGGTCAGAAAACACTTCCCATTTTTCTTCTTTAACCGGCATTACGTCCATATGGCCAGAAAACAACAATGATTTGCCATGTTTTTTGCCAGGAATTTTTGCTACCAGATTTGGCCTGTTCCTGTAATCTCTTTCGACACCATCAACGGTCGGGAAAAATAATGGATGCTCCCTTATTCCCTTTACATCATCAATTTCAAATATGTCTATCTGCTTTTCAGGTATATATTTTGAGATTTTATTATAGATATACTCCTGCCCTGGTTTTTCATTTCCTGTTGGAGGAAGATTTTCAGTTTTTATCTGAATAAGTTCAGAAATTCCCTGCAGGATCTCGTCTTTGTTTTTCTCTATCCAGTTTTCAATTTTCTGTTTCATAATTGTAATCTCATGTCGCAAATTTTAATCTCAGTTTTTTAATACAATCTCAGGACACAGTTTTTAATACAATCTCTGGTCACAGTGCATAATACAATCTTGTGACACAATTTTACGTCACGTCTATATGTAACAAAAAGGCAGATGGTCCTACTGCAAACATCTATATTATGGCCAGAAATAAGATTGCCTTAAAATTTTTCAGCCATGAGGCTAAAATTCTTCAGCGACCAAAGTCCTTACGGGGAGACCTGTGGTATTTAAAATATTTAATGGGGCAACAAACAGCTTCACTTTATATTTTTTTATTTTTTCCACGTTTACAAGTGGTGCTAAAAAAGTTATGCCGGCCCCAAAAAGGATGTTCCAGTTTCCCTGCTCATTATCAATATTATCCGCATAAGCAGTGTCAAAGCCAAGCAGCACCGGTTTCTTTTTTGCAAGATACTCACAGGCATCCTTCTTTAAAAACCATGCTCCGGTTAAAAAATCCGGCTCATCCCAGTGTTTGCCCCATCCTGCACCCAGTATGACAGGAGATCCTTCAGGAATTGGCTCTTTTTCATGCTCTTTGAGCATTTCAAGAGTCAGGTAAGGCCTGTTTCCTTCTTTCGGCATTTTCTCAAGGTCGAAATTTAAAACATATGCATCAACCCCGAATATTTTTTCAATGGGAAGCATGTGCATGGGTTTTTCCTTTTCAAGCCCAAAAGCATGTGCGGGTCCATCGATATAATTTCCGGTCAGCATACAAAATCCCTCAAACATCTGGCTTTTGGGTGAAAATTCTTTTACCCATTCAGGTTCCTTTAACTCCACCATCTTAAAATCCGGATATGGATCACCATAGGACCACATGCCTGTATATATGGGGCCGGATAAATCAATTAATTTCATAAATATCTCCCAGTTTTTCTTAAAAGTTCACCGGAATCTGTCAATTGCATATCAGTCCGGCCGAATAATACAATATAGTAATTTTAGCCAACAGCTCTGTTTTTTAATTATTTACGCCTTCTCTTTATTAAAATGAAAGTACCTTATCAATACTTTCTACGCTTTCATCCAGGTCGGCTTTAAATAATTGCCATTTCTCTCTGTGCTCACTAAAACAGCCGGGTTCAATCAGCGACATTTCACCCAGTGTTTCAAATTCAATCATGTTTTTATCAGTATAAATTTCCAAATTGGACTGGAAATCGGGGTATGTCCTGTTGTCAGGACAGGCAAATTTCTTTACAAACAAATTATCTTTTAAATTGTACGCGGCCCATCCGACTTTATTAAAAATACCGATTTTTTGAGGTGTCAGCGCTGCAGGATCCTGCTTTAACTGGATATATCTGCTTCCCCAAGTCCATCTGGGGTCCGCCATATCTGTATAGGCCCATAAGACAATCGGCCTTGCGGGAAGAAGATTTTCTGAATGTTTCTGAAATGGTTCATGGGGAACAATTATCCTTCCATTTTTTTCCATGACAGATAGCGCCCAAACTGAAAACTTAACCGGCCATAAATTCCTGTTATAAATCCTGTAGACAATCTCCAGGCTGTTGGAATCTTTATCGAATGTTTTTATGGTCATCTGTTTTTGAAGGCCCGTTGTTTTTTCAGTTTTTTGCTCAAGAATAAGCTCACTGCTGCTTATGTTAAATTTGACAGGCTCATTATCCGGATAATAAGTCCTCGGTATATTTTCAGGTGCATGCCATAATCTGGTGCCCCCATAAAGCCTCCATTCTTCGCCGCCAACCTTGCCGGCATCATTTTCATCAACAAAAAAGAGATTTTGTTCACCTGTAAACCCAAACTTTATTATCCTCGGGCCTATGTCTGTTGTAGCGATTAACTCCATATCGCCCTCTTCAATACGTATACAGTTCTTCCAGCCTTTATATTGATATTTCTCAGTTACCTTCATATAACCCTCTCTCCTGTTAAAACAGCTTTTTTACCTGAGCATACAAACTGTTATATTTATTAAAATTCGAATTATAAACTGCTTCCTTTTTTTATACGGAACAAAGATTTCACTGATTTTTAAAACATTCCCGCCTGTCTCCTCAATACTTCTGTAAAACTACAGAAAGCCTGCGGCAAATATCGCCGAACTGAGCAACGTAACCTTTATGTACTATTGGATTTAATGACTATATTATATTAATATTAATCATTGTGGTAATCAATAAAATGTTAAGGCTGCCATTCAGATTTTACTGTAATTAATTGGAATGTTGATTACAGCGGTTATTTAATCGAAATAAAATGAAATATTTTAAAATTTTTTACAATCGATAAAAATGGAAAAAATACTTGTAATAGATGATGACGAAGAAATAAGAAAACTGATAAAGGATTTCCTGCAGAAGGAAAATTTTGAGGTTGACACTGCAAAAAACGGGCAAACGGCCATTGACATGGTCTCGCACGACCCTAAGGCTTACCACCTTGCCGTACTTGACATAATGCTGCCGGACATCAGCGGGGTTGATGTCTGCAAGCAGATTCGCCGATTTTCCAATATCCCTATAATAATGCTTACTGCCAAAAGTGATGATGTCGATAAAATCGTGGGCCTCGAGGTGGGCGCGGATGATTACCTTACAAAGCCATTTAATCCAAAGGAGCTTGTCGCCAGGATAAAAGCCATATTACGCAGAAGCAGCATGCTTGAAACGGAGCTGGAAAAATTCCAGGAAAATCTTAAAACTGCAGGAGGCAGGGTTGCAGTATTTTTTAAAATCAGTGAGCAGCAGCGCCGCAAGTCATTAAAGGATTTAACTGAGAAATTAAAACAAACCGTTTTGAGAGCGGGACCGGAAAACCTGCAAAAAATCAAAAAAATTGAGATAAATTCAGACTCAAGAAGAGTTTTTTCCGATGGTGAAGAAATCAGGCTCACCAACAAAGAATACAGAATACTCGTCTTTTTTATTGAGAATAAAGATATTGTCATCAGCAGGGAAAAACTGCTCGAAAATATCTGGGGGTATGATTTTATTGGTGAATCGAGAACCATCGACGTGCACGTAAAAGAGCTTAGAAAGAAAATAGGCGATTTTAACGGAAATCTTATTGAAACAATCTGGTCCGTGGGTTACAGGTTTAATTATGACCGAGAACTTAATGAACCAATAGATAGATAGATAAATAGAAAATAAGTGATAAATAAAGAAATAATTAACAAAAAAAATTTATGGTTTTATGCCATGAATGCTGATAATAACAGCAGCGATAATGTCGGTGATGGATTTATGGAAGTAACCGGCCAATTAGTAAAATTACTGACTTTAATAAACAATAACTGATTATGAGAATATCTGACAAGATAACCATAACAGCCGCACTAACGCTGTTCTTCGTTATTTTTATAACGGCGTTTTCCTTTACCCAGCTGTTTCTGATAAATAACAGAAATACTCAGTTAGACAATCTGGGTGAACAGAATAAGAAATTCATTGAATATATAAAAAGCAATTCTTCTGACCAGGATAAGGCTGTAAAATACCTGCAGGAATCAGATTATATGCAAAAAATGGAAAGCATTTCAGGAGTCAGTTTGCTGATTGCTGACCAGGATCTGAATATATTTGTAAATCCTTTAAATATAAACAGCGAGGACTTAAAAAAAATTGTCCTTTCAGACAATCAGGTTAAAAATTTTTTTACTGATTACAGACTTCCGGCAATTTCTTCAGAAAATAATTTTGACAAACTTGTCTACTCTCAAATAAGCGGTAACCAATACTTCATATCCATCCGGGAATTTCAAATCAGCAGCCAGAAACTGGTTTCGATTTTTTTAAAAAAACAGGACGAAATAGTATTGCCTCCATTCAGCTATACTGTCGACATGCTTCTTATTTTCCTGATTGCCAGTTTAATTTCAATAATTACAGGTCTGCTGCTCGGAAGAAATATCTCAGGACCCCTGATGAGGCTGAGCAAATCTGTAAGCCGAATTTCAAATGGGGATTACACTGAAAATATAAAGGTCCGGGGCTCTGATGAAATCAGCATTCTGGCAAGCAATATCAACAATATGAAAAACAAGATACAGAGAAGCCAGGATTCATTAAAAGAATTTACATATATGCTTTCACATGAAATAAAAAACATTATAACTTCAGTAAACGGCTATGCCGTAGGCATAAGTGAGGGAGTTTATTCTACGGAAGATGAGATAAATGAAGCTTTAAGTATAATTAAGAGCAAAACCAAGGATCTTGAAAATATCACCGAAAGCCTTCTTATGCTTTCCCGAGTTGAAAACAGGCTTATTGAGCTCGACAAGAAAGAAATAAAAATCGAAAATATTATTGATGACCTGATAAAGCTCTATGAGCCTGAGCTTACAAGAAACAAGCTGACCATTAAAAAAACTTACAACATTAAGGCCGGTACAAGGCTCATGAGTGATAAATACCTCGTCCAGACCGTTATCTCAAACCTTGTAAACAATGCAATGAAATATTCATCCCCAGACTCTGAAATTATTGTTGAAGTTTTTTCAGACCAGAAAAACGTGGAATTTTCGGTATCAAACAGCGGGTTTGGAATAACCGGAGATGAGAGAGACAAAATATTTAATATGTTCTACAGATCAAAAAAATATCAGTTTAAGAATATAAAAGGTTTTGGATTGGGCCTTGCAATATCAAAAAGGATAGCAAACATACTGGGCGCAGGGCTTGATTTTGAATCTGCAGGAAGTATCAATACGTTTATATTCAGGATTCCTATTGCTTAGCCCGTAACACTGCTCTGCTGCGGGGTACAATATTACCCCTGACAAGATTATTTTTTCTTAACGCCTTTTAATTACTCAGAAAGTGCTTATTTACTGATTTGGCAATTAATAACTGACATGATTTTTGATTAGTTATTGCCAAATAACCAGCTAAAAAACCGATTAAAAAATTTTTAAGCTTAATTTTAGGAAATAACTTTACAAATTTGAAAT
>CAYZUS010000020.1:4890-13897 GCA_964481885.1 uncultured Actinomycetota bacterium | reverse complement strand
TTTACAAATTTGAAATATTCAGCAGAAACTAATTTCTGCCATGGTACCAAGTTGCTTCTAAAGAATTTTAAACCATTAACTAAAAGGATGGCAGCCAGTCATCTGCAGGGTTATTCGTAAGGTTTGTTTGCCCTGAACCGTCAAGATTCATAAGGTAAATTTCATCATTTCCATCACGGTTGGACACAAATGCGATAGTTTTTCCATCAGGTGAAAAATAAGGATTAGTATTATCTGTGTCTGAAAAAATGTCGCTTATCTGCCATTCATCTTCACCGGTAACACTGGCAACATAAATAGCAAATTTTCCATCTCTGTCTGAGGAAAATGCAATTCCTGTTCCGTCGGGTAAAAATGCAGGCTCCCAGTCACACGCATCATTGGATGTTACCTGAAAAACATCCTTTCCCTTCAAATCCATGATATATATCTCAAAATCACCGTCCATATCTGATGCAAACGCGATTTTTTTTCCATCAGGTGAAAAACATGGCTCAATTTCATCTGTACCGTTTGAAGTAAGTTTTTTCTGGCCGGACCCGTCAGCATTCATCAGATAAATTTCTGAAGATGCTCCACGGTATGACTGAAAAATTATTTTCTTTCCGTCCGGAGAAAAATCCGGATAATAATTAAACCCTTTGTTTTTTGTAAGGGCCCTCTGGTCTGTGCCATCAATATCCATTATGTAAATTTCATCATTTCCGTCGGTATCTGACGTAAAAGTAATTTTGGACCGGTCGGGTGAAAAGGAAGGATACCAGTCGTCTGCGGGGTTATTTGTAAGGTTTATCTGATCTGAGCCATCTGCATTCATTATGTAGATTTCATCATTGCCATCACGGTCAGACATAAAGGTTATTTTGCCTTCTGCCACAGCTTTTGATGCTGTTGTTTCCGGTATGGTAATTAATGCTGTTGTTTCCGTGGCTGTTATCAAAGGTACTGTGATTTGTACTGATGTTGTTTCCGGTATATCCTGTACCTCTGTTTTCTGCCTGCAGGCTGTCAGCGCAAAAGATAAAAACAAAGCTAAAACTATTGCTAAGCTCTTAAATTCTTTTCTCATCTTCAGTCTTTTCCAAATATTAGTAATAATACAGCAGTTCACCAAGGCAGTAGCTATGATCTGCCTGTATAATAAAAAAATTTTTATCCCCTGTGCCCAGGGCAATAAAAATAAAATTTTAATTCTTTTAAAAATTTATTACCAGTCTCAAAGCCTAAAAAACAATTGCAATATACTTTTAATATTATAAATGTTTCAAATCTTTAAAACGTTTTGTGGCAAGTGTTGCAATTTTGCCACACTGCTTGTTAAATATCCATAGACTTTATTTAAAAAAATGGAGGAGTTTTGTGGAAAAGAAAAAGAGTGGTTTTAGAATAGAATATTTTCTGATGATTATAGTCTCATTTTTCTGGGCCATAGGCCATCCTTTGGGAAGTATTATCCTGAAAAAATTACACCCTTTTCAGCTGGGAGCATTAACGCTAAGCATCGGATTTATCGGCCTTATTGTCTTTTTGAGCATTTCAGGAAAAATAAAGGAATTAGCCAGACTTTCACGCCGCGATGTGTTCACATCACTGGGACTTGGTGTAATTGGATTCTTCCTATACCAAATCCTGACTTTCAGCGCCCTTGCGCGCATCCCCGCCTCCATGAATGCAGTGCTTGTGTCCAATAATGTAATATTTATTATCCTTCTTGCAGCACTGGTACTTAAAGAACGCATTAAGCCTGCAAGTATTATTGGAATAGTCCTTGCACTGGGCGGAGTGCTGCTTGTAACTTTTAACAAGGGTTTTTCCCTTGGGCAGGGAGCCGGCAGTATAGACCTGCTTGGGTGCGCATTTTCGCTGCTGGCTGCTTTATCATTTGCACTCTATTCGGTTATCGGCAAAAAGGTTCTTGTGTCCAATGATCCCCTTATTATTGCAACAATTGCACTGTTCTCAGGGGCAGTTTTATTAAACATCCTGACAGCGGCCACGGTCGGATTTTCGGCAGTGCTCACGGCAGGCTGGCCAACGTTTTTACTTACTGCTTTTCTTGGTATTACCATGATAGGCATCGCTTACCCTCTCTGGTTTACATGCCTTAAGAAACTTCCTGCTTCACATGTTTCAGTTTACATATATCTTACTCCTGTTTTTGCAGTTATCCTCTCCCTGATAATTTTAAAAGAACGTTTTTCCTGGCTGTTCTGGGTGGGTGGAGCGCTGATCCTGGGCGGTATTATTATTACCAACATAATTAATTCGAGTAAGCCCGCTTTGCAAAACGTGCAAAATCAAAAAGGCAAACAGGGTAATACAAAGTAACACAGGCTAAGATTACATAAAAAACACCCTGCCACTCCAAAACGGGCATGCAGTATTGCTGTTGAATAGTAGCAGAATTCATACCTGCCAAAGAATATTTTGTACTGTTTAAAACCCTGGCTTGCCAGGGAAACAAATTACAACTTAAAGATCCAGGCAGCTGACATGCAGTCTTTAAAGGGGCAGGATCTACTGCCCCTTTCTTTATACGTTCCTGGTACTGTATTTTACTGATTGACTTTATTTTAGGCTAAATGGAAATTCCAAGCGCATCAGCTACTCCTTTGCCATATACCGGATCAGCCTTCATGCAATTGCCTATGTGCCTTGTTTTAATCTCTTTGGGGGCATCTCCCATTGCTCGCGCTGTGTTTTCAAACAGAACTTTCTGCTGTGCAGGGCTCATTATCCTAAACAACAAGCCTGGCTGTGTGTAATAGTCTGAATCGTCTTCCCTGAAATTCCAGTTTCCTGCTGCACCGCTTAATGGGAGCGGCGGTTCTTTAAAACCGGGCTGCTCCTGCCACTGGCCATAGCTGTTTGGCTCATAACCGATGGTGCTGCCCGAATTGTTATTTACCCTCATTTGGCCGTCTCTATGGTAGCTGTTAACCGGGCAGCGTGGAGCATTAACCGGTATCTGGTGATGGTTTACTCCCAGTCTGTAACGCTGTGCATCGCCATAGGAGAACAACCTTCCCTGCAGCATTTTATCAGGTGAAAACCCAATACCGGGTACAATACTGGCAGGGTTGAAAGCTGCCTGTTCAACCTCGGCAAAATAATTTTCCGGGTTGCGATTTAATTCCCAGATACCAACCTCGATTAAAGGGTAGTCCTTTTTAAACCATACTTTTGTAAGATCAAAAGGGTTATATGGCATTTTTTGTGCCTGTTCTTCTGACATGACCTGTATAAACATTTTCCAGCGTGGGAAATCTTTCCTGTCAATGCTTTCCAGCAGATCCCGCTGATTGCTTTCGCGGTCCTTTGCGACTATGGTTTCAGCATCCTGGTCAGTTAAATTCTTAATTCCCTGCTGGCAGACCATGTGAAACTTAACCCAGACACGCTCGTTATTTGCATTAATCATGCTGAAAGTGTGGCTTCCAAAACCATGCATATGCCTGTATGAGTAAGGTATTCCGCGGTCACTCATGGTAATTGTGACCTGGTGCAGCGCTTCCGGCAGTGAGGTCCAGAAATCCCAGTTGTTTTTTGCGCTCCTCATATTCGTGTGAGGATCACGTTTGACGGCATGATTTAAATCAGGAAACTTAAGCGGGTCACGCAAAAAGAAAACAGGGGTATTATTTCCTACAAGATCCCAGTTACCTTCTTCAGTGTAAAATTTCATTGCAAATCCGCGAATATCCCGTTCAGCGTCTGCGGCGCCACGCTCACCGGCAACAGTCGAGAAACGGACAAACATGTCAGTTTTCTTGCCGATCTCAGAGAAAATCTTTGCTTTTGTGTACTTTGTAATATCATGTGTTACTGTAAAGCTGCCGTATGCTCCTGAACCTTTTGCATGCATTCGCCTTTCAGGAATCACTTCCCTGTCAAAGTGCGCCAATTTTTCCAGAAACCAGACGTCCTGCAGCAGCATGGGCCCGCGAGGTCCGGCCGTGGCGGCATTCTGATTGTCTGAAACCGGGGCTCCGGCAACAGTTGTCAACTTTTTTTCCTCATTCATATTATGTAACCCTCCTTCTCTTATTTTTAATTTTTGATTAATTTCTGGGATTTGACAGATTCTTCTTGCACCGGTATATCAATACTTCTTCTTATTATCCTCTCTTAGCGTCCTTTCGTAAATAATAATACTGAGAAATTCCAAATAACTACTGAGAAATTCCAAATAACCAAAGGGTTTGCAATATGTAAAACAAACTATAACCAATGGCAAACGTGAGCCTTTACTTAAGAATTTGGGGCCTTATTTTTTACGTGACTTACTGACTCTTCACCTTCGCCGGATTTATTTTAAATTACCCAATATTCTTAAAATTTTGCACTATACAAATTAAGAATTGCGCTATATAATACACTAAAAGCGAACATATGTTTGCTTTTATGCATTTTTTTGCAGGACCCCATGCCTTCCGACCTGCAGGCATTCAAGAATAACAGGCCTCTGATTTAATAAACCGGGCATGCGTTTCACTGGAATAAAACTGCCTATGGTGTGGTTGACCCAAGTTATTCTGATACTTTAGAGCCACATACAGGGCAGAATGCATACAGGGCCGCTAACATGCGCGGCCGCACATAGTGTTAACTTTAAGTCCGGCAAATATCCGACTAAATATACTTATTCTTTAAAGTGATGGGATTTTTAATGTTTACGCATCTTCATGTTCACAGCCAGTTCAGTCTGCTGGAATCATCGGTGAAAATAAAAGAGCTTGTGGAAGCCTGCGCAGGACTTGGAATGAAGACGCTTGCTCTTACGGATAAATATGTAATGAGCGGCGCAGTAGAATTTTACAAGCAGGCAAAGGCAGCCGGAGTAAAGCCTGTAACCGGCTGTGAGATATGCCTTTCCAGGAAAATTGTTGGAAATTCAAATTACAGAGAGTCTGTAAAATACCTGGGGCAGGAGCACGGAAAAATACCCGGGGCAAATCCGGCAGGACAGAATTTGGCTGAAAATGGCGCAGGCTGTTTGTCAGGCCTTGCCGACAGCCACTCTTTATCCCATCTTACACTTCTTGTAAAAAATCAAAAGGGCTATGAGAACCTTTGCAGGCTGGTAAGCCGCTCTCATCTGCGCTTATTGCCCTATTTAAAAAATGCAATGCCGGCAGGCAATATGGCACCGATTGATGGTCCTCAGACAACTGCCCTGCCACCTGGTGGCCCGCAGGCAAATATTTTTTCATCAACTTTCATTCAGTCGGCAAATATACCGCTGTCTTACATTCCGTTAGCTGGTGGCCCGCAGGAGAGTTTTAACCCAGAGCATGGCTCTAAAACTGATGCGGGGCGGGCCAATTTTAGCCCGTCATCTTTCCCACCGGCTGATGCTCACTTAGCTCAAATCCCGTCAATTGAAATGGCTGAGCTTGAAAAATTTTCCGAAGGTATTATATGCCTCAGCGGCTGCAGCACCAGTGAGCTTTCCCGCCTCCTGCGGTCGGGAGATAAAGACGAGGCACAGGACTTTTCAAGAAGGCTTCTTGAGGTATTTGAGGATGATTTTTACATAGAGGTCCAGAGATACAGGTCAGCAGCATATAATTCAAACTCAGGCAGAAACATCTGTTCTGAACTGCTTTTGTCATTTGCTGAAAAGATGAAGATACCTGTTGTGGCAACAAACAATGTACATTACCTTAAAAAAGATGACTATAAAATCTACAGGTGCCTTTCAAAAATAAAGCTGATGGGAACAAAAACCGATCCTCTTTTAAATATACTTGATAATGATGAGCATTACCTTAAGTCCTACAGAGAAATGGCTGGGTTGTTTAATGATATTCCGTCAGCCATAACAAATACCGGCAAGGTAGCGCAGAAATGTGACTTTGACTTTGCCCTTGGCAGAATAGTTCTGCCGCATTTTGCAACCCCATCAGGCGAAAGCCAGATTCGCCATCTGGAGCAGCTTTGCATAAAGGGTCTGGAGTCCAGGTTTGGAAAAAATCCGCACAAAAAAGCTGCAGAGAGACTTGCCATGGAACTTTCAGTCATAGCCAAAACAGGATTTGCAGGATATTTTCTTGTTGCAGCTGATATAGCAAGATTTGCATGTGAAAACAAAATCCCCATATGCGGCAAGGGCTCCGCTGCAGGCAGCCTGGTATCATATATACTGAGGATATCAAATGTGGACCCCATTGAAAACAACCTGTATTTTGAAAGGTTCTTAAATGAGGAGAGAAAAGATCCGCCGGACATAGATATAGATGTATCAAGCAGGGAAAGGGAAAAAATTTCCGCCTACCTTCTCTCAAAATATGGAAAAAACAGCGTCGCAAGAGTCTCAAGCTTTTCCACAACCAAACCAAGAGCTTCAATAAGGGAGGCAGGGCGCATCCTGAACATGAATAAGGATGAAATAGATTATCTTGTAAAAGCAGCACCGGATTACAACAGATTCTTTACAAGCGAAAGATTAAGGCAGAGCCTTAAGTCATCTGAAAGTCCGGGTCTTGACAATCCAAATTATGTAAAAGTGCTTTCAATAGCTGAGCGGATAGGCGGATACGTAAGGCACACTTCCGTTCACCCGTCAGCATTCATAGTCTCAAATTCTGACCTTTCAAAAAAAATTCCTCTTACGCTATCTGAGACAGGCGAGATAATGAGCCAGTATGACATGAACAGCATAGATGACCTGGGAATTTTAAAGATGGATCTTATAAACTCTTTGAGCCTTGACCTTATAGCTGACACTGTCCGTATAATAGAAAAGACAAGAGGCATTCATGTCGATATGGCAGAATCGTCATATGATGACAGAAAAGTATATGAGCTTATGCAAAACGGACGTACACTGGGCATATTCCAGCTTGAAAGCTTCGGGATAAGGACGCTTTCAAGAAAAGTCAGGCCGGAATGTTTAAATGACATTACCCTGCTTGTTTCCCTTTACAGGCCGGGGCCCCAGCAGTCGGGAATGGTGGGCAATTTTATTGAAAGAAAATTCGGAAGGGAAAGAACCACTTACATCCACGAAGACCTGGCTTCCCTGCTTAAAGAGACCTACGGGGTAATACTGTACCAGGAGCAGGCAATGCAGGTGGCAATAAAGATTGCAGGTTATTCATTGAGTGAAGCCGATACCTTGAGAAAGGCCGCATTTAACCTGCCAAAAGAAATAGTGGATGCCCGGCGGGAAAGATTTTTAAAAGGGGCAAACCTTAAGGGTTACGGGCCGGCAGTAGCAAATGAGGCATTCAGCCTTATTTCAAAGTTTGCAAGCTATGGCTTTGTAAAGGCCCATGCCGCCGCATATGCAGAGCTTTCGTACAAGACATGCTATCTTAAGGCTCACTTCCCTGCGGAATTTATATCAGCAATACTTACAAACAATTCAGGATATTACAGTAAAATGCAGTACATCGAAGAGGCAAGAAGGCTCGGCATAAAAATAATGCTTCCTGATATAAATGAGAGCGGGATGGATTTTGAGGCCTGTGACTGTGGGAAGTCTATAAGAGTGCCGCTTATATCAATAAGGGACCTGGGGTACTCCGGCGCAGATTCCATAATAAGCGAAAGACAGAGAAACGGCAGATTTGCAGACTTTGAAGACTTTTATTTGAGGGTCATACAAAACTGCAGGATAAGCAAAAACGCAGTGGAAAACCTCATAAGGGTCGGGGCATTTGGCTGCTTCAGCGCTTCAGGAAAGCAGCTTCTGCAGGATTTTTACCGCCTTCGAAGCCTTAGAAAACCCGGTTTGCCTTATAAAAGTAAAAAAAGCAGCAACTCGGGACAACCGGGCACAGCTGAAACGCTCGATGCCGATGTTTTCAACGTGCCGAAGGTCAGGCAGGACATTTCTACAGAATCATCCCTTTACCTGGGCAACACAAATAGGCTGTGCTGCCCGTACAGCACTGGAAGTGCTGATGATATATATAAGCTTAACAGACCGCTGGGAAATCAATATATTACATTCAGGCCTGATACTCCAGATGTATTGGATAAGCAGGCTGCATCGTGCTCCCCAAACATATCATGCGCTTCTTCAGGAAGCTTATGCATTCTTGGCAATGAAAAATGCACGAACAAAGATTTGGGCTCAGTCCACCCTGACAAAGGCCCTGACTTTGGCGACCCAGGCCTGGAAGAAAAACTTGAAACAGAAGCAGAAATACTGGGCTTTTATGTCAGTGCCCACCCGCTGCAGTGCTTCAGACAAAAGTTAAAGCTCAGAGGAACCGCGTCACCTCTTATTATAAGAAGCAGGGATTTTTACAGACAGGATATATGCGAATCTCCATGCCTCAGGGATATTTTTACTGCAGGCATAGTGATATCAAGAAGGATGGAAAAAACCAGGGACTCAAAAACAATGATGTTCTGCACAATGGAAGATGAGGACGGCATGTATGAGGCTGTATTTTTTTCTGAAGCTTACAAAAAAAACGCAAAGATAATCGCAAACCATCCGTTTATTATTATAAAAGGAAGATTGCATTTTAAGGACAATAATGTTTCAGTTATAGCAAAAGATGCAGTAAATATAGCATCGCTTAAAAAGCTGGAGGATCTTAAGAAAGTGGAAAACATAAGAGTCGGGATTCTTTCAAATGGATGAGCCAAGAATTGAAGAAAAAATAAACGGCAGAAGAATAATACATGTCGATATGGATGCCTTCTTTGCACAGGTTGAACAGAGGGACCACCCCGAATACAAAAACAAGCCGCTTATTGTAGGAGGGCCGCTAAACCGAGGGGTAATATCCACTGCATCTTATGAGGCAAGAAAATACGGGCTTCACTCGGGAATGCCGCTGGTCACTGCAAAAAGGCTGTGCCCTGACGGCATCTATGTTCCGGTAGATATGGAAAAATACCTGAAGGAATCAGGAAAAATAAGAGAAATCTTCTTTCAATTTACGCCGCTTGTCGAGGTTGTGGGCTGCGATGAAGGTTTTCTCGATGTAACAGGCTGTGAGAGGCTTTTCGGAAGTGCCCTTGAAATTGCAAGAAAAATAAAAGG
>CAYZUS010000020.1:1669-4790 GCA_964481885.1 uncultured Actinomycetota bacterium | reverse complement strand
CAGTTTATGCACGATATGGCTGGCGGCATTGATGGACGTGAAGTTGTCCCCTGCGGTGAGCCCAAATCAATGGGAAGAGAGATAACATTTACCAAAGATATAGACGAATTGCAGACATTAAAAGCCGCACTTCTTTTCCTGTCCCAGAAAATTGCAGCCAGCCTTTACTCAAAAGGCTACAGAGGAAAAACGATTACAATCAAGGTCCGCTACTCCGATTTTAATACAATCACCAGAAGAGTAACTTTCAGCGACTACACATGCGCAATATTTGACATATACAAATCTTCGTTAAAGCTTTTAAAGGAGCTTGACCTTGTAAGGAAAAAAGTAAGGCTTATCGGGGTTTCTGTTAGCAGCCTTAAACAAAGCTCAGCTTTTGATGACATGCTTTTCAAAGAAGAGGAACAAAAAGGCGAAAAGCTCACTGCTGCCATTGACAAGATCTCGGAAAAGTTTGGTGACAACAAACTCATAATCGCTGCAATCAGGGATTTCTAACTTTATTTATTATTTTTATCTATCTAATGCTTTGACAACAGCTTCTAAACTTTTGATTAACCCTGGCTTTTAAATCAATTATCATAGGCATAGCTACTGATAGCATGATAAATATGTACTTATTTAAGCCCTGCTGTTTGTGCCCTCAATGAAATATTAGCAATGAAAGAGAAATAGAAACTGAAGTATTTTTTAAATAGTTTATATAATAGAAAAAATTAAATATAATTGGTTAAATATGTAAGGCTTTAATTGCAGGGATTACTATAAAATCCCAGAGATGACCTATGAAAATACCCGTACTTTCTACAAAACTAAGTAAACCTCAGCTGCCAGATCGTTTGATTTCAAGAAAGTCACTGCTTAAGGACTGCGACTGGGCAAGCGTGATCCTGGTATCTGCGCAAGCTGGTTCAGGAAAATCCACAGTGGTAAGTGACTGGCTGTCGGAAAATAGCAAGCTGTACTGTTGGTACTCACTCGATGATTGGGACAACGATTTGATGCAGTTTTTTGCCTGCCTGCTTGCTGGAATAAAAACTATTGATGCACTTGCATCCAAAGCGCTCGAGCAGCTCCTCGACGCTTTTCAATCTATCGGCTTTGAAGCGTTTTTAAGAGCACTTATCAGCCAGCTCCATGCTATCAAATCTCCATATATCCTGATCCTTGACGATTATCACGTCATAAGAAATGATCAGATCCATCAAGTAATCAGGACAATGCTGGAACACTTTCCACATTCGATGCAATTAGTACTTATAACCAGGGAAGATCCTCCATTCCCACTGGCAAAAATGAGGGCTTCAAGGAAACTGGCCGAACTCAGGATTTCACAGCTCAGATTCACAGAAGAAGAGGTTAAGGCATATTTTTGGCAGCAGCTTCATATTTCACTACAAGAAGAGCAAATACAACACCTCGTCACAAAAACAGAGGGATGGGTTGCGGGCCTTCAGATGGCAGCAATCTCTATGCAGGAAATAGATGATATAGGCGGTTTTATCGAGGCATTTTCAGGCAGTCATTATTATATTATGGATTATCTGATGGAAGAGGTTCTTGAGCGTCAGACGCCTGAAATAGAAGCATTTCTTCTTAGAACGTCCATATTGGAATTTTTCTCAGATGATCTCTGTGATGCCGTTGCCCAACTCGAAACAGGCAGCTCAAATACTATTATAGAAAAACTTTTAAAGACAAACAGCTTTATAATCTCCACGGAGCCGTCTCATAGGTGGTTTAGGTATCATCATCTGTTTAGAGATCTTCTAAGACAACGGCTGGAGCAGCAATCAAAGGATGCTTTGGAAGCACTCCATCTTCGGGCAGGGCTTTGGCTTAAAACAAATGGATTCGGGCAAGAGGCCATTTATCACTTGTTTAAAGCAAATGCCTTTGAGCAAGTAGCAGCACTTATTGAATGTAAATGGGCCGAAATGGACATGCAGCTTCAATCGGCATCCTGGCTTGACATGGCAAAGAAACTGCCGCCTGATATTCTTGAAAGAAGTCCAATACTTACAATGGGATTTGGCTGGGCATTGCTAAATATGGGTAATATCAAAGCTTGCATAGAGTGGTTTGATAAGGCTTTAAGATTATATAACCTTTATCAAAAGGATGAGGCTCCAGAAGATATTATTATAAATGACATGACCCAGCTTGATTTATTACCAGCTACGATTGAATCCGCGTATGGGTATATCGCAGCATCAACAGGAGATATTGAAGGTATTTTCAAGCACACGCGCTATGCGCTGGAGCTGATCCCAAGTGACCACTATATTAAACGCGGTGCTGTGGAAATGTTGCTGGGATTTGCACACTGGAGGAATGGTGATCTGCATGAGGCGGAATCTGTTATGGCCCGTTCATTAAAAAACTTTAAAATGGCGGCGAACCCACAAGTTGAAAATTCTTATTACATGGTGCTTGGTGAACTGTATATTCAGCAGGGTGCCCTGATTAAGGCAAAAGTAATGTTTGAACAGTCTATCTCAAGGTTAATCAAAGACAATATCGCCCCAATCTTAATACCAAGCATGTATCTGGGTTTGGCCAAAGTCTCTTTTCTGCAAAGTGAAAATACGCAAGCTTATGCACTGCTTGAGGAAAGCAGGACATATGGCCGCAGATATGCGCTGACGGATTGGAAATACAAATATTATCTGCTGCTTGCAAGGATTTATTGCAGTGAGGGATTGTATGATTTGGCTCACGATTGCATCAGTGAAAGCAGGAAGCATTATTATATTAATCCGGTTCCTGAAGATATTGGCATTGACGACGTAGAAAAGCAGATAGAAGCTGCAGTATTACATCAACAGCCTGGTCAGCTTTTGGTTGTAAAGGATGAAAATGAGTCGGCATTTAAAAAGGAACATGTTAACAAATCACTCACAAATCCCCTTACGGTAAGAGAGCTTGAAGTGCTTTCATTGATTGCGTCAGGATTATCAAACCAGGAGATTTGTGACAGTCTCTTTTTGGCGCTTAGCACCGTGAAAAGCTACATTCAAAATATATTTGGAAAATTGGGTACCAATCGTCGTACACAGGCTGTGGCAAAAGCGCTAGAACTTGGCCTGGTGTAGAGCTTTTTCACACCAAAAGCAAA
>CAYZUS010000020.1:0-1569 GCA_964481885.1 uncultured Actinomycetota bacterium | reverse complement strand
GGAAAGACAAGGCATTAAAATCCAAATGCCGATGCTGTTTTCAATGGAGATTTTGGGAAATATTGCGGTGTTAGCTTTGGCAATTAGGTGGAAAAGGTGATGTCACATGTTATATGAGATAGTCATCTGTGGATATATTAGGGATAACTGGTTTGAAGAGTTGTCAGTTATAAGCCAACCGGATTTCACTACAATGCTCCGCGGCCAACTCACTGATCAATCTGCACTGTATGGTGTCCTTCGGAAAATCAATGACCTTGGTGTTGAACTGATATCTGTCAATCGTATAAAAGATGAGGTACAAATTTAATGTTTTTTAAATTAATTATTACATCTAAAAAAAGGAGGAAAGAAATGAATTCAGACAGGAAAAATGCAATTGTTGCGGGAATATTATTTATTATTGGGACGGTTGCAGGTCTACTTGAGGCTTTTACAAAACCTGTTCTAGATGCAGCAAATTTTCTTACAGATGTTTCTGTAAAACAAAACCAGGTGAGAATAGAAGTGTTCCTGGCGCTGATTGCGGCATTTGCATGTGCCGGTATTGCAATTTGGCTGTATCCGGTCTTAAAAAAGCATAATGAAGCCTTGGCTCTTGGGTCTGTTGGTTTCAGGATTACTGAGAGCATACTTTCGATTCTTGGTGCAATCTGCCTGGTGTCATTATTGCCCTTATCTCAGGAATATATAAAAGCAGGAGCTTCATCTGCTTCCTATCTTCAAACCTTGGGTATTTCTTTATTTGGAGCACAAGGTATGATTCTTAATATTAGGTTAATTCCCTTTTGTATAGGCGCTCTGATGTATTATTATATATTTTATAAATCAAAACTTATCCCTCGATGGCTATCTGGCTGGGGTCTTATTGCAATCATAATGAATTTAGTCTCAGCCCTGTTAGTTCTGTTCGGCATCATCGATCATTTTTCGACACCCCAGGTCATTTTAAGTGTTCCAATAGGCTTGCAGGAAATGGTTTTGGCAGTATGGCTGATAGCTAAAGGATTCAATCCATCCGCAATCGCTTCCGGGTCTGCCAAACAGATATAAATTAAGGAGATAAAAATGGAAACCCGAGCCACAGATCGAACAAAGGGAAATGTAGTGATAACCCTGGGACACGATAATAAAATTTAATAAATTAGGAGAAATTAAAATGATAAACAATACATCGCAAGGAAAAAATAAAATATTAAAAAGTGGTTCGGTGATACTCTCAATATGGAGTTGCATCAACATTTTCCTTGCTTCCCTAATATTAATCATTGTCCTTCTTCCCAATGGAAAATCACCTATTCTGTCAATGGTCTTTGAAAAACCTGAAATTGCCGGACTTGATGCCAAAGTCATTTCAGCTCTTAATAGTTTGACAATCAATTACAACTCTTGTGATGTTGCCCTCTCAGCACTGGCATTGTTCATTACCTGGTCAGGTCTGATCAATGGTAAAAAGTGGGCCTTTTGGGCATTGCTTGTCACAATTGGTTTTGTAGAGATATTTGCCTTTCTCGCTTCCGCAGAAGTCGGAAATGCGAGATGGCAGGTGAATGTTGTTCAGAGCGTTTT
>CAYZUS010000019.1:35868-36955 GCA_964481885.1 uncultured Actinomycetota bacterium | reverse complement strand
ACTGCTGCAATTATGGCCACGGGCCTTAAATCTCCGCTTAACGCAAATATAAAATGAAGAGAGGCTCCGAAAAGAAAAATAAAAAGGATTCCGGTCATTTCCCATGCGAGGATTTTTTTACGGTTTGTTTTTACAAATATATTACTGATTTTAAGCCTCCATTTACTTTGGTTTTGTAACCAATTCAATTTTTATATTAATCATTGATCAAATATTAAAAAGAGGCTTTCGTTTCTCTAAAATTACCACTAAACATAGTAATTCGTACATATCATATTCATACCGGTACACTGCCTCTTGGTTTATCCCAGATTCTGGCAAATGACAATTTTTTTAATCTGACCATAGTTAATAAATATCTCTTACGGTTGATTCAGTTCTGAAGTGCAGTTCGGGCACCTTGTTGCCTTTATGCTTATGGAGCTGCAGCAGAAAGGACAGGGCTTTGTGGATACTGCTTCTTTTTTCTTAAATTTATTCATTGCCTTTACTATAAAGAACAGGACAAGCGCAATGATTAAAAAGCTTATAATGGTATTTATAAAAAAGCCATAGTTTAAAGTGACCGCGCCTGCTGCTTTTGCAGCAGCAAGTGAAAGATATGGCCCCGGGGTGCTGCCCTGTTTTAAAACAGCAAAGAGGTTTGAAAAATCAACCTTTCCAAGTCCCAACCCGATAGGCGGCATTATGATGTCATTTACAAAAGAATTGACAATGGCACTGAAAGCAACGCCGATTATTATGCCTATGGCAAGGTCAACAACATTACCTCGCATTATAAAGTTTTTAAATTCTTTTAACATTCTGCCTCCCTGACTATAAAAAATTTTAAAGAGCCGCTTATAATAAAGTAAAGTATCTGACTAATAATTCATGGTGAAATTATCGAAAAGTCATTTTTAGAGAAATTTTTAAAGAGCTATTTTTGAATATAATTTTTAATAATCATTCTTTAAAAATTCAAACAGAAAATTAATTAACCATTACAATTTTATTATATTTGCAATTATTATAAAATTATAGAATAAAATTTACTATTTTATAAATAAATTTCAGATAAGGAGGCATCGGGATCCCATGGATAAAA
>CAYZUS010000019.1:33459-35768 GCA_964481885.1 uncultured Actinomycetota bacterium | reverse complement strand
CAGATTTTGATTTTGTAACCAGAGATACAATAATCAGCACCAGAAAACTTAAAGGTACAGAAAATATTGCAGGGTTGTTTATCTGCATCGGAGCCACTAAGTTCGGCAGATTATAAACCTCGTTAAAAGTCTTCTGGGAGAGCAGGATCAATGTGAGGGCAGATATCAATCCTACAGATATGGAGGCAATAACGCCTTTGGCCGTAGTCTTTTTCCAGAAAAGTATCATAAGGATTGCCGGAAGATTTGCAGAGGCTGCAATGGCAAATGCCCAGCCGACCAAAAATGACACATTCATGTTTTTAAACAAAACCCCGAGGATCATCGCAAGGACACCTACGCCTACGGCAGCAATCTTGCCTGCTGCGACTTTCTTTCTGTCAGTCATTTTTTTGCCCATGTATTTGTCCATTATATCGTGGGCAACAGCACCTGAGGATGCGCATATGAGTCCGCTTACCGTTCCCAGTACAGTTGCAAATGCCACTGCTGATATGATTGCAAAAAATATTATGCCGAATGAGCGTGCGAGCAGAGGAGCCGACATATTATCATTAGTAAGATCGATAACACCATTGGTCATTGCCCCAAGCCCCATATAGAGCGTCAGGACATAAAAGAGCCCTATGGCGGCTATAGCTACAATTGTTGATTTGCGCGCAGCTGTTGGGCTTGACACAGTGTAATACCTGATTAAGATATGCGGCAATGCAGCAGTACCTAAAAACAGTGCCAGCATAAGTGAAATAAAATCAAGCCTGTCCGGCAAAGTGGCACCTTTGGCTGAATCCAGTTTGTAAATTCTTCCCGGTTTTAATACTTCGGCCCCTTTCACCGGATTCTGATAGTATATGGTTAATGTCCTGTCATTGTCCTTGACAGCCTGCTTGCTCCAAAGCAACACTGTGCTGTTCTTTAATATACCAAAGAATGTCAGCGGATCAAGCATATTGGTTTTTGCCGGAGCTACTCCTTCAATATCCAGAAGATTTCCAACCTGGTAAAATTTCTCCTCATTTATGGTGCCACCGTTATAGAGTTTTTTACCGTCTGCCATCGTGATAACATTAAGGGTTTCTTCAAGGACATTCTTCTCAGTATTAAGCTTCCAGATTGAACTTGCCCCATCTTTTGACAATTCAACAAATACAAGAGTTTTGCCTTTACTGTCAACTTTCCATTGCTCTGAAAAAGTGTAGCTTTTATCTGCTATATCCAAACTCTCTCCACTTACGGTTACAGGGACCGTGGTAAGCTCATGGTATGGAACATTGCCTCCCTGATCAGGTGAAGTGGAAAAACCTCTTGAAAAAAGTGTGATAACAAGAGCAATCGAAAAAGCAAGCAGCAGGCCTCCTTTTATAAACTGCACATATGTGGTTGAAGCCATTCCTGCAGTTGCAACTATTACTATAACTACTGTCCCAACAATAAGAACGCCAACCCAGTGCGGCATCCCAAGCAGTGGCGTGACAAGTGTCCCTGCGCCAACCATCTGCGGTATAAGATAAAAAAGCGACACCACAAGGGTGCTGATGGCGGCAATTAATTTTATGCCCTTTGAATTAAATTTTGCATCTATTGCATCGGCAAAAGTAAATTTTCCAAGCCTCTTTATGGGCTCAGCTATGACAAAAAGGGCAACTATCCAGCCTGCAAGATAGCCAATTGAATACAGGAAACCGTCATATCCTGCTATTGCAATCATTCCTGCAATGCCAAGAAAAGAAGCGGCCGAGAGATAATCACCGGCAAAAGCAATACCGTTAATACCCCAGTGTATGTTCCCTCCTGCAGCAAAATACCCTTCTGCTGTCCTGGCTCTCCTTGCAAAATACCAGGAGATATAAAGCACGAGAGCAACAAAACTAATAAAAATTATGATTGCCCAAACTGACGGATCGTATTTCATCTGGACTCACCTTCCTTGTGTATCTGCCCGCTCAGAATTTTCTCGCTGTGCCTTTTCTCCAGTTTTTCAAGTTTTTCGATCTTTAAAGCTTTTTCCTCAACCCGCCCGCATAATGCGTTATAAACCACAGCCATAATAAGTGCGAGCACAATAAGACCAAAACCAAATACTATAGCGAGATTTACCATTCCGATATCCATACCCATAAGTTTTGGATTTACAACATTAAATATTATGAAGACGGCATATACAATTGAATAGCCCAAAAACATCCAGATGCCTATCCTGGATTTTATTTTTGAGGTTTTTGCGTCTTCCTTCCACTCGGTTGCAGGGCCGTGATCCATATTGCCTCCTTTTATAATTACGCTTTGTTTTAATCTGAATGTTTTAATCT
>CAYZUS010000019.1:12368-33359 GCA_964481885.1 uncultured Actinomycetota bacterium | reverse complement strand
TCCATATTGCCTCCTTTTATAATTACGCTTTGTTTTAATCTGAATGTTTTAATCTAAAAACAATTGGTAAATAAGACGAGTAAATACACTTATATGTTGCAAAAAATGCAGTATATTGCAATAAATGTTACAATGAAATTTGCTTTTGCCGGATTTTATCTTATTACAGCAGTAGGATCATCTTCGAAAGGATTCATTCTGGATGCCAGAGAATATAAATAAGGATAATTGTTTTTTAGATGTTTTATATATGCAAGCCATTCCTGAATAAGAAGAATATAGGCTCTTTTAATATCTCCTGAGAGATGGTTTAGGTCTGCTTCCGGAAGAGAGTCGAACCCGGACCTGTACTCAAGTTCTTCCGTCAGGTGAAAAACCGCCCATAGGAGCTCTGTAAACTTTTCATGCTCCAAAAGGTTTGGATTTTCAAGCAGTCTTAGCATGAACGCCCTTTTGTCAGAAAGAAATATTTTCAAGCTGCTTATGTCGCCGGCCTTGCTGTTAACTGAATATTTAAACTTTAAAATCATTACAGATGCCTTATTAAAATCCTTGTCGGTCCATCTGCCCAGGCTCATAAACTCCTTTTTTATATTCTGTGAATTCAGGTCAAAACGGGAAAATCTGTGAAGGAGTCCGGAGCCGACTTCACTGAAAAAAGCGCCTATTACCATATTTAACTTGTTAAGCATTGATTTCTTTTCCCTGACGCTTAAGACCCTGTCAATTACCAGAGTTACCAGCAGGACCTGTATTGGAACAAATGCCAGGTCGCCTAAAAGATATAGATAGATGTGATGGCTGTCTCCAAATATTAAAAAATGCGTGAAATACAGTACCGCAGAAATTGCCGCCAGGCTTATGCCCAGAATAATCTGCCACTGAAACTTTTTCATTAAACACCCTTCCCGCTATAAAAATATTACTGTTTAATCCCCGAGCAGCAATAGAGACAACTTTAATAAGAAATAAAAATATTAAAAAGGATAAATTGCCCATATCCTTATAAGCATTTAATATACAGCTGCTGCAATTATTTCTTAATAAGTTTTTTAAAAGTCTTTGCCCTTAAATGTTTTTTTAAAATAATTTTTATTTTTATAAATATCTGCAATAATCTTACCTGAGATTTCAAGTGCAGACAAAAAATACAGAATATTATATTCTCTTAATAATCTTAACATTTTTTATATCTATAAAACAATATTTGAAGCAATGGACAGAAATAAGTTTGAATCAATAATAGCCGATGTTCTTGATAATATCTTCTCGAAGTATCAGGACCAGATAGAAAACTTAAGCATCGAAATAGATGAAACGGAAATCCTCATTGCCAAAGAGGCAACCAAAAATTCACCGCAGGAAATTACTCTTGCCCTTTATCACGGGGTTCCTCTGATAAACCGGGCCGCAGGCAGACCTCTTTATCCGGACAGAATAACCTTCTACAAGAAGGCGATGGAATCTGTATGCAGGAATGATGAGGAATTGGAAGAAACACTGACAAAAGTAGTAAAACATGAGATTGGCCACTATTTCGGTCTTGATGAAGACAGGCTGGACGAACTGGGTTACTGATTAATGGATTCTTTTCAACCAAACCATATAAATAATCAAGCTCAACAGAACAAATAAACAAGCTCAATCGGGCATATAAAATGGCTCAACCGGCCAGATCAATCTGTAATATAAGCTGTATGCCCCCACCCATTTGTTAATAGCAGAATTTAAAGTACATATCTTTTGGTTACCTGGTTACACCAGAGCATAATTATAGTCCACAACTTTTATAAGCGAGATTTCGGCTTTTAATTTGACTAGTCAAACCTTTTAATCCTGAATTTTAAAAATATTCTATCTTTTTGATTTGTTGTCTCTGACAGTTATAACCTTTACTGAGCTGTCCTTTTTGGACAATTTGTTATTTTATCTGCAAATTTTACGACCCTCTTGACAATTTTTACTGTATTTGTACAATATCTAATATATTTTTCATTTAAAGTGAAAAATATATTTACCTATGACAAAAAATTATTTTGTTTTATTTTATGAAAATGTGTTATACTTAATTAACAAAATGATTCGAAATCATTAATTTATAAAAAGATTTTAATAAGAGCAATAAATTGTCGATAGTATATGTAAGTAATTTAATAAACGTTAACCAAATTTAATTTTTTCTTAGGAGTTGAATAAATATATGGCAGAAGATAAAACAAAAAATGAGCCGGAAGCAATAATGAAAATACCACAGGAGCTTCCTTTACTGGCATTGAAAAACAGTGTTGTTTTCCCTTTTCTTTCAACACCCCTGGTTGTTGGAAGAAAAAAATCGATTGAAGCTATTAATAATGCTTCAAGGGAACATAAAATAATAGTTGTCGTGTCCCAAAAAACAGAAGGTAAAGAGACAATAGAAAAAGAGGACCTTTATGAATTTGGAACTGCGTGTGCAATAAAACAGGTCGTAAATATTTCTGCAGATGAAATTAAATGCGTAGTTGAAGGAATCTGCAGGGTAAAAATAAAATATTTTACACAGTCTGATCCATATTTCAGGGTGTTTACTGATGTCATCAAAGAAGAGCCGATAGTGTCAAGCAGTGTGATTGAGGAATTAAACACAACCATAAGACTTCAGGTTGAAAAATTCATACAATTGGGAATACCTCTTCCAACAGCATTTGTAGTGGCCGCAACAAATATTTCCAAACCTGAGGTTCAGGCAGATCTGTTTGCTTCTTACCTGCTTTCTGAAACAAGCCAGAAACAGGCGATACTTGAAGAAACCAATATCGAAAAAAGGCTCAGGAAACTGACCGAATATCTTGCCGAAGAGCTGAGAAAATTTGAGGTCCAGTCACAGATAAGAGACAAGGTCCAGAAGGAAGTTGGAAAGACTCAGAGAGAATACTATTTAAGGCAGCAGCTTAAGGCAATAAAAGAAGAACTTGGAGAGTCGGATGAAACATTTGAACTGATAACAGACATAGACAAGAAACTTTTAAAAAAGAAAATGCCTAAAGAAGCCAGGGAAAAAGTACAGAAGGAAATAAAAAGGCTCGAAAACATGAATACCATGTCCCCTGAGTATTCTTATGTAAGAACATACATAGATTGTATGCTTGAGATACCATGGACCGAAAAAACACAGGACATTCTCGATATTAAAAAAGCTAAAAAGGTTCTTGACGGAGACCACTATGATTTGGAAAAAGTCAAAGAACATATTCTGGATTACCTCGCAGTGAGAAAGCTTAAAGGCAAACAGACAAAGGGACCAATTCTTTGTTTTGTGGGCCCTCCGGGTGTGGGCAAGACATCTCTTGGACAGTCAATTGCAAAAGCGATGGGCAGAAAATTTATCAGGATGTCTATCGGCGGTATAAGGGATGAAGCTGAAATTCGAGGACACAGAAGAACTTATGTTGGAGCTCTTCCTGGAAGGATCATGCAGGGGCTCACTCAGGCCAAGACAAACAATCCGGTTTTCATGCTGGACGAAATTGATAAGGTAGGCTCAGATTACAGGGGTGACCCGTCTTCTGCCCTGCTTGAGGTCCTGGATCCTGAGCAGAACAACTCTTTCAGGGACCATTATCTTGAGGTGCCATATGACTTGTCTAATGTTATGTTTATAACAACAGCAAATGTGCTTGATACAATACAGCCTGCGCTCAGAGACAGAATGGAAATAATTGAAATACCGGGTTACAGCTCTGAAGAAAAAGTTCATATTGCTGAGAACTTCCTTATTCCAAAACAGGTAAAGGAACAGGGAATTGAAAGATACAATATCAAGTTTAACAAAGATTCCATGCTTTTACTCATTGAAGAATACACCCGTGAAGCCGGAGTCAGGAATCTTGAAAGAGAAATCGGCAATATATGCAAGAAGGTCGCACGAGAGATACTTGAAAACAAAAAATTTACAAAGATTATTACAAAGGTTAAGGTTTCTGATTACCTTGGAGTATCAAAGGTACAGCCAAGCGAGATAGAAGATAAAAATACCGTTGGAGTGGCAACCGGACTTGCCTATACATCCGTCGGTGGTGATATTATTCTTATTGAAGCTACCCATTATAAGGGAAGCGGGAGGCTCACACTTACAGGCAGCCTTGGCGAGGTCATGCAGGAGTCTGCAAAGGCAGCAATAAGTTATGTGCATTCAAAGGCACAGGAGTTTGGAATTAGTGACAGTCTGTTTAGCAAGTCCGATATTCACATACATGTTCCGGCGGGTGCCATACCTAAGGACGGGCCGTCTGCGGGAGTGTCTATTACCACTTCTCTTGTTTCAGCGCTTACGGGAATTGCTGTACTTCGGGATGTGGGAATGACCGGGGAAATCACTTTAAGAGGAAGGGTACTTCCAATCGGGGGACTAAAGGAAAAGCTTCTTGCAGCGAAACGTGCAGGGCTTAAAAAAGTCATACTGCCTTTAAAAAATAAAAAGGACCTTGAAGAAGTTCCTCAGAGCATCTTAAAAGAACTGAAACTTGTATTTGCAGAGACTATTGACGATGTGGTTAAAAATGCTCTTGAGTCTGACCCTTTTGTCGGCAGGACGAATACAAACGGAAAGCAGGACGGAACCACTCTGTCCCATATTAGCGCTTAAATAGATTTTGCATTATAAATATATTGCATTTTTTAAGGAAAAGGTTTAATTAAGTCAGAGGTTTGGAAAGTATATTATGGAGGGCGCATATTTTTTGATATGCGCCCTCCAGCTTTTGTAAACCAAGGATAAAGTTATGGGGCTTTCTCTGGTTTATGAGCTTTTCTACGGTTTGTCACTCATCTGACTGCTGCCCGGATAGTCCTGCTTTGCGGTGCCGACACAGGAAGTGGAAATTTGACTCAAAAGCTGTGTGCTTTGCCACTGCTTTTTATTGTTTAAAATTAACCTTAAACAGAGGTGATATTTTAAAAACTATTTATTCTGCCTGGCTTTTCATAAGCT
Source organism: uncultured Actinomycetota bacterium (assembly GCA_964481885.1). Lineage (GTDB taxonomy): Bacteria > Actinomycetota > Humimicrobiia > Humimicrobiales > Humimicrobiaceae > Fen731. The sequence continues at coordinate 28,390 of CAYZUS010000019.1, read as the reverse complement.
CCTCGAGTTCGGAATGAAGCTTTTCCCACTGGCTCAAATTTTCATCAAGCTCCTTTTTACGCATTCCAAATCTTTCAAATATTGAAGGGCCGCCGTCTGCTCCGAAAGAAATCTCTCCCTGAGACTCAATCTGCTTTGACAGTTGCTCCAGTTCGCTTTCCAGTTTCTCGATTGAGGTTTCACAATTTACAATTTTTTTTGTTATAATCCGCAGAACTTTTTGAAATTCTTTTTTTCCCAGGTATGTCTCTTTATTTACCGGGCCCTTTGGTTCGTTATTTTTACTTCCAGCCTCATTTTTCTGCCTGGCTTCAAGAAGGCGGAGCGAATCCATTTTTTTCTTCTCAAGAAAATCGCTTATCGTCCCGACATGCTCAATTATTTTATGCTCCCTGAATTCATAAACTTTTTCAACCAGGCCGTCCAAAAACTCCCTGTCATGCGATACCAGCACCAGCGTTCCTGTATAATCAAGAAGCGCCTGTTTTAGTATGTCTTTGGATCTCATATCCAGATGATTTGTGGGCTCATCAAGTATGAGTAAATTAAATGGTTCAAGCAGTAGTTTTATAAGTGCGAGCCTTGAGCGCTCCCCTCCAGATAAAACCTTTACTTTCTTGTCTATATCATCAGCCTTAAAAAGAAATGCACCCAAAATCGCCCTGGTATTAATGCTGCCATCTGCTGATGCTGATCTGTCTATTGTTTCAAAAACGGTTATATTCTCATCCATCGACTCGTCCTGATTCTGAGCAAAATATCCTGTCCTGACATTGTGTCCCGTTTTAAGTTTTCCGGTAAATTCCAGGTTTCCTGCCAGGATTCTTGAAAGCGTTGTTTTCCCCTCGCCATTTTTTCCAACAAACGCAGCTTTTTCGCCGCTTCTTAAAACAAAACTTACATTTTCAAGGACGCTCTTTTGGCCATAACTTTTTGAAAGCCCGATTGCATCGATTACAATACTTCCTGAGCGCGGCGCTGTTTTGAATCTTATTTTTATGGATGATTTGTCCTCATCGTCTATTTCTATCCGCTTTATTTTTTCAAGCTGCTTTATCCTGGATTGCACCTGTACTGCTTTGGTAGCTTTATACCTGAAACGCTCAATGAACTTGTCGGTGTCACCAATAAGTTTTTGCTGGTTTTTATATGCCGCCAGTTGCTGCTGCCTGCGTTCATTTCTTAAAATAACATATTTGGAGTACGGTACCTTATAATCATATATCTTTCCCATCATGACTTCGATTGTTCGATTAGTGGCATTATCCAGAAATGCCCTGTCATGTGAGATTATAATGGCAGATCCTCGGTAATTTCCCAGAAAACCTTCAACCCACTGGATTGATTCAATATCAAGATGATTTGTCGGCTCATCCAGAAGCAGTAAATCGGGCCGTTTCAATAATATTTTTGCCAATTCTATTCGCATTCGCCAACCACCGCTAAACTCGCTTGTATTGCGTGCCAGATCTGCCTGGCCGAAACCCAGCCCGAACAGTGTACGCTCAATTTGTTCATCTATTTTTGAGGCTCCCAATGCTTCTATTCTTGCAGACATTTCAGACATTTTACCCGCAACAGCCATGTATTCCGGACTGTGGTAGTCGCTGCTTTCTTCAAGGCGCCGGCTTAATGCAAAGACCTTGCTTTCGAGGTCAAGAACCTCGGAAAATGCTGTTTTGACTTCATTAAAAAGTGTTCTGCTGTCAATGATTTTCATTTGCTGAGGCAGATATCCAAAAGTGATGCCTGTGGGCCTTTCAATGGTCCCTTCATCTGGTGACTGCAAACCCTGGATAACTTTAAGCAGGGTGGTTTTACCGGCACCGTTATTTCCAACCAACCCAAGCCTGTCTTTTGGGCCTATCTGAAAGGAAATATCATCCAGGAGTATACGGCTGCCGAAACCTAATGTAACGTGATTAATGGATATCATAATTTGTAATATAGTCTTTTAAAAAATAAATGTTAATACCTGAAATACTTTTAAAAAAATAATTAGTTTCTGCTGAAAAATTTTCTTACACTAAAAATTCCAAAAGAATATATACTGAAGAAATAAAAATTCTTTCTAAAATCTTTGGTTATTCAGCAGAAACTAATTATAAATGCCTCAAGAGTTTCAAAAAAATAACTCTTAATGCTTAAAATGCCTTTTGCCTGTAAAAACCATCGGGATGCTGTTTTTATTGCAAAGCTCTATAACATCCTTGTCATGCACAGAGCCTCCAGGCTGGATAATTGCAGTAATCCCTGCCTTTAAGGCTATTTCCACAGCGTCTGTAAAAGGAAAATATGCATCGGATGCAAGAACTGAGCCTTTGGCACTCTCCCCTGCTTTATCAGTCGCAAGCCTTGTTGAGTCAACTCTGCTCATCTGTCCCGTGCCTACACCCGTCGTGATTTTGTTCTTTGCAAGAAGGATGGCATTGGATTTTACATTTTTGATTATCTGCCATGCAAAGAGCATGTCATCTGTCTGGGCTTTGGAAGGTTTGGAAGAAGTCACCGTTTCCAGACTTTCAAAACCGGCCAGACCTTCGTCAAGATCCTGCACCAAAATCCCGCCGTCAATTCCTTTAAGGTCCTGGTATTCTGATATATACCCTGGCGATTTAAGTGCAGAAAGGTGTCCGGCCAAATCAAACCTGATTTTTAAAACTCTTAAGTTTTCCCGCGATTTAAGAATATCCAATGCTTCCGGCTCAAAGTCCGGGGCGATTAAAACTTCGACAAATTTGTCAGACATAAATCTTGCAGCATCTGAGGTCCACTTATAATTGCATGCAACAACCCCGCCGAATGCAGAGAGAGGGTCGGCGCCGTGGGCATTAAAATATGCCTGCGAGACCGTTGTTGCGCAGGAAACGCCGCAGGGATTATTATGTTTGATTATTGCAACAGTGGGAACCTCAAATTCTTTGACAATTGCAAAGGCTGCATTCATATCAAGGATATTATTGTAGGAGAGTTCCTTTCCCTGGAGCTGCCTGCTTGCGGCAAGGCAATCATCTCCGGCATCGGCATACCTGTAATAAGCGGCTTTCTGGTGGGGATTTTCGCCATATCTTAAATCTTTTATCTTTTCAAACTTAAGATTGATTGATTTATTAAAATTCTCCTGCCCGTCTTTTATATCATTTGCCCCAGAATTATCGATAAATTCATTTTCAGCTTTTGTGCAGTCGATTTTCAGATAATTCCTTACGTATACACCGGAATCTTTGTAATCTGTCTCTTTTGAACTGTTGTACTTTTCATACAACCAGTTAAATATCACGCTGTCATATTCACAGGTATGCTGGAATGCTTTAATACTTAGTGCAAAAAGGGTGGCATCCTTTAAGCATCCATCATTTTTTTTAAGCTCATCAGCAATTTTTTCATAATCCTCCGGATCAACCAGCACTGCAACACTTTTGTGGTTTTTTGCCGCGCTTCTTAACATGGTAGGTCCGCCGATATCAATATTTTCTATCGCTTCCTGAAGCGATACACCTTCTTTTGCGACAGTCTCCTTAAACGGATAAAGATTTACAACCACCATGTCAATAAGCCTCATACCCGCCTGTGAAGCCTGCTCCAAATGTTCCGGCCTGCTCCTGTCTGCAAGTATAGCGCCGTGTACATTCGGGTGAAGCGTTTTAAGCCTTCCGTTCATCATCTCCGGAAAATTAGTAAGTTCCTCTACTTTCAGTACTTTCAGGCCCGCTTCAGAAAGCTGCCCATACGTTCCCCCTGTTGAGACTATTTCCACTCCAAAAGACTGCAAAACTTCAGCAAACTTTAATATACCTATTTTATTGGAGACGCTTATAAGCGCTCTTCTAATCTTAACTGCCATGCTTACTCTCCTTTGTCCAAAATTATTTAAAATATCAGATTTTTTAATAAAACCTGATAAATTTTACATTATAGCACCATAACAATTAATTAGGCATTTTTACTCCGGGAATTATTGTATTGGCTTTACAGCAGGTCCAAAGACTTTATTTTGATATGACTGGTGAACAAGGCTCGTGTATATAAAAGATCTTTCCTTATGGAAGCGACCAGGAAATATAGGAAGTCATTTTGGACCAGAATCAGAATCGGTCCATTGATAAGTAGTTATTGCTGCCAGACTTTCCATAAATTTCCATAAATTAAGCCTGAAAGAAAATGCGGCTTGCAATCACAATATTTTTTTCAGAGCCCGGCTGATTTTCTCTACAGAGGCATTCACTTTTTTTAAATCACCTTCATTAATGAATGTTTCTGCATTTTTAGCCTCTTTATAAATACTTGTCATCCCCATATTACCCGCAGACCCTTTTAGTCTGTGTAAAAGAAATTTAATCTCTTTGGTATTTTCTTCATCGATGAATTTTCTGATTTCTTTTATCGATTTTTCAGACTGTTTTAAAAACAAATCCATTAATTTTTCACTTGATTCCCTGTCAAGGCTGTTTTCCTTCATAAAAGCCGGGATATTTTTATTTATTGCCCCTGTTGATTTTTTTGTGTTGCCTTCTGTTTTTTTATTCGCGCCATATTTGTCTATAATTTCTTTTAGGGAACTCATGGAAACAGGTTTGCTTATAAAGCCATCCATTCCTGCCTGTATGCAAATATCCTTCTCCTGATTTAATGTCTGGGCCGTCAAAGCAAAGATTTTTATCTTTTTCCCGTATCCCTCAAGAGTTCGGATGCGCTTTGTTGCATCGATCCCATCCATAACAGGCATCTTACAATCCATGAAGATGATATCATAAGCATTCTTGCCGCAGGCGCTTACAGCTTCTTCCCCATTTTCTGCCAAATCACAGCCAAATCCTAATTTTCTAAGCATTTCAATAAAAAGAAAACTGTTTATCTCATTATCTTCTGCAAGTAGGATTTTAATATCACTATCGGCCACAGAAGTTACATCTTCACTTTTTTTCATTTAAAACATCTTTCCAGGCTTTCAAACTGTCAGAAAATTCGTTATTACCAACTTTAATTTTTTGAAATATTACATTAAAAAATATTGTGGTCCCGGTATCTATTCGTGATTTTATCGAAATTTTACCATTCATTTCTTCTATAATACTTTTACAGATAGGGAGCCCCAGACCCAGCCCGTCATGTTTCCTGGTAAATGAAGAATCCGCCTGTACAAAAGGCTTAAAAGCGGTATTCTTTATATCGTCCGGAATTCCAATGCCGCTGTCTTCGACTTCAAAATATAGCTCAACCCATGTATCTGTTGATCTTGTGACATTTACTGTGAGCTTGATACTGCCGGCATTTGTGTATTTTATTGAATTGCCAACAAGGTTATTGAGCACCTGCTCAAGCCTTGGCCCATCACCCACCAAAGTCTTTGGTATCCCCTTGCCTATAGAGGCACTCAGATCAAGCCCTTTTTTCTTTGCATTATCATTGTTTCCTTCCAGAACTGATTTAATAATGAAATGAAGATTAAAGGGCCCCATCAGCAGTTTGAGCTTGCCTGCTTCAATCCTTTCAATATCTAAAACATCATTTATCAGCAGCAGAAGAATCCTGGTTGAAAGCTTGACATTCTGGATATATTTATTTTGCTCCGGTGTCAGTTTTGTCTTTTCAAGCAATTCTGTGAAACCGGTAATTCCACTTAATGGAGTCCTTAGCTCATGGCTTGCATTGGCCAAAAAAAGATCCTTGGCGGCATTTGCCATCTGAGCATGATTTCTTGAAATAACGTTCTCAGTTTCCAGCCTGCACCTGATAATGGCGTGAGAAACTATCGCCCCAAGTGTGAGCAGCACAGATATTTCTTCCTCGGTCCACTTCCTTTTGTTTTTGACTGAATCAAAACCAAAAAAACCTATCAGTTCTTTATTAAAAATCATCGGCACCGCAAGCAATGATTTTATGGACTGGGCTTCCAGTATCGTCTTTTCACTTTCGGCTTCTGGAGGCATCTCTTTGATATCCGGAATATTAATCGGCTCAAGTCTGCTCAATATGGCTATCCACCATTCCATGTCGTCGCTTGAGATGTTTTGCAGTGTATTTTTTTGAGGCACTATTTTGTCTGCGCACCACTCATTTGTATTTGAAACACTTGTTTTATCGTTTGAAAATAAAAATACATAGCTTCTGTCTACCCTGAAATGCTTTCCGCATTCTTTAAGCATGTTTTCTACTTTTTTTTCTATATTATCAGGACTCACGTCAGAAAAACTCAAGGAAAAACTTGCCAGTTTTTCAAAAAGCTTCGTCTGAAGCTTTAATTTTTCTCTGGATTCAATAATCTCTGATATATCTGTCATTACCGTCAGAAAACTTTCTTCACCCTGGTTATCTATAACCTCACCTGAAAACATCCCATGAATGATTTGGCCGTTTTTTTGTCTGATCTTTAGAATGACATCCTCTATCCTGCTATCTTTTTGGAGTTTTAAGGCAACCTCATTCTCTTTTGAGATCTCTACGAACAGATTTAACTCTGAGCTTGTTTTGCCTATTATCTCATCCCTTGAATATCCTATTTTTTTTATAAATGCTTCATTGACCTCAACAAACTCCCGCGATGGAAGTTTTGATACGGCCATCAGCGCAGGATTATAATCAAACAATTTATGAAATTTATCCAGGGCAGCCTGTTGGCTTGATAAGTCCTTTGAGAGGCCATATATACAGTCCTTGCCACCCCATTTGCCTATCCAGACCCTTGTTTCCGCAGGCATATAGCTGCCGTCTTTCCTCATTAAAGGCAAAGGGCAGTAATCACACTCAGATTTCAGCATTTTGTCGACTGTTTCTGCTGCTTCTTTTCTGTACTGCGGCGGATGAAATTCAAGTACATGCATTTTTAACAGCTCTTCCCGCGAGTATCCCAGTTTGGATTCCACAGCATGGTTAAAATAAACCATTTTACCTTCTGAATCCAGCACCATTATCAGATCATCTATGGTATTAAAAAATCTTAAGAAGTTGTCCTTACTCTCTTCAACTATCCTCTTATTATCCATGACACCTGTTATATCTCTGCCTGCTGCATAAATAAGCTTTCCGGCCGGGTAAGACTTCCACTCCAGGTATCTGTATGAACCATCGCTGCATCTTAAACGGTTGATGAAGCCTTCCACGCTTTCCTGCCTGGGCAGCCTTTCAATTGCTTCAAGGGTAGACTCAATGTCATCAGGGTGAACAAAATCCATGAAATTACTTTTTTTAAGATCATCGAATGAATATCCTAAAACACTCTCCCACCCTTTGTTTACTTTCAGGAATCTGCCTTTATTATCTGCAATGCAAAACAAATCCATGGTGTAGTCAAAGAATTTACTGATTTTAAGGTTCTGTTCCATAATGAATATTTTTTATTATAATTTACTGATTTGTTATATTATATTTTTGTATTAAATTGATTCTTAATATATTTTATTTTAAATACCATATAAAGATTATATCCTATTTTTTACTATTGTATAAGTTTTTTAAAATCCTGCAAATTCAGTTAAAATACCAAAGTTCTGGTTGAAATACCAAAACTCTATCTCTCCCAGTTTTTCGCCAGTGTCACAATTTCTTCCGCAAACTTTCCCAAATCTTTATCTGCGGCCCCTTCATTGTTGCTAATGGCCTGCGATAAAAGCTCACTGGCATGGAGAAGATTTACATACGCCGGGGAGAGAGTTTTGCCCTTTTGTCCAGGTACCACTTTCTTGTCATTCCCAAATCCTGAAGCAATCAGTTCACCGCTGCTTAAGTCATATTCTGCTTCATATGCCGGCGCAACTGCTGCAAACCCCAAATCATTAAGCAATTTTACAAATTCATCACAAACAGAATCCTCTCCGTGGGTAATGAAAACCTTGTCCGGTTTTTTTTCAAAACAATTTATCCATTTTAACAGTCCGTCCCTGTCAGCATGGGCAGACAAGCCTGTAAAATTATAAATAGCTGCCAAAACTGAAATTCCCTCATCCAAAATGCTGACTTTTTTTGCGCCATCCAGTAGAGCCCGCCCTAATGTTCCGACGGCCTGAAAGCCGACAAAAACTATTGAACATTCTTTTTTCCACAGGTTATGTTTTAGATGATGTCTTATCCTGCCCGCCTCGCACATTCCGCTTGATGATATAATTACTTTCGGGACAGGGTTGGAATTTATGGCCTTTGAGTCTTCTGTTGAGTCAGTGAAAAACAAATTTGGAAAAGACAGCGCGTCTGTGCCACTTTTAATTACACTGGATGCCTGCTCATCAGCATAACCGCTTAAATCGGAGTCAAATATTTTTGTTATTGCAGATGCAAGAGGGCTGTCAACGTAAACAGGGAAATCGGGAACTCCGGCAACCAGTTTTCTTTCCTTAATTTCACGTATAAAATACAGGAGCTCCTGTGTCCTTGCAACAGCAAAAGAAGGAATAACAACATTTCCTCCTCCTGATAATGTTTCGTCTATAATCTTTGCCAGAGTTAATGTGTAGTCCTGGTCTTTTACATGGTTTCTGTCTCCATATGTTGCTTCCATAACCACATAGTCAGCCTGCTTTATGCATTGGGGGTCTTTTATTATGGGCTGATTTATATTTCCAATATCACCTGAAAACACAATTTTTTTGGTATATGAACCTTCATTTAAAAAAATCTCTGCTGATGCCGAACCCAAAATATGTCCGGCATCCACAAAATTAACTTTTATGGAATCGCTTACTGACACCATATTTCCATAGCTGCAAGGCACCAGATACTTCAATGTGTTTTCAGCATCAGCCACAGTATACAGGGGGATTGATTCTTTTTTTCCAGCTCTTCTGTCCCTTTTATTTTTCCACTTTGCGTCCATTTCCTGAATCTTGGCACTGTCCATAAGCATTATGGAAATTAAATCGCAGGTAATTTTGGTTGCATATATGCTTCCATTAAATCCCTCTTTAACCAGTAAAGGAAGTCTGCCGCTGTGGTCAATATGCGCATGAGTCAGTACAACGTAATTTATGTCACGGGCGCTAAAGGGCAGGCTCTGGTCATCCTTCTCATCCTGTCCCTGCTGAAGGCCGCAATCTATTATAAGTTTTTTTCCATTTGCCTCCAGGCAATAACAGCTTCCGGTTACCTCCCTGGCGGCGCCATAAAATGATAAATTCACGATTCATATCCTTTCATCATGAGCCCAATAATTATTAAAAGTTTATTGAAATGCCATATTTTTCATAACTGTCAGAGTGTTTGGTTTCGGTGCCGTATTATCCATAACTGTCAGAGTGTTTGGTTTCGGTGCCGTATTATCCATAACTGTCAGCGGTTTTAGTTTCGGTGCCGTATTATCCATAACTGTCAGAGTTTTTCTTTTCGTTTCAACACACTCCGATAACAGCCTGTGGCTTAATTATCTTGTGCTGAATAATTAAATATTTTTTAAAAATATTACAGTCTGTTTAGCATAAATTATCCTGAAATTTTAAATTACAGCTAATTCTTCAGCAGGAACTGATTAATAGTGCCACATGCTCCAATAATTTTCAATTGTTTGTGTACCCCTGTTTTATGCCGACTGTACGCTATTATCAATCAATTAATTTCCACAGGATTATTTAAAACAAGATATCCACTTTGCCCTCTTATTTTTTAATTGTGTTGGGGATATAATTATTCTTTTAAGGCATTATTGTTATTTGGTTTTAGGTTAACAATTTGCAAAAGTATTAAGATTATTAAAACACAAGTTTGTTTTAATCTGATAGCTTACACTAAATTGATGGCATAAAAATCCATGACCAGGGTTTTACAGTACTTAAAAAAAACGGAGCTATTTAACCATAGCTGTTAAATGTAAGGTAATTATGGATTAAAATATTTTTTAACAAAGGAGACAAAATGAACGAACAAAAATTGGCCCATGCTGTGTTTTTTACTTTGAAAGATTCATCAGATACAGCAGTTGAAACGCTGGTAGAAGAATGCTACACCTATCTTAAAGACCTGCCTGGTGTTGTTTACTTTTCTGCAGGGAGGCTTGTACCCGAGAATAAACGTGATGTAAATGTTACTGATTTTCAGGCAGGCTTGAATGTGGTTTTTGCCAGCAAATTATTCCATGATCAATACCAGGTTGCAGAAAGACACAATATTTTTGTAGATCGCAACAAAGCAAATTGGGCAAAGATTCGTGTGTTTGACACATATGTCAGGTAGAGCGGCCTCAAAGATAATAAAAACAGGTACTTGTTTTAGATAAGTACCTTAGGTGGTGGTTGGCTGTATTATTTTTAATTATAAGACATAAGTTACAGTTGGGAATGATTGGTGCTGCAGACATTTATGCGGTAAAGTTTGCAAATACTAACCTTAAAACATCGCTAAAATAGCCCGCCCTGCCTTAATCCGTCAGATGGGCCGCCATTGCTTTTGGATTTTTTTATTACATGGGTAGGTACATCGTCTGAACCATTGTCGCTGTTTTCTATGCCGACGACCGTTTCTCCCTCAGTTTCAAATTTGTCATGGAAAATATCTGCATCCAGGTGGTCCATGTGATAAACCACAAAGGCTTCCTGAGTTTCCGGAACCCGGGGAGAGCCGAATTCCTTGTAGCCGTGGTGGCTTATTATTATGTGCAGAAGCTCTTTGGCTGTTTTTTCCGGAAACCCTGCAATTTCTTTGATCTTTTCCCGGACCATTCCGTAACCCATGGCAATATGCCCAAGCAGATTGCCCTCATCTGTGATTTTTATGGTTAAACCGGTATAATATTCCTCTATCTTTCCAATGTCATGAAGAAGCGCCCCGGCAATTAAAAGGTCCTTGTTTAATTCCGGATAATTTCCTGAAACCACATTGCAGTTTTTGGCAACTTTGACTGAATGTTCTATGAGCCCGCCGGAATAGGCGTGGTGATACTTTACTGCAGCAGCAGATTTATTGAAATCTTCAAATATCTGCTTATCTTTAAAGAACAAATCCAGAAGGCCCTTTAAATACTTGTCCTCTACCAACTCAATCATTTCTTCAAGTTCCCGGACCAGGTTTTTTTTATTTTCTTCAGGCAATGCCCTTATAAAGCAGGAGTAATCAATTTCACCCGAATCCGCCTTTTGAATGGAACTAATAACAATCTGCAGATCCCCTTTGTATTCGGAGATTATCCCTTCTACTTCAACGCAGTCTTCTTCTTTTAATTTTTCCGCTTTTAATTCTGCTTTAGTATCCTCGTCCAGCGATTCTTTACCTGCAGATTCTTTGCCTTCCGGGTCCAGCAATTTTTTAAATTTCCTGTATGTGTCCGGCCAGATTATTGCATCTATCAAACCACTTTTGTCCTGAAGCTTTAACAGGCAGTAAGCTTCATCTGCGCTGCCAGTGGTCCTTGACTTCGCCTGTTTTCGCATTATTTTTGAGACAATAAAAACTGAAGCTATTTTTTCATTTATGGAGCCTTTAAGATCTTTTATAAATTTGTCTTTTTTCATAATGTTTAATATTGCTTTAAATTTAAATCCTCACCAACGAGGTTTTTATAATAATCCATCCTTTTATAATCGGTCATATCATGCTGGATGGGAGTTATGGATATATAGCCTTTTTTCAGCGCTGCATAATCACTGTCCTCATCAACTTCGGATACTTCGTATTCCCCGTCCATCCAATAATAGTCCCTGCCTCTGGGGTCCACCCTTTTGATAAAGATATCCTTAAACTTGACATTGCCCTGATGCGTAAACTTTATTCCTTTTATTTTTTCAGCCGGTATATCAGGGTAATTTATATTGAGGAGTGTCCTGGGTGGAAGGCTTTTTGTTTCAAGAACCAGCTCTGCCATTTTTTTTGTAAAAGCCGCTGCAAAAGTACAATCAGTATCTTTAAAACTGTCCATCGAAACCGCTATCGATGGTATTTCGTATATGGTTCCTTCGGTGGCGGCAGAAACCGTGCCCGAGTAAATAATGTTTTCCCCGACATTGGCTCCCCTGTTTATTCCTGATATAAGGATGTCAGGCTTTCTTTCAAGTATGGCAGCAATTGCAAGCTTTACACAGTCAGCAGGTGTTCCGTCAACAGAATAACCGCAAAAAATTCCATCAATAAATTCTTTTTTGACAGCTATCGGATCAAAGACAGTGATTGCATGGCCGGCTGCACTTCTCTCCCTGTCAGGTGCCACGACTCTTATGTCATATTTATCGTCCTTTATAAAAACATTAAATAATGCCTTTATGCCTGGAGCCTCTATGCCATCGTCATTTGTGAGCAGCACCATTTTCCTGGAATTCTGGGTCCCGTTTTTTTCCTGCATCATATTTTCAACTTCTTTTGAAATCCTATTTCTTTAAATTATAAAAGCCTGCGATTCCCAAATACTCTGATTCACTGTAGAGCTCTTCCTCAATCCTCAACAACTGATTGTATTTTGCAACTCTGTCTGTCCTGGATGGGGCGCCGGTTTTTATCTGACCTGCATTAACTCCGACAACAATATCTGCTATGGTTGTGTCTTCAGTCTCGCCGGACCTGTGAGACACTACCGCGGTATAACCTGCACGTTTTGCCATTTCAATTGCATCGAGCGTTTCAGTCAGTGTGCCTATCTGGTTAACTTTTATTAAAATAGAGTTTGCAACTCCCAGTTCAATGCCTTTTTTTAATCTTTTGGTGTTTGTAACGAAAAGGTCGTCCCCAACTATCTGAACTTTTTTGCCTATCCTGTCTGTGAGAAGTTTCCAGCCGTCCCAGTCCTCTTCTGCCATTCCGTCTTCAATTGAAATTATGGGGTATTTTTCAACGAGAGCTGCATAATAATCAACCATTTCTGCTGAGCTTAAGACTTTGCCTTCGCCGGCAAGATGGTACTTGCCATCTTTAAATAATTCAGTGGCTGCGGGGTCCAGCGCAATATAAATATCAACGCCAGGCTTGTAGCCGGCCTCGCTAATTGCCTTAACGATATATTTTACAGCATCTTCGTTTGTTTTAAGATTCGGCGCAAAGCCTCCCTCGTCACCAACAGAAGTATTCAGGCCGTCTTTTTTCAATACACTTCTTAATGTGTGGAACACTTCGGCGCTCATCCTCAAAGCTTCTGCAAAAGAAGACGCTCCAAGAGGCATTATCATGAATTCCTGTAAATCAACAGTATTGTCAGCGTGTTTCCCGCCATTTAATATGTTCATCATTGGAGATGGCAGAACATGTGCGTTTACTCCGCCAATATATTTGTAAAGAGGGATATCCAGCGCTATTGCAGCAGCTTTTGCTACAGAAAGAGACACGCCTAAAATTGCATTTGCGCCAAGTTTTGCCTTGTTTTCAGTTCCGTCAAGATCTATCATCAGACTGTCTATCTCACGCTGATTAATCGCGTCCATTCCCTCCAGTTCGACAGCAATAACTTCATTGACATTATCAAGTGCAACCAAAACACCCTTGCCCATATATCTGGCCTTATCGTCGTCTCTGAGTTCAACCGCTTCAAAGGCCCCGGTTGATGCTCCTGACGGTACTGCTGCCCTGCCGATTGCGCCGCAATCAAGGACAGTCTCTACTTCCACTGTTGGATTTCCTCTAGAGTCAAGAATCTCCCTCGCGTAAATTTCCGTAATTGATGTAAAATCACTCATTTTAGTCTCCCTGTTTTTATAAGCTGATAAAAATTTGCTGTAAATTTGTAAATTTATACCTGTGTTAAATTACCGAAAATATTATATAACAATTTGGAGCCAACCAAAAGGGAGGCTTTGGTAAAAACCTCCCTTTTATATTTTTCCACTCTTTTATTTTTAGCTAAACCCTTTTTAGAATCAGGCTTTATACTCTCCGGGTTTCTTACAAATCATTTACTTAACCCTTTTTAACCTGACCAGGTATCCTGGACAGCAGCCTGGCCTGGCTCTAACCATAATTTACTTGATTTGCTGTGCTTTCTGATCTTCCATGGCTTTGAGCATTTTTCTCTTCCTGTTTCTTGACCTCAGACTCTGCCATATAATTATAAGTATTATTCCGGCCAGAACAAGCAGCGGGCTAATTGCAACAAGGACCATTGCAATTCCCCTTATTCCGGTTAATGCTCCTGTTGCGCCTCTTCGTATTGCTGCAATAAATCCACCCTCATTTGACTCTGTTATTGCCTGCGGCTCTGCAAGATTGATATCTATTGTGGAGTAACCTATGAGATTGTCCAGATAATTCTGTCTGCCTGTTATTATTTCAATCTGACCCTCAACATTGCTAAGCTCCCTCTGAATTTCAATGCTGTCTTTTACAGTAACGGATTTGTCCATAAGCTTGAGCAAGCTGACCCTCTGGGAATCAAGGTTTTTTAATCTGCTTTCATTGTCAACATATTCCTGGGTCACATCTGAAACTGTTATATTGACATTTAAAACCCTGCCCATAGCTTTTATCTTATTAAGTACCGCATCAAAGTTGGCTTTGTCTACCCTTATTGTTATCTGGCCACTTGTCATGTTGCCTTCTGAATCAGAATAGCTCTGGGAATTGCTCACATAACCATTATTCTGGTCAGCAAGGCTTGCAATTTGAAAAAAGATTTTTTCAAAAGTGCCTTTTTCAACCTCAAGCTGCAGGTATGCATTTTTAATAAGCTTTGTACTTATTACCTGTACTGCTGCTGCATCTGCGCTTCCTGCTTCAGTATAAAGCTCTGAGCCGGAGTCGCCTGCCACAGTTGTTCCGGCTGTGTTGGGATCTGCAGCTTCCTGCATTGCAGGAGCCTCGCTAATACTTTTCTCCATGGCCTGCTCATCTGAATAATTATCCGCTGCTCCGCCTGCTACGGCTGCTGCAGAAGATCTTACTGCAGAGCATCCGGACAATAAAAATGTCAGAAGCAGTACTACTGAAAAAATACCGATTGTCAGTTTTAATATTTTCTCTTTCATTTTCACCTCTCAAATTTGTCAGAGATTTTTTATTGGTTATTTATAAATATCGTAAAAATAGTTGAAATAATTAAGGTATTTTAAAAATTAATTTTAAAGCATGAAAGTTTACTGCCCAAATCTACAACGCATTGATATCCAAGACGCAAAAAATTAAGTCTCGTCAAAACTTCCGTATAAAGTTATCCCAAAACTTTCGGCACCGGCAGCAACCGGAACTTGTTGTTCGTATGCACCGTTGAATCCCAGAATTACTTTTTCAAATTCTGATGTCTGCAGTGTGTTGTTGCCTGTATCTGTAAAAATAATATCAATATTCCCGTTAAAAGTCGATTTTTGCAGATTTTTTATTTTAATAGTTAAAGCCAGCATTTCACCATTGCCGGCATCCTGGGAATACAGTTGTTCTATCCTGTAAGTGACAAACAAATCCGTGCAGTCTGTTAAAACATCAATATTATTTTTCTCAAGCTTAAATGTTTCTTCAAACAGAACCGGCAGGGTCGCAAGGGAAATATTTTCCTCATTATCTGTACCGGAAGTGGACGCTGCCCCGCTGTCCTGAGTTGCCTGGGTATTGTCTGGCTGTCCGCTGTCCTGGTTTGATGCCGATGATTTTTGTGCTGATTTGGATGCTTCTGTAGAAGATTCCAAAGATTGAGATCCTGCAATACCTGATTCTGAGGCAGGAGCCTCAGCAGCAAGAGCCTGCCCTTCACTCTGTTGCAATGTCTGATAAGCCTCGTCAGTTTTTTCCTGCCCGGAAGAACCGGCTATTGTTTCCCGTGTCTCCTGCGAGGCAAGCATTACCGGGCCGGAAGCAAAACCTGCGCCTGCATATTTTATACCGAGATATGAGCCACCGCCTAAAATAACAATTGCTGCAAAGCCGGCGGCCAGCCTTGCAAACATGCCAAAAGGTTTTTTCTCAGGCTTATCCCTGAGCGCAGAAAGTTCTGCGTCATCGACAACTATTTCATCTCCGATCTCATATACCCCGGCAGGCACGTCCTGCCTGACAAACCTTCCGTCCCGGGTTATAACAATAATGTGATCCTTATGTATTTCTGCAACTAATGCTTTCATAGAATTAAATACGGGCTTTCTTTTTATCTCTTTTCCAAATAAACCATATAAATTTTCTTTTTATGGCGTACTTTCACA
>CAYZUS010000019.1:5791-12268 GCA_964481885.1 uncultured Actinomycetota bacterium | reverse complement strand
TTATCTCTTTTCCAAATAAACCATATAAATTTTCTTTTTATGGCGTACTTTCACAGCTTGTTTGCTACGACATATTCCCTATAGCTTTATTGTGCATATTCCTGTCACAACACACTTTCCATAGCCAGTTTGTTAAGGCACATTCTCTGCGGCTTTATTGTGCAAATTTCTTTTCGGCACACTTTTCACAGCTTGTTTGTCACCGCTTATTTTCTACGCCTCAATAAAACTGTATTTTTTCATAATGGCAATTACCAGAGCTATTATATATATTCGTCCTCTTTCTATCTTTTTTCGGTGTAATGGCATAACATTTACTATATTTTTTATTGGCAGCCTCCTGGTACGAAGCAGCTCATCAAGCATGATTTTATTACTGACAATCAGTTTTGCACAATTTATGTATTCTTTCCGGAGGTTGTCCTGTTTGGGGGAAATCTTTTCAAGCTCGCTGAAGTTTATTCCCCATTGGCTCAGTTCATGGGAATATTCAATTATCTCTGATTTTTTATCCTCAAGCTCGCTTTGGAGGGTAAACTGTTCTACAGATTTTTTGTCGATAAGGTTTGCAGTTGTCTCATCTTCTGCATCGTCATAACTTGAATTTGCGTGTGATTGGCTGGATTGTTTTCTGTAGTAATCTATGATGCGGTTGGTTATTACCAGCCTTGAAAAACTTAGGAATTTGCCCTTGTCTATATTATAGGAATTTATTGCCTCGTTAAATGCCAGAAGCCCAACAGAAAGCTCCTCGTCCACACCATATGAAAGAAATTTTCCCAGTCTTTTCTGAATAACGCTGGCAATAAAAGGTTTGAATTGTTTTATAAGAAGATCTTTTTTTTGTGGGTCCTTGCGGGATCTTATAACTCTGTCTTCAAGAGTTTCTGTACTTAAATACATTACCAGCCCCCACTCGCGCCTCCGCCGCCTGACGAACCGCCGCCAAAGCCGCCGCCTCCTCCGCCGCCTGACGAACCGCCGCCAAAGCCGCCAATAAACCCGCCGCCGGTACTTCTTGTCTTTTTAGGGACCGTGACAAGTTTCTTGTCATAATATCCGCAGTAGCTGCAGGTCCTTTCAACAAGCTTTTCACCTGATGAAGTGTAAGAGGCCTCCCTTATAACTGTCTCCTTTATAACAAGTTTGATCTTGCGGCATTTCGGGCATCTTCTGTTTAATATTCCCTTTATTATGGATACAAGGCTCACAATTAAAAAAATCGGTATACAGCATACAAAGAATGGATTACACCACTGACTGTCAAAGTCTAAAAAACTTGAGACACCGGACTGGGCAGTTGTCTCGACAGATATTGTGCTTTCAAGCGTCAGCCCCTGGTCCGCATAAATCTCACTTGCAAGGGCATAAACTCCATCATAAACTCCGGCATTATAGTCGCTCTCTTTAAATCTTGGGATAATTATGTTATTTATTATGTTGCCAGCCTCAAGGTCAGTTATGACTCCCTCAAGGCCATATCCCACCTCTATTCTTAAGGGCCTTTTACCGGGTTCTCCTTCAGGGGATATTAACAGCAGGACTCCATTATCCTGGCCTTTTTTACCAATACCCCATTTCTCAAATAATTTAACAGCATATTCTTCCTGTGTTACACCCTGCAATGTTGGGACTATGGCAACTCCGATTTCAGCGCCTGTTTCATTCCTGGTTTTTATGCAAAGTTCTTCAATTGAAGATTTCCAGCCTGAATCAAGCATCCCGGTAAAATCGTTTACCATCGATGAATATTCAGGATAAGTGACTTCTGCAAAAATATTTCCGGCTGGAGAAAAATACATGTACAACCCTGAGGCAAGGAAAACAAAAACCAGGGCAGCCAGAGCAAGAGCTTTCTTTAAATATAATTTTTTACTGCTTGTATTCCTTAAATCCATTGTTAATTTACTTTTTTAATTCTCCAGGTCTATTGATGGTGCAGTCTCAGCGCCCGGCTGAGCTTCAAAGAAATCTTTAGCCGTAAAGCCAAACATCCCTGCCACCATATTATTCGGGAAAAGCCTGATATATGTATTGTAAGCCTGGACAGCCTCATTATACCTCATTCTTTCAACAGCAACCCTGTTTTCAGTACCTTCCAACTGTGTCATCAGATCTCTTACAACATCACTTGCTTTAAGCTCCGGTGTGTCTTCAACCACAACTTTAATGTCCCTTATGAGTGTACTGATTGGCTGACTGGCGCTTTCAAGATCTGCCGGACCCTGTGCGCTGCTTATTCCTGCCCTTGCATCTGCTATTGACTTGAATATATCTTTTTCAAGTTTCATGTAAGCCTTGGTGCTTTCAGCAAGATTTGGAACCAGGTCAAGGCGTCTCTGATAAACATTTTGGACCTGTGCCCAGGCAGTCTGCACAGTTGTTTCCTTCGTTACCATATTGTTTCTGCCCCCAAAAATGACTGAAACAGCTATTATCGCAATAATCAGCACTACGACAGCTGCAATGATTCCGCCAATGCATCCGGCTGGGAACCTTCTTGCACCTGAAGGAGCCTGGCCGGCAGGCTGGCCCGAAGTCTGATTTGGTATCTGATTATTTACAACCATTTAACGTCCTCCTTTAAATTTAGAAATTTTTCCGTAAACCTGTTTTAATCATAATATTAAAACAATTAAAAAATCAAAATATCATCTGCACCAATTATGCAACTATAATTTTTTACCGGTATCACCACTTTGTTTAATTTAAAATCACGATTTCCTGCAGACTTTGACAACAGCGGGCCTTATCAGGAAATTATTTAATTTGTAACCTTTTCGCATCACATCCAGCACCACGCCCTCATTTATGCCATCAGCATCTTCAGTTACAGCCACTTCACACTCATGTGGATTGAATTCTTCGCCCTCCGGGTAAATAATGGATACTCCCTCTTTCTGAAGCATTTCCATAAGCGCAGTATAAATCATTTTTACACCTTTAAAGAATTCGTCCTCCTTATCTTTAAGGCCTTCGCCTGCAGCGATTGCATGATCAAAACTGTCAAGTACAGGCAATAATTTCTCTATGATATCCTTGCCTGCCCTTGAAATCATATTGGTCATCTCTTTTGAGGACCTTTTCCTGAAATTATCATAATCCGCATGGCATCTCTGCAACTGATCAAGATGATCTTCTTCAATTTTCTTATAATGCGCCAGCTCTTTTCTTAACTGATCTATCTCGTCGATTAAATGTTTTATCTCAATTTCACTTTCCGGATCGACCATGTCAATATTTTTCTGCAATCTTTTTTTAACTTTATTTAATTCTTCTACTGTTTCATCCCCATTTCCTGAACCATTTTTTTTATTTTTCTTTTCTTCCATCTTGCCTTACCTTTTTTTAGTAGTTTCTGTAACGATGCAACTTCGTCTTACCACGTTACATATCCCTGTTTTCTTTTTTCAATTTATATTTTTGGATGTAAAATTATTTACTAATCTAAATCTGCAACATTTGATTATGTCTCGTAAAATCATTAAAAATACTAACCGATATTATAATATACATATAAATATTTCTAAATAAAAGTTTTGTCAAATACTATTTTCCATTTACTGTTTTCTGAAAGCAGGAATATGTATTTTTTGTAATCAGCAGACGTTCCATTTGTATACTTGATGCTAAAATCAATTACGACCTTGCTCATTTCATTTTCATAACCAAGATATGTAATCTGGTTTACTTCAATATTTTCCACTTCTGAGAGTATCTCGTCCATTTCCCTTACAAACTTTTCTTTATCTATGTTTCTTTTGTCCCTGTCAGGCAAAAGCGAGGTATATATATATTGGGAATCGTGGTTATTCATTGCATACATGAAATCCAGTACAGCTTTTTCCGGATCAGTTTTGAAAAAATAAACCGCATCTATTTTATTATCATATTGCCTGCACCCGGATAATAGAAACATGCTCCCTGCTGATATGATAAGGAAAAGGAGGATAAGAACCACAACAGTTCTGCGCCTGCTTGTTAAGTACAGGCTTTGGATTTGAATATGTGTGCTCTGCTTAAGACTACCGGTATTCTGCATAAGCGTTTCTCTTGTTGTAGTATTTTTAAATGGACATTGCGGCAATAAAAGCAAATTCCTTATCCTTTTATTTAAAAAAGCAAACAAAGAATAATCCGGATTTTATTCTTTTAAAAATTCGGCAATTGCTTCAATAATGGAATTACTTATACCCATCTGGTATTCAGTATTAAGCAGTTTCTGCTTGTCAAGCTCATTTGAAATAAAACCCGGCTCAATAAGAACTGATGTCATAATTGTCTCTTTTAATATTGTGTAGTTTGCACCATGAACCCTGCAGTCCAGCGTTTTGAGATTATCAGTAAGTTTGTCCTGGATAAGATTAGCTATTATTTTTCCTGGAATTGAAAAAGACTTGACCCCTTTGAAATAAAAGCAGCTGCTCCCATTTGCGTCCCTGTCTTCGGAATATCCGAGGTTTAAATTTATAAGTATGTCTGCATTGCTCCTGTTTGCAAATTTTATTCTGTCTGCCAAAAACAGGCTTGAGCTTTCATCCTCACTTACGGTAACTGCGGAATCAATGCCCATATGCACCAGCATGTCTCTGCAAAATCCTGCAATGCTTCTGCAGATATATATCTTGTCCCTGAAATAATTTATACTGTTGGTCATGTCATTTATATTTTCTCCGTAATCAATAATCACTTTAAAGCCAGATGTTGACTTTGATTTCATATAGTCTGTTATTGAAGGATAGTTTGATGATTTTTGGGACTGTATGATCCTTTTTAAGTTTTTAAGATGCTGCATCGTATTGCCTCCGAAAATTCCATCAACATGTATTTTCATGTTTTTCTGAAAATCTATGAGCGCCTTGTGGGTCCTGTTGCAGAATATCCCGTTTTCCTTGTACTTGTAAAAACCCAGAGTCTTTAGCCAGAGCTGAAGAGTCTTGACATCATCACCCCTGAACTGAGGATTTTTAAGGTACAGCAGCCTTTCACCGATAATATATCCGGCATCAAGTATTTCCATCCATGTTTCTTCATCAACAATCCCGCTTGCATCAAGCCCCCTGTCCTGCTGAAATTTCCTCACGGCTTCTTTTGTCTGAGGTCCCATTATACCGTCAATCTGGCTGTCTCCTATTTCGTAGTCAAGGATTTTGAGTCTGCGCTGAACCTCTACAACTTTTGCTCCGGTAAAACCTTTTTTAGCTGCCATAATCACCAAATGCTTTTTTTATTTAAAAAATTATAATCTCAAAAGATACGCTGTCCCAATTACTCAAATATTATCACCAGGTTTCCGCTCCACCCTGTCAACAGGTAAATATTCCGGCAAACCCGAATATAAAGCAAATCTAAAATTATCACAGCATATCAAGTCTGCATGCTGCGAATGCCTTACTTAAATCGGCAGGATACCCGCCATATTTTAAATTGCATCACTGATGTACTTATCTGCGTAAGTTGCCGCAACTGCACCGTCGGCGACTGCAGTTATTACCTGCCGCAATGGCGTGTCCCTTACATCACCGGCAGCAAACAATCCTGGCTGGCTCGTCTGCATTTTGCTGTCAGTTATGATAAATTTGTTGGCATCAAGGTCAGCGAGCCCGGATGCTATAGCACTATTGGGTTTAATGCCTACATATTCAAAAACGCCGTCTATTTTACGGATTGATTTTTCGCCTGACACTACATTATTTATCGTTACTTCCTGAAGCCTTTCGCCGCCTGAAAACTTTTCAATTATACTGTCCCATATAAATTCTATTTTTTTATTTTCAAATGCCCTGTCCTGGAGTATTTTTACTGCTCTCAGCTCGCTGCGCCTGTGGACAATATAAACTTTTTTGGCAAACTTGGTTAAAAACAGCGCTTCCTGTATGGCAGTATTGCCACCTCCTATGACTATTACCTCCCTGTCCCAATAAAGTGCCCCGTCGCAGGTGGCACAGTATGATATGCCTTTACCGGTGTACTCGCTCTCGCCCTCTACAAACAATCTTTCAGGGCTCGTCCCTGTTGTTATGATAACTGCTTTTGAGATAATCCTGGCTTCCGCACCCGTGCAGACAAACTTAAGATTTTTGCCTGAAACATTTTTGCCGCCATTATTTTTCCCAAGCAGCTCAATCGAATCAAGGACCATATATTCTTCAGTCGAAATATTAAACTTTTTACAATGCTCTATTATGGCGGCCATCAGGTCATAACCTGAAATATTATCCTTAAAGCCGGCGTAATTCTCAATAATCTCTGTAGTGATTATCTGCCCGCCAGCCATCAGTTTGTCAACTATTTTAAATTCGAGCGCGCTTCGTGCTGCATATAGTGCTGCGCCAAGACCGGCGGGGCCCGCCCCTATTATTAATAAATCTGTTTTAATTTCTTTCAAAACGGTGCCTTTCATGAAAATAACAATCAAACTAAAGACCTGGTGAACAATTTAAATATTACCGGGCCCAACACTTAAACTATTGTTCA
>CAYZUS010000019.1:2218-5691 GCA_964481885.1 uncultured Actinomycetota bacterium | reverse complement strand
TTTATTTTAGATTTCTTTATGGATAACCACAGAGAGCCAGGCAGAGTCATCTCACTTGCGATTATGCTCTCCGGCTTTCCTACTTATACCTTTTGGCTGCCTCTTTTATCCTTGCTTCCAGTTCATCTTCAGTCTTTATCCCGGAAATATCGGCGTCAAGATCCATCATCAGCCTGATAAGTGACCTGACAATTTCCGTATTGGCAAGTTTGTGTCCGCCGGATTTTTTACATTCAACACCAAGATTTTCAAGAAATGAAACCATATCTGATGGCATTGTAATAGGTATCCTGAAGTAATCCTGCTTTTTTTCCATTTGTATGCTCCTTAAAAATATTATGTATTTTTATGTATATGAGTATATATATTTAGATTCATATTGTCAAACAAGCAGATATTAAGATTTTGTAATACTAAATTATTATAAAAATTATTAAAATATATTCAATAAAATTCCTTAAAACAATTTTGTAAAGCATACATTTTGTATTGAATATTTTCTGGTAAACAATTGGCAAAAGAATTAAAATTATGAAAACTTTTGAACTTAACTTGACTGAACGGTTCACTAAAAACTTGAGTTGTTTTCCTGGATAAAATAAATAAAATTAATATAGATTTATTTAAATAAATAATCCAAACAAAAAAAGTCAGGAGCATTAAATGTCGCAGCCAAATGAATTCAGTTTTGACGATTACTCTCCAGCAGATATAGTGGCCAGAGTTGAGCAGGCCTGCAAGAGAAAAGCCGGCCTGCACTGGATAAGCCTTCTGATGCTTTCGATACTTGCCGGCAGTTTTATTGCCCTGGGTGCAGAGTTTTTTACCCTGGCAGTTTTTGATTCTTCACTCAGTGTCGGCCTTACGAGGCTTATTGGAAGTGTCTGTTTTTCACTCGGGCTCATACTTGTAGTGGTTGCAGGTGCAGAGCTTTTTACAGGAAACAATCTTTTAATAATAGGGTTCGCCTCAGGAACAGTGACTTATAAGCAGGTCCTTAAAAACTGGGTTGTAACTTACCTGGGAAATTTCGTTGGCTCAATATGTGTGGTATTGCTGATGTTTATGACGGACCTCTGGAAAATGAAAAGCTTTGCAATGGGCATAAAGATGGTCCAGATTGCAGCAGACAAAACAAACCTGACATTTCTACAGGGCTTTTCAAGGGGAATACTATGCAATGCGCTTGTGTGCCTGGCTGTCTGGCTGTGCTTTTCTGCAAGATCTGTTGTAAGCAAAATAGCCGCCATAATTTTTCCGATTGCTGCCTTTGTGGCTTCAGGATTTGAGCACAGCATAGCAAACATGTACTTTATCCCGATGGGCCTGATAATAAAGAACAACCCGGATATTCTTGCCGGCATAGCAAAGAATTTGCCGGAACTTGATATGTCTCATTTGAACATAACGGGATTTCTTGGAAATTTATTATCTGTCACTCTGGGAAATATTGTCGGTGGGGCGATAATGGTCGGGATTGTTTACTGGATGATATTTGTACTTCCTGGCAGGCTGAAGAAAGAAAAAAAATCGGACTTAAAATAGCTGGCTATAAGCAAGCAGTTTAAAAAAATCTGTTTACTTGTATATTCTACTTCTTTAAAAATGTTGGCATTTGGTAAAGAGACTGGTTTTAAAAAAAATTTATCTCATAAAAAATTCGGCCCATACAAGTGCATATAAAGTCTCTTCATTTCTTTCGGATGCATTTAATGTGGCGCGGATATTGAAAGCTTTCGAGTTCCAAATATTTATGTAATCATCATAATCTTCTGATTTGTTTATATTAAAAAAATTCAGGTCATCAATACCGTTTGTCTGCAGAACAGACTCATCCAATATTTGGGCGCTTACTCCATTAATAATATCTGTAATCTTGTTCTTTTTTGCTTTTATATTTTCGGCTATTAAATTTATACAGAATTTGGAATAAATCCCGCATAAAACTTCAAAACCTTTAGATTTCTTTACAACATATATATCACTGCATTTTTTTTGAGTTGTAAAACTGGATATAGCGTGCTCAGGCTTTCGGGCAGTGCCAGAATCGGCGCTCAATTGACCTTTGCTCTTATTGGCACATGTAAAATTTATTTTTAAACAGGCTGCAAGAAGTTGTAAAAGCCTGTGGGATACAAAAGGCATGTCCGAAGCAAGAACCAGGCTGTAATAATCCGGAGCATTTTTAAGACCTGTATACATTCCCAGAATGGGCCCGCAGTCTTTTAATCCACTTTCTTCCAAATCCTCCTCTGTTGGCTTACTATATTTTAAAACCTCTCTTTTTGCCTTTTGATCTCTTATGTGCCCTTTTATATCTTCTTCTTTTATACCTTTTTTGTTAATACCCTGCGCTTCGGCTGCTGCTCTGTCGAATGCATTTTGTCCAAATCTATTAAAATCTTCATCAACCAACAAAACCACTTCAGGTATTTTATCCGGAAACTCACAGGTTCTTTCGAAATTCTTCTGCACTTTATAATACTTCTCAATGTATTTATGAAAAAAATCAAAATAGCTGTCTATTTTTTTTAATTCTGCTGCAACCAAGCTATGATTGCCTGCGGATGTGACAACAATGATAATATTGCAAAAAAAACTTAATTTAACAATTTGGTCAATAAATATAGGAGTTGTGCAGTTTCTGATGTCAAGCTTATTAAAACCGAACCTTGAACTTTTTCCTCCAGCCAGCAATACTCCGTTAAGGTTCATCAGATAATCCTTACTCTTTTTTCTGAAAACTTTCCTTTGCTCCACAGTCACATTTTTTTGGTTTACACCTGCCTTCTTTTTCATAACCGCAGGAACCACATTTCCATACTGCCATTTGCTTTCACCTCCATTTTAAAAACATGATTTGTATAAATTGTATTTTAAATTTCTCTGAGAAAGTTTCTTCTCACAGACTGTCTTTATAATTAACCAGGGTATAAATATGGCATCTGCCGGGACGGCAGGGTAAAACAGGTTATATGTTTGTCACAGGGCCACCTTTAAAAATATGGCCCTTGAACTTAATGTGTACATCCCATATTTATAGATTCAATTTGCTTATGTGAATGCTTCTGCGAAAAAACTTTTCCAGGATGATCTAGATAAAGATCTTTACAAAGTTTAACTGCAGGTTGGACAATGATGACCTCAGGTTGTCTGCCTCCTGAGCGCTTATCTCAGCTTCAAGGACTTTTAAAAGCGCCTCGAAACTGTCAACTGCTATTTTTGCCTGAATTTTATCTTTGTACCTGTCATTTGTTCCAACAGGCAGACCCATCTTTTTATATGCCAGGCTGGAAAGCGACATCATTATCTGCATTACAACATCTTTAACGGAGAGTTTGTCGATTTCCTCCTGAAGCTTGTTTATCATTTCTTCAGTTTCTTTTTTTGAGGTTTCTTCATCCATTATTACCTCTTTTGAAACTCTGTCTTCACCATTTCCGCCTTTTTTCTTTTTTTCATCTGCTTCCATA
>CAYZUS010000019.1:0-2118 GCA_964481885.1 uncultured Actinomycetota bacterium | reverse complement strand
CTTGGATTTAAAAACTCAAGCTCCACCAGGAAGCAGAAGCCAACAACATTGCCTCCCCTTTCTTTAACAAGTTCTGCCTGTGCTTTGGCGGTGCCGCCTGTTGCAGCAAGATCATCTGCAATAAGTATATTGTCTCCCGGCTTGATTGCATCCACATGCATCTCCATTACATTGCTGCCGTATTCAAGATCATAAGAAACTTTGCAGGTGTCAAAAGGAAGCTTTCCGGGTTTTCTTACAGGAATAAACCCTGTCCCAAGCCTGTAAGCAAGAGCGGCCCCAAAAATAAACCCTCTTGCTTCTGCGCCCAGAATGGCATCGATTTTCTTGCCCTTATAGTAGTCTGCCATAACATCAATAGTATATTTTAGAGCTTCACCATCCCCTATCAGCGGTGTTATGTCCCTGAAAACTATTCCTTTTTTCGGGAAATCCTTGATATTCCTGATTTTAGCTTTTAGATCCAATTTTACTCCTGTCTTAAAATTCTTTTTACTGTTTATACTTGTTTGCCCGGCAAATCATATTAAGTGAAATAAATCCACCAGTATACTTAAACTCTTTTTACTGTTTGTTTCTGTTTGCCCGTCAAATCATATCAGGTGAAATAAATTAACCAGGATTATCAAATTCTTTTTACTGTTTGTTTCTGTTGACGCCCTCTATCAGTGAATTTATAAGATAGTCAACATCAAGTTCTTTATAATCCAGCTGCCTTAATACTTCAACAGGGCTGAATTTCTGGCCATAGGACCATATTTCCTTTAAAAAGCTTCCTGCCTTCTTCTGTTTTACCCAGTTACTGCCAAACTTTCTCAGCATGTAATCTTTAAGCTGGGCCTCAAATATCCACGCCCTGATATAATTGGTGCAATAAAACCCCTCATCGACATCTTTAAGGTAATCGGCTTCCGAATAATCCATCATGTTTACGCCACCCAGGATTTCCCTGTATGCTTCGTCTTTACCGGCAACAGGATTTTTGTCATGAAGTAAAAGCTCGTAGTTTAATTTACCTGCGTATCTTCTGCAGAACCACAGCTTTATGATGTTTGAAAAATAAAGGAACTCTTTTGCGACTTCAGCAGGCATTTTTAAAAAACCTGTCAGCCATTGCCTGTCCTGCATTATATGTTCAAGAGTAAATGCATAGCCCTCTGTAACGGCATTGTCTCCCAGGCATTTAAATTCAAAATCCACATCAGCTTTTACATTTGCGAAATGCTGCGCATGCCCTCCTTCGTGAAACATTGCTTCATAATCATCCTGTCCGCCCTTTGGCATTACCACAAGGTATATCTCGTCCGGCACTTTTACTGTGGCGCAAAAAGCCCTCGGTGACTTGTTTTTGCGCTCTTCCACATCAAGAATTATGTTTGGCTGCCTTTCCAAATCTATACCCATAGCCATTAAAGTGTCCTTAAAAACCGGCACAAGCTGGTCCTTTTTAAAATACCTGTCAAATTTTTTGGCCCTGCGCAAATATGCGAAATCACTCTTCCTTGATTTTTGCAGGTTCACTGAAATTTCACTGGAAAGAAGGGCGCTAAAATTATCTTCATACAGCTGCCTTGTTTCGTCAAGCAGCCTGTTGGTCTGATGCGCAGTCTGCTCAAAATCTTCGTTCTTTAAAAATGAAAAAAAATCTTTGTAGCTTTCAAACCCAAGTTTTTTTGCCCCGTCGTGGAGCGTGGTCCAGTAATTTAACAAATTGGGATTAAATGATTTCTTCACCATTTCATTTCTCTTGTCATCCAGCTTATCCCTTTTGATCTTATCCGGCTCATTTGAAAGCGTTATCTCTGAATACCTGAAGGACACCTCTTTGCCGTCTATATCAAGAGTTGCTTTTGCCTCCTGCTCAGCAATCTCATCAGAGAGATCCCTGACCTGATTTTCGAGCAAGCCTTCACCACAAAGCTGTAAAAGGTTTGAAAGTCTTGAAATCTCAACAGGTGAGTTGCTTTCACTCTTTAACTTTTTTAACTGCTCGAAATTTGCGGTCGAAAAAAGATCTGCATATTCTTCATATAAAACAGCCGTATTTAAATCATCCTTATGGCCCGCAAAATGCAGATAGTATTCCTTGTCCATGGCAGAAATAAATTTTTGGGCATT
>CAYZUS010000018.1:30182-38497 GCA_964481885.1 uncultured Actinomycetota bacterium | reverse complement strand
ATGATATGATAAGTATATATATTTGTCAAGCTTTTTTAAAAAAAATTTAGAAATTATTGAATTCATAAAGATTTAGTGATTAAATATATAAAATACATAATATATAAAAAATATACTAATATAATATATAAATATAACAGTAATAATTATAAATTTAAATCAATTTATCTTTAAGCTAAAACCTGTCCGCATTAAAATTATTGTTTACTTATTGACACATTTAATAATCAAAACCAAACAGGAACTTTGTCTCATTTTGATATCTATCCCAATATCAAACGCAGTATATTGAATATACTCGGGCCGCTTGTTTAAAAATTGTAAATAGTGTACACTATGTACATAAAGTACACTATATAAACAATATAAGGAGTAATACAAATGAGTCTGCTTTTAAAATCAACTGATGTTAGAAAAAACTGGAGCCAGTTTATGGATGATATCAAGTGGGTAAAACCAGCCTTAATAAAAAGTAAAAGAGACAAGATTGCTGTATTATCTGGTGATTTGCTTGAATATATCTTAAGAGAGTATTGCTTGACTGTAAGTATTTTCAAAGAAGATGATGGTTCCTGCACAGGCAGTTTTAATGAAATAGATATTGCATCAAATTCCAAAGATTTGGAAACTCTGGAAAATAAATTAGCTGAAGAATTGATGGAATACTCAGAAGAATATATAAATGAATTTAAGCTTTATTTTAATAGCCCTAATCGTAAAAAACACTTTCCATATATTTACAGAGTAATACTGGCAGGAAATGATATAAGCAAAATTAAGAGCCTGTTTTCTTTCAGTGCAAATTTTGAGGAGAAAGATCTTTAAATGCCGACCTGGAGGGAACTAAAAAAAATTTTGTGAAAAAGATGGCTGGGAATTATATAAGACCGGTGATCATTTTTTTTACAGGAAGTATATGAATGACGGCACATTAAAGAGGACAAAAGTATCCATGGGCAGCAAGGAAATCCCTGAGTTCCTTTGGAAAAGCATAATGGGCAAACAGCTGCAGGTTACCCAGGAATATTTTAATAAAATAAAATAGTTAATGTGAAATTATTTAATATGACAAACTGTTGTCATATTAAAAGCTTTATAATGACCTTATAGTATAGTTTGTGGTAAAATTTATAAAAAGTGCTGAACAATTTTGAAAAACTATTAATAGAGCAGCCTTTATTCTTATAAAAATTGTATTCAGTCGACTGGGCTGTAGTTGAATTTATAAAAATTGTTTTTGAACTATTGAACTTTATTTGAATTTTTAAGAATAGAAAATACTTTGGTAAACAGCATTAATATTTATGAAAATAGCAATTACAGCTGATGTGCATTTAAAGACGGGGCAGGAATATCCCGAGCGATATAATGCCCTGAAAAACATTCTTGATGTGCTTGCAGGTGAGGATATTCATACCCTCATTATTGCAGGCGATCTTTTTGATGCAGGGAGCCAGAATTATGCCGTTTTTGATGAGCTCTGCAGGGATAAAAAATATGCCGGCATTGATTTTCACGTAATTCCCGGCAATCATGATTCCACAATGGGCCCAAAATATTTCACGGCACCCAATATAAGGATTTATAGTCAGCCCACTCTTGTCTCTGTCGGGGAAATGGGACCTGGTTTCTTTTTTGTGCCATATATTGCAGGCGGCTCAATGGGCGAGGTCATCGCAAAACACAAATCATCCTTACCGGACAGGTGGGTTCTTGTTGGCCACGGAGACTATCTTTCAGGCACAAGGGATCCGAATAATTATGAGTCCGGTGTTTATATGCCACTTGGAAGATCTGATATTGAATATTACAATCCTGCAAGAGTAATACTTGGACATATCCATAAAAAAATGGATACAGGCAAAGTATATTATCCCGGCTCACCATGCGGAATGGATATAAATGAAACCGGCAGGAGAAACTTTATCGTCCTTGATACAAATGATTTAAGCATCATTGAAAAAAAAGTAAACACAGAATACCTGTTTTTTATTGAAAACCTTCTCGCGCTTCCGACATCAAATGAATTTGAAGACATAAAAGCCAAGATCACCAGTTTTATTGAAGGCTGGGGCTTAAACAGCCAGGAAGTTTTAAAGGCAAGAGTACGACTGAAAGTCAAAGGTTATACGTCTGATAAAAAAATGCTTGAGGCTGTTATAAAACAATCCCTTGAAGGCTTTAAATTCTATAATGATGAAGGCGCAGATCTTGCTGAAGTCTCTCTGTTTAATGACCCTGAAAGAGTAGGTATTGTTGAAAGGGTAAAGGCAAAAGTGGAATCAGTGTGCCGGGAATACGAATATTCGCTGCAGAAAAAAGACCTGATAATGGAACAGGCGCTGAGCATTATTTTAGCAGATTAAGTAAATTTAATACTTTCCATAATTTGATATATTTTAAGCTGAATTATTCAGCAAGAACTAGTTAAGATATTTTCAGGCTAAACTGAATGGCAATTAAATTTCAGGGCAGGTTATAGTGGCAATTAAAATAGAAAAAATAACAGTTAAGAATCTGGGCCCCATCCAGAGCTTTTCTGAGGATTTGGGTTTGTTTAACCTTATTTTCAGCAAAAATGAATGCGGCAAGACCTTTTTAACTGAATTTATCATCCGCTCGCTTTTCAAAAACACAAAAAGATGGCAGTTCAGGGAAAGCGGCAGTGGAAAGATTTTGTTAAGCGGCTTAAACACTGGCGCAGAAGGCTCACCCGGCCTTGCAGAATTTTCCCCTGGCACTTCAAAAAAGCTTGAAGACTATTGGGAAAAGCAGGAAACAGGTCTGCCGCTTTCAATGGTCAAACTGCTTGTATCCAAGGGCGGAGAGTCAGCAATCGAGGAGTCAGGCGAAGGCATAGGCAAAAGTCTTATTAAGGAGATATTTTCAGGCATAAGCCTTCTTGACAGGATAGACAGTGATAACAATATTTCAAGAACAGTAAAGGGTGCCCAGTTTGAGGATGGAAGCATCAATATCAGTTCCGCCGGGGAGGGTAAGGCCCATCGCCAGCTTAAATCAGAAACAGCCAGAATAGACGGACTTTTTTCGGAAATAGAATCCAAATACGCAACAGGAAGGCTGCAGGCCTACAGAGCTGAGCAGGAGCAGCTAAAGAACCGAAGCGAAAAACTCCGCAAGGCAAAATGCTACGAGGCATTTACCATATCAGAAAAGATAAAACAGCTTAGCGGCAGGCTGCAGCAAAATAATGAGGAAGAATTTGGCAGGATAGAACGTGACATCAGCCTCTATGAGAGCAGACTCAGCGAATATGAGGGCAAGGCTGCACAGATTGAAGAATTCGTCCAAAAATGCCAGAACTATGAATGGCTGCAGGAGGCGCAGCCGCTGTATGAAAAATTCTCAGCAACTGCTGTCAGGAGGCCGTCAATTGTTATTGCAGTTTTGGCAGGCATATTCGTACTGGCTGCAATTATGTTTTCAATATTTAATATCAGTGTCGGAACCATAGCCACCCTAGTAGTTGCAGCAGGTCTGGCAGCATTCTACATGATAAGGGCAGCCGGCCTTTCCAAAAGTGCAGGCTTGCAGAACGAACTTGAAAACCTCAAAAAAGAGTTTAAAAACAGGATGGGAACAGAACTTACAAATGCTGCAACTCTTAATCTTGAAAACGACAGGCAAAAGGAATTTTTTGACAAGTCCAGATTGTTAAAGGAACAGCAGGAAGACTTAAAAGTAAAAATACGGGAGTTAAAAATTACAATAGGGCAGAGTTTTTATAATTTAAGCCAAAAACAGGTCCCTGAGCCGCAATGGCATTCTGACATAAGCGCAAAAAGACTGGAAGGCAGGGCTCTCAGAAGTGAAATAGAAGCTATGCAGAAAAAACAGACCGATTTGGCAGTAAGGGATCTAGAATATCTTTCGGAGGATCCGGGGCTCAGGTTTAGCTATGATGAATCAGAAAAAGTGGAGTCTGATCTTAATGACATCAGCCGAAAGATTGGTGAAATCGAAAGTAATATCAGCAATCTTAAATATAGTGTATGCAATGAGACAGGCGATGACCAGAGTATTGGCTGGGATCAGCTAATGGAAAATTTAAGAAATAAAAGGTTTGAAAAACAAAAAGAGCTTGAATTTTGCGAAGCTCGCATAATTGCCGGAATAATTGTGCATTCAGAGGTTACGGCATTGCGTCAGGAGGAGGACCAGAAAATAACTGATGGTCTGCGCTCAGATACGGTAATCTCACCTCTTATGGAAGTCACAGGCAGGTACAAGAATCTGTATATGAATGGCGAGAGCCTGATGGTGTCAGATGATTACAGCAATTACTGCATCAGGGATTTAAGCACAGGGGCAAGAGAACAGGTAATGCTTGCGCTTCGAATAGGTTTTGCTTCAAAGGTATTAAAACATGATACCCTTTTTCTGATACTGGATGATGCTTTTCAGCATTCTGACTGGGACAAAAGAAAGATTCTTGTAAACAAGCTTGCAGATATTGCCGCCAGCGGATGGCAGATCATTTACTTTAGTATGGACAATCATATCAGGGAACTGTTTGACAGGGCCGGCAGCAGATTTAAAAAAGATGAGTATAAGTGTATCGAGCTGACACAAAATTCATGAGAATCTGTGTGTTTTTTTATTTAGTTCTTGCTGAATAATTCAATATTTCTATAAAAACATCTATTTATTAAGCTTGAATTTGACTGATAATTTTAATTATAACCAATTATTCAGAAGGAACTATTTCATAATCTTGAATTTTTTGTAAAATGATTTTATCTGTACTATCATTTTGCAGTATCAGAAAATAGCAATTTTTTATTTTTGCAAAGCATTGAAAATATGTTTTACAATTATTAAACAGAAATGGTTATTGGAAAGGATGGAAAAGCCCGGAATGAAAAAAGTATTCAAGTATCTCATTGTTTTTGTAATCATCGTTTCCTTTCTTTTAAGTTTTAATATTTCATCTTTAAATGCAGATTCAAAATCTTCAGTCACTGAGTTTGTTACACGTTTTTATAATCTCTGCCTTGACAGGCAGCCGGATGCCGAAGGGCTTAATATCTGGGTAAGCAATCTTCTTGCAAGAAAAATATCCGGTGCTCAGGTTGCAGAGGGCTTTATATTCAGCGCCGAGTTTACAGCCAAAAAAACAGATAACGAAGAGTTTTTAACAATTCTGTACAGGGCGTTCTTTAACAGGGAGCCTGATGGCGGAGGTTTTGATAAATGGCTGTCTATTCTTGATTCAGGCAACTCACGCCAGTTTGTTTTGGCAGGGTTTGTAAATTCTGATGAGTTTAAAATATTGTGTAATAATTATGGCATTACTGCAGGGAAGCTGGACCCGGGGAAATTATTGCCGACAGTGGTGGTTGCAAATATGGATCTGCCTGTCGTTGCACTACATGGCATAGAGCCAAACCCTGAGGGACGATATGAGATAAGTACAGGAGCATTTGACTTCATGCTTTCAACGCTGAAATCTTATGGTTACCAGACAATAACATTTGCAGATTTGCTAAATCATCTTGATAAAGGCAAGCCCCTGCCCGCAAAGCCAATAATAATAACATCTGATGACGGTTACCAGAATATTTATACTTATGCTTTCCCGATATTAAAAAATTATGGATATAAGATGACGGTATTTCTTATCACGAGCTATATTGGAAATGACGAAGGCTCAAGAAGATTAAACGAGTTTGATTTTGATACAAAGGGTGTTTCTCACAGGCAAATGCTTACATGGCCCGAGGTGCGAGCCATGAGCAAATACGGAATTGAATTTCAGTCCCACTCATGGAGCCATGGGATAATTACTGATATGCCTATTGAACAAGCAGAAATTGAGCTGACACAATCAAAACATGATATCGAAGTTAATGTCGGCAAACCCTGTTTTATTATTGCATGGTCTCACGGGAGATTTAGCAGTGAGGTTATTTCGCTTCTGCCCAAGACTGGTTATCGTGGGGCGGCAGCTTATGATGGGCGCGTAAACAATATAAGCAATATTAACCTTTATGAAATCGGCAGGGTAAAGATTTTTGCCGAATTGCCGCCGCAGGCTTATGCGCAGCTGCTGGAACTTAAATAGGAGCAATTGCTGCAGCTGAAATAATACATAGCCGCTGGAGATGAAATAATAATAGTGCTTTAATTGTATTATTCTGATATACTCCAATATTGATGAAAAGTTTGGTATCGCTATATCTGCGCGCGCGGGTCTCTTGAAGGCTCATTAAGCAGGGCGCGTTACCTGCTTTAAAGTTTAATAGGTCTTGAACAGGAAATTCTTAACTTCGTTTAACATCACCTTAAACCATCGTATTATTAAGTATTATTTGTATTGGAAGAAGAAAAATGAATCAGTTTGAAGAGTTCGGAATCAGGAAAGAATTAGTCATGGCAATTACGGAGTTGGGTTTTGAAAAGCTCACTCCCATACAGGAGAAATCAATACCTGTTTTAAAAGACGGCAGCCGTAATTTTATCGGCCTTGCGCAGACAGGCACCGGAAAAACCGCTGCTTTCGGCCTGCCTCTTATCAGCCTTATAGATACAGGCTCAAAGATTATACAGGGGCTTATCCTGGCTCCAACCAGGGAACTTTGTGTCCAGATTGCAAAAGACCTTGAAAATTATTGCAAGTATCTTGGTGAAGTAAGAATAGTCGCTGTTTATGGCGGGGCAAGCATGGAAAACCAGATAAGTGCCATAAAAAAAGGTGTTCACATAGTGGTTGCAACACCGGGACGTCTTTCTGATCTTATAAGACGCAAGAATATAAATCTTTCCACCGTTAAATATGTGATTCTTGACGAAGCAGACGAAATGCTCAATATGGGTTTCCAGGAGGACATTGATGCAATACTTGAATTTACTCCAAACGACAAGAAAACATGGCTTTTTGCAGCAACCATGCCTGACGGGATTCATGCAATAACATCAAAGTACCTGAAAAATCCTTACGAGATAACTGTGGGGGCAAAGAATTCAGCGGCTGATAATACCGAGCATTTCTATTATATTATTCATGAACATGACCGATACAAAGCTCTAAAGAGAATAGTGGATGCAAACCCCGATATTTTTGCAATAGTGTTTTGCAGGACAAAGATAGAAACCCAGGAGATAGCTGAAAAGCTTATAAATGACGGCTATAATGCCGATTCCCTGCACGGTGACTTAAGCCAGGCTTTGCGCGACAAGGTTATGAAGCATTACAGGGAAAGGACGCTGCAGCTTTTGGTTGCAACAGACGTAGCGGCAAGAGGGATAGATGTAAATGATGTCAGCCATGTAATAAACTACAGGTTGCCTGATGAGATAGAGATATATACGCAC
Organism: uncultured Actinomycetota bacterium; assembly: GCA_964481885.1. Classification (GTDB taxonomy): domain Bacteria; phylum Actinomycetota; class Humimicrobiia; order Humimicrobiales; family Humimicrobiaceae; genus Fen731. The sequence continues at coordinate 31,162 of CAYZUS010000018.1, read as the reverse complement.
AGAAGTGGAAGGACCGCAAGGGCAGGAAAATCAGGAATAACAGTAACCATTGCAAACACAAAGGATATGGGCAAGATAAAGCAGATAGAAAGACAGATAAATACAAAGCTTATTTATGCAAAGGTGCCGGGCGGCGTGGAAGTGTGCGAAGCTCAGCTTATGTCTTTTATGAAAAGGATACAGAAAGTGGAGATAGACAGAGAAGAAATTTCCAAATACCTGCCTGCAATACAGGATGAGCTCAAAGACATGGATAAGGATGAGCTTGTAAAAAGAATCGTTTCGCTTGAATTTAACCGTTTCATTGATTATTACAGGGAAGAAGAAGACTTAAATATTGACTTTTTAAAGAAGGACCATATAAGGGAAAGAAGCTCAGGCAATAAAGGCAACAGTATGTTTATAAACATCGGCACAATGGACGGTTTTACAACGGGCAAGATGTTAAATTACCTTATTGAAATGACAGGGCTTTCAGCAGGAGTGTTTGAAAGGATTAATGTCAAGGGGGCCTATTCATTTATCGACATGAAGGAATCATATCTGCAGAATGTCCTTGAGGCATTTGAAAATGAGGTCTATAAGGGACGTAAAATAAGGGTTGACGGCAGCGGCGGAGGCGGCTCAAAAAGCGGCGGTTCCGGCGGCGGAGGTGGCTCAAAAAGCGGCGACGGAAGCAGAGGAAGCAGCAGCGGCTCTGGGGGCGGCTCAGGATCACGTGGACCAAATCCGTTTTTCGCAGGGAAAAAGAAGTCTTTTAAAAAGCCACCCTGGAAAAAATAGATCTAAAATAAAACAACAGTTCAAAATAATAGTAAAATCTGCCAGATCGGTGGGCACAGGTTCATCGTTACGGATTTATTAAAATATCTTCGGTCGGCAGCATGGTACCGGATCATGCTGCTGTATGTGGACTTCAACAGACTCAATTCTTTACAGTCTCGCAGACTTGTAAGGGTAAGCAGGACAGTAAGGGTAAG
>CAYZUS010000018.1:4644-30082 GCA_964481885.1 uncultured Actinomycetota bacterium | reverse complement strand
TTGGGTATTAAAAGTTAAACAATGAGCTTTAGTTGAGAATAGTTTATAAGTCAAGCATCAAATTATACATTTCAATGTCTGAAATGCACACAAAGTATCTCCCATCTGTAAGGTAGCATGCAAATAGCACTGCTTCCTGACTGTCGGGCGTCGACAGATAGCCGGCAAGAAATCCATCATATCCTGCAACTGAACCCCCGATTATTCCACCCTCCAGAGGAGTAAGGCTTCCACCGGAAAAATCAGCAGGAACGCTGCCCCTGTCAAGAAGTTCAATTTTATCAATTTTCCCCTTAAGATTTTCTGATTTGGTCGTCCATCCTTCAGACCAGCTTACCGCTGCGTCCTGAGCAAACAGGCCAGCAGGCCCCAGCGCTGAGCCTTTTGGAAAATCTCCTTCAACTATTTCACCTCTCATATAATTCATTATATACCCGGATTTAATTTAGTAAATAAATTTAAAGAAGTATAAAAAAATTTGAGGAAACCGTAAATTAATTTGATGAAACGGTAAATAAATTTAAAGAAAAAATAAAACAATTCGTGACAACAGTAAATAATTTTAATAATAACACTTGCATTATGACAGTAAACTGTTAAAATTAAGACACAATGGAAATAAACAAAGATTTACCCAAGAAATATACTATTGATGATTTGTCTGAATTGACAGGTTTTTCAAGAAGGACCATAAGGTTTTATATTCAGGAAAACATTATTGAAGCGCCGGCTGGAAGAGGCAGGGGAGGCTTTTATTTTGACACCCACCTTTCCGGTTTGTTAAAGATAAGAGAGCTTCAGGAAAAGGGCCTCAATCTTGAATCCATAAGAAATATTATAAACAGCCGGGAAGATAAAGCAGAGCGGGTGTTTCATGATTTTACTCTGGACCGGGTGTCGGCCAGCAGCGGCTCTGCAGACGAAATAATTTCAAGGAAGGCATGGGCAAGATATGAACTTACTGACGGCATTGAATTAAACATAAGAAAAGATATTGAAACCAGGGATGCCAGGAAAATCAGGGAAATTATTAAAGTTTTAAATTTAATTTTAAAGGAGACAGATGATGACTGATTCTAAAGAATACGAAGGGAACATCGGGCTTATTACAAAAACAGGTGATGAGTCCATACCTCTTGTCGGGGTTTTTGCAGAGGCAACAATAATCGGTAAAAGTTCAAAAGTAAAAATTACCCAGAAATATAAGAATAACGGCAAAAATGCGCTCGAAGCTGTTTACAAGTTTCCTCTTGCGGAGGGCGCATCAGTTACAGGCTTTCGCATATTACTGAAAGACAAAGTCATAAAGGGCGAGATAGAAGAAAGGGAGAAAGCCTTTATGGTCTATGATGATGCAATGATAAAAGGTGATGGCGCAGTTCTGCTTGATCAGGAAAGGCCAAATATCTTTACCTTAAGCGTTGGAAATTTAAATCCTGAAAGTGAAGTTGGCATTGAAATTGAATATATTTCAGTTCCTGATTTTAAAAATAATAGTTTGAGATTTTTTCTGCCCACAACGATTTCACCCAGATATATCCCTGTTGACACACCGGATGAAGGCGGGATTCCCGTTGCAGACAAGGTTACACCTGAATACGCCGGTAATGTTTCCTATGGTTTGAGCCTGAAAGTAAATGTTTTAAAGTCTGAGGGTATGGACATAAATTCAATAAGCTCTCCAAGCCATAAAGTAAAAACCGGGTTTGATGAAAGCTGTTATACTGTTGAATTTACTTCGCAGTCTGTAAACATGGACAGGGATTTTGTGCTGGAGATCGGGTATGGCAAAGCTGCTTTAAACAGGGCGATTTATTTTAACACCGGGCAGGAAAGCTTTATGCAGGTTGACTTTAACCCTGATTTGGGAATATATATGCAGGAAAACAGTGCTGGCAATGAAAGCAATATCAGGGTTGCCAAAGACGGTGATATAGTTTTTGTTCTTGACTGCTCCGGTTCCATGGAAGGAAGCTCTATTGCGCAGGCGAAGAAATCTCTTGAGATTTTAATAAAAGCATTAAGCCCTGGGCAGACGTTTAATATCTACAGGTTTGGAAGCAGCTTTGATAAATTCTCCCTGCGGGGCGAGCATTTTGATGAAATGTCTTTAAATGCCGCAATGGAGTTTCTGGATAAAACAGACGCAAGTTTTGGCGGAACCGAAATCCTTGCTCCGCTTAAAGATATATTCTCAGGCGTTGTAAAAAGTGCAGCAGGCAATCAAGCGGGCAGCGCAGCAGGCAAGCCTGCCGATAATTCTGATTACATAAAAAACATTAAAAATATGGTCCTTATAACCGATGGTGAAGTTGGAAATGAAGCGGAAGTGGTAAGGCTCGTCCATTCAAACAGAAACTTTTTCAGGGTATTTACTGTGGGAATTGGTTTCGGTCCAAATGAATATTTTATAAAAGAAATGGCGCAATCCACAGGTGCAGATTACATAATGGTTCATCCTGAGGAAAGAATTGATCTTAAGGTAATATCCATGTTTAAAAAACTGAATATGGGAGCTGTGGAAAATATTAAAATAGATTTTGGTTTAAAACAAGGCGATGTTGACGCAGTTCCTGAATTTCACAACATATTTTCAGAAAACAGCTACCAGATATTTGCAAAGATAAACAATGCGGCTAAAAAATGTGTAACGGGAATAGGTGAGCTGGAAAATAATGCTAAAGAAAAAAGCGCAGAAGGAAACATTATAGAAGGGAAGAGTGCAGAAGTTGTCAGCATTAGAGGCGGAAGTTTGAAGGGAAGCAATTCGGAAGGCATAAATGTGGGAAGAATTCGGGGCCCGATTAATTCAGGTGCGGCAACTTCGAAAAATACCCATGGAAGGCCATTTTATGAAATATCCGATAATGTTCCGGAAAATGTGTTGATAACCGGTATCTTTAATGGGAAAAATGTAAGCTGGAGTTTGCCGGTATCAGTTGCAGGCGGCCAGGATGGTTTTGCCGGGTTTATTCCACAGTTATGGGCGCGGGAAAAAATAAGGGAGATCGAAGGCGGCTTTTTGCAGGCTAAAGGTTCTCAGCAGGCGGAAAGAAAAACCGGGCGAACCGATGAGCTGGTTATCAGTATATCCAAAAAATACGGAGTCATAAGCAGTAAAACAAGTTTTGTAAGCGTTGAGGAAAGATCTGAGGCAGAAAAGACAAAGGGAGAAGTCACTCTAAAGAAGATACCGACCCTGGTTACTTATGGCTGGCATGGCTTCGGCGCCCAGGGCGCTGTTCCGGACCGGGCATTTATGTTCAACGCTGCAACAAAACCCATGGCTGCCATGCCCAAAATGAGGCCCGGAGCTCACAAAGGCTTGGTTTCCAAAAGTGTTTACTGTGCCAGTGTTTTTGAGGAGGATTCCATTCCAGAAAAGATATTGTCCAGTAGATCAAAAGAGATGTTCTCCAATCTTTCCAAACACAGTGAAAGCATTCCAAAAGAAAGTGTAAATAAATATGCAGAAAATGCAGACAAATACTATCAAAATGATTTTTTGTCTGAGGAAAAAACCGTTTCGCAAAGCCATGCAAATAATACTGCTTTAAATAATCGCACAGGCTCTGCGGCAAAGAAAGTTTCCGGCACTATGTCAGCTGACTATAAAGCCAGGCTTATGGAAGAAATCCTTCTGGAGATACTTTCAAGCCAGAAACCGGCCGGGGGTTTTGAGTTTGGCGATGATATGGCTGCCATCTTAAATATTGATATTTCAGATTTAAAAACCACAGCATCAGGCATGGATATCAAAAGTTCCGGAAAACAGGATTTAAATACTTCTTTAAAAATATTACCGGATGAAAAATGGACACTTTTTGTGACCGCACTTTTTATGGGAATTCTTGAGTCATTCTTTAAAGATATGGGTGATTCCTGGAAGGTTATTTCGGAAAAAAGCCGCAAATGGTTTGAAGAAAAAATCAGTTATTTAGGTCCTGAGATAAAATCAAAACCACTGAGGGATTTCATGTCTGATTACATCTCCAAAATGGATATATTTAAAAAAACTGTGTGAAAACATATAATATTGTCTGGCTTTTAATTTTATTTAATTTTTTATAGGTATTTTAAAGGTATTTAAATAATCACGCCAAAAAAATGCAAAACCTGTTAATAAATAGTCTTAAATCAATAGCAGAGAGGGATTTTTTTAAAGAGAAAATACTTATTTGCCAGACATTTGTGCAGGGCAATCAAATACTTGAAAGTTTTTCAAGGGCAAACAACAACTGGATAAATTTTAAGACAAGTACAATCCAGGCAATGGCTGCAGATTTGGCTGAAGCTGAGATATGCAGGAAGAATCTGAAAACAATCTCAATGGCAGAAACCATTTTTCTGGTGGACCGGATATTTACCGAGTCAGCTTTGCTTGGAGAGTTAAAGTATTTTGAAAAACATACCTTAAATACCGGTATTATAAATGCAATAGCCAAAAGCCTGATGGAACTGAAATTCGCAGGCATTATATATTCACAGATTAAAGACAGCGACTTTATCATACCCCAAAAAGCTCAGGCAGTAAGGCATATTTATACAAAATATGAGGCCTATTTAAAAGAAAATTTTCTTGCAGACACTGCGGATATAATTGTGCTCGCAACCGGCAAAACGCCTGAGGAAAATATTAAAAAGATATATATTGTCCAGGCAAGGTATGAATATAAAAAAATTGAGAAAGATTTTTTAACTGCCTGCTGTGGAGACAATCTTGTAGTTATAGGTGAGGAAAAAGTATTTGGGCTTGACAGGCCCAGAAACAGGCTTGTCCCTGATTGCACAGAGGGCACCGGCAACATAAACGCAGATAATTCTGCTTCCAACAAATTCAGCCATCTTTTTGACCTTGATAATAATAAACAGGAACCAAATAAGATGGCGGACATAGGATTGTTTTGCGCCCAGAATTACAGTGATGAGATTTATGCAATACTTTCCAGGCTGGCTGGTTCCAAAAACACAATTGACGATACCGAAATCGTCTACACCAGCCCGGAGCCTTACCTGGATGTTATATACAGCCTCTGCCAGAGATTAAATGTTCCGGTTTCAATAGCAGAAGGCATCCCTGGAGAAAAAAGTATCTGCGGCAAAGCACTAAAGGGTTTTCTTTTATGGATAAGGGAAGATTTTCCTGAGCTGTATCTGCGAAATCTTTTTAAATATGGCCTTTTAAAAATAAACAACGACGGTCAGGAAAGCAAACCGGAAGGAAAGCCAGACAATGTTGACGGATTTTTTAGAGAAAAAGGCCCTGATGGTACCAAAGGGCCCACTTTTGCAATTGACTCTGGCAATGGCGGCTATAAGCATTCCGGGCTAAACGGTTTTACCTTTGCCCGTACACTGAGGGAATCAAAGATCGGCTGGGGCAGGCAGCGATATGTTCCGGTACTGGAAAAAAGCATTGCTGACATCAGCCTAAAGCTTGAAAATACTGATAAAAACCCTTCATATTATCAGAGGCAAATATTAATACTCGAAAGCCTTAAAAAGCATATATCAGGGCTCCTGGATATTATTCCTGAGATTAAAAATGGTATGGTTGATTTTAGAAGCTTTAGCAATTGCTGCCAGGCCTTTCTGTCCGATTTTGTAAGAGTAAAAGACAAAAGCGAAGCATCTTTTCTTTCAATCCTTAAACAACGCCTAAAAACTCTCGAATTTGTTATCGGCACAGAAGTTTCAGTTGAGGAAGCTGTCCAGAAAATCATCGAGCTTGTCAAAAACTCAGGATTTTTAAGTTCGGGCCCAAAACCGGGCCATCTTTTCGTTACAGGCCTTGCAGGGGCAGGGCTGTCAGGCAGGGCCAACACCTATGTAGTTGGAATGGATGACCATAAATTCCCGGGAACAGCCATGCAGGACCCAATCCTTCTTGATGAAGAAAGAGACAAAATAAGCAGCAATCTTGCTGTCTCAAGCGTAAAAATAAAAGAAAGGCTTTATGATTTTACAGCAATGCTTGCGGCAATAAACGGTAAAGTAACTTTAAGCTTTTCAGTTTTTGATATCAAAGACGAGAGGAGCATGTATGCCTCCTCTGTGCTTCTGCAGATCTACAGATTAAAAACAGGCTCTTTTGGTGCAGACTATACCGAAATGTTGAAATATCTGGGGCAGCCAGCAGGCTATGGGCAGGGCCATAAGGAGTGTCCGCCTGTTGATATTAATTACCGCTGGCTTGACAAAATTCTTTCTGGCAGCAGCATCAGAAATGCAAAAGACTCTTTATTGACAATATACCCCGGCTTAAAAGAGGGTATAAAAGCGCTTAATTGCCGAAGCGAAAGTGGGCTCACATGTTTTGACGGTTTTATTGGTACGGGTGACGGCAGGTTTACTGAAAGACTGGACCCCAGGAAAAACAGCAGTTTTGTACTTTCCTGTACAGGCATTGAGTCGTATGCCCAATCCCCGTATGCATTTTTCTTAAACCATATACTTAAAGTTAAGAGGCCCGAAGAGATTAAAAAAGACATGAAATTGTGGCTTGACGCTAAAAATAAAGGCAGCCTTCTTCATGATGTTTTCGAAAATTTTATCCGCCTTATGATTGACAGGGTAAAACATTCAGCCGATTATCCCGATATTGAGGAACAGGAAAAAATAATGGAAGGGATTTTAGAAAACGCGTTAGAAAAATACATAATGGAGATACCCTGCCCCGGTGAATATGTTTTTAACAGGGAGTTATTGCAGCTTAAAAAGGACACCGGTATTTTTATTGGTGTAAATGATGAACTTGGTAACCCTTATCTTGCAGAATTTGATTTCGGAAGTCATGGTAAGGAACCGATGAAATTATATGTTGGAAAAGGTCAGAATGAAAAAAACACAAAGAAGGAAGACTCCTTTATTTATTTGTCTGGAAGGATAGACCGGGTAGATTACGATATTAACAGGACCAATGAATATCAGGTATGGGATTACAAAACCGGCAGTGTTGGCGGGTATGAGGAAGACGGTTTTATATGCAAAGGAAGACAGATGCAGCATGTATTATATGCAAAGATTGTCGAAGAAATTTTAAAAAGCAAAAACCCGGACTCAAAAGTTACAAAATGCGGCTATATTTTTCCAACACAGAAAGGCATGGACTCGGGAAAAGGATGCATTATCGAAAGGGATCCTGGCCGGGAGGAGCAGTGGCAGGAAGCGCTTGGCTATATACTTGATTTGATTTCCGAAGGAGTTTTTATAATTTCAGACGAAAGCAACCCACCTTATGCTGATGATGACGATATCTATGGCGGCCCTGCCGAAAAGAAAGGAATGAAAGAAAAGTTAAAGAACCCGGCAAATACAATGCTGGAGAAATGGAATTTGCTCAAAAAATTAAAGTGACCCTGTTAAAGCTCCGCCAGGCTTAATCCAGCGGTAATCGGCTTAAATGGAACTTTTTACAAGTCTGGCTATTACGGGGAACCGGGACAGAAGATATTAATTCTGGTTAAAATGGAAGAATAATATGTATTAAAACTGGAAGTTTATTATGGACGATAAACTGGGAGTATTTTGTAGGTGACTAACCGGAAGAATAATAGGCAATTAAAAACTGAAGGTATACCATGTATGAAAAACAGGAAATTTCTTATGCCTGGGACTCAGGAAGCAATCCATGCATAATATACAGTAATAATGCTATGAATGAAAAATAGAAAATGCGCTACTGATAAGAATCAGGAAGAATGTTATGGATAAAAATCTGCTGGACAGAGAATCAAGGGAAAAAATAGAAAACGAGCTTGACAAGAATTTTTTTGTGGAAGCAGGTGCAGGCTCCGGCAAGACTTACCACCTTGTTTTAAGGATGGTAAATCTTATAAAAAAGGGAAAAGTAAAAATAGAGAATTTAACGGCTGTGACTTTTACCAGGAAAGCTGCTGCAGAGCTTAAGGAGAGATTTCAGATAAAGCTGGAACAAAGTTTAAAAGAGGGTACTGATCCCCGGGAAAAGGCCAATATAGCTGAAGCGCTGGCAAACATGGAGCAGGTCTTTATAGGTACCATTCATTCTTTTTGCTCCAAAATACTGCGCGAAAGGCCCGTAGAAGCAGGGGTTGACCCCGGATTTACTGAAATTAAAGAAGAGGAAGATTCTGTTTATGCAGAAAACTCATGGTCCCTGTATATGGAAAACTGCCATCTGGACGGTAGAGGTGCCGCTCTTGATTTTTTTAAAGCTAATGGTATTTTACCTGATGAGTTAAAGGACAGTTATAAAAAAATCATCCAGTTTCCTGATGTTGAAATAGTAACCAAAACAAAATCAGAACAGGACATGGCAAAACCGGATTTTACAGATGAAAGAAAGCTGGTGGGACAGTTTGTCGCATATTTAAAGGAAATAATGCCAAAAGAAGTTCCTGAAAATGGGTGGGACAATCTTCAGAAACTTATAAGAAAGGCTGTCTATTTTATTGATAATGGGTATCTTGGCGATGATGTTTCATTTGTAAAGATGCTGAAAGATCTTGGCAGGAAGGCAGAGGTTACTCAAAAAAAATGGCCGGATGGCAATGGTAAATTTTATGAAGAACAAATGGAAAAATTCCAAAATGAGACAGTCAACCCTGCAGTAAGGAAATGGCAGGAGTATCTGCATAAACCTTGCGCAGATTTTATAAAGTCAGGAGCTCAATTTTATTCGAATTGGAGAAAGGAACATTCCATTCTGAATTTTACTGACCTTTTGTCAATCACATCAGATCTTTTAAGAAAAAAGCATGAAGTGCGGTCTTACTTTAAAGAAAGATTTACCCACATTCTGGTCGATGAATTCCAGGACACCGACCCTATACAGGCAGAGATTTTTCTTTTTTTAACAGGTGCTGATACAGGGGAAGCTGACTGGCGAAAGATCGACCCTGTGCCAGGCTCACTTTTCCTTGTAGGTGATCCAAAGCAGAGCATTTACAGGTTCAGGAGGGCCGACATCAGCATTTATAATGACGTAAAAAAGATTTTTGACGGAGGCTCACTTACTGAAAACAGCAATGCCTGCACAAAAGGCAGTAACACAAATGAAGTATTAAGTCTTTTTTCCAATTTTCGCTCACTGCCATTTATGCAGGACATTGTTGAGGAGGTTTTTGGGAACGTATTTCCTGGGGAAAGGGACCCCTATCAGGCCAGATATTTTCCACTAAATACCGTAAGGAGCGCAAATCCGGTTTTTGACTATGGTATTTTTGAAAATATAATCGCAAAGGTTCCAAAAAATAATGCAGCACAGGCTGCTGCTGATGATGCAGAAAATCTTGCAGCCTGGATTGATTATGCTGTAAACATGGGAGGTTTAAAGCTGGAAAGGACATCTGAGGAAGAAAAATCAGGTCTTGGCACAAAGGCTGTATATTCAGATTTCCTCATATTGTCCCGCAAAAGAGAACATCTGGGACTTTATGCCCGTGCCCTTGAAGCAAGGGGCATACCATATGATATTTCCGGCGGTAAGGTTTTTAACAAGTCTGTTGAACTTTGCGAAATATTGAAGTTATTTAAAGCAATTGAGGATGACAGTGATCCTGTAGCTCTTGTAACTGCTTTAAGAGGGCTGTTTTTTGGTATAAGCGATGTCAGGCTCTATGAGTTCAGCATTGCCGGCGGAAAGTTTTCCTTCTATGGCACTGTTCCTGGAGGTTTTGACGAATTTACTGAAGCTTATAACAGGTTAAAGAATTATAAAAACATTGTAAGTGAAAAAGAGCCACTTGTAGCGGCAGAAATCATAATTGAAGATCTTGGAATTATTCCACTGACAGTTTCCCGGGAAGAGGGGCTAACCAGGGCAGGCAATATCTACAAGGCACTGGAATTGCTGCGGGATTACAACCGGGAAGATATCAGCCTGTTTATTGATGTTGTTAAAAATCTGGAAGAATTGCTGAAAGTAAGGGATGTAGAATCATTGAGCCTCCTGGCTTCAAGACAGGATGTGGTAAGGATCATGAATCTTCATAAAGCCAAAGGGCTGGAAGCGCCAGTGGTAATGCTTGCCGACCCCCTTGGTGAGGCAGGTGAGTTTGATCCTGAACTGCACATAAGCAGGTCAGATAGTGATGGTGTGCTGAATGAAAATAACACAAAGACTGAGTTTATCACGTTTCAGCAAAGCTATACAAAACCCCAAGACGATTTAAAATTCGTAAATGATAATGTATCAAAAGGTTATTTCTGTATTATAAAATCCGATGGCAATTACGGCAGGGATATCATAGGCATCCCTCCTGAATGGGATGACAAGAGCGCTGAGGAGATAAAATATGACAGGGCAGAAAGAAAAAGGCTTGAATATGTAGCCGTGACAAGGGCAAAAAACATACTGGTTGTCAGTACCTACTGTGAAGGCAGCAGGGCCAAAGCCTGGGAAATCCTGTATGATTATTTAAAGAAAAATAATATTCGCCAGATTTCAGCGGGTAAGGGTGTTAAGTTAAAAGAACCGGAGGTTATAAGTATCAGCCCGGAGAAATGGAAAGAAGAAAAAGCGGAAATGTCTGAGATCATAGATGGGTTAAAAAATCCGGGCTATAAAATTATAAGAGTAACGACCGAAGCAAAAGAAAGTTTTTCATTTGATCCCGATGAGAACGGACTTGTTGAAAGTCAGCAAAATGAGGGAGAGTTCGCGGACAATATACCGTCACAGGCCGATGCAGAAATCCTGACGAAGGAAGTCAAAAATTATCCAAAATCCGGCAGTTCCGGGATTAAATGGGGCATACTTGCCCACAAAGCGCTGGAAATTGCCGGAAGGGGCAATACAGAAAAAGTAAAAATGCTCTCAGGTCAATGGGCCCGGGATGCCGGCCTTGGCAAAGAAGCTTCATCTGAACTCATATCACTGGTCCAGAGGTTTACAGACAGTGATTTGTTTGAAAGAATAAGCAGGGCAGAGAAAAAATACTTTGAAGTGCCTTTTGCATTAACGCATGACGGTTCTGTCATTCACGGAATAATAGACCTGGTTTTTCAGGAAGGCAGTAAATGGGTGATAGTCGATTATAAAACCGGAAGTTTTGAGGCAGATTCAAACCGAAGATCCACGTATCAAAAACAGCTTGAACTTTATAAAAATTACTGGGAAAAAATAAGCGGCCAGGAAGTCTCTGAGACTATTTTATATAAGATCTAAACCCTGAGAAAACTTTATGAAAAATATGCCCTGTATTTTGTCATTGTCATATTTTTTGTCAAAAGCTTTCTGAAAGCTTTCAAAAAAAATACCCGCATGTCTTTAAAAATATAACTAAGTTCAACCAAACAATTGGCTAAAAAAGCTGTTTTTAAAAAAATTAAGGTTTAATTTTAAAAAACAGTTCCATAATATTTGAATTATTCAGCAGGAATTATTTAAGTTCGATTTTCAGGTATGACATACAGTTGTCAAAGCACTCCCTTATAATAAGAAACAGTAATACTTAAATTTTAGTTTTTGCTTCCTGTAAATATTAAAGAGCTCCTTAATAAATAAGCAAAATCCAATAGATAAGATTAAGATTTATCTTAAAATATTTTATTAAGAAAAAGAATAGCCTGGACGCCTGAAATAGTTGACTAAAAGTATAGGCAAAAATTTTCTATATTTTTTCCTGATTTAAGATTTATTCAATTCTTACCACTGATAACCATAATATCTTAGGTAAGTTATAAACATATGCAATATGTCTTTGCATATACCTAATAACATCATTGACACGATAAGGGGATGATTACAAATGGAAAGTACAATGTTTGATTTTGTTTCAACAATCAGGTGGGGCGAGCTGAAAGAATTTAAAAACCTCACTGTAATTCCGCTGTTTGCAGAAACCGGCCCCAAAAGCCCGGATTATCTTACTATGGAAGACGCCATAAACAGCCGTCTCCTGATTATTGGGGAAAAAGATTCCGGTGGTTCGGTGCCGGAACTGACTGCACAAAACCTTGCCGATGTTCCTGTTCTGCTGCTTGATGGAGAAGAGGTAATAGGAGCAAAGCAAAACAGGATTTTAAATGCCAGCATACTTCTTTCTCCTAATTCCATAACAATTATACCTGTAAGCTGCGTAGAGGCACACAGGTGGAGCTATACCACGGAAAAATTCGGGCATTCCGATGCATATCTTAACTATGACATTCGAAGGGAGAAGCACCGGGATGTCGGTATTTCACTTAAGGTTTCACAGGAATACCATGCTGACCAGGGAAAAGTATGGAGCAAGATCAGTGAACTGCATAATGATTTGAGCGTGCAGAGCAGTACAGGAGCGATGCATGATGCATACGACCAGGTTTCCGACAGATTAAAAAAATATTTTGACAGCTTTGATTTTGTCGAGGGCCAGAATGGGCTTTTTGCCTTTATAGATGGAAAAATTGCAGGATTTGACATACTTTCAAAAACAGAAGCGTTTAAAAAAGTATTTCCCAAACTTATAAAAAGCTATGCGATGGATGCAGTAAGGGCAGATATGCGTGAAGAAAAAGCAGAAGCACGGCATAATGCACATAAAGCCAAGACGTCCGCCGATGAAAATAACCAGGGTGAAAATAAGTCAACCGCAAACTCCGGCAGCAGACACAGCCCAAAAGCATCCCTTGAACAGGCAAAATACTTTATGGATGAGATTAAGGGCTGTAATGAAAACAAGTTCAAATCCAATGGCATGGGACATGACTACAGATATGAGGGCCAGTATGCCGTTGGTTCTGCGCTTGTCTGTGAAGACTCAGTGATCCATACAGCATTTTTCAAGATTGAAAAAGAAGACATAACAGGCAACATGTCAAGCTACAAAGACAGGATGAGAAACAGGTATACAAGGTAGAAAAGCTTTTAAACACAAATATGGAAAGCTTTTTTCAAAGATTTAATCTCAAAGGCATAAGGGCAGGAGCATGAAGCAGAACTGTAATATTTTAATATTCAATCATGCCGATGCCCTTAATGTTTTTAAAAAATTAAAAAATTAAGTTGAGTGTTTTTTAATCATGAAGTAAAATATTCTCTATGTTTGACATGCATTCATTTAAAACTTCAAGGACCATTACTCCTGAAAATTCTGAACGGCTGTATTTTATAATCATTGTAATAAATACATTATTCGGGATTCAGATCATAAACTCTTTTTTCTCGCTTCTTGTAAATTATCTGCGTGAGCGCCCGACAATTTCTCTTCTTCAGGTTGCAATTTATGCTATTGTTACATTTGCTCTTGTATTTTTTGGAGGGTTCCTTTTTAAGAGGATAGCGAAGCGCACACTTTTCATTGTTCTGGTAATCGCAATCTCAACTATAAGGTATATAGTGCAGATTTCCAGGTGGGCGCCTCTCTCACTTGCTGCCTCGGCTCTTGGAACTGTTTTGTGGATTTTAAGCCTGGTATTTTTTATATCTATTGCACAGCAGAGAAAAATAAAGCTGTTTTTTACTTTATTTCCGGCCATTCTTTTTGGCTTTGCCATTAATACTTCCATTAGTGGACTTTTTGGAACCTGGGATATGATATGGAGGCCTGAACCATTAGTAATACTATTTCTTTTAGGTATTATTATTTTAAAAATCAGGCTGTCATTAAGAGTTTGCTATGATCTTGAATACCAGAAGAATTACTCTGACGGCTCAAGGGCAGTTTTTTATTCACTTACTATTTTAATGCCTTTTGTTTTTTTGCAGCTTTACCAGTTCCAGAATATTGCTGCTTTCAGCGCCAAAACATCGATAGGCACAAACACTGCAGTCGCCATAATCACAGCTTCCAACATCGCAGCACTTGCTTTTTCATATCTTGTCTCGCTTAAGAAAGCAAGGATTTCAATTACAGTGATAGCTGCAGTAATTGCCGTACTGTCATTCTGGCCGGAAGTAGCAGGCAATTGGTATATTCTTCAGGTAATTGCAGGCAATATTGCTGTATGGTGGCTTCTTCTGGCAGTTTTAAACAGGTCCGTGACACATTCAAAAGAGAAAGTTCCATGGAAGAATAATACTGCTTTTGCAATCAGCGGCCTTTTACTTTTTATTTTTGCATTTATGTATTACGGCAGTTATGATCTTAACCTGCCGCTAAAAAGCTGGATGATACCTGTTTTTATAGCTTTTCTTATGGCAATTTTTGCAATACTTTCGGTAACTCTAA
Source organism: uncultured Actinomycetota bacterium (assembly GCA_964481885.1). Classification (GTDB taxonomy): domain Bacteria; phylum Actinomycetota; class Humimicrobiia; order Humimicrobiales; family Humimicrobiaceae; genus Fen731. The sequence goes on along the minus strand of CAYZUS010000018.1, from coordinate 15,947 downwards.
GGCCGGCAGTAAGATTTAGAGTATTTGAGAAAAGAGGCGCTAATTCAGGTAGTGAGAGGGGTCCGGGATCCGGGAATTATGCAGGTCGTGGAAATGGTAGTGGACAGGGCAACACCTCAGGGAAGGACAGCAATTTTGGCAGAGGAGGAGTATTTGGCCGGGGAAGGTATTCTACAGCCGGTTCAGTAAGAGATGTGCTTTTTGGACGTGGAATGGAAAAATATGCCCTTGTTTTTTTAATGCTCTCACTTTTTATTGTTCCGGCAGTGCTTGATTTGCCCGCAGAGTATGGCCCCAAAACGGCTATTCAAAGGGAAAGCGTAAAAGTAATGCATTACAATATCCATCAGGGTTTTAATGTTGACGGATACCAGGACTTGGAAAGTATTGCCAGGGTGATAGAAAAAAATGGCGCAGACGTTGTCAGCCTAAACGAAGTATCAAGAGGCTGGGTGGTAAATGGTTCTGCGGACCTTTACGAATGGCTCGCAAACAGGCTGGGCATGGAATATAAGCTTTTCACTCCGGCATCAGACCTTGTATGGGGCAATGCCATTTTAAGCAGATATCCTCTAAAGCTTGTAAACAGCGGTTTTCTTCCGAGGATGGATGCGCCGCTTCGTCGCAGTTATTTGTTTGCAGAAGTTGATTTAAGCAGCATAGGGCTGAAAAATATATCTACAGTAACAACTCACCTCCACCATATTGCTGATGAATCAGACAAAAGACAGGCGCAGGTAAAGGCATTGACAGATATGCTTAAGGACCGCCAGCGTACCGTGATTTTTGGTGATTTTAATGGCCAGACAGGGGCTCCTGAAATCACAATGATGCAGGATGCCGGCTTTGTTGATACACAGCTTGCACTTGGCAAACAGGATGAACTTACCTGGATATTCTATAAACCTTACGAAAGGATAGATTATATCTGGGTCACTCCGGATATTAATATTTCCAACCTTTTAGTCACCTACAGCAGGGCATCTGATCACCTGCCTATTTCTGTCGATATAAAATAGAAATATGAATAAAGCCGGTTTTGATAACGAAAAATATCTTGCTGAACAGACAGCAGCAATTTTTAACCGGGTAAAGAAATTTGATAATAAGCTTTACCTTGAGTTTGGCGGCAAACTTTGTTTTGATTATCACGCCGCAAGAGTGCTCCCCGGATATGACCCTAATGTAAAGATACGCCTTTTACAGTCCCTAAAAAATGATATTGAAATAGTTCTGTGCATTTATGCAGGCGATATTGAAAGGGGAAGGGTAAGAGGGGATTTTGGAATTACCTATGATGCTGCGACATTAAAGCTTATCGACGATCTTCGCAAGTGGGAGCTTGATACTGTAGCTGTAGTTATTACAAGATATTCGGGCCAGTATGCTGCTGAAGTTTTTAAAAACAAGCTTGAGCACAGGGGAGTAAAGGTTTATCTTCATTATCCCATTGAGGGCTATCCTTCTGACATTGACCTTATATGCAGTGAAAAAGGCTTCGGCAAAAATGAGTATATAGAGACAAAAAAACCAATTGTTGTTGTTACGGCGCCCGGGCCTAACAGCGGCAAGCTTTCGACATGCCTGTCACAGCTTTATCAGGATCACAGGAAAGGCTTAAATTCTGGGTATGCCAAGTTTGAAACTTTCCCGATATGGAACCTTCCTTTAAAGCACCCCATAAATGTTGCATATGAAGCTGCCACTGCAGACATACTGGATTTTAATCTTATCGATCCTTTCCATTTGCATCAGTATGGAAAAACATCAATAAATTATAACAGGGATGTGGAAAGCTTTCCTATATTAAAGCTGATGCTTGGCAGGATTATTGCTGATAAAAATACAGAGCTGCCTGTATATAATTCTCCTACTGATATGGGCGTTAACAAGGCCGGTTTTGGAATAGTCGATGATGAAATTGTCAGTGAGGCAGCCAGGCAGGAGCTTATACGCCGTTACTTCAGGTATAACACTGAGTATCTGTTAGGGGTTGAGAAAAAAGAGACAGTAGAGCGCGTAAGAATGCTGATGGAAGAGCTGGGAGTAAAGGTTACCGACAGGAAAGTTGTCTGCGTTGCCCGGGATACGGCTCTTGAAGCAGAACAAGAAGGAAAGGGCCATGACGACATATTCTGCGGGGCCGCTATTGAGCTTTCCGACGGGAGGATTGTTACCGGCAAGAACTCAAAACTAATGCACGCATCTTCAAGCCTGATCCTTAATGCAATAAAGGTACTGGCAGGTATTCCTGATGAGATTTATCTGCTATCCCCGCAGGTAATTGAGCAGATTGCAAGGCTTAAAAAAGGTATTTTTGAAACAGATTCTGAAAGCCTTGATCTTGAGGAAGCGCTAATATCACTTTCAATAAGTGCGACCACCAGCCATACAGCTGAGCTTGCAATGAAAAAGTTAAGAGATCTTCGTGGCTGTGAAATGCATATGACACATATACCTACACCTGGGGATGAAGTGGGTTTAAAGCATCTGGGAATAAACCTTACTACAGACGGAAAGTTCTCTTCAAGGAACCTGTTTGTGGCCTGATAACAGTTTCTGCAAATACAGGCTCTTTCTTCAATTCGCTCCGAAGTTTCCCGAGCCCGGATTTTACATATAAATTTGTGATTTATTGGAATTTACAAAATACTGATTTTTCTATTTCACATGAAAGATGATAAATGATTTATCTTGGCGCCTGTAAAATATTTGAAAAAGAAATCAAAAAGATTATAAAAACGCTGCCGATAAAGAATGTTGAAGCATTTTTTTATCCCACAGTCTGCTGGAATTCCACAAAAAATGAAGATGCCGGCAATATGATTAATGAGATAAAAAAAACAGATAAAGAGTCAGCTATAGAAGTTCTTGCCTGTGATTATTGTATTCTTTCAAAAAAAGTAAGTCCTGGTATCAGCAAAATCAAACCTTCTTACCAGGTTATAGAGTCTAACGATTCATCCATCAAATTTAACAGTGGCCTCAGTAATAAAATATATTTAAATAATGTCACCAACTTTTATTACTTTCTTACAAACAGGCAGATAGTTGACAGTTTTCTCTCTGAGAATGCTTTTATTGTAACTCCAGGCTGGCTGGCAGACTGGAAAACCTGGTTAAAAGAATGGGGATTAAATAGGAATAATTCAAATGTTTTCTTTAAAGAATCAATGAAAAAAATTGTTCTCTTTGATACTCTTGTTTCCTCAGGCTCTACCGTAAAACTTCAGGCTTTTGCAGATTATATAAAATTGCCTTGCGAAGTTATAAACGTTGGCCTTGACTATTTCAGGCTTTATGTAAATTCCATAATCAGCAACAGGAAAAGTGAAACGGAAAAATATGAAACGAACAAAGAAATTGTAAAAGCGAGCAGAGCTACGGCAGATTATGCAATGGCAATGGATCTTATAAGGGACATATCAAAATTAATTGATGAAGAATTGATTATCAAAAAAGTAATTGAGCTTTTCAATGTCTTGTTTGTCGCAGAAAAAATATTTTATGTTCCTTTTAATAAAGATATTCCGGGGAAGATATTCAGCATAAATTCGGGTAACCAGATATCCAAAAAAATTCAAAAACACCTGATTGAAATAAAGGAGCTATACAAACTAAATGAAACTGATGATGGTTTTACAATAAATATTATGTATTCAAATGAAAAACTGGGGGTTATTTACGCCTCCGATTTTCTGTTTAAGCAATATCAGAACCAGTATTTAAATCTGGCAATAGCAATAAGTGATGTTTGCGCACTTACAATATCAAATGCCCGCAAATATAAATTGCTTGCTGATTCCAAAGAAAAATACAAATATATGAGTTTTCGTGACGGGTTGACAGGACTTTACAACAGGGCATATTTTGAAGAAACACTAAGACAGTTAAACCTGGATATTCAAAGATTTAAGCCTGTCAGTATTATTTCTGCAGATATTAACTGGCTAAAGGAGGTAAATGATACAATAGGACACGGGCATGGCGACAGGCTCATAAAGGATGTCGCTGCTATTTTGACAGAGTCTGTACGTAAGACTGACGTTCTCGCAAGAATCGGCGGAGATGAGTTTTGTATTATTTTGTCAAAAGCCGGAAGAAAATCTGCTGAAAGGATAGCTAAAGTGATAAAAGATAAACAGGAAGCTTTTAACAATGCGGAAAAAAACAAAACTGCACCCAGAATTTCGATTGCACTGGGTTTTGATACCAATGATTCCAGTTCTGATAATGATATTTTTACCACATTAAAAAAATCAGACGAAGCAATGTATATAAATAAGTATTACATAAAAAACATTGAAAAAAGTGGTACCAGGCATTAACATGACCTGAATATGCTGACTATGTTTTTTTACAGGTTTTTTACTATAAGTTTCCTGAAGTGTTTAAATTAATATTCAAAAAAAGCCGAAAAGACTAATCAGTTGACACGGAAATAGTTCATCCGGTATTCCTGATAATCGGTCTTACCTCATTTCATTACAATATCCTAAGAAATATTATTCAGTATATTTATTAATTAATTAATTAATATAAATATGAAAAAAATTGTTTTAAACTTATTTACATTATAATAAACATTATGTTAAACTTATAAATAGGTTTAATAAGTCTTTATAAATAACAGAAAAACACCAATACCAGAATTTTAAAAAACAGACAAATACTTAAACAATAAAACAAATAAATTACTAAACAATAGAGCAAACAGGTAATTAATTAATAAAAAGGATAAGTAAGAAAAGATATGCCAATGAATTTTAAAGAGGCAGAAACAGGATTTTATAACTCCCTTATATCACTCGACAGGGTAAAAGCCCGCGGTATTCTAAAACAGGGTTTCGCCAAATCCCTGAAACTCTCTGAAATTGAAAGAATAATATCAAATACACTTTTCACGCTTGGAAGGGAGTGGGAAGAAGGCACTGCATCGATTTCACAGGTATTTATGGCAGGCAAGATATGTGAGGAACTTGTGGATGAAATAATCCCTGCAGAAAGCCCATACAGAAAAAAACAGCCCAAAGCGGCAATAGCAGTATTTGAAGACTTCCATGTTCTTGGAAAGAGAATAGTCTATTCAGTTATAAGATCAAACGGGTTTGAACTTGCAGACTGGGGATTTGGAATGAAGGCCGGAGATATCCTTAAAAGGCTGGAAAAAGACAGAGTGGAAGTCCTGTTAATATCCGTATTAATGTTAAACTCCGCCCTGCGTGTCAAAGATTTAATAAAAAAAATTAAAAGTAAAGACAAAGAGATAAAAGTCATTGTTGGCGGCGCTCCTTTTATGTTCGACGATTATTTATATAAGGAAGTAGGCGCTGACGCAACAGGCAAATCCGCTTCAGATGCAGTAAAAGTTTTCAAAAAAATATTATCCGAAAAGGCCTGACTTATAATGATTAAAAATGAACATATGACGCCAATACAAAGAGTACTTACGGCCCTTTCATTTAAAGAGCCGGACCGGGTTCCACTATTGTTAACTTTAACAATGCATGGAGCAAAGGAACTCAAACTTTCCATTAAGGATTATTTTACAGATGCTGAAAATGTCATTGCGGCTCAGATAACAATGCAGAAAAAATATAATAATGATTTCTATTATGGGGTTTTTTACGGGCCCATAGAGATTGAGGTTCTTGGTGGAGAAGTTATATTTTCTGAGGATGGGCCACCCAACTCCGGGATTCCCATAATTCAAAAAACCGGAGATATTAAAAAAATGCAGTTTCCAAAAGTTTCAGATTCAAAAAAACTTAATGAAGTACTTAAGACAATAGCAGGTTTAAAAAAAGCTTCAAAGGACGAAATTCCCATAATCGGACTCGTGATCTCACCATTTTCAGTGCCTGTAATGCAGATGGGTTTTGACAATTATATTCAGATGATGTATGAAGAGCCCGAATCATGGGAACTTTTAATGGAAAAAAATGTTGAATTTTGTATTTCATGGGCAAATGCGCAACTGGAGGCCGGTGCGACCGCAATAGGCTACTTTGACCCCGTGTCTTCATCTACCATAATCCCAAGAGAAAAATACCTGGAAACAGGATATAAGATAGCTTGCAGAACAATATCGCAGATAAAAGGTCCCACCGCAACACATTTTGCTTCCGGAAGGTGCAAAGCAATTTTGGATATTCTGCCTGAGACTAAAACCGCCATAGCCGGGGTGAGCAGCCTGGAGGACCTTGCGGAATTAAAAGCAATAAGTTATGGAAAAATAAACCTGCTTGGAAATTTAAACGGAATAGAGATGAGAAAGTGGAACGCTGCCGAGACTGAAAGAAAAGTCAGGGAAGCCATAAACCAAGGCGCAAAGGGCGGCGGCTTTATATTGTCCGACAATCATGGAGAAATTCCGTATCAAACCTCTGAAGAAACTATCCTCGCGATATCAGAAGCTGTTTTAAGATGGGGGACCTATCCCATTAGCGGCAAGATATAAATATTTCCTACTAAGTAGAACTCGTAATTCCATTCTCCTTAAAAATAATTTAATAATATATACAAATCTTAATACAAGTAATAATAAAACTAATAAGACAAGTAATAATAAAAGTTTATATAAAAATTATTATATTAAAACAAAACTATTTTTGGGTAAATTATACAGGATTATTTGTATATCACAAAATACTATATTGGTATATAAAATATGTAACTATTTGTAAGTATTTATAACAATATATAATTATTTAAATATTTCATAAAAATATTGTAAAATATATTGTAAAAAATATTGATAAAAAAACTTAAAAAATAATTAATAAATATATTGACAAATTATATAAAACTTTAGTATTATGTTAAATAGTTTCATAGAGTAAATATTAAAGACAAATTATCAGACTTGTGGGGAAAGAAAGGGTATAATTAAATGGAAGCCGGAGAACAGCTACAATGGAAAAAATTTAAAACCAGCAAGAGCAATTACTCCAGGGACGAGCTAATCGCGCGATACACAAATTTTGTAAAGGTGATAGCTCATGAGATATACAAGACTCTTCCAAATACCATCGAGTTCGCAGATCTTGAAAGCTATGGGTACATGGGGCTCATGGATGCAATAGAGAAATTTAATCCGGACAGAAATATAAAGTTTGAAACTTATGCCAGGTTCAGGATAAAAGGTGCAATCCTTGACGGCATAAGAGAAATCGACTGGTTCCCGCGCACACTTAGAGACAACATGAAAAAAAATAACCTTATCAGGGAAAACAGACAGGCTATGGATAATGCAGGCCCCGGAGTTTTACCTGATTGTTCCGAACTGTACAAAAATCCCAAAAATGATGATTACAATTATGTAGTCATGTCATATGAGGACATAGATGCTTTAAGTGGAGATTTTTCACAGTATGATGAGCCAGGGAGCTATTCGCAGTACAGTGCTTTTATAAGCCCGAATGATTTTGTTGAGAATCTTGAGAATGCATCCTACATAAGCAAGGCAATAAGCAAATTAAAAAATTTCGAAAAGAAAGTAGTTTATTTTTATTACTTTAAAGGCAGGACATTTAAGGAAATAGGGGATGTAATTGGAGTAACTGAATCAAGAGCTTCCCAGATACACAAAAAAGCGCTTGAATCATTAAAACGGATAATGAAGTAGGATAATAAAGTAAATACACAAGCTCATCCTGAGCCAAATATAGTTGCGAAGCGGTAAGTAAGAACCCTTAGATCTGACAGTGGAGTAATCACCAGGACTGCCCAGGTCTGAAAATGGAGTAATCATCAGGATTCTTTAGATCTGACAATGGAGTAATCATCAGTATCCGCCTTAAACCTTACAAAGAATATTGTTTTAAGCCTGATTAATGCAAAGTTAATCAAATCAATATAACGATAAATTAATAATTACTTAAGTTAATACCATTATATATACTTATTTATATTTTTGTTTAAGATTTTTATCTTTTCTTCCGATACCTATATTGAAATATAAAAAAGGAAAAGAATTCCCATAAGGATTATTTTCCGGGCTAATTAAAACATAACCTTAAAAAACTGATAATAAGAGTTTCTTAAGAGTATAAGACAGGGGATTTTCTCTTGATCAACGGCATTTATCTTGCCACTTCAGGGATGAACGTGGAACAAAAGAGAATGGATGTCTTATCTAACAATCTCGCCAATATAAACACGGCCGGCTACAAGAAAGAAAAAGTAGTTTTCCAGGTTTATACAGACAGGCAGATTTCCAACACTTCAGATGGCACACAGCTTGGGGACTATTCCGGCGGGGTGATCATCGGTCAAAGTCTTATCGACCTTTCTGATGGAAATATAAAATACACCGGAAACAATCTCGACTTTTGCATCAACGGAAAAAACTTCTTTACTGTTGCCGCTCCTGATGGACAGCAATACCTTACAAAGGACGGAGCCTTCAACCTCAATGCTGATGGATTTCTGATAAATAAAGACGGATATTTTGTTTTGGGCAGCAATGGAAACATACAGCTGACAGGATCCGGCGACTTAAGTGTTGACGAAAAAGGAAGCATCACATTTAACGAAAAAAACATCGGCACATTGGCAATTACTGCAGCAGCAAACGAAGAGGACGTAAGGATGGTTGGCAGCTCTTATTTTGTACTTAAAGATGGCGCCGCCGCAGCTGCTGCAAATTCAGACGCTTCCATAAAACAGGGATACATAGAAAATTCAAACGTAAACGGTGTATCTGAAATGGTGGATATGATATCGATAACCAGGGCCTATGAGGCTAACCAGAAAATGATAAACATGCAGGATGAAATGCTAAAAAAGGCAACAACTGAAGTGGGTAAGGTTTAAAAGTTTTATAGTTTTAAAAAAACTAAAATAATTAGATTTAAAAACGATAAAAATATTAATAGAGTTTAAACAGACAGAATTATACAGAAAAACAGATTAAAAGTATCGGAAGGGTTATTAAATGAGTTCTTTATTTATATCAGCAACCGGAATGATGAACCAGCAGATAAATGTTGACATGATTTCCAACAATCTCGCAAACGTCAATACATCAGGTTTCAAAAAAAGTGAAATAAGTTTCAGGGAACTTGCTTATAAAGATGTTGCCATAGCAGAGAGTCTTACGAACCAGGTTGGTCTTGGTTCTTCAGTTAACAGCGTTGGAAAGATATTTTCACAGGGAGCTATAAAAGAAACCGGAAATGCAATGGACCTGGCAATAGAAGGCGATGGCTTTTTTAAAATCCAGCTGCCTGATGGAACTTTTGCATATACAAGAGACGGATCATTTCAATTTGATTCTGTCGGAAATCTGGTAACAAAAAATGGATATAAGGTTGCTCCGGGCATAACCATTGCGGGGGATTTTGTTGATATTTCTATTTCAGACAAGGGTGTCATCTCACTTACAGAAGTTGATGTAAATGGAGTGGAAACAATCCGCGAAGCAGGAACGATAACATTAAGCAGGTTTACCAATCCCGGCGGACTTGAAGGTATTGCTGGCAACCTCTATCGGGAAACAGCTGCTTCAGGACTTGCTCAGGATAATCCGGCTGACGGCAGCGCAGGGACAGTAAAACAGGGGTATCTTGAGATGGGAAATATAAATGTTATTGAAGAAATGGTCAATCTGATAGCTGCTCAAAGGGCCTATGAGATTAACTCAAAAGCCATCCAGGCTGCTGATGATATGATGGGAATGGCAAACGGCATCAGGAAATAGACGATTTTTGTAGCAATTATATAAAGAAACAAGTGTTTTTTATGATAATGGCATAAGCAGGCAGGCGATTTCTATGCTTGCGGTACGAGAGAACAGAAGATTTTATGATGATAAATGAGATAGGCAGTATTTCAAGTAAAAACCTTTTATTAAACAGTATTCAGGGCAGCGCCCAAACCACTGTGCAGGGAAACAATATTTCCGGCAGCAGGGCCAGCCTGAATTCTGCAGATAAAATAAACGGCAAGCCGGAAAATGATATAAATGGCCAAAACCTTAAGTTAAAAGAAGCCTGCACCCAGTTTGAACAGATATTTATAAAGTACATGGTAGACAAGATGTGGAGCAGTACTGATGCAGGCAGCGGCAAGCAATCTACAGAGAAGTCAATGTGGCAGGATTATTTTAATAACGAGATTTCAAAAGTAATTGCAGAAAGCAGCATGACAGGGATATCAGAGACCTTGTTTGACCAGCTCGGAGCATTTGAATCGGTTGAGGAGGTATTGCCGGTTGAAGATGATGCGGCTGCCCAGGCAGAAGCGGCCGGTTCCGGAAGTGAAGAAAATATGGTCGCAGACAGTGAAATTATAATTTAAATATTAGAACAGGGAGCTTTGGTAGTATGAAAGAATTACTGGGAAAACTGATAAGCTGTATGGAAAAGGAAATCACCATATACACAATGATTTCAAAACTTGTCAGCCAGGAAAGAAAAATGCTAGTAAGTAATCAGGAGCTTGAACTGGCAAAAAACCTCGAAGAACAAAACGAGCTTATCTTTCTAGCCTACCAGGAAGAAAATAAAAGAATGGCTGTAATGGACCAGACAGCAAAAAAGCTTGAGCTTCAAAAACATGGCGACAATATAATTACAGTTTCAAATATAGCAGACGCAATTCAGGGGGAATACAGCATAAAGTTAAAAAAGCTAAGGGACAATTTGAGAAGTATTGTTAACAGTATTGGCGATATAAACCAGAATAATATTTTTCTTATGGAGCAGGGCAGGGGAAATGTTAAAAACATGCTTGATCTTGTAATAAACAAAGACGGAACAAGTGTTTACCGTAAGGATGGCAGAATGAAATCAAGCGCAATGTCAATAAGCAGTATCATTAACAAAGTTTGTTAGAGTCATAAAATACAGTGTATTTTAGAGGCAGGGAATATAAATGAGTTCATCATTTTTTGGATTTACAATTGGTACAAGGGCTTTAAGTGTCAATCAGCAGGCACTGGAAGTAACGAGCCATAATATTGCAAATATCAATACTCCCGGTTATTCAAAACAGGAAGCAGTAATCAAGGCATCAAGCCCTCAGTCGCTGGTGTCATTCAGCAAGACTATAACTGCCGGCCAGATCGGCACAGGCGTTGAAATAGAGCAGATAAGAAGGCTGCGGGATGAATATGCCGAAAGGCAGCTGCGCTCTGAAATGCAGAATCTGGGGAAATGGGAGTATAGCGTGGATATTTTGAGCCAGACCGGGATAATATTTTCCGAGCCTGGAGACAATGGCCTGAGCAGTGTTCTGGACGGCTACTGGAACGCATGGAAGGAACTTGAAGCAAATCCGGAAGACATGGCAAAGAGAAA
>CAYZUS010000018.1:0-4544 GCA_964481885.1 uncultured Actinomycetota bacterium | reverse complement strand
TACGGGCAGGTCGATCTTTATATCGGCAGCAAAACTATTATAAGAGGAGAGCAGGTAACAAATATCAATGCCGAACTTGATGTGGCCCAGAAGTTTTATGATATTAAGTGGGATGACGATGGAACAGATGTCAGCCTGAAGAACGGTGAGCTATTTACACTTAAGAATTTCAGGGATAGTTACATACCTGACATAATCACTAAAATGAATAGTTTCGTTTCAACCCTTATAACTGAAACTAATGCTGTTCACAGCACAGGGTATGGCCTTGACGGCACAAGTACCGGAAATGATTTTTTTGTCGGCAGCAGCATGCATGATATTGTGATTAATCCTGATATAGATGACGATATCGGCCTTATAGCGGCTGCATCCGGTTCAGGCCAGCAGGGCGACAACAGCAATATTTCCGAAATTGTAGGCCTGAGGGACGCGCTGCTTTTAAATGGCGACACGATTAATTTTGATAACTACTATAACAGCATGATAATCCAGATGGGTGTTGACGGCCAGCAGAGCGCCAGGGAACTCGAAAACACTGAGCTGTTAATTGACAAGATAAATTCAAGGCAGGACAGCATTTCAGGTGTGTCACTGGATGAGGAACTGGTTAACCTTGTCAAATTCCAGCATGCATATAATGCTGCTGCAAAGATAATAACAACAATGGATGAGCTGATCGATACGATTATTAATAAGATGTGATTTATTTATGGATTTGGTTTTATTTGTAAATTTGATTTTAGTTAAGATTCGGGTTTATTGAGTTTCAAATTTTTTTGGATTTGGTTTTATAGCTTTATTTTTAAATTCTAATATTGGCAGTTTGCATAACATATAGGGATAAATATAAATGAGAGTAACATATAACAATCTTATAGATTCTGTTCTTAACGGTTTTCAGAATAATGCTTCAACATTGCAGCGCCTCCAGGAGAAGCTGGCCACCGGTAAGAATATCCAGTCCCCGGATCAGGGTCCTATAGAGTCTGCAAAGATACTGGCCTTTAAGACAAAAGAATCACAATACAATCAGTACGTCAGGAACATTGACGAATCGCTGTCCTGGCTGACATTTACTGAAAATACGGTAACTCAGGTAAGCCAGAACTTAATGAGGGTTCGTGAGCTTGCCGTCTCAAGTGTTAACGGTTCGCTTCCTGACAGTGCAAGAGAGGCTACCATACTAGAGCTTAAACAGATAAAGAGTAAGCTGATAAGTGACGGAAACAGCCAGATGCTGAATAAATATATATTCAGCGGATTAAATACGCTTACAAAGCCATTTACATTGGATTCATCAGTAGCAGGCGGAGTGGTTTATAATGGCGATGATGCTGATATGGAAAGGGAGATATCTTTTAATTCAAAAATAGTTATAAATACCAGAGGGGACAAGCTCTACAATATGGACGGAGCTGCCGGAGATCCTAATGTCTTTGAGATTATTGATAATTTTGTAACACAGCTGGAGACCAAAGATTTTACGGGCATTTCCAATACCACTTTAGGAGAGCTCGATAAAAAAACAGAAAGCATAACAAACCTGTATTCAGAAATTGGTTCAAGAGTAAACATGCTTGAACTGACAAAAGAGCAGCACAGCAGCAATATAATAACTGTTCAAACCATGCTTTCAAATATAGACGACATAGATATTGCGCAGGTTATAATAGAATTAAAAAAAGCGGACCAGATTTACCAGACATCACTCAGCGTCGCAGGTAAGATTTTCCCGAATACCCTTCTGGATTATCTGGTTTAGCTTCAATTTGAAAATTTGTATTATATTTGGAAATAATTTTATTTAAAGCAATTTTTTCCTGAGTATAAGGCACAGATGTTTTTCTCGGTTTGGTTTTAGTTTAAAGAAATTGTTAATAGTTTAGAGAGGTAACAAGAAAATGAAAATTAGCACAACAAGATTTGGAGATATCGAGGTTGATGACAGCAATGTAATAACCGTGCTCGGAGGAATAATAGGATTTGAGCATTATTACAGGTTTGTTATCCTTGATTTTTTAAAGGACTCACAGTTCAGGTGGCTGCAGTCATTAAATGATCCTGAGGTCGCTTTTGTAATCTGTGATCCATGGTATTTTTTCAAGGACTACAATTTTGAGTTGTCAGACGAAAACCAGAACGAACTTGAAATAGAGAGCCTTGATGACATTGTAGCGGTTGCAATATCCACCATTCCGGCAGATATTACAAAAACTACTTTAAATCTGATAAGCCCTATCATTATCAATTTAAAAAAGATGATAGGCAAGCAGGTGATTCTTTATAACAGCAGTTATTCCACCACCCACAGGATAGTACTTAAGGTCAAGATTGACGATGAGAAGGCGGCAGAAGATCTAAAAATAAAGCTGCAGAAGAGGATAAAGGAAAAAGCTGTGACAGTATAAATCTTTGGGTTTGCAAAAACATATTTGGAAATAATAAAAACTATTTACAAGAAGAGAGAGGCGATGACAAAATGAAAGTTAAAACAACAAGATTTGGAGACGTGGAAGTCAGTGAAAGCAATGTGATAACTGTGATGGGGGGGATAATAGGCTTTGAACATTATACCAGGTTTGTTATCCTTGATTTTATGAAGGATTCAGAGCTTAGGTGGCTGCAATCCTTAAATGATAAAGAGGTTTCTTTCGTTATATGTGATCCGTGGTATTTTTTCAGGGACTATAATTTTGATTTATCTGATGAGGACCAGGCTGAGCTTGAAATAGAAAGTCTTGATGACGTTCTGGCTGTTGCAATATCCACTATTCCTGAGGATATTACAAGAACTACTTTAAACCTTATCTCTCCAATTGTAATTAATTTAAAGAAAATGATAGGCAAACAGGTAATACTATATAACAGCAGCTATTCCACAAATCACAGGATAGTCCTTAAAGTACAGGTAGATAACAGGGCTGAAGCAGATCAGCTAAGGTTGAAACTTCAGGACAGGGTTAAAGCGATTAAGGAAAAACAGGTCACTGTATAAATTTGCGGGACGGATTAATTTTAGGACATGTAAGTTTGCAGGACAGGTTAATCTGTAGACAGGTAAATTTGCATGGCGGATCAATTTCAAGAGAAATAAATTTACAGAGAGATGAATTTGAAGAAAGATAAATTTGCGAAGAGAAAAATTTACGGAGAGGTAAATTTGCAGACAGATATTTTATAGAAAAGTATAATAAAAAAAAGGGGGAGCTTAATTCACGAGCTCCCCCATGTTCCATGTATGCGTGCAAGCGGGAAGCGGCATGGTATGTGAATAGTTTTTAAAAGTTTTTAAGATTTCGGGTGAATATATGGATTGGATGTGGTCTGCAGGTCGTCAGGTTCTGTCGAGGATTCGATTTGAATGTGGGTTGGATGTTATTTATCAGGGGATAGATTTCAGTAAGCCTAAGCAGCTAATATTTACAGGGGAAAAATATAATTGTTATTTTGACCCAAAAAATATTAAAATAGCTTAGAAATAATAATTAATTTCTCAGGGCGTTATCCATTATGTTAGTTTTAACCAGAAAAAAAAGTGAAAGCATAATTATTGGCAATAATATAAGGATTCATATTGTTGATATAAAGGGTGAAAAAGTCAGGATTGGCATTGAAGCGCCAAAGGACATCACTATTTTCAGAGATGAAATATATGAAGAGATTATAAGACAGAATATTGAAGCTGCCAAAGTATCAACCGTTATTCTGGATAAAGCGCATACAAAGCTTTTAACCATAAAGCCGATAGATGTTGTAGAAGAAGCTGATGACAGCTCAGACATCAATACGGCAGGTTTAAGTGATAACCCCAAAGATGGCCCGAAGAGCGATGAGTAGATATTAAAATTCCGGGAATGATGGATATTAATATGGGAAAGCTTTACTGGTCTTGTTGGAATTAATTATAGTACTTAAATCATAGTTTTCGCAAAAAAATCCCCGAAAAGATCTATACCACAGGCTTGTTATATTGTATTGCAGCTGGTTTTAAACATTGACAATTAAAACAAGCGGCCACAATCCAGTAAAGCCATCACCGAGCAGGCAGCCATAATAACCTGAGCACACTGGCATCACTAAACAAGGCACTAAAACTTTATTAAAGTTTATTTGATGTTTTACCGATATATTGTTTATATAAAATAATTGAAAATTAAATAAGAAAAAAATTGTTAAAAGAGAATAAAAATTTTAACAATTCAATTTAAAACAAACATGTTAAGCCAGGGAGGGTAAGATGTGATAAAAAAGATTTAAAGCGGGAAAGACAAAGCCCGCGACAATTGAAAGGAGAAATCTAAAATGTCACTAAGGATTAACCAAAACATTACCGCCCTGACTGCGCACAAGAACTTAATCAATACGGACGCAAACAGGACCAAATCCCTCGAACGCCTCTCTTCCGGTTTAAGAATCAACAAAGCAGCAGATGACGCTGCAGGTCTTGGAATATCAGAGAAATTAAGAAGCCAGATAAAAGGTTTGTCCATGGCTTCAAGAAATGCCCAGGACGGAATATCACTTATACAGACCGCTGAAGG
>CAYZUS010000017.1:21922-40363 GCA_964481885.1 uncultured Actinomycetota bacterium | reverse complement strand
CAGCAACAATCATTCTTATAAAATTCAGGTGAAATATTGGCTTAACAGGAAACACATGAGTCTTTTTCAAAGCAGTCCATTTATCACTCTCAAGATTCATTCTTGCTGCATCGATAACTCCTTTTAGAAAATCCCTGCGACTGCGATATCTCATCATGGCTAGATTATCCCAATCACTATCACTGTCTGTATGAATAAATCTATTCTGCACTGCCCCGTTAAATACAGGATGCCCCCCGTATTTGAGCATAATCGGCAATATTCTTCGATTGTACCGGTTGTTTGCATCCATCGGATCATATCGAGAATCTGCAGTTGTATTTTTATTAAATTTAAGCAGGTTAACCATGTAGAATTCCCTACCATCATCACCTTCGCAAAGCTCACGCAGCTGTTTTAAAAAGACTCCCTTCGCTTGTTGCTTCTTTTTCACCGGCTCTTTGAATTTCAACTATAAACGCATCAACCTCAGTCTGTTTTAATGGCCTGCTTTTACCCCCATACCAGAAGAAAAAAGCTATATATAAAATAATGAATATTATCAACAAAATCAAACTATCTATAGACATAATTAATTCGCTTCTTTTTTGGTTTTTAAAATCCTTTATTGGTATTTTTACTTTCCATCTACAAACTCATTAATAGCATCGGCCACCTGTTCTGGTTGGTCCAAATTATTTCCTGAACATAGCTAATCATCTCCTTGAACATCACATAATACTTTTATTCTCAAATCATATATCTCTATTATGTGCTCATCATCTAAATCATTGGCTATTTTCATGGTCAGGAGATCTCGGCTTATCAGTTCAAGGATATTCGATAGCTGTAATAAATATTTTTCATCATATTCCAATTCTTCTATGCGATTACCGTCTTTTCCTGAGAACATATCCTCTCTTATTTTGCTAAAAATAATCTTCAATTTTTGATGAAATTCATAGTTCATGCTCAAGTACATCCTTTTGAAAAAAGCTTCATACCTTTTATCTGACATCATTTTGAGATTGTAAATAAACAGCTCTCTATACACCGACAAAACAGAAACCGGCCTAGTTTCAATATGTTTTTGAATAAAGGGATATGCTGTAGATTATGCTTCATATACCTGATATGCCAGCAATAAAGACTCTTCAACTCTTTTTTCATTAATTTTATTTATAATAAATTTTATTATTTGCTCAAAACTAAAAATGCGTATATCCGCAAAAATTAATTCAGTAAAGCTTGATTTTATCACTTAAGGATGTTATGCTAATAGCGAACAAAAATGCGTATATACGCAAAAAAAATTTACTGAGGTAACGATGGATATCGAGCGAAAATATTATTTAGATAAACTGGTCAGCAAAAAAGAAAACGGATTGATTAAAGTCATCACCGGCATCAGAAGATGCGGCAAATCATACCTGCTGTTTAAAATTTACCATAATTATTTGAATTTTATTGGCATTAAAGATAAATATATTATTGAACTTGCTTTGGATGAAGCAATCAATGCACGATATAGAAACCCCCTGGAACTTGACAAATATATCAGGGAGCAAATAACCGAAAAAAATAAGATGCATTATGTATTTCTTGATGAAATACAGAAGGTTACTGAAATACAGAATCCTTATGTTAGCGACACGAACTCAAAAATCGGCTTTGTCGATGTTCTATTGGGGTTGATGAAAATGAAGAATGTCGATCTTTATGTCACCGGCAGCAATTCAAAAATGCTCTCTTCCGATATCCTTACCGAATTCAAGGACAGAGGTGACGAAATCCGAGTATATCCTTTAACCTATAAAGAATTTCATGCAGCTTTTGAGGGCGAAAAAAAGCATGCATGGGGAGAGTATTGCACCTATGGTGGGATGCCGCTTGTTCTTTCCAAGAAAACTCATGAGGAAAAAAGCAAGTATCTGAAAGACCTTTTTGCCAAGACCTATATTTCCGATGTTATCGAGCATAATAAAATAAACAATGAAAAAGATGTCTTAGAGGATCTGTTGAATATCATCTCCTCGTCTATTGGCTCACTCACCAATCCGGCAAAACTTTCTAATACTTTTCAAAGCGTGAAAAAGGTTGCCATTGTACCGGCAACAGTCAGCAAATACCTTGATTACTTTATTGATGCTTTTATTATATACAGGTCTTATCGTTATGATATCAAGGGCAAGAAATATATCGAAACGCCCTTGAAATATTACTTTACCGATATCGGCCTCCGTAACGCAAGGTTGAATTTCCGCCAGCAAGAAGAAAATCACATCATGGAGAACATTCTCTATAACGAACTTGTGGCACGAGAATTTGATGTTGACGTGGGTATAGTCGAATACAATTATAAAAATGAGAGCGGAAGCAGTATGCGAACACAGCTGGAGATTGACTTCGTAGCAAACAAGGCCAGTAAACGCTATTATATTCAATCGGTATTGTTAATCGCCGATGAGGAAAAGAGAAGGCAAGAAACCAATTCCTTAAACAGGGTTGCGGACTCGTTTAAAAAAATAGTTGTTGTAAAAGACTGTATAATTCCCTGGCACGATGAAAAAGGAATTTTATATATAGGAATTGAGCAATTCCTGCTGGATGATACTGCAATGGATTTATAGGTCAATTGTTACAAAGCACCAATTCGGCAGCATGTAAATATGCCCGATCGCCATTTTGTATTGTTAAGTACCTAAAATTATAATCGCACTAACCAACAACCATTTTGTTTGTCTTTTTGAGGTATTTGGCCGGGATTGCTTTATGCAGTTTCCAGACAATATTCATTGGGCGGCTGCCCGTGTGATTGCTGTAATCTGCAGGTCCTAAAAATGTATAAGGTGCGGCAGCACCTGTAGAATCGCTTTTATACTCACGCACAAACAGCAGGATTTTGCTGCCTTGAGCCCTGTGGTTTATATATCTCTGCCCAACCGGAGAATCTGCTGAAGTAGTGCTTTGTGACTGCCAGTGAAACAGGTTTTCGCTGATGGAATAATCATTATACATTGTGGTCTCAGAATAATCTTTTTCAGATTTGTTAAGGGTAACAAAGAATAAGTCAGTTTTCTTTTCCGGAAGGTATTTTACGCCTTCGCGAATATTTGCCGGATTCATAAAATCAAGCGCCACAAGGATTTGATCTCTTGAATACGCACAGTGCAAATCAAGGGGGCAGGCAAATCCTAAATCCAGCGGTTCATCGACAAAATCAATCTTTTCATGGCAATATTTTAACAGCTGAATGAGCTCATAAAACATCCTTGTATTTTGCTGAAGTGCCAGTATTCCTTCAAGCGGTGTATCAAATCCAAGATCCAAAACCGGCTTTTGATAAATTGTATAATGAAGCATTACAGTAAACTTTTTTTCTGTCTCTGTCAGTGTTTCCCATTTTAAATTTTTAATATCTGCTAAATTTTTTAACAAAAATGAAAGCCATCGCCTTGAGTCGATACTGCTAATCCTTCCAAATGATTTTGTCAGCAACTCCTCCTGTGCTTCGCTGAAATTATCCGTAACTCCAGCACTTGCGCACAGCCTTGAAAAACTGCTCTTTGTTGCATAAATGGTCCTTGCATCAAGGTGGTAATGCGCCAGATAATTTGCGAGTGTAAGCGGTTTCCCGGAGTCTTCTTCAAAGCTCGCAATTCGAGTTATTATGCCTGTTTTATAACCAAAAGCGATGCGAATATTTTCAAGGATATGCTCCTTTGCTTTTCGTTCAAGCTGTATAAAGCAACCCTTTGGCAGGGAAATAAAACCTTCTTTAATTTCTCTTTGAACGCCTTTTGAAGTATTTTCCAGCAACGCCGCAAACTTATCTTCGAAACTATATTTTCTGTTGGCCTGCCCGATAAAATCAAGAACTGTCAGGCACTCTTTATCTTTAACGAGCCGAAGCCCGCGGCCGAGCTGCTGCAAAAAAACAGTCAGGCTTTCAGTTGGTCGCAGGAACAATAAAGTATTGACCTCCGGAATATCAACTCCCTCGTTAAATAAATCAACTACAAAAATAAACCTTATTTCACCATTTACCAGACGCTTTTTTGCGGTATTTCTAGTGGCGTCGTCAGTTGATGAAGTCAGGTGAATTGACGGAATTTTATTTCGGTTAAAAACATCTGACATAAATTCAGCATGGGCAATAGATACACAAAAACCAAGCCCCTTGACTTCGTTAATATCAGTGACATATTTAAGCAATGCCCTGATGACCATTTTGGCTCTCATGTCATTGCCGGTATATATTTTTGAAAGTTCACTTTTTTCATAACCGCCGCGGGTCCAGCGCAGGTCGCTTAGGTCAACTGAATCAGTAACTCCAAAATACTGGAAGGGGCAGAGGAGTTTTCTGTCAATTGCCTCCGGCAGGCGTATTTCTGCAGCTATACGGTTATTAAAATATTCAATGATACTTTTTCCGTCCATTCTCTCCGGAGTAGCAGTCAGGCCAAGAAAAATTTTTGGCCTGTAGTGGGTCAGAAGCTTTTGATATGTGGGTGCTGCGGTGTGGTGGAATTCATCTACTATTATGTAATCGTAAAAATCAGCATCTGTTTTCTTCTCAAAATCCTGTGAATCAAAAGTTTGAACAGACATAAACAGATTACCCAAATTGTCTGGTTTGTAATCGCCGACAAAGAGCGAACCAAAGTTGGCTTCATGCAAAACGCCCCTGAAGCATGCAATGCTTTGCTTTAGGATCTCTTCACGATGCGCAACAAACAAAAGCCTGCACGGCCTGCCCTTGTTCTCATGGCAAAAACGCTTGTAGTCAAAAGCCGAAATAACAGTTTTACCGGTGCCTGTTGCCGACACAATAAGATTGCGGTAAGCATCATGTACGGTTCGTTCAGCCTCAAGGCAATCCAGTATTTCCTGCTGAAAAGGGTATGGCGCTATATCAAAATCAAAATTAATATTATTATCTGCAGAAAAATTACGTTCAGCTCTAATGGCAGCTTCCAGGCGTGGCTTTTGGGCCTCGCTGTATGATACAAACTCATTTGAATTCCAATAGCTTTCAAAAGTTGCATCGATTTTTGCGATTGTGTCCGGCAGGTCCTTTGCAGTTACTTTTACGTTCCATTCAAGCCCGCTTGAGATCGCTGCATTGGAAAGGTTGGAGGAGCCGATATATGCAGTGCTAAACCCTGAGTTACGGTAAAAAACGTATGTTTTGGCGTGCAGGCGGGTGCGCTTGGTGTCATAGGAGATTCTAATTTCAGTATTTGGCAGCTTCTGCAGCTCTTCAACTGCTTTGACATCGGTTGCCCCCATGTATGATGTGGTGATAATGCGCAGCCTGCAGTCCTGCAGGGTAAACTGTTTTAGCTCTTCAATGATAAGTCGCAGCCCACTCCACTTTATAAATGACACAAGCATATCTATCCTGTCGCAGGACAATATTTCTTTTTTTAACTCTGCAAACATGCTTGGCTCATGCCTTGCGCCGGTAAAAAGCGAGCTTTGGGCAATGGACGTATCCGGACGTGTGATTGGAGCCTTTTCGTCAAGCGCATGGACATTATTTTTTCTGTCAAGAAGTGCAAGCAAAAGTTCTGCGCGCTTGTCAACAGTCAGCTCATCAAACCAGTTTTCCTTTGTCTGATAAACAATGGCATCAATAATTTTATTAACAAGGTCAATCTGCGAGCCAATATCCCCGCCACTGTCCTTAATACTGGAAAGTCCTTTCTCAACAGCTTCAGAAATATACCTTGAAAGCACCCCGGCAGCCTCTTCTGTATCTATTGGACCGTACCTGACAAGCCTTTCATCACCAGCAAGCCGGGAGTTTATAAGCTTGTTTATAACCTGCTCATATATGCCGTCTTTAAGAATGCCATCATCTTTCAAACCGTTATATCTCCTGTCTTTTTGGCTTTTTCATAGAGAAAATTATTGCCAAGCTGAGAACCTGTTTTAATATTTGTAACAATAATACTATTTTAACGAAACCATATACAAGCTATTATTTACAGAGGTGTTTCTTACCCATTTTTAAATTCCTGGTCTGGTGAGCTCTAGTTAAAATATTTAGATTTTTGGAACCCAAGAGCAAATTCTTATAAGTAATTGTTAAAATAGTTAAATTTGTATTATTAAATAAAATATTGATATAGATTCCAGTACTTTTAAAGACAGGCAATCAAAATTAAGCATCTGGTAAGGCAATTTGGCTAAACCTATTAACTCATTTAAATGATACACGAAAGCCTGCCTGCTTATTGACATGGCAAATATTGTTGGCTATAATAAATTAGTAATTTAGATTTGCCACACTATTTGTAAACTAATTTGCAACCATCAAGAGGTGGCAGGCAATGTATATCAAACGAGCAATAGAGGAAACTGTCCTAAAAGTATCTGAAACCTTTCCGGTGCTTTTGGTTACCGGTCCCAGGCAGGTCGGCAAAACGACACTTCTTCAGAAAATGGCAGAAGTAAGTCGTAAGTATATTACTTTGGATGACCCGGATGTGCGCTATCTTGCAAAAAATGATCCCGCATTATTTATGCTCAGATTTACTCCGCCGGTTCTTATAGATGAAATCCAATATGCCACTGAGCTTCTTCCTTATATTAAAATGAGTGTCGATGGCTCAAAGAAAAACGGTGATTTTTGGATTACGGGATCTCAGGTGTTTCATTTAATGAAGGATGTTAGTGAATCTCTTGCAGGGCGGGCAGGGATCGTTAATCTTCTAGGGCTTTCAACCAGTGAAATTAATAAGACAAGCTCTGCAGCATTTTCTACGGAGCCGCAGCATTTGATAGCGCGAATGGGCGAAGTACCGAAATTGGGTCTAAGTGAATTGTATGAAAGAATTTTTAAAGGCTCTATGCCTGCTTTATATGCAAATCCGAAGGTTGATATCTCTACTTATTACCAGTCATACATGAATACTTATCTGCAGCGCGATATTAAAAATTTAACACAGGTTGCAGATGAAATGTCCTTTTATAATTTTATGACGATAGTTGCGGCAAGAACTGCCAAACCAATTGTATATGATGAAATTGCAAAGGACGCAGGGATTAGCGCTCCAACGGCTAAAAAATGGCTTTCAATCCTTGTTTCATCGCATATCATTGCATTAGTGCAACCGTATCACAACAATATATTAAAAAGAGTGGTCAAGCAACCGCTGATGCATTTCCTGGATACAGGTTTATGCGCATATCTTTTAAAATGGAGCAGCGGGGAGATTTTAGAGAAGGGCGCCATGTCCGGAGCATTCTTTGAAAGCTATGTATTTTCTGAGATTTATAAGAGTTTCCTTAATGCAGGTCAGGAGCCGCCGCTCTTTTATTACAGAGACAGAGATAAAAAGGAAATCGATCTGATGATTTATCAGAATGGAACACTTTACCCAATTGAAATAAAAAAATCAGCTTCTCCGGGAAAGAGCGCCATAAAAAATTTTGATATCCTAAACCCCATTACAGAGCCACAGAAATTTGGTGAGCTGGAACAGTACAAAGTTGAGATTGGCAATGGTGCAGTTGTTTGCATGACAAATGATATTTTGCCAATTGACGAAAAAAACTGGTATGTTCCGGCATGGCTGATTTGAGAAAACATATAAGACCCATTTTAGGACTTGATATGATAAGGAAGTCTGGAGGGCAACTCTTTTCTGCAATATTTTGTTTTGATTTAATTAGATATATACTTGTATTTTAAAGAATGTTTTATTAAATGAGGTATTTCTGTATATGTTTGGTTTAGGATGGCAATTACTTTTACAGTTTGTCCTGATTTTGCTTAATGCCACTTTTGCATGCGCTGAAATTGCTATTATTTCCATAAATGATAACAAGCTTGCAAAGCTTACTGCAGCAGGTGATAAACGTGCCTTAATGCTTACCAGGCTGACCAAATATCCTGCAGGTTTCCTTGCCACCATACAGATAGGCATTACCCTGGCAGGATTCCTGGGAAGCGCTTTTGCTGCAAACAATTTTTCAGATAAACTGGTTAACTGGCTTGTAAATATCGGAGTAAAGATTCCGGTCCCGACGCTCGACATAATAACCGTTATAGTAATAACCCTGATCTTGTCATACCTGACTTTAGTATTGGGTGAACTGGTGCCAAAGAGGATAGCCATGAGAAAGGCTGAACAGATTGCACTCTCAATGTCAGGACTTATTTATTTTATTTCCAGGATATTTACACCTGTTGTCTGGTTTTTGTCTGTTTCCACTAATGGGCTGCTGCGCCTGATCGGAATTAAAAATCCGCATGCTGACGACAAAGAAGTAACCGAGGAAGAAATACGAATGATGGTGGATGTGGGCAGTGAAAAAGGAGCAATTAATCTTGAAAAAAAAGAAATGATACAGAATGTTTTTGAATTTGACGACAAAACTGCAGTCGAGATTGCAACCCATCGTACTGATATCGCCTTATTATTGATGGATGAAAGTGACGAGGACTGGGATAAAACAATCACTGAAAGCAGGCATTCAATTTATCCGGTGTGCGGCGAAAGCGCAGATGATATAATCGGCCTACTTAATGTAAAGGACTATTTTCGCCTTAAGGAGAAAAATCGTGAAAATATTATGAAATTGGCGAAACCTGTATACTTTGTACCTGAGACGGTCCGTGCTGATGTCCTTTTCCGTAACATGAAAAAAAGCCGGAATCATTTTGCCGTAGTTTTGGATGAATACGGCGGCATGAGCGGCATTATTACAATGAACGACCTGCTTGAACAGCTTGTAGGGGATCTGGAAGATGATTCATCGATTCCCCAGGAACCGCCGTTGATTGAGCCTATAGACTTACAAACATGGAAGATACAGGGTTCGGCTCCCCTGGAAATTATTTCAGAAAATCTTGGCATAATATTGCCGAAAGACGAATATGACACATTGGGAGGACTGGTCTTTGGTTTGCTGGGCACTATTCCAGATGATGGCAGTACCCCGGAAGTGGAGGGATACGGCCTTAAGTTTAAGGTTACCGGCATTAAGGATCATCGCCTGGAAAGCGCCATAGTATTTCTTAAGGAAAAATCGGGGGGAAATGTTAAAATCCATCCATCTTTAAGTAAAAAGATCCAGGATGAGTGAGGTGTTTTTTAATAATAAAGAAAGTGGGGAAAATGAAAAAAATATTAGGTTTTTCAGTGTTTTATCTTATTTTCGGGCTATCTTTCGGGGTATTTTACAGGGAATTTACAAGAGCAATGGATTTTGACGGCAACACAGCCCTGGCTTTTGTGCATCCTCATATACTTGTCCTGGGCTTTTTATTTTTCATAATACTGCTGATACTTGACAAAGTATTTGAAATTTCAAAAGCCAGATATTACAGGGGGTTTCTTTGTGTTTACAATACAGGACTTCTTTTAAGTATAATAGCATTGATTGCAAGGGGAGTGCTTGATGTTTTTGGGGCTGATTTTAAAGCTCTTTCATACATTGCCGGTACCGGCCATATTATCATGACTGTGGGTCTTGCATTTTTTATGAGAGCACTTTTTATTTCAGTAAAGAAAGATAAATAATACCAGACATAATCAGCACATACCAGACAGGCGCTTTTAAGCTTATGTGTTTACCAGTCTTTCGGGCGTCCGCCGGCCAGGTTATAAATATAGGTCTCCTGCTATTTTGGCGCCTGCCTGAGTCATAAAAATCTCAGATATTATATCCTCAAGTTTTGCTTTGTCTTTAACATCATAGACATCAGGCAAATTGACCAGCCAGTCAGCATCCCACATTATTTTAAAGTTCATTGTATCGATTTCACCGCGGCTATGGTGGCAGCCGATAATCTCACAGACTTCTTTTATTGTCTCTTCATCCATGCGAAGGCCCTCAAGAATTTTTCTTGCAACCGGCGGACCTTCTATCTCCTGCAGCTGGCCCTCAATTGATTTATATTTTTTTTCACAGTCCGGAATCCCTATATCATGCAGAATTGCAGAAGAAATCACAATATCCGTATCACCCTTTTCAATGTCTGAAATTTCCTCAGCGTAGTGAAGCACCCTGTAAGCATGATTGATGTGATTGCTGTTATAATCAAAACAGGTCATCATTTGTTTAATTATTTTATTCTTTAACTCTTTGTCCATTTTGGCCTCCTGATATTTTTTAACGATACTCTTTAATAGTTATTTAATTTCTGCTCAATAATTTGCTAAAATTTAAAATTTCAAGAAAACCTATGAAATCTATGCCAGATAAACTAAAGATTTTTATAAAATAGTGAATTATTAAACCAGAACTATTTAACAATCTTAATAACACAGATTCTAAATAATAATTTTAATAAACCAGATTCTAATTATACTTCATTATTTTAAAGTTTAACTGCTTTTCTGGTTCTTTTTAGCAGCTATAATGGTAGAATAGCTAATGTTTCGGAAATAAAATTCCGGGCAGTAGGATTATATTAAAATAAACAGCCGGCAGGGGCCGCAGTTACCTTAGACCAAATTAAAAATGAATAATACAAAAATATCCAACAAAAGACATCGCAATTTCACTACCATTGTCGGACTGCTTATAATAATCTCACTTTTATTTTTATCCGGATGTTCTTTAACAGGCGGCAAAGGTTCCACCGAAAGTGAATTGTCAGGCGAAGCCACATCTGAAATTGCAGCAACTGAAACATCCGCAGCCGGAAGCGCCGGGAGCGAAAATAGTTCCGGGGATAATGCTTTGGCAGCTGATTCCCAGGGAAAGGATAATACCAAAGACACAGCAGCAGCAGAAGCAGAAACCGGACAAAGCAAAGACTCTGCAACCGATGAAACCACAGCCGACACCAATTCTGACAGCCAGTCTTCAAATAATCCTGACGAGACTACCGGGCAAGACAGTCTGGCAGGCTCCGAGGGTCAGGATATCAAAGTAACCCTGCAAGCACCGGAAATCAGTCTCCAGATAATATCGGGACCAGAATACGCCCAGGAAAACCAGGTCTGTTTTTACAGGGTCAGGGCAAATGTTATAGGCGAGCCTTTTCCACAGATAAAATTCAACAAAGACGACAGCAATAGCGCCTGGGGCCTAAATGTTGCCCAGGTAAACCTGGTGCAGGGCCAGTCTTTTACTCTTGTCTGTGAAGCCGCAAACTCTGAAGGGTCAGCAGCCGCAGAGGTAAACCTTAACTGGGTTGATAATCCCAACCAGTCCGGTGAAAACAGCGCCGAGCAGACTGCCCCGCAAATTGTTGTTGACTATACTGACACAGCGAATTTTCTCATTGATGTAAATCTTACGGCCCAGCAGGTCACTGTCCTATATAAGAATGTTGCCATAAAAACCATGGCATGCTCAGGTGGAAAACCCGAGACTCCGACACCGCAGGGTACATATACCACAAACCAGAAGATTTATTATGCATGGATCCCGAGATTTGCGATGGGCGCATATTACTGGACAAGGTTCTATGGGCCATATCTTTTCCACAGCGTGCCTTATGACTCCGCTGGAAATATGCTGACTGAGGAACTTGCTAAAATTGGCAGTCCGGTGAGCCACGGTTGTATAAGGCTGGTGCTCGAAGATGCCAAATGGCTCTACGAGACACTGCCGCTTGGCATTAATATAAGCATCCACAACTGAAATAAAAATCAAGCTGCCAGAAAGTTAAATGGTCAGTAAAAACTTAAAAACAGTAAATAGTAAAGGTATAAAACCTTTATCAGACAAGCCGCAGAGAATTAGAACCCAGGTCGCCGTTATCGGTGCAGGCATTGCAGGCTGCGCAATTGCGCGTGAACTAAGCAGATACATGCTGGATGTTGTGGTCCTTGAGAAGGAGGCCGATGTTGCATGGGGAACAACCAAAGCCAACAGCGGTCACGTTCACCCCGGTTATGCCGGATATGAAGGGACTCTGCGCCTGTCAACATGCAGAACTGGACAGCTTTTATTTTTAAAAAATGCACAGGAACTTTCGATACCGGTAAAATGGATCGGTTCCATGGTTAATATTTTGCTGCCGGAGCAGATGCAGGAAATCGAACATCTTTTGGCGCAGGGCAGAAAGTATAATGTTCCGGGTCTGGAGATAATAACAGATAAAGAGCGCCTGAAAAAACTGGAGCCCAATTTAAGCGATAAAATAATTGCGGCTTTTTACTGCCAGGAGCATTATATATGTTCACCTTACGAAGCGGCTCTTGCCGCTGCAGAGAACGCAGCAGCAAATGGGGTAAAATTTATTTTTGATGCAAAAGTAACCGGAATCCATCATGATAATTCTTCCAATACATTCCATATCACTGCCACTGATTTTTTCGGCAAAGAAAAAGAAATTGAAGCCCGGTATATTGTAAATGCGGCCGGAGTATTTGCTGACGACGTTGCGCTAATGGCAGGCGATGACTCTTTTAAAATAACCGCTATAAAGGGACAGTATTTTCTGCTTGATTCCGAAGTAAAAAATCTCACAAATCACTTAAACATAAGAATAGCTGATGCCGGCAATGCGCGCTCCAAGGGAATGTATGTTGGCAGGACTTTTCACGACAATGCCATCCTTGGTTCAAATTACGAAGTCACCGACAAATATGATATCACAACGTCAACAGTGTCCCTTAATGAAATAAGACAAAAACTCTCAGACATGATAGACAATATTCCTTACGATAAGGTGATTACAAGCTTTTCGGGGCTGCGGGCATACGCTGACAGTGGGGATTTTGTTCTTGGCCCATCGATTGCCAACAAGAATTTCATAAATGCTGCAGGGATACAGTCTCCGGGACTGACATGTGCATTCCTGATAGCTGAAATGACGGTAGATTACCTTAAAGAATCGGGACTAAAAATGAAAACAAACCCCAAATTTATTCCTGTAAGGGAAAAGCCCCTCAAGCTTGACAGCGCCGACTATGCCACAAATAATGTTTTATTTAAAAAAGACAAATGTTTCGGTGAGATCGAATGCAGGTGTGAGAAAGTCACAGAGGCAGAGATAATACAGGCAATAAAAAACGGGGCCACTACTATAGACGGGGTTAAATTCAGGACAAGGGCAGGAATGGGCAGATGCCAGGGTGGTTATTGTACAACCAGGGTGATGAGGATATTGTCAAGGGAAATGGGCGTTCCTTTTGAAAAGATTACAAAATCCGGCGGCAATTCATATATTGCAGGGCACAGGATGCAATGATTATTATGGATAACTTAAATAATAAACCGTCAAAAACCTATGATACGGTAATTATTGGGGGCGGGCCCGCCGGGCTTGCCGCCGCAACAAGGTGCTGGCAGCTGGGCATTAAAGACATTCTTGTGGTTGAAAGGGATTCTTATCCAGGAGGTATCCTGCCACAGTGCATCCATGGCGGCTTCGGCCTAAAGATTTTTAACAGGGAACTGACAGGTCCGGAATACAGCCAGATATTTGTTGACAAGCTGAAGAATACCGGCGTGGAAGTCATGCTCAACACCATGGCGCTTTCAATTAAAACTGTCTTTTCGGTCATTGAAATAACAGTAACGGGAAAGGCAACAGGTTTTAAAGCAATTTATGCAAAATCCGTGATACTTGCGCTTGGCTGCAGAGAGAGAACGAGGGCACAGATAATGATTCCCGGTGCGCGGCCGTCAGGCGTTTTAACGGCGGGACTTGCACAAAGGCTGGTAAATATTGAGGGCCATCTTCCCGGCAAAAAAATAGTTATTCTTGGCTCCGGAGATATCGGCCTTATAATGGCAAGAAGGCTCACGCTTGAAGGATGCAGGGTCAAGGGAGTTTATGAACTGATGCCATTTTCAACAGGCCTGCCAAGAAATATTTCACAGTGCCTGGAAGATTACAATATCCCGCTTTACTTGAGCCACACAGTTACAAATATAATCGGAGACAAAAGGCTTGAAGCTGTTGAAGTATGCAGTGTTGACTCAGGTTTAAGGCCCATTTTATCAAGCGCGAAGACCATAAAATGCGACACCCTGCTTTTATCAGTGGGGTTAATACCTGAAAATGAGCTTGCCAAAACCTGCGGAATAAGAATAGATAAAAATACCGGCGGTCCGGTTGTCGGTGAAGATTTCCAGACATCGGTTCCGGGAATATTTTCATGCGGAAACTCTCTTTTTGTCTATGATCTTGTGGATAATGTTACAGAGGATGGATATACAGCGGCAGAAAATGCGGCCCTCTACCTGGCGGCTCTGAATACCGGTAAAAGTACTATCAATTCAAAATCAGAGGCTTACACAGAAAGAAAAGTATCGGCAGCTGCAAGAAAAGGGAATTCCAGGATAGCTGCTGATATTGTCGAGAATGGCAAAGTTGTTGTTAACCAAAAAAAAGATATAAATACAGCTGGCACAGAAAACAATAAGACAGCAGTAAAAGCCGACATCACTACTCATCAAAACCATTTTACTGAGATACTTCCGGGAGAGAATGTCGCATATGTCGTGCCGCAGAAAATTTCAGGTGGAAAAGATGTTGATTTTAAAATAAGGGCAAAAGTGCCTTTAAAAAACGCCACTGTTGAATTTGCAGGAACGGCCCTGAAGAAAAAATTTAAACATGTAAATCCGGGCGAAATGCTTTTTATCAATATGCCAAACAATATTCAAAACGGTTTTGTTTCCAATGATGCTGCACCAAAGAGCATTACCATAAATATAAGGGGGGACATACAGTCTTGATGGAAACAACCAAAAAGAAAATAAGATGCATTCTCTGCCCTGAAGGCTGCCCGATGCAGGCAGTTTATGAATCAGGCTCAAAAAAAATTGTCAGCCTTGAGGGCTATAATTGCAAAAAGGGAGTAAAATTTGCTGAAGCTGAAGTCTCAAATCCATTAAGGACACTGACAACCACCATATGCATTAATTCAGTAATAACTCAAAGGCTTCCCGTCAGGAGCAATACCCCTGCGCCAAAGGAAAAAATCGCCTCCATGGTAAAGGCGGTAAAGCAAATCAGGGCAAAAGCGCCGGTTAAAATGGGGGAAATAATAGTGGCAGACATACTCGGGACCGGAGTTGATATTATCTCGTGTGCCACCGTTGAAGAGTAAGCCCACTCTTTGAACAATACAATTAAAATATATAAAGTATATAAAGGGGAATAATTATGAGCACAGGCAAAGAGCTGGTTATAGCGGCAATAAAAAGACAGAGTGTTGAAAGAGTGCCATGGGTGCCGTTTATCGGAGTTCATTCAGGCTCACTTATAAATAAGGGTGCCGATGAGCTTCTGCAAAATACAGACATCCTTGTCGAAGGGCAGAGAAAAGCAATCGAGCTCTATAAGCCCGACGGCATACCTGTTGCATTTGACCTGCAGATAGAGGCAGAGGCACTGGGATGCAGCCTTAAGTGGGAAAAGGTAAATCCCCCTGCTGTGGTGGACCACATTCTTGATAATAACAAGAAAAAATTCCTGGACATGCCCGACTTAAAAACAAAAAGAATTCCGGTTGTCATGGAAGCCGCAAAGCGTCTGAGAAATGATTTTGAAGATATTGCCCTGTATGGCCTGTTTACAGGACCATTTACACTGGCTATGCATCTGTTAGGCGCAAATCTGTTCATGCAGATGTATGATGATCCCGAAAGGTTAAAAAAGATTATCAATTTCTGTTCCGAGGTAGGAAAATTAATGATTGACGGCTATGTAAGGGCAGGGTGCGATATAATAGCATTGGTGGACCCCATGGTAAGCCAGATAGGCCCGGAACAATTCAGTGAATTTGTTACTCCTGCGTGCACCGATTTGTTTAAATACATTAAATCCCATAAAAGACTTTCCAGTTTTTTTGTATGCGGCCATGCATTAAAAAACCTTGAGGTCATGTGCGATTGCGGACCAGATAATATAAGTGTTGATGAGAACATCCCGCTTGACCTGGCAAAAACTGTCTGTCTTGAAAGGGACGTATCCTTTGGAGGCAATATGAGGCTGACGACTGTACTTCTAAACGGCACCCCCAGCTCATGCTCCATACACGCATATGACTGCCTGAATATCGGCGGTCTCAAGGGCTTTATTCTCTCTCCCGGCTGTGATATGCCATACAATGTACCCATGAAAAATATACAGGCGGTAACTGAAGTAGTAAGAGATGAATATAAGAGGCAGATTGCGGCTGAGCTTTCCCAAAAAAGTGTTGCTGAAGATATTGAAAAATTTGACCTTTCTGAATACGGCAGGACAGACAAGGTGGTAATTGATATTATAACGCTGGATTCAGAAGCGTGCGCTCCTTGCCAGTATATGGTTGAATCAATTAAAGATATCGCTCCTGAATTCAGCGACCTGCTTATCTGGAGGGAACATAAAATAAAATCACAGGAAAGCGTTGCTTTCATGGCATCGCTTATGGTTAAAAACGTTCCGACAATATGCATTGATGGTGAAATAAAGTTTGTAAGCAGGATACCTGCAAGAAACGAGCTTATTAAGGCAATACAGGACCGGATAAATGAAAAGCTGAAATTAAAGATAAGAAGGACCCATGCAAAGATAACAGTTGTGCTTGATGATTCAGCTGAAAGCAGCGAAACATGGGAAAACGTAAATAATGCTGTAAAAGAACTTGGCCTGGACATTGATGTTGAAAAAACAACAGATACCAGTCTGGCAGAGAGCTATGGAGCAAAAAAAATGCCTGCAATTATTTTTAATGTCTCAAATCTTAAAAGCTGGGGCAAAATCGGAGAGGTAAAGGTTATCAAAGAATGGCTCAAGGAACTGATGTGAGGGAAAAAATAAAAGTGGTGCTTGTGACCGGATTTCTGGGAGCAGGAAAAACAACCCTTCTTAACCGGATGCTAAATTATCTGGGACCGGGAAAAATGGATACAGCATTGTTAATAAATGATTTTGGAAAGATAAATATCGATACAGAACTGGTAGATGAAAGGTATTATAAAAACATCTATGAAGTGAGCCAGGGCTCAATATTCTGTGTATGCACAAGGGACAAATTCTTTTCAGCGCTTGATAAAATCATAAGCAATGAACCGCCATTTGCCCTGTTGGTCATAGAAGCTACGGGCATTGCCAACACCGGTGACCTGAATGAATACCTGAAAGAGTCAGATTATTTTCCTAAAATGGAAATAATTGAAAATATTTGCCTTGTAGATGCTTTAAATTTTCATAAAGTGTTTGCAACCCTGCCGGCGGTAAAAAACCAGGTCCAGGAAGCCACAGTTTGTGTTATAAATAAGACGGACAAGGCAGAGGCTGCCGGGATAGATATAAATGAGCTTGAGAAGACACTTAAGAGCCTTAATAAAAGCGCAAAGATAGTGAAGGCGGAATATGGCAACATAGATTTTGATGATATTTTTAATAAAAGTTCATTTAAACAATGGGTCTCAAATTCCGGCTTAAAAACTGGAAAGCCCGAAAATATATATACTGTGTCTCTTGAATCAAATGGTCTTATAAAAACTGTAGACATAGTAAACTTTATCAGGGAAATAGAAAGCCAGCTAATGAGAGTAAAAGGATTTTTTGAAAATAATGAAGGTGTCTTTTTTGTGGAGTATATAGGAGATGAACTGACCATTAGGCCATTTCACAAAAATATCGGCAGAAATAACAAGATGGTCCTTATAGGCACCATTATGGATGGAGATTTGTTAAAGGAAAAGTTTGAGAAGATAACATCAGCAGAAATATAGATGCCTGATACAATTTTAAAAAATTTATTTATTTTAGAGAATGGGTATTAATGCAAAATATGCAAAATATGCAAAAAGATGATAAGTTTCAACGATTGGAACACTCGCACTGATTAATTAACCGTTATAAAATACTGACATTACCGGATTTTCTATGGCAATATCAAACTATAATTCTGCCAGCATTAATCTGCCAGAATAGAATTGCCCGGCCGATACATTTAGTAAATGGCGCCCATTGGACAGAAATCGGTGCAATCACCGCAATCAATACATTTTTCAGGATCAACCACAGGTGCATTGTAATCTTGCTGGGACAAAGCCCCCACTTTGCAGACACTGATTGCAGGGCAGACGTGATTTTGCGGACATTTTCTTTCATTAATGTTAATTGCCATTTTTACGGCTCCTCCGTTTTGCAGACATCATTTTTACGGCTCCTCCGTTTTGCAGACATCCATTTATTTTTATTTTTTAAAAAATCTTTAAATAATATATTTGCCTATTAACGGACCCACAAGACTTATTCGTCATTTTTTACGGACCGCAGCCAGGGGTTTAATATTACCTTTGATATTGTAGTTATTCTCCAGAATAAAACAATAAAATACATTATTTTATTAAAAGTCTGGTAGAATACCAAAAATAAAACTCTGCAAATATTTGCGCGATACGACCAAAAGTGTGATTAGAATTATGCAGTTGTAGTACATTCAAACAGAAGTATTAAAAAATATATTTATTTCAGGGGTATCGTTATTTATGGAAAAGACAGATAAGCTTCAACGATTTGATATGGCCAGAAAGCCA
>CAYZUS010000017.1:3410-21822 GCA_964481885.1 uncultured Actinomycetota bacterium | reverse complement strand
GTTATTTATGGAAAAGACAGATAAGCTTCAACGATTTGATATGGCCAGAAAGCCACAGAGACAAAAAAACTATCTGAGGCCTTTGACGTGGCTCCTTAGTTTTCCTGCAGTCTGGAAGCACCGTCTAAAGGTTAACAAAGTAAATATGAAGGGGCTCAAACCCCCTTATGTGCTGCTATCCAACCATACGTCTTTCATGGATTTTAAGGTTTTGACAGCGGCAATTTTCCCCCAAAGGGCAAACTATGTGGTAGCAATTGACGGCTTTATTGGCAGGGAAGAGCTTTTAAGAAAAGTAGGCTGTATCTGCAAACGAAAGTTCACAAATGACATTGGCCTGATAAGGCACATAAACCAGATAGTCAATATTAATAAGGATATAATGGTTTTGCACCCGGAGGCCAGGTATTCTCTGGCCGGAACCAATGCCATACTGCCCGAATCTCTGGGTAAGCTGGTTAAGTTTCTGAACGTGCCTGTTGTGGTTCTTATCATGCATGGAAATTACCTGAATTCCCCCTTCTGGAATCTGGCAGAACGGGGTAATCGCCTGGAAGCACAACTGACGCAGATTATCACCAAAGGCCAGATAAAAACCCTTACTAGTGAACAGATAAATGACCGCATAAATAAGGCCTTTATATATGATGAGTATGCCTGGCAAAAAGAAAACAATGTGATTATAAAGTATGAAAATAATGCAAAAGGCCTTCATAAGGTTTTGTACCAGTGCCCCGCCTGCATGACAGAGTTTCAAATGGATTCAGACAAAAACAGGATTTGGTGCAGGCAATGCGGCAAAGAATGGACAATGTCTGAGCTTGGCGAATTAAAAGCGGTAAGCGGTATAACAGAATTTTCCCACATTCCCGACTGGTATGAATTCGAACGCACTCAGGTCCGCAGGCAGATTGAAGAAAAGACCTACGAATTTTCGGATGATGTGCTGGTTGATTCTCTTCCCAATTCAAAAGGATATATAAGGCTGGGGCCGGCAAAACTGACACATAATATGGATGGGTTTAATCTGGAGGGCAATTTTGGCGGAAATTCCTTTAGTCTTAAAAAAGAGCCGCTTTCCATGTATTCCTGCCATATTGAGTATGATTATCTGGGTGGGGACGATTGTATTGATTTATCCACTCTGGAGGATACTTATTACATTTATCCTCAGGGAAAACTTTTTTCAGTCACCAAAATCTCCCTTGCCACAGAAGAAATGTTTAAATTTTATTCAGAGGCTCATATAAAACGCTCTGCAGTGATGAGTTCATAACAATAGTGAATAAGTAAAATCGTGAATAAATTAAATATAGTGTGATACGCGGCTTAATATAATAATGTTTGAATTTTTACTGGAATATACATTTTTTTAAAAATCCATTATTTCGGGCTTCGCAATAGCTATCTCCTCAAAGCGTGCAAAGGAATATACATTTTTTTAAACAACCATTATTTTTGGCAGGCTCACTAACAGTTTAAAGCACAATACCCTGGCAGATATCTTTTTTATAACTGTGGTCTTAAAAGATATTTCATAAATATAAAATTATCCTTCCATCTTCATATATTCTTCATTTTTTTAGT
This sequence comes from uncultured Actinomycetota bacterium, assembly GCA_964481885.1. Taxonomy (GTDB): domain Bacteria; phylum Actinomycetota; class Humimicrobiia; order Humimicrobiales; family Humimicrobiaceae; genus Fen731. The sequence continues at coordinate 20,235 of CAYZUS010000017.1, read as the reverse complement.
CTATTATCAGTTATAGTATAATAAAAACAGTCAAAAACAGGTTTTTACCGGTTGGAAAGAAAAAGGAAGAAATGAAAATACATTTAAGAAAAGTACTTGTATCATTATTGGTTATCATCAGCTTTGTCTCCTACGCGCTCTATCAGCGTTTTTTTGGCCCACAGCAAACGGCAGTAGCTGATGTGTCGCCTGATACAGTCGCAGATCTTGGTGCTTCGGAAACAGTTTCCACCACGACCGTTAGCCAGGCAGACAATCAGTCAGCAAACCAGTCTGAAACTGTGCCCGCTACAAGTCAAGCACAGAAAGTATCAGGTAATGGCGGCGGAGATGACGGTGAATACGGGGACGATGAAGAAGATGACGACTACGGGCCTCAGCAAACAAATCAGACCTCAACGGGCCAGACAACTACTGGTGGAACTTCTACCACAACAGCGGCAACCTCTGGAAGCACTACGTCAACGACTACATCATCAGCCGGCACAGCAACAGGCACCACCACAACTACTGTTGCAGGAACAACTGCTGCAACTGCGCTTTATAAAGATGGCCAGTATGACGGTAACGCTGCAGATGCTTACTACGGCCTGGTTCAGGTAAGGGCAATAGTCCAGGGTGGGAAACTTACAGATGTGGTGTTTTTAAGTTATCCCAATGACAGAAGCCAGTCAATTGAGATAAATACTTATGCCACTCCTATACTTAAGGCCGAGGCTATCAAGGTACAGAGCGCAAAAGTAAATATGGTTACAGGGGCAACCAATACGAGCCGTGCTTTTATTAACTCTTTAACAACAGCTTTAAGCCAGGCACAGTTATGAGGTCTTAAGAGAAATATTTTATTATTATTCCGGATTTTAAAGGAAAAATTGTGGCGGTAAAACCAATTGGCATTAAGCAAACAACGGACCTTATGGAAACAACAAAAAGCCAGGTATAGAAGTAAAGTTAAAACCAATTTGCATTAAACACACTAGCGATTTTATTGAAATGACAAAAAGCCAGATAAGGGTTTGAATTATGAATATAAAGGACAAAAAACAAACAAGGGACCTTATGGGAATGACCATAACGGTTGAAATAGCAGATGATTATGCAAAAGAAAGCGAAATCGACATGGTGTTTTCATACTTTGACAGTGTTGAAAAAAGATTCAGTGTTTTTAAAGGTGACAGCGAAATAACTCTTATAAATAAAGGTGAAATAAGCCAAAACCAATATAGTGAAGACATGAAAACCGTTTTTGCCCTTGCAGAAAAGACAAAAAAAGAAACAGAAGGATATTTTGACATCCTCACTCCGGGCGGAAAATACAATCCATCCGGCCTCGTAAAAGGATGGGCGATATACAATGCATCAAGGATGCTTCTTGAAAAAGGCTTTAAAAATTTCTATGTGGAAGCCGGGGGCGACATCCAGGCTCATGGTTTAAACGGGCAGGGAACGAAGTGGAGCGTTGGAATACAGAATCCATTTGATCCTTCACAGATAATAAAAGTCATACGCCTGAAAGATATGGGGATTGCGACTTCAGGTACATACCGCAGGGGCCAGCATATTTATGACCCGCATGTCGCTGGTGCGCTTTTAACCGAAATTGTAAGTATAAGCGTTATAGGCCCCAATGTATTTGAGGCTGACAGATTTGCAACTGCCGCATTTGCCATGGGCAGGCAGGGTATAAATTTTATTGAGAATTTAAAAGGTTTTGAAGGCTACATGATAAATAAAGAGGGAATGGCTGTCCAGACAAGCGGTTTTGTAAGATATTTATAGGCGATGTGGCTCAGCAAACCAGCCATGAGATAAGAACTTTGCAGGATATTAATAACCGGAATGGCTGTTTAAACAAGCGGCCATAGAAGATATTTATAAAAATATATTATTTCAGGTAAAAAGTTGTAAAGGAAAATCTTAAAAAGAATACTTTTAACTACTCTTTAGTAACTCGAAAGGAATGGACATAAAGATGAAAAAAATAGATACATTTTTAAACAAAATGACAATGTACAGGGCAGTGCTTTATTGCCTGCTGCTTCTTCTTGCCGGAGCATTGGGGCTGAGTTTTTTCAAGCTGCTGCCTTTTGGGCCGCTTGATCTTCTGGTTTCAGCAGCTTTCATAACTGCCGTGAGCATTTTTTCCAATGCAGTTTTTGCCTGGGCATTTAAAGCGCCCAGCAATATTGAGTCAGTGTATATAACAGCGCTGATTATGGCTTTGATAATAAGCCCTCCGAAAGCATTCAGTAATTTCCTGTTTCTGGCAGTAGTGTCTGTCGTTGCCATGGCATCAAAATATATATTTGCCGTCGGCAAAAAGCACTTTTTAAACCCTGCAGCAGTTGCAGTCGCCCTTGTCGGCCTTGTTGCCAACCAATCGGCCAGCTGGTGGGTTGCCAATCTTTACATGCTCCCATTTGTCATAGTGGGCGGACTTCTTGTAGTAAGAAAAATAAAAAGGTTTGATCTTGTTTTAAGTTTTTTTGCAGTAACACTGCTTACAACTGCCATATTTACTTTAATAAGCGGTCGGAACTTGTTGTCGGTTCTTCAGGGAGCATTGGTTTATTCTCCAATGTTTTTTTTCGCCTTTATAATGCTTACAGAACCAATGACCCTGCCGCCAAACAGGATTCTTCGAATGGTATGCGGAGCAATAGTTGGTTTGTTGTTTGTGCCTCAGATCCATATCGGCTCGTTATACTTTTCACCCGAACTGGCGCTTATTGCCGGAAATTTATTTGCCTACCTGGCTAGCCCTGATGAGAAACTTATCCTGAAGCTTGAGAAAATAGTCAGGCATACACCAGATACTTATGATTTTGTATTTACGCCTGACAAGAAAATGGATTACAAGCCCGGCCAGTACATGGAGCTTACACTTGAACATCCCGGGCAGGACAGCCGCGGGATAAGAAGATATCTGACTATCGCATCTTCACCTACAGAAAAGGATTTCAGGCTGGGCGTAAAGTTTTATGACAAACCAAGCAGCTTTAAAAGGACCCTTATTCACATGAAACAGAATCAGGAAATAGTTGCATCGCAGCTTGCAGGAGATTTCATTCTTCCCAAAGATATAAATAAAAAGCTTGTATTTATTGCAGGCGGAATTGGCATTACCCCTTTCAGGAGCATGATAAAATATATGCTGGACAAAAAGGAAAAGCGGGAAGTTACCCTGTTTTATGCAAACTGGAAACAAAATGATATCGCATATATGGATATTTTTGATGAGGCCAAAAAGCAGCTGGGAATCAAGACTGTTTATTCAATAGCAGAAAAAACACCGTCAGTTTTACCTGAAGGGCGAATATGCCGCGGGTTGTTATGTGAAAAGGATATTGTTGAAGAGGTCCCTGATTATATGGAAAGGCTCTTCTATATCTCAGGGCCCCACTCAATGGTTACTGCATTTGAAGGGTACCTTAAAAAAGTCGGGGTTAAAAAGAGCAGCATTATTACTGACTATTTTCCAGGTTTTGCATGACGGTTGGGCTTGTGCATTTGACAATGTATCCCGCAGGTGCTACATTATATTTCGTGGAGGAATAAAAGACTTAAAAGAGAGATTTTTAACTACTGTTTTGTGCATTGAAAGGAATGGTTATAATAATGAGTAAAACAAAGGCTGTAATAAAAAGCGCCATGGTTCGAGCCCGCATGGAGCCCGAATTAAAAGCAAAAGCAGAAAAATATTTTAATCTTTTGGGTCTGACGACTACACAGGCAATCACATTATTTTTCAAACAAGTCGAAATTTATCAAGGCCTGCCCTTTGAAGTAAATATTCCTAATGCTGAAACCATAGCTGCCATGGAAGAAATAGAAAATGGGGGCGGCAGGAAATTCGAAAATGCTGCTGAATTGTTCAGGCATCTTGGAATATGACGATGAAGCAGGTTCACAGCAGTACAATCTTTGAAAAAGACATTGAAAGGCTAACCGGAAGAAACAAGGACATGGAAAAGCTGAAATCCATAGTTCGCTCTCTTGCTTGTGGAGAAAATTTGGATAAAATGTACCGGGGACATAAGCTGACGGGAGAATATTATGGCAGCAGAGAATGTCATATAGAATCAGACTGGCTGCTAATTTACAAATATGACAAGGAAACTCTATTCTTAACACGAACTGGCACACATGCTGATCTTTTTCGCTGATTATCAAAAAAGAAGTTTGCTATATCCGGAATTCGGAAATTACTATATTTTACAATGCAAAAACAGCCTCTTATTCCGTCCGGTGATCTTAAAAGAAATTAATTGGCTTCTGGTGAATAATTGATAAAAGAAGGTAAATTCAGAGAAATTTAAACATAATTTGGATAAGCGGTTCAATAAGAGCAGGATTGTCCAACAAGAATTAGTTATATGAAAATAATAATAATAGAAGATTCCAAAAAGCTGGCTGACAGTTTAAAAAAAGGACTTGAAAATGAGGGTTATGCCGCAGACTGCTTTTACGATGGTTTGAGCGGGGAAAAAAATCTTTTGTTAAATTTTGAAGACTACGGGCTTGCCATACTGGATGTAATGCTTCCCGGCAAAAATGGTTTGGATGTCTGTAAAAATCTCAGGGACAATAATATAAGGACCCCTGTTTTGATGCTGACTGCCAGGGATGCAACACAGGATAAAATCTCAGGGCTTGACAGCGGGGCAGATGACTACCTTATCAAGCCATTTGAATTTAATGAGCTTCTTGCCAGAATAAGGGCTCTTTTGCGAAGGCCCATTTTTGTATTTCCTCCTGAGCTGACGATAAAGGGCCTGGTTTTAAACCCTTCCTCAAAAAAAGTATACAGAGAGGGCAAAGAAATATCCCTGACCCTTAAAGAATTCAGGATTCTGGAATACATGATGAGAAACGCCGGCATAACTTTATCGAGAGACAGCATCTTAAGCAGCCTTTGGGATTTCGATTTTGATTCTTTCAGCAACGTAGTGGACGTCCATATGAAAAACTTGAGGAAAAAACTCGATGGCAATTTCAAAGTGAAAATGATTGAAACGGTGCATGGAGTTGGGTACAGAATAAAAAAGGACTGAGGCTTAAGCATGAGATGCTTTGTCAAACAATAAAATTCAAATAAACGATGCTACAGGACGTAAAAGAATTAAGATACAAGGCATGGAGCAGGATGTAGAGTAAAAAAGATTGAGGCTAGGCGTACAAAACAGGGAACAGAGTGGAAAATGTTTGGACACTAATCTGCCGGTGCGGCAAGGTATAAAATAATGGCTGAATACAAAAAAAATAATAGAATCAGGTCAAGCAGAAAGTCTGGAAAAAGTGACAGCAATATTTTCATCAGGGCAAGATGGAAATTAACAATATTTTATACCCTTTTTATTTCAGTTATAGTCATACTTTTCAGTTTCATAATTTATTTCGGATATCTTTATTACCTCAGGGGAGATTTTGAAGATGATCTGGCAGGAGAGGATCATGGCAGCGAATCAGAACTTGGAGAAAGGGAAGATCAGGTGGCCATTTCACAATTATCTCTGACGCCCCGGGAAATCAGCGCGAATGCTTCCCGGCGACTTGGCAACATAATCCTTATTGCCGATGGCTTTATAATAACTTTTTCAGCATTTTTGGGATACGCGCTTGCAGGATTTACTCTAAAACCAATCCAAAACAATCAGGATGTTCAAAAAAGGTTCATGTCCGATGCTTCACATGAGCTCAGGACCCCGCTCAGCATTATGAAAACCGGTATTGAGGTTGAATTAAGAAACCCTGCAAATCCAATGGAATGCAGACCCATACTGAGCAGCAACCTTGAAGAAATAAACAGGATGGCGGACCTTGTTGAAAACCTGCTTTTTATCCTGAGAGCTGATTCTGGGAATGAAGAGTTTAAATTTGAAAAACTGGACCTCTCTCAAATAATTTCCGGCGTATTGCATAATATGAAGCATTATGCCGCAGAAAGAAAAGTGACTATTACAGCGGGAGATCAAAAAATTCCGCACACAGTTGCTGAAACCATAAAAGATACAGAAAATGTGGAACCAATAAACGGCATTTTTATAACAGGGGATGCAAATAAATTAAAGCAGGCTTTTTATAATATCCTTAAAAATGCAGTAGATTATTCCAAACCCACCGGGCATGTACAGATTAGAGTATTAAAGCAGCCAAAAACAGTGCAAATTGAGATAACTGATGATGGCACCGGAATCCCGGCTGAGGAGATTGCCTTTGTTTTTGAAAGATTCTACAGATCGCCCAATAATTCAGGGCTATACAGTGATGGCAGCGGGCTTGGTCTTGCAATCACAAAAGAAATAATAAATAAACATAAGGGTGATATTAAAATCCAAAGCTCTCCTGGAAACTGGACCAAAGTAATAATAAATCTGCCTTACTAAAATTTTAGAAAATAAAAAAATTGCAGGGTTTTGAAATGATTCCAAAGCTCATCAAAAATTGGGTATTTATTTGTAGCAAGCGATCTGAGTTTTCTGTTTGGTAAACGAAATACGGAGTAAAAACAGTTCATGAGTTATCTCAGCATAATGATATTTAAGATTTTAAAAATGATTCGTTTTAAGGAACGGATTGATTTTATGCATCCCAAGCGGTCAGCTAAAGGGAAAGTGCCTTATTTTTCAAAAAAAAAGTATAGAACAACGGAGCTAGTGGTGTTTGGCCGGCTGGTGTTAACCATAAGTCCTCCTGAAAGCAAGACACTTCAACATGTCATCTATTTTCACGGCGGGGGTTACTCAATTGAAGCATCAGGGGGGCATTTTCAGATAATGAAGCAGCTTATTGACCGGGCGAATTGTACAGTGACTTATGTGGATTACCCTCTGGCGCCTGAATTTAGTGTTGTGGATACTATGGATATGGCCCTTGAAACCTATAGCCGGCTGTTGTCGGCTCATCCGGATCACCAGTTTGTTTTGATGGGGGATTCTGCAGGCGGCGGCCTGGCATTATCCCTTTCCATGCTTATCAGGGACAAAGGATTGAAAGGTGCTGAAAAAATCATCCTTTTTTCACCATGGCTGGATATTAAATTGACAAATAAACGGATTTCCCTATACGAGAAGCGTGATTTTGTGCTTGATACAGAGTCTCTACGGAAAATCGGGGAAATATATGCGGGCAATCGCCATGCAGCTCAATATCTTGTTTCACCGAAATATGGTGATTTAACGGGATTAGGCGATATTGCTGTTTTTTTCGGTTCCGAAGAAATATTCTGCCCTGACTGCATGGAATTTTGCGATTCAGGCAATGCGGGAAGCACAAAAATCAGAGCTTATAAATACGCAGGCATGCAGCATGATTGGGTCATCCTGCCAATCCCTGAGGCCCACAGAGCATTAGATGAAGCAGTGGCGTTTATGAGAGAGACCCAGGGGCAGGAAACATTATAAAGACGAAACCTGTCTTATGATTTGTAGGATCCAAAAGATATTCTTATAAAATATTATCTTTTGGAAGTTTGTTTTTAAAAAAATAATAAGCTGCCGGGAAATAGGTATTAATAAAAAATCCAAACAATAAATAAAAGATCGGCTTTATGCCAAAAATCAAATACAGGGATATCGGCTATTTGCCAAAGCTCAAATGTAAAAAGAAAATTGCAGGAGCTGAATTATTAGAGAAGCTGCACTGACTGTACCTAAAGAATTAATAATAAACATCAATTCCCAATGACTGAGCTTTTTTCTCATTTACCCTGTCGTAGAAGGAAAACATATAAGAAGGCATTACAGCTGATTTTTTGTTTGTATGGTTATTCTCCATGTTTACTAATTTCTGAAGTAATTCAAAATTATCTTTACCGAGAGATTTAAGCTCTGCCAATGTCCTGTCAAGATTGTCTAAACTTAGATTTTCTTTAAGTTCCCTGAGCTTGCTGACAAGATTTCTCAGATCTTTTAGAAACTTATCATGAAGTCCGGCAAAATTGCCGTTTACCTGAAAGATATAGATTTTGTTTTCCAGAACATCAATAAGAACACACAGGTTCTGATATGTCTCGAAGACCTGATCGCCGGGATTCTTTTCAGGGGCAGTTGGAAATTGTTTCTGCGAATAGGTGCTTTGAAAACCCGAAAACCGAGTTCTTGAATAGGGGTTCCGGGCAGTCTGCGAGCCGTCGTTGTTATTTATAAAATTATTGTCTATTCTGAATGATTGCACTTCTGCCTCTATTTAAATATTAGAATTGCTTATATTGATTCTATTCATATATAAAAAAATTATAATATTTAAAACGAACTATTTAATAAAATATATTAAAAACAATCGTTTCAAATGCATGTTTATCCAGGATATAGTTATTGTTTACAAGTATTACTATACAGGTTAAATGTTAAGGGATTTGCGTGTAATATTATGGAAATGTAAAACATTTGGTATTTGTCTTTGCGCAAGTTTAAAACTCGAAAATCCTGACTTAATCATACTTCTTTTTCTTCCTGGTTTATGTGCATATGGAAGTTAAGCGTGGTACTTTTCAACCGAAATATGGAGGAATTTTCAAATGCAAAAAACTTACATGGCGGGCTATCGTACTTTAATATACAAATCAATATTCAAAAATTATATTGTTTATTATATATAATAAGATATATTTTACTATATATAATATGATATAATGCAAGTATTCAAAATACATTGAACTGAAAAAAAGAATTTCAAATATTTTAAGCTCGAATTTTAAAAAAATAATGCAGAGGTAAAAGTAATGGCAAAAATATTAGTGTCAATTCCTGATAATTTGCTTGTGAAAATTGATGAATATAAAAATAGGAATAAACTAAAAAGAAACCACGTTCTGATCAATGCTGTTGAAAATTATTTCAAATCTCTATGGGAAGAGGACTACATGAAAAAAAAGAAAAAAGCAGTTGAAAGTGTCAAAGAAACCAGCGAAGAAATAATGAGTTTGGGTATTAAGGACTGGGATCCAGTTGCGGAAATCAGAAAATTCAGAGATACCCATGCAGATGAATTGTTAAATAGGTGGAAGGCATAATAAAGTGGAGGATTACTCAGACTTTAATAATGAAGAAATAAATTATACTGAATACCTTATAAAGGAAACGCAAAAAAAAAGATACGTATTGGACACATCAGTCATAACCAAATGGTATTATAAGAAAAATGAAGAGGACGTTTACAATGCATCAATTATTTACGATAACCTTGAGTCAAAAAATTATATATTTTTTGCACCGGACTTGCTGCTCTATGAATTATTAAATATTTACAGAATAAAACTAGAACTGGATGATTCAAGAATAAATAAAATTATTTCTGAAATCTATGATTTAATTGTTATTTTAGGAGTCAATAAAAATACATTCTCTAAAGCATTTCTCAATTCCAGAAAATTAAATATATCTTTTTACGATAGTATTTATTTATCTTTATCTGAAGATCTGGATGCTTTATTAATTACCGCTGACAGGAAACTTTACGAAGCATCGAAAGATAACAATATAAAAGTTATTATGCTTTCTGATTTTTTATTAGAAATCAGTTGAAACTGTGGTCAGGTTCAGGAAAAACATAAGTTTCTTTAACTTTCACAAGCAACTGTGTGAATAATAATCGTTTAACCAACTCAAATAACAGCACAATTGCCTTCCGCAAAAATCCTCGATAGAGCTTGCCTGAATTATTTAAAAATTTATTATCTCAGGGTACGATGTATTAACAGTTAATCGATACCTATGATTAACGGTAGCATTTTGGCAGTAATTACACAGAATCGCAGTTTGCTTAGGTGAATTGATATGCAGGGTTAACGGTAGTATTATTGCTATTACAATAATTCATTTAAGGATGGAGAAAGTAAATGGGCATAATTGGAAAAACAGTAAAGCGCCATTACTCATCTTGAGATATATCACTGTCCTTTTACAGACTTAAATGTTATCAGGGGTTTGGATAAATAATTAATCAGACTAGAATTCGTTTAAATTCAAATTAATAAGTTGTATTTGCTAAATAAACATCCTGTATGGGAGAATAATCTGATGATACATCCGGATATAATATGTAAAGCCAAAGGCGCATTAAAATGTATAAATTAGGCATTCTGGGCACTTGCAGCACTCATGCGGAGATCTTTTCAGGCCTGTTTAATAAATATCAGGACAATCTCGAAAACCACGATAAACGGGTTAACAGCGGTTATCAGGCCAAACTTGCCAAACAGGATAAGCGGGATAATATTAACAATCATGGTAAACAGGAAAACCACGACAAGCAGGACAAATCTGATAATACCTATAAATATGACAGCTTTGACTTCTATGGATTTGGCAGGGCAAGAGTGGAATATATATTCGGGTTTGACCATGAAAAAACAAAAGAAATTGCTTCTGCTTACTCAATAAAAACTGTAGCCACCGATGCATCTGAAATGTATGATAATGTTGACGCAGCAATGGTGATGTTTCGGCATGGAATGTATCATGCGCAGTATGCGATCCCGTTTTTAAAGCGAAAAATCCCTGTGTTTGTTGACAAACCTTTTACAATAAGTGAAAAGGATGCTTTATCAATAATTGAGGCTGCAGAAAAATACAATACGCCATTAATGGGGGGATCATCACTGAAATATGCCCCTGATACAATGATATTAAAAGAACTGTTGCTTGATGAAACTCAGAGCATCAGGACAGCGGTGCTGAATTTTTCCGCCACGACCAAGAACCCTTATGGTAATCTTCACTACTACGGCTCACATCTTGTTGAGATGGCTTTGGAGATTTTTGGCCATGATTGCATAAGTGTTAACTCATTTGAGAAAAATGGCACCGTGACTTCAGTATTGGGTTATGATAATTACAATATTACATTAAATTTTATTCCGGATTCAAAACGCAGCTATTGTGTGATTTTTACAGAAAAAGATACAATTATACGGGAGATTGATCTGTCGCTGGTCTTTAAAGAGCAGATGCATCGTTTCGTGGACATGCTTGATACCAAAGTACAGCCCCAGGATTTATCGCACCTGTATAAATCTGTAAAGGTTGTCAATGCAGTTATCAGGTCATATGAAAAAAACTGCGAAGTTATACTAAAGAATTAAGGCCAGATGGATTATGGTGGATCCTTGTAAAAAAATTTAAATAAAAAGGTTTTATATCACAAGTTAAATGACAAGAGTTTGAATAACAATTTCAATATAGAATATTAAAAAACAGATTGTTTATCGGGAAAAAATTAATACACGAGGGAGCTGTTTGATGAAAAACTATTTTAGCCTTGCCGGTAAAAATGCCATTATAACCGGGGGCACCGGTAATCTCGGAAAAGTGCTGGGGCAGTTATTTCTGGAGTATGGCGCCAGTGTGGTCCTGGCAGACATAATTGAAGACGATAAGGCCGCTGCTATTCTGGATGGTTTGGAAAAGGACGGCCGAAGGCCCTATTACTACAAATGCAATGTGGCACACAGGCAGGAAGTTGATGGATTGGTTGAATTTGGGGCCAAAACCCTTGGCGGAATCGATATTTTAATAAATTGCGCAAGATATGCAGAGATGGCGCTTGCAGAGAATCTTACAGATGAGCAATTTGACGTTACAACAAAGATAGACCTGTACGGAAGTTTCTATTGTTCCAGGGGAGTTTTTGCCCACATGAAGCAAAAAGGCGGGGTTATTGTCAATGTAGCCTCAATTGCTGCAGTTATTGGTTTACCCAGAGGCACCACTCATTACAGCGCAGCAAAAGCCGGAATGCTGGGAATGACAAGATCACTTGCCCTGGAGTGGGCAAAATATAAAATAAGGGTAAATGCTGTTGCACCGGGACAATTTGAAACCGGACCGCTTAGAGAGCTAATGAAAAACAAAGATTATGCAAGGGATATTTTATCAAGAATACCAATGGGCAGGGCTGGAACATGTGAAGAGGTGGCGCTGGCAGTGCTGTATCTGGCATCAGATGCCTCCTCTTTCATAACGGGCCATACCCTGGTAATCGATGGCGGGACAACAATATCATAAGATATATGAAAAATAAATATTTAGCCGTAGACATCGGAACATCAAGGATTAAAGCTGCAATTATTGATAATGAATTAAACATAAATTCAATAAACACAGTTGATACTGAACTGATAATTCCAAAAGCAGATTTTGCTGAGATAGATTTTGAAGATATTTTAAAGCGTTTGATTAAATGCATCAGCATTTTTAAAGATGAATTGAAAGACATTGAGGGAATAGGTCTTTCGGTTCTTTGCCCCGGTCTTGTACCCCTTGATAAAATGGGCAATCCTCTAAGAAATGCGATAATTCATCTTGACAGGAGAAGCAGAAAACAATCCTTATCTGCCCTGAACACTGTTGGCCAGCAAAAATTTTTATCTTTAACGGGAAACCTGCCCTTTCCAGGGGGGATTTCTTTGTCATCGATACTCTGGATAAAGGACAATGAAAGCCCTGTTTATAAAAAAACATATAAATTCGGCCATACAAATACTTTTCTGGTAAAAAAACTAACCGGTAATTTTGGAATGGACCCAACCAACGCTTCGCTAACAGGTATGTATAAAACTGTTGATTTGTCAGGATGGGCAGAAGAGATAATTGACGATCTTAAAATAAACAGGGGCCTATTGCCTGAAATTCAAAAATCACATCATGTCGCAGGTTATGTAAACAAAGAAATGTCAGAACTTACAGGCATTAAATCCGGGGTTCCTGTTGTGATGGGCGCAGCAGACACTGCCTGTGCAGTTTTGGGAGCCGGCCTTATAAATAATGGGGATATTTTAAATACTACCGGAACAGTTGAGGCTTTAACTTTAACACTTGATATGCCCTACATAAATAAAAAATTAATTTTGAGAGCCCATCCAGTATTTGGGAAGTGGCTCTCGATGTATATAATTGGTGCCGGGGGAATATCCATCGAGTGGGGGAGAAAGATTTTCTTTCAGGAAATGGAAAAAGACTATTTCTATGAAAAATATTTGGTGAAATTATTGTCAGGCACTGATTTAAAAACAATCGAAAAATTCCAACCTTATTTGTGCGGTGACAGATTAAGCATGTCCGGAAAGAAGGGCGGATTTTCAAAACTTTCGTTAAGCTCCACAAGAGATGATATGATTCTGGCAATTATTCTTGGGGTTATCGGGCCCATAAACAAAGCCGTTAAAAATTTTAAAAATATTACCCGAATTGCCGATACTATTCACTATACAGGTCAGGGCAATAGTTTTTTATACGAAATAAAGAGGAAGATGTTCTTAGGCTATAATCTGGAGGAAATAAATCCCAATTCAGCACTTATGGGCGCAGCAAGGTTGTTGAGAATGGGTTTGGATAATAACAGCAATGATTAGCTCTGTACATAATCTGGCGGACGCAGGAATAGACACGTTTTTAAAAATATTAAGCTGCATAAATTTAAATTACAACCATAAATAAATAAATTCTTTAGTAAACATATAATCTGCATATTTTTGCGAATTAAGATTGTAAATTGAAGTTAAATCTAGTAGTGACAGATTTATTTTGGTCGCTTGAATTATAGCTTTTGACGAAGGCCTTATAGTTTTGGTAAAATGAATTAATAAGGGCGGTTAGCTCAGTTGGTTAGAGCGCTGCGTTCACATCGCAGAGGTCATTGGTTCAAATCCAATATCGCCTACCATTACAGAAGTCTCGGCTCCAAGTGCTTTCTTGGTTAAAACCTTGTAATAAAATATTTTGATATGGCGGAGACAGGAAGTTGTCAAGGTGTTGACAAAACAATGCCATATCAGAGACAGGGAGCTATCAAGAGGATTAAACGCTCTACATGTTTGACTAAATATTTCAGGAAATCGCTCTTATCTTAAACCTTGTCAAAAACAAATCTTTCAATGGATTCGGCAACACCATCCTCATAGAATGGAGCGCTGACATAATCTGCTGCTATTTTCACCGCATCAGGTGCATTTCCCATGGCAACACCTGTCCCTGCAAAATTGATTATACCCAGGTCAACTTCGGTATCCCCAATTGCCATAAGCTCTTCCCTTTTTAAACCAGCAAGTTCCATTACTCTTTTCAGTCCTGTAAGTTTGCCGGCAGAATTGTCTATAATATTGACATACTTCTTTCCCGCGCGCCTGAATTTTAAGGCTTCCCCAAACCTGTCAATGAAATATGTGTTCCTGGGGTCATCATCGTCTAAAAACAAGGTTATCTGTAGTGTGTTTTGCGCCACTTCGTCTGCTGTCATGTCGGGAACATGTTTAAAAAAAGATTCATTTTCAACAACATAATTTAACTCACTGAAACCAACTTCGTGGGTTGCAAGGGAATCACAGGTCTGGCTGATATAAGGTACTTTTAACTCCCTGCAGGCAAGAAATAGTTCTTTAGCTGTTTTTTCGGGCATTCTTTTCATGAAGCAAAGCTTTAAATCCTCATCTATAAGAGAAGCGCCGCTTGAAGATGCATGATAGCCTTTTAGTTCCAGGCTTTTTATTATTTCGATAGCTGATGCACCACAACGTCCGGTATGAATACTGACCAGTATGCCCATATTGACACACTTCTTAATGGTCTCCCTGTTTCTTTTGCTTATGGTCTGATCAGGTGCTATGAGTGTTCCGTCAAGATCCAGGGCTATTAACTTTATCAATATTATCAGGTCCTTTAAATTAAACTCTCTTTTATAAGAAAACAGGATAAATTCCGGAAATATCTTTTTGCAGCCGGAATTCTTTATTTTACAGAATGCCTGTTACCGGGTAACCTTTATGCTTGCATCTTTTGGTAATGCCAGTCCTGCCGCCACTTCCACTGCTTTTATGATACCTGATGGAACCGGGCAGGCAGAACAATGAAGATATTTGGGCCACAGATTTAATATTTTTCCGTTTTTTGAATCAGGTTCTATTTCATCATATGCATTAACTACTTTTATCTCTTCTATAAATTCAGCAAAATTCGGACAATCAGTCCTGATATCAAGCCTTACATGCTGGACATCTTCAGAAACTGCTTCTATTTCTGCTTTAAATCCGCAGGCTCCTGCCACAACTTCAACTTTTGCCATTTTTGCACCTTTCCACTAAATTATTTGATTATTATATTTTACTCCCAAAACTCTGTAAACACTAAAGGTCATGGAAATATGTTCTTCAAATAATTTCCAGATACTTGCCATCTATCTTGAAAGCATTATTTTTGCAAGCTCGATAAGCTGCTACTCACTGAAATAAGGATTGCTGCTGTCACCTTTATTAAAAAAACTTGAAACTGAAAAAGCTGTATCTCCCTTTAAGAAAAACAGTACATAATTGGACCCTGCGCCCTTTGGGCCATTGTATGCTTCATCACCAACACCGGGAACAGATCCATTAAAAGAGTTTTCCTGTCCTTTCCAAATGTTCCAGATATATTTTGGCTGAATCTGAGCAATCAGAAACAAAAAGTAACCTCATGAAAAATTGTTGGATATTTTTTCTCTTATTATATCAGGGTTTAAGGTAAAATATTCTTAATGAAAATTTATGATTTAGCTATAATAGGAGCCGGACCGGCAGGCTTAATGGCAGCTGTCAGCGCCGCCTATGCTGGTTGCGCAGGAAACGACACCGACACCACCCAGGATACCATTATCAACACTACCAACACCGACTACACGGTCAACCATGCCCACACCACCCCCACAAAGACGAATGTAATTCTTTTGGAAAAAAATGAGTTTGTCGGGCGAAAAATACTTGTAACAGGCAATGGCCGGTGCAATCTTACAAATAAAAACGTAAGCACCGAAAGATATCATGGTGCGGGCGATCCATTTATTAAAAGTATAGTGGGAAAATTTGATCAGCATCAGACAATAAATTTTTTTGAATCGCTGGGTGTGGCTCTTAAGGAAGAAGACAACGGAAGAGTCTTCCCGCGCTCCAATCAGGCATCAACAATTGTTGATGCTTTAAAATATGCCCTGGAAGAATCAAAAGTTGCCATAGAGACAAATACTGTTGTTAAATCTTTATCCAAATCAAATAATTTTTTGATAAAAACAGAAAACGGAGAAAGCTTTGAAGCAAAAAAAGTAATTCTTTCAACCGGAGGAAAAGCTGCTTTTCAGTTTGGTTCATCAGGAGATGGAATTTACTGGGCAGGCAAACTGGGACATAAGATCATTCCCATTTTTGCGGCCCTTGTACCAATCGAGACCGAGGAATCCTGGCCAAAAGAAGTCCAGGGTGTAAAAATAGAGGCCAAAATTACTTCAATGGTTGGCAGTAAAACTATTCATGAGAGTTTTGGTGATTGTCTTTTTACAAATTATGGAATCTCAGGTCCTGCAGTGATGGCACAGGCCGGCAAAATATCCCCACTGCTGAATAATCATTCCGTAAAAATATATATCGATCTTTATCCTGAAATAACAGAGCAGGTTTTAAATAAAAAAATTGAACAAATTTTCAAAAGCAGCACAGAAAGGACACTGGCAATTTCTCTTCTTGGGCTTTTTCCATCAAAGCTTGTACCTGTTATTTTAAGCCATGCAGGACTAAATCAAAACAAAAAAGCATCAGAGATATCAGCAAATGACAGAGCAAGGCTTATTAATTTTATAAAGAGGGCAGAGTTGTCAGTAAAAAAGGTAAGGGCACTTAAGGAAGCTCAGGTAAGCAGGGGAGGTGTTGACACCACAGAGATAGACCAAAATACACTGGAATCAAAACTGATAAAAGGGTTGTATTTCGCCGGGGAAATAATGGATGTTGACGGAGATTCAGGTGGTTTTAATCTTCAGTGGGCATGGTCATCCGGATTTGTGTCAGGGAAGGCTGCGTTAAGTAAAT
>CAYZUS010000017.1:0-3310 GCA_964481885.1 uncultured Actinomycetota bacterium | reverse complement strand
CTTTATTAAAAGTCAGTTTTGTGATGGTTTTTAAGGAAGCTCACTTAAGAAAAGCAAATTCCGTTTTGGAAAATATTTATTTATTAAGATATAATTACTCAAATTTAATATATAAAGGTTGGTAGAAATGAAAATATTGGAAATAGTTGATTTAAAAATACCGGAAATAAAGGTATTTAAATATGGCCGCTTTGCTGACCACCGGGGCTATTTTACTGAGCATTTCAGGAACAGTGATTTTTTCGGCAATAAAGATCTTCCATTTACGAGTGATGAGAAATTTTTGCAGGCAAACGAGAGTTTTTCATATAAAAATACTTTCCGGGGACTGCACTTTCAGTGGAACCCATATATGGGTAAACTGGTCCGTCCGGTCACAGGCAGTCTGATAGATTTTGCACTTGATATCAGGAAGAATTCACCGACACTTGGAAAAATAGTCGCTTATGAGATGAGGGTAAAAAGGCAGGACAACTTTGGGGAATGGATCTGGATACCGCCCGGTTTTGCCCACGGAATATTTCTGCCTGAAGACAGCCTTGTTGAGTATTTTTGCACCGGGGAATACAGCCAGGGATGCGAAGCAGGTATTTCACCTTTGTCAAAAGACATTGACTGGTCATTTTGTAATAGTGAGATTAAGTCAGTTTTTGACAGCATAGTGCCATCGTCGGAATTCATTTCCGAAAAAGATAAAAATGCCCATACTCTTGCCGGCTGGCTGGAGGATAAAAATTCAGATAAATTTATTTATGGGAATGATTTTAAAATATGAGGTAAACCATGGCTTCTTTTATGCCCGACAGAGTTTTTAACATGGCACTGCTTAATGAGTATGTGCAGACCGATGGGCTGATAAGGCATGCACTGGCAGTCGAAGCTGTCATGAGGTATTTTGCAGAACTATTCTGTAAAAAAGAAGTGGACAAGTGGGGGACAATAGGGCTTCTGCATGATATTGATTACGAAAGGTATCCGGACAGGCACTGCCAGTTGGTAAGGGAGATTCTTTCACCGCATGATTTTCCTGAAGATTATTTAAGGGCAATCGAAAGCCATGGCTATAAGCTTTTAAACGATATTGAACCACTCGATAAGATGGAAAAGGTCCTGTATGCGATAGATGAGCTGACCGGGCTGATTGCAGCAGTTGTCGTATTGAGGCCCGGCAAGAGCATCATGGATTTAGGCGTAAATTCTGTAAAAAAGAAATGGAAACAAAAGGGCTTTGCAGCCGGAGTAAACCGCACTGTCATTGAAGAAGGTGCAGCGATGCTGGGCATGGAGTTGGACGTTCTCATAGAGCATACAATAAAGGGAATGCAGACAGCAGCAGAAGAAATCGGCTTAAAAGGTTCCTGAGCGCACTGATACTAATCTCATAAGATATGCATAAACTTGTTTAAGTTAAAACCGGCTGACGAATAATTATAGCCTGCAATGTGTCCAGTTCAAAACAATCCCCGGTCAAGTCCTCACAAAAATAATTAAATTGTGAAAAGTATGTTACAATTGTTTAATAAAATATAAAAGGAGGATATACAGGTATGAATATTTATGACTTTACAGTTAAAAACAATCTTGGCAAGGAAGTATCTCTAAGCCAGTACAAAGGAAAGGTCATTTTAATTGTCAATACTGCAAGCAAATGTGGTTTTACCCCGCAGTTTGCGGGGCTCCAAAAATTATATGAGAAATATGGAAATGAGAAATTTGAAATATTCGCCTTTCCATGCAATCAATTTGCCAATCAGGATCCGGGCACTGATGAAGAAATTAAAACATTCTGTTCGCTGAATTATGGAGTGACTTTCCCGATATTTAAAAAAATAGATGTTAATGGGGAAAACGCAGAACCATTGTTTGATTATCTCAAAAAATCAACTCCCAGCGGCTTGTTAGGCAGTGCAATCAAATGGAACTTTACAAAATTTCTTATTGACTCTGAAGGCAATATTACTGGAAGATTTGAACCTGCATTAACACCTGAGAAACTGGAATCCAAAATAAAAGAATTAATCGAAAAAATTCAATAACCTGGGTAAAAATGAGCAAACCTGAAAAAAATATAGATGTTGTAATCATAGGATCAGGACCGGCTGGGCTTACAGCTGGAATATATGCTTCCAAATTTAAACTTTCAACCCTCATTCTGGAAGATGAGATAGTAGGCGGCCAGATAAGGGATGCTTATACAATTGAAAACTGGCCCGGATTTTTGAAAATCAGCGGTACTGAATTTGTTGAAAAAATGAATGCGCAGGTTATAGCATCAGGCGCTCTGCTGGATGAGTTTGACAGGATTGTATCTCTAAAGTTAACAGATGATGAAAGGCTTGTTGAAACAGAAAGTACCCTGTATAACGCAAAGGTTGTCATAATAGCTGCCGGCGCGAAAAGAAGAGAATTGCCAATACCTGAAGAAAAGAAGTTTCATGGGAACGGAATACACTATTGCGAGCTTTGTGATGGGCATATTTACGAGGGAAAAGAAATCGCAGTGGTTGGAGGAGGTAATTCGGCCCTGCTTGCTGTCAAGTTCCTGTCAAAGTATGTAAAAAAAATCACTATTATACAGCAATTTGATTATTTCCAGGCTGAAACTAAAATACAGGATGAAGTTTTTGCAAACCCAAAGGTGCATATTCTTTGGAACAGTGAAGTAAGGCATGCAAACGGTGATGAAAAGATAACGAATATTGTCATAGAGAATGTGAAAACCGGGCAAACAAGCAAACTAAATCTGGATGGAGTATTTGTTTATGTGGGGCTTATTCCAAGGACAGATCTGTACAAGGAATATATCACACTGGACAAATATGGTTATATTCTGGCAGGTGAAACTACGGAAACTAATGTTAAAGGGGTATTTGCAGCCGGCGACGTAAGAAGCAAATTATTCAGGCAGGTTACCACAGCAGCCAGCGATGGGACAGTGGCTGCCCTGATGGCTGAAAAATTCATAAATTCAACAGGGAAGGAATGACTTGGGATGGTAAAAGTTTATACTGTTTCGGATTGCCCGTGGTGCGCCAAAGTTAAAAAATACCTGGACTTAAAAGGTGTTGTTTATGAAAATATAGACGTGGAAGAAGATTTTGAAGGCAGGCAGGAAATGATGGATTTAACAAAACAGGAGTCTGCACCAACAACAGTAAAAGACGGCCGTTTCGTTATAGGTTTTGAAAAGGACCAGCTGGATAAGCTTCTTGATCTTTAGAAATTATAAAAATGGCTTAGCCTTTAGGCATCATCAAGCTTTGTTATTCCTGATAAGATTTTTCAAACTCACTCTGCAGCTCTCGCATCT
>CAYZUS010000016.1:39850-41253 GCA_964481885.1 uncultured Actinomycetota bacterium | reverse complement strand
GAAATCCAAAATAATCTAAAATGATGTTGACATTCGGCCTGTAAATATGTTAGATTATCAGCTTGCAATTTTGTGGATAAAACATTAAAATTTGCTTTCGTGTGTTTGTTCTGTTTTAATTCATTTAAGAATATCTTAAACGGCTTAAATAAGCGATTCATGTTTTAGGCAATGTTAATTAAGGAGGCCCGAGATTTACGCAGTAATAACAAGTGGTGGAAAACAATACAAGGTTGAGGAAGATAAAAATATTGTTGTTGAAAGGATTGTTGGAGAAGAAGGCGACAAGATCAGGATAGATGCTGTAAATCTTTTCAGCGACGGAGATAATATTTCAATCGGTTCACCTATTCTCGAGAAAGTTTTTGTAGAGGCAACAATCATGAAACAGTTTAAGGGTGACAAAGTCATAGCTTTCAAGATGAAAGCCAAAAAAAGATACAGAAGAAAAATCGGAAGCAGGCCATTTTTAACTCTTCTCCATCCTGACAAGATTGGTTCTGAATAATATTTAATTATAATAAATATGCCTTAAAGTAAGGCAATTTAAGCTTTTTTGGAGGTTGCATAATGTCAAGTAAAAAAGGTGTTGGAAGTTCACGAAACGGCAGGGACAGCAAGCCGAAGTATCTTGGTGTCAAGATTTATGGCGGCCAGGTAGTCAATGCAGGAAACATTATAATCAGGCAGCGAGGGACAAAATTCAGGCCGGGAAATAATGTAGGCATCGGAAGGGACCATACCCTGTTTGCTAAGGCTGACGGCATTGTCGAATTCATTTCCAGCAGCACCAGAGGCAAACTTGTAAATGTGGTAACCGCATAAGGTAGTGCTAACAGTACGTTGTTTGTTCTGACTTTGGATGTTTTGTACTTATATGTGTTCAGATGGATTTATAAGTACCATAGTTTTGATATTTTCAGTTTGAAAAGTATATTGTCTTTTGGATTTCCCAAATCCGAATTAAGCGCTTCTTCAAACACTTACACCTGACTCTGTTTCAAAAGTTTAAATATTTTGGGCGGAAATCTATAGCAACCATCAAAAGAATTTTGAAACCGCTGATTTTTTTAAAAAAAAGTCTTCTTCTGTTAAAATAATACATCCATAAAGACAATACATCCATAAAGACAATACATCCATAAAGACAATACATCCATAAAGAATCAGGTTTAGCGGATTTCCATGGACCGGGCCAGAGTGAAATTATCCGGAAATAACAGATTTAATTTCAATGCAGCGAGCGCCCCAAAAAAAATTTTTAATTTTATGAAACAAATATTAAAATAATACTATAATATTGGCATAGTAATATTATTATTTGATATTAGCAGTGCATTGCTTCTCCGCCGGCGAGCAATGTGATTATTTATCTGCCGGCAAGCAGTCAGGCCGTGTGGTCC
>CAYZUS010000016.1:22996-39750 GCA_964481885.1 uncultured Actinomycetota bacterium | reverse complement strand
GCCGGCGAGCAATGTGATTATTTATCTGCCGGCAAGCAGTCAGGCCGTGTGGTCCTGTTTGGAAAATTTTAAATTTAAATTAAACAAACATCTTTCTGGATTTTTTAGTTATTCAACGTAAACGGTTTATGTGAATTAAAATATAAAGCTATGGGCGTTCCACCTAAAGAAATCAAACAAAAAAAGTCATTTAAAGAAAAATTCAGGTATTTTTTTGATGGGCTCATGTCAAGAGGAACCCTTTCTCTTATAGGCTTTCTTGCAATAATCTCGCTTGCTTTAATTATAATTTTTACCATTGTTTTTTGGCTGATAAATCTTATTCCTGGTCAGAGCCTTATTGAAATATTCTGGATAAATTTATTCAAGACCTTACAGACAGGTACATTAAGCGGGGCAGAGCCCGGTCAGCTGAATTTCTTTCTGTCTTTTTTAGTTTCAATTGCAAGCATTTTTATTATCAGCCTGTTAATCGGTCTTCTTACTGCAGGGATACAGCAAAAAATCTGGGCATTGCGCCAGGGCAGGTCAAAAGTAATTGAATTTGACCATACCATTATCCTTGGATGGTCAGAAATAATATTTACAGTTATAAGAGCGTTAAATGAAGCTGCTGCAAATCAGCAGCTGCGCAAAATAGTAATAATGGCGCAAAAAGATAAAACCGAGATGGAAGAAGCCATAAAAGAAAAAATAAGGCCCTCAAGGAATTTAAAAATCATTTGCAGAAAAGGCAGCCCTATTGATTTAAATGATCTGAAAATAGTTAATCTTTCAACATCCCGTTCAATAATAATAATCGAGGATTCTGATTCAAAAGTGCTAAAGACTGTAATTGCCATTAACAGCAGCAGGGATAATACGAGAATCAAACCTTTTAAGATAATTGCCACCTTAAATGAAAGCAGGAACCTCGATTCAGGAAAGATTGCCGGTGAAGGACAGGCAAGTTTTGTGCTAAATAAAAGTTTTATTGCAAGGCTTATTGCAAATACATGTTATCAGCCCGGGCTCTCCCTTGTGTATAATGATCTTTTGACATTTAAAGGAGATGAGATATATATAAGCGAGGTGGAATGGATATCGGGCTGGACATTTAAGGAAGTGACTTTTATGTTTGAAGATTCCGCTGTTATCGGCATAAGCTCAGGAAACAGCGTAAAATTAAATCCTCCTCCGGAAACTGTGATCGGCTCAAAAGACAGAATTGTTGCTATCAGCGCTGATGACAATACGATTATCCGCTCAAGTGTAAGAGATTATAAAATCAGTGAAGAAGCAATCAATACTTCAGGTAAAAAATATAATACGCTGGAAAAAATACTGATTCTTGGCTGGAATGAAAAGGCGCCTATCATTATTGAAGAGATAAGGAATTTTAAGTCACCCGGCACCACAGTAGCTGTTGTCTGCAACAGAGGCCTTCTTGTGGATAGTAAGGAAGCAGGAATGAATTACTTAAAACTCAGTGAATATTTTAGATACCATAAAGACTCAGGCGTCAGGTTTATCGATGCAGACACCAATGACCACGAAGCGCTCCGTAATTTAGTCACAAAAGGTTGCAGGCATATAATCGTCCTTGCATATCCGGGTATTGATATCCAGGAAGCAGACAGCATAACACTTATGACTCTGATACACTTAAGAGACATTGCTGAAAAAAATAATTTAAACTTCTCAATAACAACCGAGATGCTTGACGTAAATAACAGGGACCTTGCGAAAGTTGCAAAAGTGGACGACTTTATTGTCAGCGAAAAACTTATAAGCCTGCTGCTTGCGCAGATTTCAGAAAATGAGCTTTTAAATCCTGTTTTTGAGGACCTGCTGAGCAAATCCGGCTCAGAAATATACCTGAAAAATATCGAAGATTATATAAAGCTTTCCGGACCGGTCAATTTTTATACGGTCCTTGAAGCTGCAAGCCGCAGAAATGATCTTGCAATCGGGTATAAAATAATTTCAGAGGAGAACAACAGCAGTAAAAATTTTGGTATATGTCTTAATCCTGACAAATCTGCGGCTATAAATTTCTCGGCAGGCGACAGCCTGATTGTCCTGTCAGAACAAAAATAAAACTCCAATGTATGCTTTTTTTTGGAGTAAAATAATAATTTATTCTTGCTGAACAGATGACATAAATAACAATATTAAAATATTTTTAAGATAAATCTTTGCAAATAATTTGATAATATAAAGTTTTTGAAGCAATGCTTAAACAAATAAACCAAACATATTAATATTTTGGAGGTGTTCAGATGAAAAAAGTGATACTTTTCGTGTCTGTATTGTCAATTGCCTTTTTTACATTCATTTCACCGCTCTTTGCATTTACTGTAAAGGGTGGAGAAACTGTTAACCTGGCTGAAAGTATTGCAGATGATGTGTATATAAGCGGCGAAACAGTTAATGTCTCAGGCGACATCGATGGTGATTTGGTGGCTGCGGGGGGACAACTGAACTTCAGGGGGACAACAAGCGGGGACCTGCTGGCAGCAGGAGGAATGCTGGAAATAAGCGGCAATGTAAAAGATGATGTTCGGGCCGCAGGCGGAACTTTAAATATTGACGGAATTATAAATGATGACGTAATTGTTGCAGGCGGCCAGGTAACCATAGGCAGTAATGCAGTCATAGAAGGCGACCTGGTATTTATGGGAGGAACACTTTCCTTAAACGGCGAGGTAAAAGGAAAAGTTGTTGCTTCCGGCGGGCAAATTGACATTTCCGGCAAAGTTGGAAATGGAGTGAAAATTGACGGAGCAGGCACCGTTACAATAGGCAGTGCGGCAGATATTAATGGCGGCCTTGCTTACTCCTCCGGTGATAAGGCTGTTATTGCTGAGGGCGCAGTTATTAACGGGGAAATAAAATTTACAGAGATTGAAGAACCAAAAAAGATGGACAGTTCAGATTTTGCTGCACCGCTGGGAATTTTGGGGGGAATTTTTGGAGCCTCCTGGATCATGGGTAAAATTGTGTCTTTTTTTGCCATGTTTGTCTTAGGAATAATATTGCTTCTGGTGTTGCCTGTAGTATTTAAAAAGTTTAACAGCAGGATGAAAACCAGTCTGGGGTACTGTGTTGCCGGAGGCGCAATCATGTTGTTCGGTGTGCCTGTAGGACTATCAGTGTTATGCCTGGCAGGCATTATTCTGTGCCTTACAATAATCGGTGCCGGGCTGGGGATTCTGCTTTTTGCATCTTCAACCATGCTGACGATTGTATATCTGGTCCTGATATATACGAGTACGGCTTTCCTGGCATATTTTATCGGGCAGCTTATTCTGTCACGGACAAAGGTAAACCATGAAAAATACGGGTGGAAAGTGCTTTCGTATCTTATCGGGCTTGTAATAATAATGGCCATTTATGCAATACCGTTTGCCGGGGGCCTTGCAAGGTTTGCAGGGATCCTGTTTGGTTTTGGTGGACTTATAATGCTGCTAAAAGACGCAATCTGGCAGGCAGCTGACCGCAGACAGGCCAAAAAATAAATAAATATAATAAAAAACGGGATAGTTTGGACCTGGACGTCAGGCAGCTGACAGGCTAAAAAATAAATAAATATAACAAACAGGATATGTTGGGTCCGGCAGGTTGCAGACCTCAGGCAGGCTAAAAAATAAAAAGAGTTAAATCAGGATTTTAACAGGCCTATAACTGCGCTCATGGCAAGTATCAGAAGCACACCTGCAGCAGACAGGGCAAGATTGTATTTTTTTATGTATGTGTAGTGTCCGATTATATACACAAGCCCTGCTGCAGGCACGAGGATCATTGTCAGCAGCCCCGCGTAGCTTATAAGCATGCTTGCCGGCATCTGACTGTTTTTTATCGCATGAATCAAACCAGAGGGGTTTAAGGCATGTTCCTGCAGGCTGTCAAGACTTAAATTCTGAGCGCCATTGATGAGAGCCATTGTAAACCCGGTAACCAGAAGAAGCACGGCAACAGACAGTCCTGCAAGAATCAGCAGGTATAGCTTTTCTGCCAGAGTGCTGTAATTTTTGCCGCTTTTCATATATGCCCTGCCTCCGGGAAGGGTGGTTTTACTGCAACTGGTTTTAATTAATAATTTAATATTTTAAATCCTCTTAAGAACATCAATGCTCCAATTAGTGTAAAAATAACAAGTATAATAAATACGATATACCTGCTTTTTAGCTTTCCTGCTGCAAAAGAGCCCGCTGTTGCGCCAATCAAGACTCCCAATACAGTGGGGATCGTAATATCCATGTTGATATATCCGTTATAAAAATAAATTATTGACGACACCACTGCAGTTATTCCTATCATGTAACTGCTCGTTGCAGTCGCTGCCTTTATCGGGACGTCCATTATTATGTTCATGGCCGGAACCTTTATAATGCCTCCGCCCACACCAAGCAGCCCTGACAACAAGCCGGCAAATATCGACACGCCTGACCCTGCAGCAACTCTTCTGGTCCTGTAATAAACCATGCGTTTCAGGGACTCATCATAATAACCTGAATCAAAAATCGAAGATTTTACAGACCGGGTGTTGCCTGAAGTATTACTCAGCGCATTGTTTAAAATGTTGTCTGACGTATCGCCCGAAGCATTGCCCAATGAACCGCTATCTGGTTTAGTGTCAGCCGTAAAGCCAGGTGAATTCACAGATATCCTGCCCGAAACATTGGCTGCTTTAAGAGCTTCCATATCGTCGGGCGCATCTCCTGGCGAAAGCTTGTCTTTGGCAAATCTGTCCTTTATGAATGCCAGCACCCCACTTACAAAAGCAAAACATCCAAAGACAATAAACAGGGCATCACTTTTCAAATATGCCACACTGACACTTCCTATTATGCTCCCTGCAGTCGTGGGTATTTCCATTACAAGGCCCAGTGGTATATTTATGATATCCTTTTTAAAAAATCTCACTGATGACGCAAGGGAGGTGGCAAGAACAGCGACAATGCTCGTCCCTATTGCAAGATGGATGGGGATTTTTAGAAGAAGGCTTAAAAAAGGCACGATAATTATCCCGCCCCCTATGCCGATGACTGAGCCGACAAGTCCGGCAAACAGCCCTATGGAAAATAAGTATAAAAGTAATAACATTTTTAAAACAAACCGTCTCTATAAACCCTATAATACAAAACCAAAGCCTGTCAATTGGTGCGAAATAAATATTTTTACATTCTGCTTATTGTTTTAAACATTAAATCAGATTATTTTTACCCATTAAAAGAGATTATAATATATAATATTAAAAAAAATCAGGAGTTTTTGAACTATTATGTTTTTAGATGAAGCACAAATCAATATAAAAGCCGGAGACGGAGGCAATGGCATAGTAAGCTTTTTCCTCTTAAAAGGAAGCTATAAAAAAATTGCATGCGGCGGGAACGGCGCCAGGGGCGGAAATGTCATAATAAAAGCGACACCAAACTTAAGCACACTGCTGGGTTTTAAAAAACAGGTACATTTTAAAGCTGAAAACGGACAGGCAGGAATGCCCAACAACAAGACGGGCAGAACAGGCGAGGATCTTGTTATACATGTCCCGACAGGCACCATTATAAAATTCGGAGACCAGATTCTTGCTGATTTAAAAAAAGACGGCCAGGAATACCTGGCAGCATTTGGCGGGAAAGGCGGGCGAGGCAATGCCAACTTTGTTTCCCAGGAAAGGCGTTTTCCGGGTTTCGCCGAAAAAGGTGAAAAATCAGATGAAACCTGGATAAATCTTGAGCTGAGGCTTCTTGCCGATGTTGCTCTGGTAGGTTTTCCCAATTCCGGCAAATCAACAATTATAAGCAGGATATCAGCTGCAAAACCAAAGATTGCAGATTATCCTTTCACCACTTTAACTCCAAATCTTGGAGTTGTCACATATAATGACAACACATTTGTTGTTGCAGACATACCGGGCATAATAGAAGGGGCGCATAAGGGCGTCGGCCTGGGGATCCGGTTTTTAAGGCATGTATTGCGCTCAAAGATTCTTGCAGTTGTCCTGGATGCGTCGCTTCTTCTTGAAAACGAACCTGAAGAACTGATAAAAAGTTTTCAGGTACTCCGTAATGAAGTCAAATTATATGAGCCCTCCTTGTATAAAAGGGACTACATAGTCGTAATAAACAAAACGGACCTTTTTCTGGACAGAGACAAACTGGATCTTGTAGTAAAAGAGATTAAGAAGAAAAGCAGGAAACCTGTTTTACTGATTTCAGCGGTAAGCGGAGAAGGGACCGACAAACTGGTGAAAGTTTTATATGAAAGGGTGTCAAAGGCGAAGCTGTTGCTGGCTGAAATTGAAAAATCTGAAGAGCTGGAGGAAAAATCCTATAAAGTCTATTCTGTTGGAAAAAAAGAAATTAAAAAAGAAAGCTTTGAGATAATCAGGTCAGGAGAAGAGTATATTGTCAAAAATGCCAGGCTTGAGTTGCTTGTTTCCATGACTAATCTTGAAAACAAGGAAGCGCTTGAATATTTAAAAAACAGGTTAAAAAGGATGAAGACGGCAGACAGGCTTAAAAGAATGGGCGTGGAATTAGGGAGCACCGTGGTAATAGGCAATCTTGTTTTTGAGCTTTTAGAGTAATTGTTATAATATTTTTATGCAGTTACTGCCTAATAGTTGGCTAAAATTTATATTTCAAAAAAACAGAGCCAATAAACTCAAAAATTTTTCTAAAATAATAAATTATTGAGTGTAAAATATTTATTTTGTTGGCAGCTTCTTAAATAAAATTGGAAAGAAAAAGATACTTAAAAAAAATTAAAAAAGTAGTAATAAAGATTGGTTCAAGCAGCCTTACCCTGAAAAACGGTGGCCTGGATGTCGACAAGATGAGGAAATTTACTGCCGGGGTCGCAGAGCTTGTGGAGAGCGGATATGAAGTTATAATAGTTACAAGCGGCGCGATCTCTGCCGGTCTGCAGTATCTGGGCATTTTGGTTCGACCAAAAGATATTTCCACTCTGCAGGCGGCAGCAGCAGTTGGACAGGTAGAGCTGATGAGGACATATGGTGATTTGTTTGCCGAAAACCGGCTGAAAATAGGCCAGATACTCTTAACACGGGAAGACACAACGCGAAGAAGCCAGTATCTCAATATAATGAATACCATAGGAAACCTTTTGAAATTAAAGGTAATACCGGTGATAAACGAAAACGACAGTGTCGCAGTTGAAGAAATAAAATTTGGTGATAATGACAGGCTGGCTGCGCTTGTATCGAGCATAACTGAGGCCGATCTTCTTGTTATTCTTTCAGATATCGAAGGTTTGTATGATAAAAATCCTCAGTCAAACCCTGATGCAAAACTTATTTCATTTGTAGAGAAGATAACTCCGGAAATCATAAAGACAGCAGGCGGAACAGGCTCGGCATACAGTTCCGGTGGGATGGTGTCAAAACTTAAAGCGGCAAGGATATGTTCTTTTCTGCAAATACCAATGGTTATAGCAGACAGTAAAACCCGGGATATCCTTAAAAAAATAGTAAATTTTGAGCAGGCAGGAACTTTTTTTGCTCCCAGGACCCAAAAGAAGGTCAAGAGCATAAAAAGGTGGATCGCTTTTGGTATGCAGTCAAAGGGCAACATTTTTGTTGACAGGGGGGCCGAAGAAGCAGTCGAAGCGCGCGGCAAAAGCGTTCTTGCGGTTGGTGTGGCAAAAGCAGAGGGCAGTTTTAACAAAGGCGACACAGTCAGGGTTTATTCAATGGATAACAGGCTTATTGCAAAAGGGATAAGCAATTTTTCCAATGAGATTATTGAAATAATAAGGGGAAAGAATGAAAAGCAGATACTTAAGGAGTATGGAGAAGAGTATTGCTGCGAAGTGATCCACAGGGACAGTCTGGTTGTTTTTAATGAAAATGATTATGAGTAAAAAAATTTAAGAGAAAATAATGAGGTTTTAACAAAATGTCCAAAGTCCTCGAAATCGCAAAAAATGCAAAAAAGTGTGCAGGCTTTATGGCAGCGGTAAAAACTGCCCAAAAAAATACTTTGCTTGCCGGCATTGCTTCCAAATTGTCAGAACATTCTGCAGAAATTGTTACTGCAAATGAAGAGGATGTAAAAAAATCCCGGGAAGAAGGCATTTCTGAAAGCCTGCTTGACAGGCTCATGCTTGACAATGAAAGGATACAGAAGATTGTTGAAGGCATAAAAGAGGTAATAGAGCTTACGGACCCTGTTGGGCAGGTAATCTTCGGGCACAACCTTTCAAACGGACTTATTCTGAAAAATATAAGGGTGCCTTTTGGAGTAATAGGTATTATTTATGAAGCAAGGCCCAATGTTACTGTAGACGCAGCAGTTCTTTGCATCAAAGCAGGAAGCTGCGTTGTATTAAGAGGCAGCTCACACGCACTTTCCACAAATTTAAAAATAGTGGAAATAATGCGTTTGGCACTTAAGGAAAACGGCTTTCCTGAAGACATCATCCAGATTATTCCAACGGGAAACAGGGAGGACGCAGAGAAACTGATGCAGCTCAGGGAGTATATTGATGTGCTTATACCAAGAGGCAGCAAAAGCCTTATAGACAGTGTTGTTTTAAATTCAAAGGTTCCGGTCATTGAAACAGGCATAGGAAACTGCCATATATATATTGACAACAAGCTTGATGGAATCGATATTGATAATGTCATTTCCATAGTAATAAATTCAAAGACGCAAAGGCCCAGTGTGTGCAATGCTGCCGAGAAACTGTTGATCCACAGTGATGTTGCTCAAGATTTGCTGCCGAAAATCCTAGAGAGCCTGAAAGAAAAAAATGTCATTATCAAGGGGTGTGACAGGACGATAAATATTTATCCTTCTGCAGTAGCTGCAGTCGAAGAAGACTGGTATGAGGAGTATCTTGATCTCATAATAGCTGTAAAGGTCGTCGACAGTATTCAGGAGTCTGTGGAGCATATCAACAAATATGGTTCTGGCCATACGGAGGCAATAATAACTTCTGATTACAATAATTCACTTTATTTTACAAGCGGATGTGACTCTTCCACAGTTTTTGTAAATGCTTCCACAAGATTTACTGACGGGGGCGAATTCGGAATGGGAGCAGAGATAGGCATAAGCACCCAGAAGCTCCACTGGAGGGGACCCATGGGACTTGCACAGATTATGACCAATAAATTTATCGTATACGGCTCCGGCCAGATCAGGGAATAAAAGTAAAGGTTAAATGCAATGGAAATAGACAAGTTAATGAGTATGCTTCAGGTAAAGAAACACCTCAAGGTGGGAATAATGGGAGGGACATTTAACCCTATCCATTATGGTCACCTGGTTACAGCAGAAGAAGCCCTAAAACAATTCAACCTTGACAAAGTAATATTTGTGCCGACAGGCATGCCTCCGCACAAGACATCAGGCTTGCTTGCTGAAGCCGAGGACAGATATCTTATGACAGTTATTGCCACAGCTTCAAATGCAGATTTTTTGGTATCAAGAATTGAAATAGATATTAAGGAAACTTCATATACCATTGATACCCTCAAACGGTTTCAGGAGATCTTTAAAGAAAAGGTGACTCTTTACTTTATAACCGGTGCCGATGCCATTCTTGAGATTCTTACGTGGAAAAACCCGGTAGAAATAACAAATCTTTATAAGTTTATTGCTGCCACAAGACCGGGATATGATATTTCAAAAATAGAAGATTTAAAGAAAAAACTGTATACGCGCCCGTCTGACGCAAAGGACCATATTTTTTTAATGGAAATACCGGCGCTGGCTATTTCATCTACAGATATACGGGAAAGAATAAGAAACAAAAGGCCCATTAAATACCTTATGCCGGAGGGGGCAGTAAACTATATTTTAAAACATGGATTATACAGTTAATCTGAAAAAAATCCTGACAGAAAAGCAGTTTGTCTTTCTGCAATCTGTTTGCGCTTTCCTCAGGACCGCAATGAGTCCGGAACTTTTCAATCATTCCATTGGAACATTGAATTATTGCTTTAAAATGGCATACAGATTTTTGTTAAACGGGGCCGGCAGTGATTTAAATGATGCTGCAAGGGCAGAAGATGGCTTTTTTGAGTGTCGCGCCGTTGCCGGCGATTTGAATGATTTTGCAAGTGCAGAGTGCAGCGATTTTAAAGACCCGGCATCCGCCGGCGGCATCAGCTTTGATCATTTTGAAGGTGACACGGTGTTTGAGGATTATGCAAATATTGTGGGCCCTGAGGATTTTGCAGTGGCCAGCGGAATAAACAGCCATGCAAAAACAATCCCTGAGCTGTGTTTTAATCTTGCATCTGCAGCACTGCTTCATGATTATGGAAAGATTTTCAGCTTCGAAGAACTTAAGGCAATTGCTGTTAAAGAAAAGCTAAGTATAAGTGACTTTGAGCTGTGCTGCGAACCGATACTTCATGGTTTTGTGGCGCCATTTTTGCTTGAAAGAGATTTTAAGATAAAGGGCAGGGATATTTTAAATTCGGTCAGGATTCATACTATCGGTTCGGTTAAAATGAGCATTACAGATAAAATACTCTATATTGCAGACAAGATAGAACAAACAAGGAACTACGAAGGTGTTGAAAAATTAAGGAAGTTATCTTTGGAGAACATTAATATGTGTTTACTGGAAGTTTATAAAAGTAATATAATATACATAATAAAGGGAAACAATGTTCTTCACCCTGATAGTGCAAAAATTTGGAATTATATTCACGGAGGTTTAAAAAATGCCATCTGACGACAAGTCAAAGTATGATGATGACGATATTTTCACACGGGATGAGGATGACCTGTTTAAGAAGTATTCATTAAAAGAAGGCAAAAATTACAGAAGTGAAAAAGAAGTACCCAGCAAATATGGCAGTGAAAACGATCCCGCAGCCAGGCTAAGGAGAGGAAAAGATTTTTCAGAGAATTATGATAATTATGATGAATACAGCGAGAGTAAAGATGCCAAGAGACTTAACTTTGATAATGATGATGACAGTTATACCGAACCGAAAAATGAAAAACGAGCCAGCCGCTCAAAAGACATGGAAAGTGACGACTTTTTTAAGGATGAAGATTTTGATATAAAAGATTTTGGGCAAGAGGACCGTCAGGACGACGGAGGGTTCAGGAGCATAAAAACAAAAAAGAAAAAAAGACGCATAAGGGTAATAATTTCTTCACTTGTAATAATGGTATTGCTAACGGCGATTGCAATCGGCCTGGTTTTTGGAATACGATTCCTGAAAAACAAAAGCAGTAAAACCGAAGCTGCCGCGGCAACTACTGAGCAGTCAATCGTCGTTCCCGGTTCAATGAAACTTGGCAAAGATTTAAGCATTGTCATTTGCGGCGCAGGGGTCAATCTTCTTGAGCCGGATATCAACTCAGTGATATTTTCCAAATATTCCAGTACAAAAACTGAGCTTATTTCACTTTGTGTTCCGACTAATACTTTATTTGAAATCCCGGGTTTTGGTCTTGACAGCATAAAGAAGTCCGTGGAATATGGTGGAATGGATCTGATAAAACTTTCATTAAAAAACAATATTGGAATGGATGTCAGCAACTACCTCTTAATGGACATTTTAAATACTGTCAATAAACTGGAGGGGATAAAACTTACCCTTGATAAAGCTCTTGCGATTTCAACTCCGGAAGGTGCAAAAATAGACTTAAAAGAAGGGGACAATATTTTAAACGGTGAAACGGCCCTGAATTTTATGAAATATTACAGCGGCAACACGCCGGAACTGGCAATATCAGATGTCAGGATGCAGAAGTTGCTCATTGATAGTATAATGAGAAAAATTGTGGGAAGCAAAGATGGCGAACTTGCAAAGAATCTCACAATAATAAATGATTTTATTGACACTGATTTAAATCTTGAAGAGCTTTCAGAGTTTATTTCAACAGCAGCCGGAATTTCAGATGAGCTCAACAAGTCTTATGCGCTTGATGGAAGATTTGAATCTACTGATGAAGAAACAGGCTCCATAGTCTTTGTTCCTGACATTGCAAGGGTGCTTGACATATTCAAACAGGAAAGTTCTGTGCCTGTTGATACTGCTGTTGTCGAAACAGGCCAGACGATGACTGTATCAGTGTTAAATGGTGTTGGCACAAAGGGCCTTGCAAGTAAAACTGCAGAGCTTTTGAAGGGCCTGAAATTTGCAGATGGAACAGTAAGATACAGCGTTACAAATGTCGGTGACGCGCCAAGCAAGTACGAAAAGACCCAGGTGGTTCTAAAATTACCGGATGAATCTTTTTTAAAATCAGCGGAATACCTGATGAGTGTTCTGTTTGTAGGAGCTTCAGTAAATGATGAAACCAAAGCTCAGGCAACTGACCTGATACTTATAATCGGTAAGGATTTTGATTTGGAAATAGCAACCCAAAAAGCTGCGGAAGCTGCAGCCGGCACTTCCAGTTCTGACGGATCTGCAGAAACATCATCAGAAAGCAGTGAAACAACAGCAGAAGCTGTTGCTGCAGGAGAAGTTTTTATTTTAAATATCTTAAATGGTGAAGGAACCAGCGGTATTGCATTAACCGTGAAGTCAATTCTTGAGAAAGAACTCAATAATGGACAGAATACAATTAAGGTACAGGAAACAAAAAATGCAGACAATTTTAAATACACTGCCACAAAGGTCATCATCCATACCGATAAGGCGGGAATAAAAGAAATGGCTGAAAGTATCAAAAAAACACTGGGAATCGGGGCAATCTCAGAATCTTCAACGAACCCCGATAAAGTGGACATAACAATAGTAATAGGGAGTGATTATACAAAATAGTGGAAAAAATAAAAAAAATTAAAAAACAAATAGTTAAAAATGAACCCGGGACAGACCAGGCTGATGAAGTAATGACCGTGGAGGCGACGGGAGATATTGCAGCAAAACAAAACTCAGGAACCGTCACCGGCCAGCTTAAAGTATCAAGAGTAAAAAAGGTAAAAACCATAGCGGTGCAAGCTGCAGAAGCCGAAGCCGGGAAAGCTGGAGAAATTTCAACAGGTCAGGTTGATAAATCCGAGGCTGGACCCATTAAGGCATCCAGGACAAAAAAGTCCAGCATCACCAAAAATCTGAAAAATTCGGATAAATCCAGTGGCACGACAGTTAAAAAGGAGCCAAAAGTAAAAAAAATGGTGTTTAAGGATTCTTTCGAGGCTGCAAAATTTGCTGCAGAAATTGCAGATGAAAGAAAAGCTGATTATATAAAAATTTTAAATGTAGGCCCAAGGCTTGCTATTACAGACTATTTTGTCATAATCGGCGCAAGCAACACAAGGCTCACCAGGCACATTGCTGAAGAAATACAGGAAAACTTAAAGAAGTACAATATTTATGCAATGCATGTCGAGGGTGCTGCGGAAGGAAACTGGATACTGATAGATTTTGATGATTTTGTGGTTCATGTTTTCACTGATGAATACAGGCAGTATTATGACATTGAAAGGCTTTGGCGGGATTCAAAAGTCATAAGATTAAAGGGCTCAGACACAGATATTAATGATGGTACCGGTGAGGATATGAGTTCCGGTGAAAATATATTTCAGGATGAGGAATCATTATTTTCTGATGACGGCATCAGGATGGAAGTAAAAGATATTTAAATTTGCAGACTTTCAAACTGAAAGCAATGTCAGAAAAGGGCCATGTTTCTGGTAAAGCTTGTATGTGACATTGAAATTTAACGACTTTCATGATGTAAAAGTTGTTTTAAAAATCCGGGATATCGTTGGAGTTGTATTGAATATGGGCATTTGGGCCATAAAGGCATTAGAATATAGGGCATTAACACAGAAGGGGACAGTGTAATTTAGGATTGGAAACCAGTGATACTTATGAACCCAGGCCATTAGAGGAAAAGTGGCTCAGGGTTTGGGAAAAAGAAAAGATTTATTCACTTAAATCTTCACAAAAAAATTCAAAATATTATGTTCTTGAAATGTTTCCGTATCCATCCGGAGAGCCGCACATGGGGCACGCAAGGAATTATACTATTGGTGATGTTGTTGCAAGGGTCATTGCCCGAAAGGGCCATAATGTCCTGCACCCAATAGGCTTTGATGCTTTTGGCCTGCCTGCAGAAAACGCTGCGATAAAAAGCGGCATTCACCCTTATGAGAGCACAATGGCAAACATAGGCAAAATGAAAAAAGCCTTAAAAAGAATGGCCATGACATATGATTTTGAAGATGAAGAGATTACATGCAATCCTGATTACTACAAATGGACACAATGGCTGTTTCTGGTTTTATATAAGATGGGTCTCGCTGAAAAGAAGGAAGCTGCTGTTAACTGGTGTGACTCGTGCCAGACAGTTCTGGCAAATGAGCAGGTAGTCGACGGAAAATGTGAGAGGTGCGACAGCCAGGTTCGAAGAAGGGTTCTTTCACAGTGGTTTTTCAAAATCACTGATTATGCACAGAGGCTCCTTGATGACATGGAACTAATCAGGGAAGGCTGGCCTGAAAGAGTACTAACCATACAGCAAAACTGGATCGGCAGAAGCGAAGGAGCCCGGGTCGATTTTGTGCTGGTTGATGATAATAAGCTTGACGATGCTAAAGAAGAAGTCGTAATACCCGTGTTTACCACAAGGCCCGATACGCTCTTTGGCGTGACATTTTTTATTCTTGCTGCAGAGCATCCTCTTGTAAGCAGTATTGTTACCGGCGAGGACTTTAAAAAAGAGGTTGAAAAAATCAGGGCTTTGATTTCAAAGCAGACCGATATTGAGAGGGGATCAGCTGAAATTGAAAAAATCGGCTGTTTTACCGGCAGATATGTCATAAACCCGTTAAGCGGCGAAAAAATTCCTGTCTGGATTGCAAATTATGTCCTGGCTGAATATGGGACAGGGGCAATAATGGCAGTGCCTGCACATGACAACCGTGATTTTGATTTTGCAAAAAAATACGGTATCGCAATAAGGCAGGTGATATCTCCTGACGGCAGTTCTGATCCTGATTTGACGGAAGCTTTCACTGAAGAAGGCATTATGATAAATTCAGGAAAATTTTCAGGGATGGCATCTGTAAAAGGGAAAAGAGATATCACTGCATACCTGGAAGAAAATAAAATAGGCAGGGCTGACATAAATTACAAGCTGAAAGACTGGCTCATTTCCAGACAGAGATACTGGGGCGCACCGATACCGGTAGTTTACTGTGAAAAATGCGGAATAGTGCCGGTGGCCGAGAGCGATCTTCCTGTGCTCCTGCCGCATGATGTTGATTTTAAACCAACGGGACTTTCACCGCTTGCATACAGTGAAGAATTTGTAAATACAAAATGCCCGAAGTGCGGCGAACCAGCAAAAAGGGAAACAGACACAATGGATACCTTTGTCTGCAGCTCCTGGTATTTTTTAAGATACTGCAGCCCTCATCTGGAAACTGGCGCATTTGACAAGGAATCGGTTAAATACTGGATGCCTGTGGATCAGTACATTGGCGGTATAGAGCATGCGACCATGCACCTTATTTATTCCAGGTTTTTCGTAAAGGCTCTGTATGACGCAGGGCTCGTAGATTTTAAGGAACCATTCATAAAATATTACCCGCATGGCGTTGTAACCCTTGGCGGACAGAAGATGTCAAAGTCAAAGGGCAATGTAGTGAGCCCCTCGGAGGTGTACAACAGCTATGGTGCAGACACCTTAAGGCTTTATATACTTTTTGTCGGGCCGGCAGACTCGCCGATTGACTGGAACGACTCCGGAGTTGATGGGTCAAGCAGGTTTTTAAAAAGATTCTGGCGGCTGGTTATTGATAACCTTAAATTTCTGGAAGCTTCAGGCTTTAAGAACCCTGGAAGCAGCCGGGATACCGTTTCAGAAAAAGGTTTCGCGGGAAGCCAGAATGCTTCCCCCGGTAAAAGTTTTACTGACGATAAAACAGAGGACAATAACAATGCCAAAACACAGAATGCTTTAATATCCCAGTTTAATGGCGGAAACTTAAGTTCATTTGAAAAAGATATGTACAGAAAGCTTCATCAGACCATTAAGAAGGTTTCTTCAGATATCCTGCAGAGGTTTAATTTTAATACGGCAATCAGTTCCATTATGGAACTTGTAAACATGATGAATAAATATAATGAGGAAAACTTAAAAGGCAACAGAAACTCTTTGCTGGTTTTTGAGACTACAAAAAAACTTTTAATGCTGCTGTCTCCCATAGCTCCCTTTCTGACAGAAGAGCTATGGAACCGCATGGGAAATACAGGAAGTATTCACAGGAGCAGCTGGCCGGATTATGATGAAACAATTGCTGCTGAAGATATGGTTACCGTAATCTTCCAGGTAAACGGCAAACTTCGTGACAAGGCAGAGCTGGCAAAGGGGTCCGACTCCGGCGAGCTCGAGAGAATCGCTCTTTCTTCAGAAAAAATCCAAAGGTTTATTGACGGCAGAGCAATACTTAAAAAAATCGTGGTACCTGACAAGCTTGTAAATATCGTCATAAAAGAATAAATGCAGCCAATGGACTTTCTGCCATGGGAAAGATAATAGTGTAATGGTGAAATATCATATTGGCTGTTTATTGTATTGAATAAGGATCATAAGTCCGCAGCCGGGATATTGAGGGATGCTCTCGCCCCGATTTTTTTGTGGCTGCCAATGAACACCGGAAGTCAGAAAAGCAGTAATAGTTCTCTCCAGATCAGCCCTTGCTCACTATAAATCAGCTACGCAGACATTGTCCCTTCCAGGCAGCAAAGTATTCATTGCAAAAGTTGAAACCCGGATGATAATTCCAGCAACAATCCAATTATCCTACTAATA
>CAYZUS010000016.1:0-22896 GCA_964481885.1 uncultured Actinomycetota bacterium | reverse complement strand
ATAGTTAACGCCAAGAATTACAGTAAGTCCATTAATTGCTATTTATTGCAGAGTAAAATAGGACAGTTTTGCAAAAATAATTCCCCACTATTTTAAGCATCCACAGAAAGCCTGATTTTTGCATGTTTTGCCAAAAGCACAGAAGTCTTTAAGACAATAAAACCAAAAGTAAACCTTTTTAGAAAACCTGCTCTAAGTAAAAAAATCAAAAAAAGTATTTCAATATATAAAATATTATGCTATTATGCAAATACACAAAGATACAATAACTACTTGTTTTATCAGGATTTTTTAATTATGGATGTCTCAGAGCTTAAATATAAAATATCAAAACTCGTATTCTTTATTGGAAGTTTTAAATACAGAAGAAATAAAAACCTGTATGTCTCGTTTTTCTTAATCGTGGTTCTGATTTCTTCTGCAGCTTTTGGGATATATCTTTACCAGAAAAATGTGATTACAAAAAAAGAGAATATACTTAAAAGTTATTTTGCTGAACTTACCGGGAAAACTTACGGCAATAATGGCGACTCAAACAACGACACAAATACAGGGAATAATTCCGGTGATGCTTCCGATGATACTTCTGCAGGCAATTACATCGACAAAGCCGGAGTAATTGCTGATAAAAGTACCGGCGACAAAACCGGTGCAGATGCCGATCAAAGTACCTCCGGCATTGGAAGTTCCAATACCGATCAAAACTTCACCGGAAGTACTGATATAAATGGCACAGGAAACGACCAGACCGCGGCTGATGCCGGAGGCGGCAGCCAGACAACAACCGACGGAGGCACTGTCATAAAAATAAAGGCGTACATTTGTGGTTATGTAAAAAACCCGGGTGTCTATGAACTTGAAAGTGACGCAAGGACAGAGGAGCTTCTGGAAGCCTGCGGGGGAGCAAGTGAAAATGCATGTCTTGAAGCTGTAAATCTTGCCAAAAAACTGAGTGATGGTGAAATGGTTTACATACCTTCATTAGAGGAAGTGTCAAAAGACGGCAGTTTTTTTGACTATATCAGCGGTTTTACCCAGAACACTTTCTCCGGAGGGGAATCCGCTGACAGCCAGTCAAAAATAGTAAATGTAAATATTGCATCAGCCGGGGAGCTTGAATCACTCCCGGGAATCGGTGAAATAATAGCGCAGGATATTATCTCGTACAGGGAGAAGTATGGTCCGTTTAAATCAAAAGAAGAACTTAAAAATGTAAAAGGAATAGGGGAAATAAAATTTGAAAAGGTAAAGGAACTGATTTCAATCTGACAGAAAGGTATT
The DNA here is from genome assembly GCA_964481885.1 of uncultured Actinomycetota bacterium. GTDB lineage: Bacteria > Actinomycetota > Humimicrobiia > Humimicrobiales > Humimicrobiaceae > Fen731. The sequence continues at coordinate 21,615 of CAYZUS010000016.1, read as the reverse complement.
ACCATATACTCTGGGCAGCTGCCCTGGCGGGCGGATTTATTTTATGCAGGTTTGCTTATGAGAAAATGATAACAGATTTCATCCAGAATAAACTGCCTGCTATTTTTATCACGGTTCTTGCAGTAGGGATAATTATTCTTTCGGCATGCAGCAGATTCACAATCATAGCAGCATGCAGCAGATTTACAATCATAGCAGCACGCAGCAGATTCACAATCAGAAAAACACCTGAAATAAATTTTCCATCAGGTAAGAATATTTTACTTAAGGTCGCCCTTCTTTACCCCATTGCCATTTTTTTTGCTTGCGGATTTTTAAGTTCGAGTATTTATTTCATGTCAAGAGACGGACAGATCCTTGGTTTGCTTTGGCAGAATGCCGGACCGGCAGAAAATCTGGAGATAAGTGTAGCGGGAAGGATATCGGGCCACGTAAAAAATGTAAATGGAGCAAGTTTTTTTTCGCTTTCCACAGATCAATTGATATTGAAGGACCTAACTACAGGCAATGAACGGGTTATAAATGCAACAGATGAAGTATTTGTCAGAATCAGAACAAATGACAGTCTTTTTTTAAAAAGAGATGATTTTATAAGCTTTAACTGCAGTATTTACAGTAATGATGGTTTTATGAGCCTTACGGCCAATCAGGATAATGTTATTAAAACAGACAGTGGCAGTGCGGGGCAAAAAATTTACAATATCAGAAGCAGATTCTATGAATGCATTAGAAATACTTTTTATGACAGTCTTGACTATAAAGCTGCCTCACTGTGTGAAGCCATAATTCTTGGAAACACAAATAACATCTCTGAAAAGATCATCACAGATTTCAGGAAAAGCGGCATTTATCATCTTGTCGCAATATCCGGGCTACATATAACTTTTTTTATCTATCTTGCAACTGTTTTTTTTAATTTCATTTTGAGGCCCTCTGGCGCCGGATGGAAGGGCCAAAGGATCTTAAAGCTTCTCAGTTTTATTTTTATTATCCTGATATTATTTATGTACAATTTTATTGTGGGCCAAAAGGCAAGTGCTTTAAGGGCGACTGTGATGTCTGTATTTGTCCTTACCGCGAATCTGTTGGAAAGGCAGTATAATAAAAAGATTATTTTAAGTATTTCCTTTATTATTATTCTGGCATTAAACCCTGAGTTTTTTTATGACTGGGGGTTCTGGCTGTCTTTTACATCCATGGCCGGCATTTTGTATCTTAACCCGGTTATCACAGATTTGTTTAAGTTTATAACAAAAAGTGTGCAAAAGTCCGGCAGCCGTATTTTTGGCAGTTTTCCGGATGCAGATGATCCTGATAGCGCCTATAAGAGATCCAAAAGGAGAATGAGGGGAGAAAATTACTTTATATCTTCAATAATTACAACTGTTTCGGTTAGCATATTCATATTCCCTGTGATTATTTTTTTATTCCGGGAATTGCCCGTTTTTTCGATTCCGGCAAATCTGATGGCGTCCCCGGTTTTTTACATTCTCCTTGCGATTTTGCTCACTGCATCTTTCCTGTCCTTATTATGGCCCCCACTCGGAGGATTTATTTTAAAGCCGGCGGGACCGATTATTGAAGTCTTGTTGAAAATAGCCCGCATCTATAAAATCTCTGATTTTAATGTAATAAGCCTTTCAAATCTTAAATCGTATCAAATGATTATTTATTATTTTACGTTGGCAATCGTATTTGTCGCCTTGTCGATGTGGTTAGACAGGAAAAAAGCCAGGGACCACAAATCTTCAATGCTTTGTTAAGAATATTTTCGACTAGACTTAAAAAATAGTTGTAGACTGCACAGAATTACTTTGGACCTAAAAAAAGGATTGTTCCACTTTAGGTGAATTGGGCCAGGCTCTGTCAATACAGCGGGAGGAATGATTTATTTTTCGAACTTAAATTATAATCTCAAACCTTAGCGGCGCTTTGGCTTTTATCAGGGCTAATTTTTAATAAGACAGCAGACAGGATAGTTCCGAGCACTGCCAATATTACCAGAACATACGGCACATAGCTTTTGCTTAAATACTGGGCAACAAATCCCATAACAGGTGAAACAATCAACCCTCCTGCCAACCCCATGGCAATTGTAATACCTGAAGAGGTACCGGCCGACTTAGGATTGGCCCTTATAGTTATTGCTCCACACAATGGGTATATTCCTGAAAGTGACATCCCCACCAGAATTAAGAAGAAAACTTTAATAGAAATAATATTTATAAAGCTAAAGGAGATTAAGCTTACAGAGCTGATTATGCCGCCGTAAAAAAGAATTTTCTCTTCTTTTATTTTATCGACTATTTTAGACATTATTTGAAGGCCAAGAAATGTGGCAAACCAGAATACTGCAACAAAAATTGAGCTGAGTGATACTGCAATATTTAAAGAGGTAAAATAAGTTGTAAGCCACGCTGAAGTTCCAACCATAACACCTCCAAAGAAGGTAAGCGAAAGATTGGCAAAGATTACGGTCGGGGTAAAAAATCCTGCTATTTTTTTATGCAGCTTTACTTTTTGCGGCAATTGGATTGCTTTATCACAATGAGGCTTCGATCCGGCAAAGGAGCCCATGCCGGTGTCCCCGATGCCATTGCCGACATTACCGAAAACAGTTTGTGCCTGTCCTGCTTTTGAATCTGAAACACCTGGAGTGATTGATGTTTTATCTCTGAATCCTGCATAAAACATGGAAAAAAGTAAAACAAATAAAAGCATTAGGAATATGAAAATATAGCGTGGCGTTATATCCAGATAAAGCAGCAGGGCAATCAGCAGTGGGCCGAAAGCAGTGGAAAGATAGTAAAAACGTTCAAGCCTGATATACATTGTTGAATAATTTTCAGGGTGGTCATGAAAAACTTTGGCATATAAAACGGGCCAGTAGATGGTCACACCGATATTTACCAGAATTACCGATATTATCAAACCTGTAAAATTATGGAATATGGCAAATACGGCAAAACCTGCAAAGGAAATTGCAAAAGACCATAATAGAATTCTTCTTAAAGGAAATCTGTCAGAAAGCAATCCGGCAGAAATTATAGCTATTATTGCAGTAAGAGAACCGCCAAAAAACACAAGCCCAATCTTATCAAATCCTACATTGAAACTCCTGGAGAAATAAGGATAAAGGGGATCAAATATGGGAATGACAAAACCCAGAATGGAGCATCCCAGATAAAATAGTTTTAAATTCTTCTTCTTTTGCATAGCAAATCCGGTAAAAAAACAAAAATATTATCCCAGTATAAATGAGAAATGTTAGCAAAAATCTGTCCGGGAGTAAATACCAATATCAGGATTTGGAAAACATCCTCAATTCAGTGTCCGTTAAACAATGGCGCTTTTTAAATAAGTATAATGTCAGTGAAATCGGGTGATTATCTATTGCAAACGTTATCTTATATCAAATCCACGTTTCTGGGTAAGTTTATAATTTTTCTTAAACCTGGCAGTAGAAATTAGTAAAATGTATAGTAATTGTGTATAATTTGTACTATAATCAATTTACTAAAGTGAAATTACAAATACAAGGAGATGATTTATTATGGCCAAAACATCTGTTATTAATATAAGGACCGAAGCAGAAACAAAAAAACAAATAGAAAACCTGTTTTCAAATTTTGGCATTAGCGTGTCAGATGCTGTTAATATCTTTTTTCATCAATCCTTGATGCAGGGCGGACTCCCATTTCAAATGCAGCTGCCAAAGCCAAACTCGGAAACAATTGCAGCAATGAATGATGTAAACAATAACCTGAATATGAGTCGTACTTTTGATAACGTTGATGAACTGATGAAGGATTTAAATGCTTAAAGTTAGGTATTCTGCAGGATTTAAAAAGGATTTTAAGTTAGTTCAAAAAAGAGGTTGCGACACCGTTTTGTTTGAGGAAATCGTATCATTGTTATGCAATGAAAAACCATTGCCTCCAAAGAACAACGACCATGCATTAAGCGGCAACTACTCAGGTTTTAGAGAATGTCACATAACCCCTGATTGGCTATTGATTTATAAAGTCCAAAAGGATATTTTGACTTTAACACTAACCAGGACAGGAACGCACAGCGAATTGTTTTGAATAAACGCATTTTGACCCTATAGCCAGACAAACAATAATTATGAAAAATTTAAGTGACCTCAAACCTGTCTATCTGTACATAAGCAAAAGCTCCTCAGCACTTGGAGAGAAGCTGGCAGAGGTTAAAAACTTTTTAAACAGTAAAATAGATTTTGACTCGGACTTTAAAATATTTGATGCAGACGAGGAAGAACAGACAGGAGAGTTTGCCAGCTTTTACAACACCCCTTCTTTTTTTTCCGAGAAAAAAGTAGCCATAATCAGGAATCTGGAGACGGCGCATAGTGCTTTCATAAAAATGCTGACGGACCAGTTAAAAAGTTTTAACAAAGACAGCTTTGGCACCATCCTTATTGTGCTTACCACACTGAAGAAGAACAAGATTGACAAGCAGCTCCTGGCAGAAATTGAAAAGTCAGGCGATATTAAAGAAATATATGCGCCTCAGGCCGGCAATTTAAGGAAGTGGCTGGACGAAAGATGCAGGCTGGACAATATCAGTTTTACTTCAAAAGCTGCAGTAAGATTAATTGAAAATGTAAACTTTGACAGCAGCCTTTTAAAGACAGAATATGAAAAACTTCATACTTACATAATCTCGGCAAAAGATAAAACCATTAATGACAAAATGGTGGATAAACTTGTAAACCGGGTGTATGACATGAAGATATTTGATGTCGTGGACCATATAGGAAACAGGGAAAAAGAAGGTGCTTTAAAAACCCTAAAGGTTGTTTCAGGCGAAAAACAGGACAAACAGGGCATGGTGGGCCTTATTACCCTTTTACACAGAATGTTTAAAGCATTTCTGTATTTAAAGGCTGATATTGAAAAAAAGGGCCCGGGAGAAAAAAACAGCCAGACTTACGGCGGGTCCTACCTGGCAGGAACAAACAGCTCGGGCAGTTTTAAGAAATACCTAGAAAGAACCCTTGTCCAATTTCCCCACATGGTAAAGCCTGTATCAGAGAAATATACAAGGTATTGCAGAAAATACGAAAAGGAAGAAATAATCAAAATTTTTGACATATTAAACAGACATGACATGCTGCTGCGATCAGAAAAAGAGGTTCAGGATTTTATGTTTTTTGCAAAAATGGCAATAGATATTACAAACGTCAAGAGCCAGTAAGCTCATATTTTACTATTCTTATAATTCACGCCCATTGCAAGACTTAAAAACTATTTGGCTTTTTCTGTTTTTCCTGATTTGGTTTTTGCTGTCTTCTCAGTTTTGGCCGCCACTGCTTTAACAGGTTTGACTGCTGCAGCCTTCTCCGTCTTGACTTCTTCTGTATTATTTAGTTTGGCTGCTTCTGCCTTGTTTAAATATTTTGCGGCTTTTGATTTTTTGTTGGCGGCAAAGTTATCCTTTACAGTATTGGCTTTTGCGGCTTTATCAAGCGCTTTAAAATAGGAGCTCATAACAACTTTTGCTCCATCTGTATCTTTGGCGTCAACAGTCTGCCTGAATTTCTTGCTCAGACCTTTGACTTTTGTTTTCAATACATGGTTTTTTTCAGCACTCTTGATATTTGTTTTGTCTCTTTTTATTTGTGACTTAATGTTTGGCAATTATACTTAAACCTCCGAAATACAATAATTTTTAAACGACTAGGTATTTTAGCATCTTTTTTTAAAAAACAAAAATATTTATTATATTTACAAATTATAATGATATAATACCAAAATTATGCAGGAGATAAAGGAAGACTTCCTCCTTTCGAGGAAAAGAATATTTAGCGCAACCGTTATCGTCATTATTGTAACTCTTCTTTCCAAAATATCAGGGCTGGTCAGGGATCAAATCATGGCCGGGTACTTTGGAATGAGTTATGATACTGACGCTTACACCTGGGCCTTTTTTATACCTAACCTTTTTTATATACTTTTTGCCCAGTCACTAATTATTGCAGCGTTCATTCCTGTCTATTCGTCATATATCAAAGAGAGAACCAGGCAGGAAGTAGAAACTTTTGTAAGTTCTGTTACAAACATAATGATTATTTTTTTCATTATAATATCTGCGGCCCTTTTTGTCTTTTCGCCACAGATTGGAATGCTTTTGTCGAAAATTGCCGGTAATCAGCTCGACATTGCAAAATTTGTCATAATGAACCGGATAATGGCGTTTTCTGTTTTAATGCTCAGCATATCCGGCCTGACAACGGGTATCCTGAATGCCCATAACCTGTTTACGCTCCCGGCACTTGCTCCGTTTATATTAAACATTCTTATAGTTATATCTGTGTCAGTGTTTACTTTAAGGCTTGGTATAATAAGCATGGCAATAGGCACAATGGCCGGTTCGGTTTTCCAGCTTATTGTCCAATTGCCGCAGATAAGGGTTGCAAAAATCCGGTACCGTTTCATCATTGATTTTAAAAACAAGGCAGTAAAAGAGGTATTTTCCCTGATGCTTCCGATACTTTTAAGCCTTGGCGCAGTGCAGTTAAACAACAGTGTCGATAAATTTTTTGCTCTGGGACTTGGCGCAGGCAACACCACTGCGCTTGACCTTTCCTGGAGAGTTGCAAATCTGCCACTGGGGATTTTTTCAGTTGCCATAGTAACTGTGCTTTATCCACTTATTTCACGCCAGGCTGCTTCCGGGGACACAAACGGCATAAAGGAAAGCTTTTCGCTCGGAGTAAGGGAAATAGGCTATATAATGATACCTGCGGTTACGGGCCTTATCATTCTAAGCTATCCGGTTATAAGGCTGCTTTTCGAGCGCAATAATTTTACCGCCCAGAATACAGAAACAGTGTCATATATACTGATTTTTCACAGCCTGGGACTTGTTTTTTTCGGGCTTTTAATGATTTTAAACAGGATATTTTATGCTTTCAAGAATGTTAAAACGCCTCTTAAGGTGGCAGTTTTTTCAATTGCGCTTAATGCGATTTTGGACTGGGTCCTCATAAGGTTTATGAATGTTTCAGGGGTTGCCCTCTCAACGACCCTTGTATCAGTTTTTAATGTGGTCACCCTTATAATAATTTTAAGGAAAAAAGTCGGTTTTCTCGGCGGAAAGAGGATAATAAAATCTTACGTCAAGATAGTTCTTTCATCAGCAGTAATGGGCATTGCAATTTACTTTTTATGGCATTTTCTAAAAAAATATGCTTACACTAACCTGTGGTATTTTATTTTTATTCTTCTTTCCATCATAATAGCCTCTGCAGGCATATACCTGCTGTTTACATATTTGCTTAAGATGGAGGAAATAAAATTTGCTTTTGGCCTCTTTAAGAATTTAAAACGCAGGAATACAGGGTACTCGGAGATAGAATAAATGACAGACATAAATTTAATAAGGAATTTTTCAATAATTGCGCATATCGATCATGGCAAGTCAACGCTTGCTGACAGGATACTTGAGATGACTGATACGGTCAGTTCAAGAGACATGCTTGAACAGTATCTTGACGATATGGATCTGGAGCGGGAGAGGGGCATAACAATCAAGGCCCATGCCGTCAGGGTTCTTTATAATTGCAAGCTGGACGGCAACTGCTATATTTTTAACCTTATCGACACACCGGGCCATGTTGACTTTTCATATGAAGTCTCAAGAAGCCTTGCTGCCTGCGAAGGTGCAGTGCTTGTCGTTGATGCCACACAGGGAATTCAGGCTCAGACTCTGGCAAATATATATCTTGCCCTTGCCGATGACCTGGAGATAATACCTGTTATAAACAAGATAGATCTCCAAAGTGCCAGACCCGAAGAAGTTTCAGAGGAACTCGGGCTCGTTCTTGGTACAGATAAAAATAAAATGCTTCACATTAGCGCCAAGACAGGCATAGGTGTCGAAGAAATACTTGAAAGAATAGTCGTCGACATACCTCCACCGAAAGGAGATGCAGAAAAACCTCTGCAGGCGCTTATTTTTGACTCAGAGTACGATTCATACAGGGGTATTGTTGTTTTTATTAAGGTTGTAAACGGGTTTATTGAAGCGGGCATGAAAATAAAATTCATGGCAGAAAACTCCGTAACTTCTGTTGAAGAAGTCGGCGTTTTAACCCCCAAGATGATAAAGAAGGATAACCTTACAGCAGGTGAGGTTGGCTACATAATCACCGGAGTTAAAGAAATCGGCAATATAATAGTGGGCGACACTGTTACAACCGTAAAGGACCCTGCCGAGACACTGCTTCACGGTTATAAAAAGCCAAAACCCATGGTTTACTGCGGACTGTTCCCGGTAGAAGGAGTGAGATACGAAGATTTAAGGGAAGCTTTGGGTAAGCTCTCTCTGAATGACTCGTCTCTTGACTACGCGCCGGAAGTTTCAAATGCTCTGGGGTTCGGATTCAGGTGCGGGTTTCTGGGCCTTCTCCATATGGAAATTGTAAAAGAGAGGCTTGAAAGGGAATATGATTTAAGCCTTATAACAACGGCCCCAAACGTTGCATATAAGATTGTAAAAACAGACGGAGAGACAATCGAAGTCAAGAAGCCTTCTGATTTTCCCAATGAAGAAAAAATCAGCCAGATACATGAGCCATTTGTAAATGCGAGCATAATTAGTCCTAAAGACTATATCGGGGAAATAATGAGTGTCGCAAACGGAAAGCGTGGGGAATTCGTTGACATGCAGTATCTTTCGGTGGAGCGTGTTGAAATCAAGTATATATTGCCACTCTCCGAGATAATAGTGGACTTTTTTAATCTTTTAAAATCAGTAAGCGCCGGTTTTGCCTCTCTTGATTATGAGCTTTTAGGTTTTAGACCTTCAGACCTTGTGAAACTGGACATACTTGTTGCCGGCGGCCAGGTTGATGAGCTTTCAACAATTGTCCATAAAGACAGAGCCTATAACCTGGGACGAGAGCTTACAACCAAATTAAGGAAGCTTATTTCAAGGGAAAATTTTGAGATTTCAATCCAGGCTGCCATAGGTAAAAGGATCATTGCCAAAGAAAAGATAGCCCCTTACAGAAAAGACGTGACCTCCGGGCTTTATGGTGGAGACATTACGAGGAAAAGAAAAGTGCTTGAGAAACAGAAAAAAGGCAAAAAGAAAATGAAAAGAATCGGCAAAGTCGAAATCCCCAGTGAAGCATTCATGAGTTTTTATAATATTGATACAGGAAAATAAATTATTTCTGATATCTAAGAATTTCTTTATACATATTTAAAAAAATAGTTTTACTTTTCACCAAAAACTGCCGAATACTTAAAATAATAATTTCTGGTTTATTTATTTATCCGGCAGATTATTTTATATAATCCATAGCATTTGCCTGAAATTATTTTTTGCGTATTTAGAGCTTGATTTTTTTAATTAAACTGGCAAAATTGGAAAGTAAATTCAGAAAACAAGTTTTATCAGGCATAGATGTAAAAATAAATTTTATTATTTATTGACAATAGATACTAACATAGTATCATTGAAAATATATAATAGTTTTAAACGAATATTTTTCTAACATAAGAATACGAAAGAAATTCTGGTATTAAAAAAATATTGAATAAAAACATAAAAGTAACTGCTAAAATAAATATGAAAGGAAAGGTAATGGAATGGTAATGAAAAAAGTATGGGTTGTTATTGCTGTGCTTGCAATTTCAGCAGCTCTTGTAATATCGATGGGCGGGTGCGCGCAGCAGATAGCATCAAAACTGGTGGAGAAAGCAATCGAAGGAGCTGCGGCAAAATCAGGTGAAAGCATTGACATAAACCTGGATAATGGCGAAATCAAGACTACTGATGAACAGGGAAATGAATTCAGCCTCGGAGGTACCACTGTACCCACAGGGTGGCCCTCTTTAGTACCTGTAAACGACAAGATAAAAATAGCTTTTTCAGGTTCATCCAAAACTGATGGCAAATCCAACTGGAACGTTAGCGGCACTTATGATGGCACAGGGCAGGAACTTTATGACTGGTATAAATCAAAGTTGTCTGGTATGGCAACCGACAGTGATTCAGTTTTTGAAGCTGACGGCGAAAAGACCTATTCTCTTCAGTCAAGCGATGACAAATATGTTGTTACATTGTGGGTGACAGAGAACGATACAGAAGTATCTGTAATTTTAAACATAAGTGAAAAATAAACATCAGTCTTTTACGTTATTAGATGATGTTAAAAAATAAATAAAGGGGTGGTTTGCCAAACTTGGACAGTAGTTTGGGCGGTCCTCCCCTTTATTTTTTATAAAGATGCATGGCCGCAATAACCTGCGGAATTCTTATTGTAACAGGCTTGTAATTCATATATAATCTTCCCTAATTATTATGCTTTAAGTGCTGCAGAAACAACCCTAAAGCATGATAATCTTTTTTTTAAAAAACTAGAAAAAGATTAAAGGGGGCCACAGTGTTCAGTGATATTGATATTGCACAAGCCGCGACCATGAAACCAATCCGGGAAATTGCTTCATCAATAGGTATTGATGAAAAATACCTGGAACTTTATGGAAACTACAAAGCAAAAGTCCAGCTTGAAATTCTGGGTGAGCTCAAGGACAAACCCAAAGGAAAGTACATTGATGTTACAGCAATAACCCCTACACCTCTTGGTGAAGGCAAGACCGTAACAACAATTGGGCTTTCACAGGCCCTTAATAAAATCGGCAAAAAAACTGTTACATGCATAAGGCAGCCATCGCTTGGCCCTGTCTTTGGAATAAAAGGCGGCGCAGCAGGCGGAGGTTATTCACAGGTTCTTCCGATGGAGGATTTCAACCTTCATCTGACCGGTGATATCCACGCAGTAGGGCTTGCCCACAACCTGCTTGCAGCATTCCTGGATACGCATCTGATGAAAGGCAATGATTTAAATATTGACCCTTTCAGCATTACATGGAACAGGGTTTTAGACATCAGCGACAGGGTTTTAAGAAATATAGTAGTGGGCCTTGGCGGGGCCACAAACGGAAACCCAAGGGAAACCGGTTTTGATATTACTGTAGCGTCAGAAGTAATGGCCATACTTGCCCTGACAACCAGTCTTAAAGACTTAAGGCAGAGGATCGGCAGAATAGTATTCGGTTCAACTTTTGACGGAAAAGCCGTTACTGCCGAAGATCTTCAGGTTGCCGGCGCCATGACAGTTCTGTTAAAAGATGCCATTAAACCGACACTTCTGCAGACTCTTGAGGGCGGAGCGTGTTTTGTTCATGCCGGACCGTTTGCCAATATTGCGCACGGAAACAGCTCTATTATTGCTGACCAGATGGCAACAAAGCTTGGCGATTATGTGGTAACAGAGAGTGGCTTTGGTGCTGATATGGGTGCCGAAAAATTCATGAATATAAAATGCCGTTACAGCGGAATTACTCCGGATGCAGTTGTTATTGTCTGCACCGTCAGGGCACTAAAGATGCACGGTGGAGGCTTTGAATTTATCCCTGGACAGCCTGTGGATAAAGATGCGATGCAGAGGCCAAATGTTGAAGCGGTCGCAAAAGGCTGCGCCAATCTTGAAAAGATGATTGAAAACATGAAACTTTTCGGAGTTCCTGTTGTTGTTGCAGTTAATGCTTTTGATTCAGATACAAAAGAGGAAATAGAGGTCATAAAAGAAAGGGCAAAAGCTGCGGGAGCAGAAGATGCTGTGGTCAGCCAGGTCTGGCTAAAGGGCGGCGACGGCGGCAGGGAACTTGCCGAAGCAGTTGTTAAGGCTGCTGACAAGCCTTCAGACTTTAAATTCCTTTATCCTCTTGACTGGTCCATCAAGAAAAAAATTGAGACCATTGCCACCAAAATATATGGCGCAGACGGTGTCGACTATCTGCCGCTTGCTGAAAAGAAGATAGAGACCTACACAAGGCAGGGTTTTGACAAGCTGCCTATATGTATGGCAAAAACACACCTTTCGCTGTCACATGATCCAAACCTTAAAAACAGGCCAACAGGATTCAGGGTTCCAATCAGGGACGTCAAAGCTTCAGTTGGCGCAGGGTTTTTATATCCGCTGCTTGGTGAGATGAGGACAATGCCGGGCTTGCCAAAAGTTCCTGCAGGTACAAAGATAGACATTGATGATGATGGAAAAATCGTAGGAATGTTTTAAGTTTTGCGGTATGTGAAAATATATTAAATTTTAGTTGAGAGGTTTTAATATGGGTAAACTGATAAATGGAAATCAGATAGCAGCTGATATAAAAATTGAGATTAAAAAGGAAGTGGATGAGCTCATCAGGCTAAAGGGGGTCAAGCCGGGCCTTGCCGTAATACTTGTAGGAGAGAACCCTGCTTCCAAAGTCTATGTATCAAACAAACAAAAAGGCTGTGATGAAGTAGGATTTGTATCAGAGACAATAAGGATGGCGGACACCGCTACAACTGCAGAAGTGCTTGAACAAATAGACATTTTAAATAAAAGAGCCGATATACACGGTCTTCTTGTACAGCTCCCGCTGCCTCAGCAGATTGATAAAAACAGGGTGCTTGAAGCAATACTTCCTGAAAAAGATGTAGACGGCTTTCATCCTGTAAATATGGGAAGGCTCGTGGCGCAGCAGGACTGCCTGATACCTGCGACTGCTTCCGGTATTATTGAAATGCTTAAAAGGGAAAAGGTTGTAATGAAGGGAGCAAATGCTGTTATGGTCGGCCACAGTGAAATTGTTGGCAAACCCACAACACTGCTTCTCTTAAATGAATGGGCAACAGTAACAATATGCCATATAGAGACAAAAGATTTGAAGATGCACACGAGGAACGCAGATATTCTTATAGCAGCTGCGGGAGTTCCTTATCTTATTAAAGAAGACATGGTAAAAGAAGGCGCCGTTGTAATAGATGTAGGTATCAACAGGATTGTCAAAGAAAAGGCTAACCCTGAATTGCTCGCATGGAGAAAAGATGATTTCGAGACCAAAGGCGCCACACTGATTGGTGATGTTGATTTTTTAAAGGTTGAGCCAAAATCAAGCCTTATAACCCCGGTACCGGGTGGAGTGGGGGTCATGACAGTGGCAATGCTGTTATACAACACCATGAAAGCTGCAAGAAACCTGTTGATTAAATAGGCTTTGGCGGACACAAAAAAGACATGCATATATGTTTGTCGGGCTCAGCATAAGCAGCAGATGTGTATATATGTTTGGCAGGCTCATCATAATAGGCAGATAGATATATGTTTGTCAGGCTCAGCATAATAGGCAGATAGATGAATATTTGTTTGCTGATCAGGCCCCATAGTAAGCTTGAGCCTGACTTGATTGATTTTACAGGGTTTTTTAAGGGTTATTTATTGGGGCTTCTTATAAAGAGGGGCCCCAATAAAAAGACAGAATCCAGGTTTGCCAAGGTTACTGTTTTGTACGGTATGTTAAAAACACCAGATGCAGATGACCTGCTGCCAAAAGTTTAAGCGACTTTCCGCAAACCCAAATAAACGGCAGCAGCATCAGTCAGCGGAATATACACGAAAAAAATTTATAAACATCTAAAAAACCAGTATAATATAAATATGTTTTACGCAAGAGTAATAGGAAACGTTGTTTCCACAATCAAATACAAAGGGTTGTCAGGGCGAAAATTACAGATACTGCAGCCTGTTAATTTAAGCACAGGCAAAGACACCGGTGCAACTCTTGTTGCAGTGGATACAACTGCTGCAGGTGTAGGGGATTTTGTTGGGTATGAAGATGGATTGGAAGCGACATGGCCATTCGAGGGAAACGATGTTCCTTCTGATGCAACAATTGTCGCTATTATCGAAAATATAAATGTATGTAAACCATGAAACTGTTTTTTTTAGTATAGTGGTTTTTCAAGCATTTTTAAAAATATTTTAATTTTACAATTTATTTTTCAAAACTGTTTCAATTTGAAAATAGGTTTTTGAAAAATATTGCAATCAGGAAATTTGATTTCAAAAATATTTTCAATTTGGAAGTTTGTTTTTTTAAAATATTTCTGTTTAAAAATTGGTTTTTAACAGATTGAAGCATCAGGAGAATATCAAATGATACTCGGACAGGTAGTAGGTTCAGTAGTTTCAACCCAGAAAGACGCAAATCTTACAGGAAAGACATTGTTGATAGTAAAATCAATAGACCTTGAAGGAAATATGCTGGAGAGCATGGTTGTGGCAGTAGACATAATAGGAGTCGGAATCGGAGAAAAAGTTCTTGTAGTGTCCGGAAGTTCTGCAAGACAGACGGACCTGACAAGGGACAGAGCAATTGATGCAGCAATTGTTGCCAAGGTCGACAGCTATACTTATAAGAAATAGCCAGAATGTCTTTTATGGATTTATAAGCCCCCTAAAGCAGGCCCTCTTAAGTAAAAATTTCTGCAAAGGGATTGGGTCCTGTAAAAATTATAATGGCCGAGTCTGGTAGTTTTCTGCCCTGTTGAAAGATAACCATGAAAATAATCCATCCGGCTGATCCTGCACCAGACTTTACTGTATGCTAACCCCCCCCATTTTTTTTCGATTATGTTTATTAACCAAGCCTTTACGAAAGAGTGTTTTTATTTAAGCACAGCCATGCTCAGATATTCAGGCACTGATCCCCAAATCAGGGGCCGCAGATCTCCCGCGCAGTTTTCTCAGAATCTTCCGCGCAGTTTTTTCATGTCCCGTCATTTTTCCATAGCAAATAATGTGCAGTATTTATTTATACTGTATTTTTTGTTGCAAAAAAACTTTAAGTTATATTCAGTTATTAGCTAAAAACGCCGATGTGAAATGTATTATTAGTTAAAGTATTATTAAAGTAAACTGTCTACTAATTAATGTAAGAAATATTTACAAAACAATACCCTGACTCTGAAGATTTAAATAATTAGAAATAAAAATAACCTTTAAATCAAAGAGCTGAGTAATAATGAGTTTTATTTCAGTGCTTTAAAATGATGATGCCTGACAGTGTACGGCAGCATTATGGTCACATAAATTTCTGGTATCTTTTTAACAAATTATTTCCAAGGAGAGCGAAATGGCTAATGTTACACGGGACTATTGCGGACTTCTTTGCCCGATTCCAATTCTGAAAGTAAAGCTTATGATAACAAAAAAAGAAGTGGTCGCAGGCGACATGCTTGAATTTACGGCAGACTGCCCGACTCTTGCTGCAGATGTAAAACAGTTTTGCCAGGAAACCGGCAAAGTAATGATTTCATTGCTTGATATGGGCGGCGGCAAGAAAAAAGTAAAAATTCAAATTTAATTTTCCTGAATTTTATAGATTGGCTAAATTTTAGAAAAATAAAAAGATATATTTATGGAGGATTCAATGGCGACGGTATCCCAGGATTTTTGCGGGTTGCTCTGCCCGATTCCAATGCTTAAAGTAAAGCTTATGATTACAAAAAAAGAGGTTGTCGCAGGCGACATACTTGTATTTACTGCAGACTGCCCGACCCTTGATGCAGATGTAAAGCAGTTTTGCACAGAGAGTAAAAAAATCATGATTTCATCTTTGGACATGGGCAGGGGCAAAAAACAAATAAAAATTCAAATCTAAAAACTTTTAGAAATATTTATTGGTTTCCAGTAAATAATTCGCTATAAACCGAAATTAAAAAGTTTTAAAGCTTAATTTCAGCAATTAGTTCAAAAAACTATACAGCAGGAACTGATTTAATATCATATTAAATTTAATATGGAGAGCACTTATGAAAAACAAGCCAAAGATTGCAATGTACTGGGCAACATCCTGTGGCGGTTGCGAGATATCACTGGCAAATTTAAATGAAAAACTGATTGACGTCGACGCTAATTTCGAACTCGTTTTTTGCCCGTGCCTCATGGATACCAAGAAAAAAGATGTTGAAGAAATGCCTGATGGAAATATTGACATAACATTTTTCAATGGCGCCATTCGTACTGAAGAAAATGAAGAAATGGCAAAACTTATTCGCAGGAAAACAAAAGTGCTTATTTCCTATGGCGCTTGTGCATGCAGTGGCAGCATTCCCGCACTTTCAAACTATTTTTCCGCAAAGGAGCATTTTAAAACCATATATGGTACGGGTGACAGCCTGGATAACATGGAAAATATTGTTCCACTGGAAGAGGTAAAAGTGCCGGAAGGGGAATTGCATCTTCCAAAATTCTTTGATGTGGTAAAAACACTTTCCCAGACTGTAGATGTTGATTATTTTATTCCCGGGTGTCCCCCTGAATCAAAACAGCTGTGGAACGTAATTGAGCTTGTATTAAGCGGCGCCACTCTGCCTCCGCTGAAAAGTGTGGTTGGGGCCGGCAACTCTACAGTTTGTGATGAATGTAAAAGAAAACGCCATGAAGATAAAAAAATAAGCCGCCTCTACAGGAACTATGAAATTATTCCGGATGGCGACAACTGCCTGATGGAGCAGGGCCTTGTTTGTATGGGAATTGCTACGCGCAGCGGTTGCGAAGCTTTATGCCCGGTGGTAAATGTACCATGTATCGGCTGCTATGGCCCGCCTGCCGGAGTATCTGATGTCGGCGCAAAAATGGCTTCTGCAATCGGCTCACTTCTTGATATCTCAGTGCTCAAGGACCTTGATGAAAAGGATATTACAAAAAAAACTGACGAAGAACTGGACAATTTTCCTGATTATGGCGGGACTTTCTATAAGTTCAGCCTGGCGGATTCTTTGATTCAGCACAGGGCCAATAAGAAAAATGGAGGTTTAAAATGAAACGGATCACGATTGATCCCATTACCCGCCTTGAGGGCCATGGCAAGATAGAGATTTTTTTAAACGATGAAGGAGACGTTAACAACGTCTATTTCCAGATACCGGAGTTAAGAGGCTTTGAACAGTTTTGCCTTGGCCGCAAAGCAGAGGACATGCCGGCCATAACAAGCCGTATATGCGGAGTCTGCCCTGAGGCCCACCATATGGCAGCTACAAAAGCTCTGGATGACTTGTTTTTGGCGGACCCACCGCCCGCTGCAAAAAAAATCAGGGAGTTGCTGTATATGGCATTTTATGTAACCGACCACACAACTCACTTCTATGTGCTTGGGGGACCTGATTTTATTATCGGGCCCGATGCACCACCCGAAGAACGAAATATTTTAGGCGTTATTCACAAGGTGGGGCTCGATATCGGCAAGCAGGTCATTGGATGCCGTGCTCGAAATCATGAAATCATCAAAATGCTTGGTGGCAGAAGCATACACCCAACCGGAGGTCTTCCCGGAGGGTGGAGCAAAGCCGTAACAAAAGAGGAGCAGGAACATTTTATTGCAGCTGCAAAGGAAAATATTGATTTCGCGCTGTTCAGCCTCAAGATTTTTGATGATATTGTTCTTGGCAATAAGGATTATCTTGACCTTATCCTTTCAGACATTTATCTTCACAGGACCTATTACATGGGGACTGTTGACGCAAAAAACTTCCTTAATTTTTATGACGGACAGATCCGGCTGGTATCTCCCGAAGGAGAAGAGTTCGAAAAATATAATTGCCGTGATTATGCATCACATATAGCGGAAAGGGTTGAGCCCTGGACATACCTTAAATTTCCATATCTTAAGAATATAGGCTGGAAAGGGCTTGTTGATGGAAAAGACAGCGGTATTTATTGCGCAACGCCTCTGTCACGCCTTAATGCCGCTGACGGCATTTCTACTCCAAAGGCACAGGAACACTTCGACAGATTTTATAACACATTCGGCTCCAAAAAAATAAATGGCAGGTATCAGCCAGTGCACAACCGACTTGCGACGCACTGGGCCAGACTGATAGAACTCTTATATGCTTCCGAGCACATGCTGGAGCTTGCTCAGGATCCTGAGCTTATATCACCTGAGGTACGTAACATCCCGTCCGGCGAAATCAACCCGGGCGGCGGAATCGGCTGTGTGGAAGCGCCGCGAGGAACTTTGACGCATCATTACCAGGCCGATAAAAACGGAGTACTGACCGGGGTTAATCTTATTGTGGGCACTACCAATAATTATGCCCCGATTTCAATGAGCATAAAGAGGGCCGCGGAAAAATTAATTACAAAGGGAACCATTGTATCAGAGGGCATGCTAAATAAGATTGAGATGGCATTCAGGCTATATGACCCGTGTTTTTCCTGTGCAACACATTCCCTGCCAGGACATATGCCTCTCGCCGTGACAATACGGGACAGCAGTGGCTGCCCGGTTAAAATATTACAGCAGAATTGAGTGTTATGAGAACTGTTATTCTGGGAATCGGAAACCCGATTTTATCTGATGATGCCGCAGGCCTTAAGGTGGCACAGATGATAGAAGGGACCTTAAAGAAAAAGAAAAACAATATTAATGATATTGATGTAAAGCAAATATATACGGGTGGGCTTGCAGTAGCTGAGGCCATGGCAGGTTATGATGAAGCAATAATCATAGATGCCATAGTAACAGGCAATTATCCGGTTGGAACGGTCCGGGAGCTTACCCTGAAAGATTTACCAAAAGCAAGAAACATTACAAATACACATGATACCGACTTTTCTTCAGCGATTGAACTGGCAAGGTCGCTGAGTATTAAAATGCCTGGCCGAATAAGGATTTTTGGTTTGGAATCAGGCGATGTCGGGTCCTTTGGCGACAGTCTTTCTGAAGATGTCGGCAAAGCAATTGGCAGGGCGGCACGGAAGATACTTGCAATTACGGGCAGGCATGATACTGACAGATGTGATACTGACCATGGCACGGGTTGTCATAATTCTTACAGACACGATGCGGGCAGGCACAAAGCAATAAAACAGGAAGCGACTTAAATTTAAACAGGAGAAGCAAATGAAAACAGCAATTTACTTTTGTAATTGCGGCACAAATATCAGTGAAAAAATTGACCCGGACAAAGTATGTGCAGAGTTGCAGAAATACCCCGGGGATATATATTTTAAGACGATAGGTTTTGCATGCGGAGAAGACGGGAAAAATGAAATAACGGATGATATTAAAAAAACACAGCCTGACAGGGTAATCATTGCTGCATGTTCACCGAGGGATCATGAAGAGACTTTTCGTGAATGTATGTCAAAAGCCGGGCTTAATCCATATTTAATGCAGATGGTAAATATCCGTGAGCACATAGCCTGGGTAACAGAAGATAATGACATGGCAGTTAAAAAAACTGTTTCACAGATAATAGGCGCATTAAATCGTGTAAAGCTTCACGAGCCCCTTGAAGTAAAGAAAATAGATATAAGCACCAATGCGCTGGTAATAGGGGCGGGCCCGGCAGGGCTGAAGGCAGCGCTTGCACTGGCAGAAGCCGGCAGGAAAGTAACTCTTGTCGAAAAAGAGCCGATTATCGGGGGCATGCCTGTAAAATTTGAAGAAGTGTTTCCCAGGATGGAATGCGGGCCCTGCATGCTTGAGCCAATGCTTGCCCAGGTTTTCCACGGGCCGAATTCCAAAAACATAGAGCTATTCGTATTGTCTGAGCTTGAGGATGTAAAAGGCTCGTTTGGGAATTTTATTGCAAAGATTAGAAAAAAACCACGATATGTGCTTACTGATCTCTGCATAGGCTGCGGTGAATGCTCGCCCGCATGCCCGGTTGAAACGGATAATACGTCAAACTGCGGTTTAAGCAAAAGAAAAGCCATAGACAGTGATTTTTTTGGAGGCCTCCCCAGTGCTCCATTCATAAAGCCAGACGACTGCCTGCACCTGAAAGGTGAAGACTGTAATCTTTGCCGTGAAGCATGCCCACTGCCTGAAGCCATAGACTTTGATGATTGCGATGAAATAATCGAGCGCAATGTAGGAGCAATAATTCTTGCAATCGGCGCAGAGCTTTACGATGTTTCACAGATTACCGGACTCGGTTACAGGAGAATACCCGAAGTTTATACATCCTTTGAAATTGAAAGAATTTTAGCGGCATCCGGGCCGACCGGTGGAAAGCTCCAGATGAAAAATGGAAAAATTCCGGAAAACATAGCTATTATACATTGCGCCGGCAGCCTGAATCCTGAATATGTACCATATTGTTCTGAAGTATGCTGCCAGAGCGCCTTTAAATTTAACAGGCTCATCTCTCACAAAATCCCTGAGGCAAAACTGACACACTTCTGCAAAACGATTGTGGTTCCTGGAAAAGAAGAATTTGGAATGTTTGACCATGCCAAAAATAACCCAAATACAAAGCTGATCCCTTATACTTCAGTCAATAATCTGCAGTTAAACGAAGACAGCAAAAGCTCCATGATTAATATAGAGCATACATATAAGGGCAAAACAGATAAGGTACAGGCAGACATGGTGATTTTGTGCACAGCAATTGTTCCGTCGAAAAGCGCCGGGCCTTTGGGAAAAATACTGGAAGTTTCAAGCGATAAGTCAGGTTTCTATGAGGAGCTCCATAATTTAATAGATGTATCCAAAAGTAAAATCAGGGGGATCCATCTTGCCGGAAGCTGCCAGGCACCCATGGGCATAAACTCCGCCACAAGCCAGGGAATGGCCGCGGCAGGTTATGTCCTGTCATCCATAATTCCGGGGCGCCAGCTAGAAATAGAGCCGGTTACAGCAGAGGTCAACGCAGACACATGTTCCGGCTGCAAGACATGCATTATGGTGTGTCCTTATAAAGCCATTTCATTTTTAGAGGATAAAGAAATTGCGGAAGTAAATGCAGTGCTTTGTGTCGGATGCGGGACCTGTGTGGCGGCCTGTCCCGGCGGATCAATCAAGGGTAATCATTTTACTGATGCTGAAATATTTGCAGAAATAGAAGGAGTGTTATATGGCAAAAAGTAGCCTTGCTGAAGCGAAAAAAGAAAAAAAATCAACCGGTTTTGAGCCGAAGATAGTTGGATTTTTGTGCAACTGGTGCTCTTATGCAGGCGCTGACAAAGCAGGGGCGGCACAGATTGCTTATCCGCCAAATGTAATGTTTATACGCGCAATGTGCACCGGCCGTATTGACCCGCAGTTTGTGCTGAAAGCTTTCAGGGAGGGCGCAGATGGCGTAATCATACTTGGCTGCCATCCCGGGGACTGCCATTACAAGGAACAAAACTACAGGACGATTCAGCGCCACCAGATAGTTTTAAGACTGCTTGAGCAGTTTGGCATATCAGGGGAGCGCTGCATACTGGATTTTGTTTCGGCAGCGGAAGGTGAAAAATTTGCCAGGGTTATTGCTGATGTCGTTGCAAGCATAAAAAATCTTGGACCACTTGAGTTAAACTAAGGAAAGCATTTTAATTGTGTTTTCCGCGGCCAGAGTTTCTTTGCAAACCCATACCCCGGCATCGGCAGCAATGCTGTTTGTCAGGCAGCCGGAAAGCCGGGAAATGAAATAAATGTAATACAAGCAATACACATCAGCCTGTCCTGATTTGGACAATCATGCAAACGGCTTTTTCAGGCTCCGGCTTCTTTAGTTTTTATTATAAATATCATGAAATAGAAATTTTCAAGAATTGTCACTTGCCTGGGTAATTCATGTAAAATTCCGGGGTCCTGTTTGCAGCATCAACTATGGCCCAAATATGAAAACCTATTCCAGCAATTCCGGCAGTTACAAATGTTACCCCCAAGCCTAACCAGAATTTCCATTGGTCAAGTTCCCAGGTATAAATCCAAACCCAAAATCCCAGAAAAACTGCCAGCAGGATAGCAA
>CAYZUS010000015.1:48163-49940 GCA_964481885.1 uncultured Actinomycetota bacterium | reverse complement strand
TTTTAATTGTTATTTTTTTAACTGTTTCTTCCGGATGCAGCCAGTTTAAAACGTCCCTTTTAAGCAGGGTTAAAGCCAATGATTCGGCTGGCAGCAGTGCTGCAGACAGCCAGGCGGCCGATTCCCTGGCAGCAGCATCTTCCGAATCCGCCTTACAAGAAACTTCTGATACATCGCCAACGGATATAACAACATCTGCCGAGGAAATTACCACAGCACCCGACACCGAAGATATTTCCGGTTCAGCTGCAACTTCAGATGCTGCCAGCGAAACTTCTGACGATAAGGCAGGTAATGAAAGCGGAACTGAATTTGGCATAATGGACCCCGTAAAACAGCGCGATTATTTCAAAAAAGGCGTGGAGGCATTTGAAAAACAGGATTATGTAATGGCTGAATACTACTTAAACCAGGTAAAAGACACTTACACTGTCCTTGCCGACCATGTCTTCTATTATTATTCCAAAAGCCTGCTCATGGAAAAAAAATATGAAAAAGCCAGGGAGTATTACTTAAAGCTTAAGTCCTTTTATCCGGACTCAATATTCAGCGAAAAAGCGGCCCTCGAATATGCAGATCTGTTTTTCATGACTGCAGACTATTCATCGGCAGAGTCGTCCTATGAAAAATTCATAAAGGATTTTCCAAAATCAGATTTGCTTGCTTACAGCATTTTTCAGCTTGCAGTCTGCCAGGAAAGAAACGGCAAATATTCAGTCGCCTTTGAAAGCTATAAAAAATTATGGCTCAGCTACCCACAGAGTGAGTATGGCACAGCGTCTTACAGTGCAATTACTGCGCTATCTGAAAGTAAAAAAGCTGAAGCATTTATGCCTACGGTCCAGGATTATTATAACCGGGGGCAGATATTTTACGACCTTTACCTTTATGAAAACGCCCTGGCAGAATATAAGATAATCCTTGACAAGGCCAAATCCAAATCAATAGATGAAAATCTGCATATGAAAACTCTGTATAGAACTGGCATGTGTTACTTTAACTTGAGAAACTATTCATCAGCCAGGGAATACCTTATTTCAAGCTATAAGAAATCCCCTTCCGGGACATTCGCTGATGATAATTTGTATTTCCTTGGCCGTATTGACACAAACCTTGACATGGACGACAGTGCAATTGAGCGATATGCGCTGCTTCTTGAAAAATTCCCGACAAGCAACTACGCTGATGACGCTCTGTACAGGACCGGAAGGATATATTTTTTCATTAATGATTTTGATAATGCCAGAAAATATTTTAAACGGATAGTTGACGAGTATCCGGGTGGAGACAAGCTGCCCGATGCATATTGGGAGCTTGGTTGGATAGAATACAAGCTCGAAGATTTTACTTCAGCAGCAGGCACTTTTGAAGGCATGGCCGGAAGGTTTAAAGGGGCTCTGCTGGGGGAAAAGGCAATGTTCTGGAAAGCAAAATCATCAGAGAAGCTGGGCGAAAAAGATAAGGCCCTGTCTATATATAAGGAAATCGTGAGCGCCAGAACTTATTCCTATTATACATTCGCCGCAAAAAAATATCTCGAGGAAGCGGGCCAGACTGTTGATTTGGGAATCATCAATACAAGTGTTTATCCTGACAATCCGCAGATAGGCAGTCTTCTTCCGGATGTTTATGATGAACTGGAAAACAACGGCTCAAATGGCAGCGACGGGTCAGGAGACAGCTCTGGCCAAACAGCAAAGACTGATACAAGTGGCAGCGAAAATAACAGTACGGAGGGCACTGAAAGCACTAATGCTTCAGGCAGCACTGCCGGCAC
>CAYZUS010000015.1:43779-48063 GCA_964481885.1 uncultured Actinomycetota bacterium | reverse complement strand
ACCGGAGCTTCAGACAGCACATCCGGTACCGATGCCGCGACTGAAAATACTGCGGAAAGCTCCCAAAAAAATACAGATAAAGTTATTTACAACCATATTGACAAAGCCAAAGAGCTTCTGGCTATTGAATTTTACAAGAGCGCAGATATAGAAATCCAGGCTTCACACAGCCAGTTCGAAAATGATAATATCGGACTTTTACAGCTTTCAACACTGTACCTTAAATCAATGGACTACATCAATTCCCAAAAAGTGATATCGAACAGTTATTCAAAGCTGCTAAACGGCCTGAAGTCGCCCTATAAAGACTACCTGTACTATCTTATTTACCCTTATGCATACCCTGAATACCTTAAAAAATACAGTACAGAATTTGGAGTGGACCCGCTCTTTGTCCTTGCTGTCATGAGGGAAGAATCAAGATTTGATCCCACAGCCGGCTCATACGTCGGCGCTTTGGGACTTATGCAGGTGATGCCGGCAACGGGAAAAGGCATAGCAAACTCGCTTGGCATTAAAAACTTCAACAGCCAGATGCTTCTGGACCCTGAGACCAGCATAAAAATGGGATGCTTTTACTTAAGCGAGCAATTGAAAAATTTCGGCGGGAGCAATTATTATGCAAGCGGCGCATACAATGGCGGACCCGGAGCCATGAGCAAGTGGATATCTGAAAGGGGCGATAAAAATATAGATGAATTCATTGAGCTTATTCCCTATGATGAAACACGAAACTATGTCAGGAAAGTAATGGGAAGCTATTTCTTCTACCAGATGCTTTATGAATGATAAATTATTTTTTAATTATTCTTTATAATCACTAAGTTTATAAAGTTCGTTAAAATAATATTTAATACTTTCAAAGGATACATCCGGGGGAATCCAGTGATCCACACAAGGAAAATATCCTCCATATTTTAACAATTCTCTTGCTTTATCAATTTCATTGTCTATGGCAGATCTGCCTGCAGCAAGTGCACGCTTATCAATATTTCCATAAATAACCACATTTTTTCCATATTTCTTTCTAAAATCCCTTCCGTCCATTCCAGCGGCACATTCCAGTGGGAAAATTCCGTTAATGCCACAATCTATCCATATCGGAAGCAGTTCCTCTACATTACCGTCGCAATCCAGAAGTATGTTGTATATGCCATTTTCATGCAAAAATTCCACTACCTTTTTATATCTTGGAACCATGTGTTTTTTTACAAAAGACGGCGGGAAAAGAGATCCTTTGTTATAGGCGATATCTTCCCACATCCAGACAAAATCAAAAGTAATCCCCATATCCAGGACTTTTTTAAGAAGTGTAATTGCAAAGTATACCTGCCAGTCCATCATCTCGAGAATCAGGCTGATATTATCATAAATCGCCATGGAGAAATTCTCCAGCCCCATATAATCGCGTGGAAGGCCGCAAACTGAAAAGACGTGCATTCCCAGCGGAAAATCCCTTTCCTCAAAACTTTTGCCCATTAATTCTTTTTTTGGAAGAAAATCACAGGTTTTACTGCTGATTATATTCCAGCCACTAGGAATTCTTTCCGGAGAATCAGGATTTAGCCGGTTTTTATATAAATCCCAGCTTTTTTTATCCTTTACCGGATACTCAAGCCACTGCGGCATGGCCTCTTCATTATTTTTCTCAACTTTAACTATGGAACCGTCATAAGAAACCTTGGTTACATACTTGCCTTCTTCACTGATTATTTTTTCCTCGAAACTGGGAACAACCGGGGTTACCCATGGAGGATTGACATTTTTACCTAATCCTATCGGGACAGCAATGGGTTTTACCATCTCCAGTTGATTTTCCTGGCCTACAAAATAATCCAAAGACTCTTTATATGCCTTTTCAAAATTTATTTTAAATCCTTCTTTTATCCATCTTCTGTATGTGTCATTCCAACAATTAAACCGAACCGGGAATACATCATTTTTTCTTTCAAAACTGTAAATTTCCTTATATCTTTTCCTTGATGATTCCATTTAAGCCCTCTTTTACATTTTTGTTTAATGATAAATCTAAATAAAAAATTTTTAAAATACTTTTTTATAAAAGCTGGATATACGTTCTTCTAAAACTCAACAGGTGAAAATATTCCAGTGTTTTTTTAGCTGAGAAAATACCACATTTCCACAGATTTGCTAAATAAGACTTTTTTATTAAAAGAACATCTTTACAATAAAAAGCCATACAGAAAGTGTCAGGGCAGATGCGATGGTTGAAGTTATGATGGAAGAAGATATAAACTCCCGGTCAGTATCGTATTTGGCACTCTGTATATAGGTGGCGACTGCTATTGGTGTTCCAAATAATATAACAATCACTGCAGCATCAAGTCTTGAAAGTCTGAAAACATAAAAGCTGAATAACAATGCAATAAGTGGAAATATGATCAGTTTGGCAGCACTTATCAAAGCCAGATACTTTAAATTACTTTTTACATGAGAAAACTTAAAAGAGGCGCCTATTGATATCAGTGCAAGCGGTACGGCCATGTCCGATAAAATAGAAAAAATATTTGTTACCGGCAGTGGAAGCTTCACATTAAAATACGATATAAGCAGCCCGGCGACAACTGCGATAATGACCGGATCAAGCAGTATTTCCTTTAAAAGCCTTTTTACATTGAACCCCCGAACAGTGCTGCTCTCGCCTTTTGCAGCAGTATCCCGGCCATCGGCTGCTGCATTCAAGGCTGTATTAAATACCTGGAAGAACACTGCAGTCATGATTATGTTTAAAGGCAGCAAAACAGCTATGACAATGCTTGCCTTGGCTGCAGCAAGATTTCCAAAGCTGTATAAAAGTATCGGCATGCCTATAAAAGCCATGTTATTGCGGTATGAAGACACCACTATTGCGCTCTTTGTGCGGATATTTATCTTTGTAAAATAAAATGCCAGAAAGACCATGGCAATATAGATAAAGTACCCGGGAAACAGGACTTTAAGC
This sequence comes from uncultured Actinomycetota bacterium, assembly GCA_964481885.1. Classification (GTDB taxonomy): domain Bacteria; phylum Actinomycetota; class Humimicrobiia; order Humimicrobiales; family Humimicrobiaceae; genus Fen731. The sequence goes on along the minus strand of CAYZUS010000015.1, from coordinate 45,101 downwards.
AGCCTGGCATCAAATATATCGCTGAATTTATTGCCTGTAATACCTATAAAGACCAGCGCGGAAAGTCCGAAATTATAAGTAAGCCTGTTAAGCACAGGAACATGCTCTTCAGAAATAAGGCCTCTTTTTTTTATAAAAAACCCGATTGCCACCACAGCGAAAATGGGCAGGGTTGTTCCGGCAACTTCAAGAACTATACTGAAAAATGGGTTCATAAAATAATGCCTGCCTTAATCTTTCGGACTTTGCAAATTACCCTTTTCAGATCCCTGCATTATAAAGTCACAGACTTTTACAAGGCCTTCTTTTCTTTCTGCCCCTTCAATAAGGCCGGCTGCCTGCCTGGCCATGCCAAGGTAGGAGTAAAATTTTTCGCGGGTTCTTGCGATTGCTCCTGTATCAGTAAGAAGCTTTAATATGGATTGCATGTCAAGATCAGATAGGCTGTCTTTTCTCATTAAAGATTTTATTTTGCTCCTGAATGAAGGGTCATTGAATGCATAAATAAATGGCAGCGTTATGTCACCCTGCCTTATATCATTTCCTACCGGTTTTCCCACTCCGTCCGGAGAGTTGTTTATGTCTACATCGATAAGGTCATCATTTATCTGGAAGGATATTCCTATGTATTCTCCAAATTTTTCCATGTTTATAATGTCTGCTTCAGATGAACCGGATAAAATTCCACCAAGCGCACAGCTGACCTTAAAGAGGGATGATGTTTTTTCAAAGATCTTTTCAAAATATATCTTCTCATTCTGATAAAAGTCTTTTTTGGTTTTGAGCTGGTCAAATTCTCCTTTTACAAGCAGCTGGGCGGCTTTTGACATCTCTTCCAAAACCAGGGTATTCGAGTAACCGTTAAGAAGAGAAAAGGTATGGGTGAATAAATAATCCCCGACAAATTTGGCCGTATCTTTGTCATAAGTGTTATGAATAGTGCGTTTGCCCCTTCGAAGTATGGATTTATCGATAATGTCATCGTGTATCAGTGATGCAGTGTGTATAATTTCTATGGAAGCAGCAGCCGGAAGAAGATAGTCAATATCATAGCTTTCATTTTTTGCGCAAATCAAAAAAAGCGAGGGCCTTACCCGCTTGCCGCCGGCAATAAGGGTGCTTTTTACTGTTTCCTTTAAAACACCTTCGAGAGTCTCGGAGTAATCAGCAAGATAGCGCTCCAGCTTGTCCAGCCCGGACTGTAAAAAACTTATTCCGATATTATTTGGCTTTTTGGTATTCATTGTTTACCAGCTATTAGTTATGGAAGTTTTAATATTTTTTGTATCCATTATTTACTGATTATGGAATTTTTATTCTTT
>CAYZUS010000015.1:0-43679 GCA_964481885.1 uncultured Actinomycetota bacterium | reverse complement strand
AAGTTTTAATATTTTTTGTATCCATTATTTACTGATTATGGAATTTTTATTCTTTTCTGTACTCATCACTTGTTTGTCAGTAAAGTTTTAATATTTTTTGTATCCATTATTTTTATTAATTAGTTATACGGTCCCTGATTTTCATTAAGCATATAATCTTCTGTAATTTCCATTACTCAATATTTTTTCGTTATTAGTTATGCTGTCTTTGATTTTTTTTGGTATCTACTATTTGTTTGTCAGGGAAGTCCTGATTATCTCAAACCAGTTAAAGCTCTTGTTTGAAAGTGGGAATTCAAGCTCTTTTTTCTCGCAAACAGTAGAAAGGCTGTATTTGTATGTCTCTTTTCCCAGTTCACCAAGCCTGGCCTCCCGCAGATCCCTGTCTTCAATTTTCATTATCTCATCTATACGCTGCATTATCTGTATTGCCTTTTCTGTCCTTACCTTGTTGTCCTGCATTACTTTTTGGCTTATGGAGCCTGATTTTGCCTTTAATTGGTTTAGTCCAAGAGCTGCTTCATATGTTGCACTGACAAGATCGTCGTTTGTAATGTATTTGCTTTCATAATTCAATATATGCTTCCAGGATGGCATTGTTATTGCTTCAATATGCTCTTTTAATGTCCTGCATAGCAGTTTGTAACCAAATTTTTCGGGATTTTCAAAAGCCCTGCTTCCAGGGTCAAGAAATGGAGCCATGGGCGAAATAAATGGAGCAAACCTTTTGTCCCAGCCAAGCCTTTCGTAAACCTTTTCGCTGAATTCGACTGTGTCAAGAATTGATTTTTTATCCTGTGTGGGAAGGCCCGTCATGAAATAAAGGTCGAATCTGGCCGCCCCGCTTGAAAGAGCATGTTCAATGCTTTTTATCATGTCTTCATTGCTAAAGCTTTTACCCATAATTTTTCGTATTGACTCATCGTGGGAATCTGGAGATATCTCATAACATACTTTTGAAAAAGCCTTTGAGGCTTCATCAAAAAACCATTCTTTCGGAGGTGTAAAGAATTCAAAAAATATCTGAACGTCCTTGTCAATGTCTTTTGCAAACTTGAAGAATTCAAGGCAATAGTCTTTTCCGTTACTGCTCAGGTCGCCCAGTAAAAATATGGGGGAGTTAATATATTTTCTAATGGTCATTATTTCCCGGACAAGTTTTTGTGGATCCCGGAATGCAGGAGCGCTGCGATGGCCAAAATTCTCAAAAGCATATTTTGAACCGCCGCAATTTGAACAATTGTTGCCGCATCCGCGGACCACTGGTATGGTAGTGATTGGATATCTGAACCAGTCTGAAAAAGGCACGATGCTTCTTATGTCACGGTATTTTAAAACTTCCTTAAACATTATACGATAATCAAAGTCTATCTCCTGCAAGTCCCGGGAGATGCATCCTATCTCATTTGCATGTACCTGCCGGGCTTCCGGAACGCCGGTTTTCCACACAAGGTTGGGTATCAGCTTTAATCTGTCGTCCTGTTCAGTATTAAAATGGCTGATATTCGTGTTTGCGCCAGCATCTCCGCCGCTGCCCTGCCCGGCTTTATCGCCGTTATTGGCTGTGCCAATATCACTGACCATTATACTTTTTGCAGTTTTGCTATCATCCATGCCTGTATTTCCTTCCAGGGCCCTTCTGACATCAGCTGCCGGGCCGGCGGAGGCACCGGGTATTTTTCTTCTTTCCTTCAAATCTGCTGTGACGCGATATTTATCACCTATAAGACTTATCAATCGGTATAGAGGTTCCTCTGCAGAATCCCCCCTTATGATATAATCCACCTGCTCGAACTCAATGAGTTCCTTATAAAAATAGGACGATGAAAATCCTCCGAAAATAACGGGTGTGTCCAGATGATATTTTTTGACTATTTTTGCTATTTCCACAGAACCCTGGCAGTGAGGGAGCCAGTGCAGATCAATACCGAAGGCTTTTGCTTTTAAATTCTTTATGAATTTTTCCACATCAAAGTCTCTGTCATGAAACATCCTGTATGCAAGATTTATTATCCTTACATTAAGGCCCCTCTTGTCAAGATAGTTGGCCATGGTTAGAAAACCAATTGGGTACATCTCAAATATGGGAGTCGATGGCACCAGATCGCTTACAGGGCCAAACATGATACTTTTTTTTCTGAAGTCATATACGCTGGGCGCGTGAAGAAGAATCAAATCAGTTTTTATGATATTTTTCATACAAATAACCCCTTAAAAGTCTTAAAAAAGAGATTTAAATATAATTCTGCTTAAATTACAAATATAATTTTCCCAGGGACCTGTAATTTGCTTTCAGCCAGTCCTGCTCTAAACCTGCTAATGTTATTGCGAGCCCGTTTCTTATCAGGGCTTTTTTTTCAGACATGTATTTTATATCTTTAAGAAAAAAATACTCTGCCGGCAGAGCATTAAAGAAACCTGCCAGGTCATTGAGGGCCTTGCCCAGCATAAAGTCATTTATCATTTTGTAAGGAAGCTGCGGCTCCCCTGGACTTTTGTCGGAAACACCTCTGTTTGCGCCATTGCCTGCAAACAAGCCCCATCCAATCAAAAAGGAAGTCTTATAGAGTGAGTTTACCCCAAGCACGGGGACCATATTATCCTCAAGCAGATCCCTGAGCCCGGCTTCGACATCAATTTCTCTGTTGCCTTTGGAACTGTTGCTGCTTGCATTGCTGGAAACTTCTGAGAGCTTTTGGTGCAGAATGAGCCTGTTTTTATGAACGGATTTAAGTGAATCAAGAATGCTTTCAAATATGAAATGATCTCCGTATTTTAAAAGGTATATAACAGCTCTAGAATAAAAAATATCACCGAACAGCAAATCGACAGTATAATTTTTGTCACTCTTTAAGAGGGTTTTTTGTGTTCTTGACTTTATTTTTGCCCCGGCAATTTCCGCAGGGATTTTACCTGCCCGGTTACTTTTACTATCCGGGTTACCAGTAATCCCCTGCTTGTCTCCGTTATTGGGATTCAAGGCGTCTGGCTTATCTCCATTAATTCCAACATCAGTGACATCAACTGGATTTATGCTTTCTGCAAGCTTTATAAAATCTCCACTGTTAAAATTGTGGTGATTTGTCCCGATTGACAAAAGCTCAATACCTGCAATCAGGTTAGTAAGTCTTTCCATAAAGGGTTCAGACAACTCCCGGGGGTCCTTTAAACATGCAAAAATATTGGCTAAATGAAGCAGCCTCGGATTAAAATACTTCGTTAAATCATAAGGGTAAAGCCCTGACAAGTATTTCAATTCCTGGCGCAGTATAAAACTTACCTGCTTTAATGCCGGATTCAATTTCCTTCCTGTCTTTTGTCCCAGACACGTTTTGCCTTGCCCTCACTTCTTGCAATTGTTTTTGGCTCTTTTAAACTGACTTTTATATGAAGGCCAATTGCAGAATAAAGTTTGTCTTCAATTGATTTTTCAAAAAACTCCAAATCCATGAGCTTCTCATGAAAATTATCTTCAGAAACTTCTACCCAGACCCCGATCTGGTCCATATGGTTTTCCTTTGTAAGGACTATAAGATAATGGGGCTCGAGGTCCTTTATCTTTAACAGCACTTCTTCTATCTGTGAAGGAAAAACGTTTACACCTTTAATGATGAGCATGTCATCTGTCCTGCCCATTGGTTTTGCCATTTTAATAAATGTTTTTCCGCAGGAGCACTCATCTGTGTAAAGATAAGAAATATCTTTGGTCCTGTATCTTATTACAGGAAATGCCCGTTTTGTAAGGGTTGTAAATACAAGTTCGCCTTTCGAACCGTTGGGAAGTGATTTCCCGCTGTCCGGATCAATTATTTCTGCCAGAAAATGGTCCTCATTTATGTGAAGTCCGTCCTGAACAAGACACTCGCATGAAACGCCCGGACCGATGACTTCACTTAAGCCATAGCTGTTTAAAGCTTTCATGTGAAGCCTTTTTTCAATTTCAACACGCATCGGCTCTGTCCACGGCTCAGCTCCCAGAAAACCCAGTTTCAAATGAAGTTTGGAAAAATCCACACCAAGCTTTTCAGCAACTTCGGCAATATAGAGCGTATAGGAAGGCGTGTTGGCAAGCACTGTAGATTTGAAATCTGCCATTATTTTTAACTGTCTTTCCGTGTTGCCACCGGATATCGGTATTACAAGCGCCCCCAGTTTTTCGGCAGCAAGCTGAAAACCAAATCCTCCTGTAAACAGGCCGAAGGTGTGAGAAACCTGGACGATGTCATCTTTTCTGACTCCAACATCATACATTACCCTGGCAAGACAATTGGCCCAAATATCCATGTCCTGACTCGTATAACCCACAACAGTAGGATTGCCGGTGGTTCCTGAGGAGGCGTGAATCCTTACAACCTGGCTTAAAGGGGTACAGAAAAGGCCGAAAGGATAATTGTCTCGCAAATCGTCTTTTGTGGTAAAAGGCAGTTTGCTTATATCGGAAATATCATTTATTTTGTCGGGATTTACTCCCGAATCATCAATTTTTTTTCTGTAGATTGCATTATTGTCATAGCAGAATTTTACAGTACTTTTAAGGTTCTGAAGCTGTATGGAAATTATATTATCCCTGCTTGCAGTTGAAACACCTGCATCCCAGAAATCATTTTTTGCAGTTTGAGAACTCATCTTTTAAATCACATCGCCCTTTCTTTTATCAATAACCCTTTTTGCTTTGCCTTCGCTCCTCTTGATTGTTTTTGGCTCTTTTAATTTTACATCAATGCCTATACCGGTAGCAGCATGCAGGATGCTCTCTATAGTAGTTTCAAATTTTTCAAGGTCATTTATTTTTTCCGCAAAAACATCTTCGGAAACCTCAACCCACAGTTCTATTGTGTCAAGGTAGTTTATTCTGTCAACCACTATCAGGTAATGGGGTTCTATCTCTTTGACTTTCATTAATACTTCTTCGACCTGTGAAGGGAACAGATTTACACCCCTTATTATAAGCATGTCGTCTGTCCGACCGGCGGGTTTTTTCATCCTGCTGTGCGTCCTGCCGCATTCACACTGCGACTCATTAAGCATTGAAAGATCCCTTGTCCTGTACCTTATAAGGGGCATGGCTTCCTTGGTAAGGGATGTAAACACTATCTCTCCAAGATTGCCTGAAGGCATGCGTTTGTCCTCTGCAGGATTTATAATTTCAACCATAAAATGGTCCTCGGCAACATGCAGGCCTTTTTTAGCGCTGCACTCGCACGATACTCCGGGACCTATTATTTCACTCAAACCGTATATATCAATCGCTTCAATAAAAAGTCTCGCCTCGATTTCTTTACGCATTTCCTCGGTCCACGGCTCAGCGCCGAATATCCCTATTCTCAGGGGTATTTTTTCAAAATCAAGCCCAAGCTCCTTTCCCACTTCCGCTATGTAGAGCGCATAGGACGGGGTGCAGCATAAAACAGTTGAGCCATAATCCTTCATGATTTTTATCTGCCGCTCTGTCAGCCCTCCCGATACAGGAATAACAGTTGCGCCAAGAAGCTCAGCGCCATAGTGAAGACCCAGGCCACCCGTAAACAGCCCGTATCCATAGCTGTTCTGTATTATGTCGTTTTTCCTAACACCGGTGCTGTAGAGGTCCCTTGCAATAAGGTTTCCCCACAGTGCAATGTCATTTTTGGTATAGCTTACAACAGTAGGATTGCCGGTTGTCCCTGAAGAGGAGTGGATCCTTACAATATCACTCATCTGCCTGGCAAAAAGCCCGAAAGGATAATTGTCCCTTAGATCCTCTTTTGTGGTAAAAGGTATTTTTTCAATATCATCAAGGTCATTGAATTTATAAGGATTTAGGCCTGCATCATCGAGCCTTTTTTTATAAAAGCTTACATTTTCATAAACATTTACAAGGGTGCTTTGCAGCCTCTCAGCCTGCAGCGCTCGAAGCTCTTCCCTGGGCATGGTCTCATACTTTTCTTCCCAGTAACTATTGCTCATAAAATTGACCTCCTGAAAACTTTTCTGGTAGTTTTAAGAATATATTACATTTTAAGCAATAATTCAAAACTACCAGAAAATATACTTATTCAGTTATAAAGTTCTCCTGTATTGCCTGATCTGTTTACTCAATCGACCGTAAGCTCCTTTATTATAAAAACCCTAAAGTCTCCGTCTTAATTGTAACGCTATTCTGTGGTTATAGGATAGCAGCAATTTCAGGCATACGAAAACATTTTAATACTGCTTTAATTTGTTGCTTCCTCTTTTTTAAAGGCTCTGTCTATAATTTCCTTTGGCATGGGTTTTGTACAAAATGTCACAATAAGCGTAACAATAAAGGCCAGCGGGAATGCTATGACAATTGAATCCATACTCTTCCAGGGTGCGCCAAGAAGGCTTGTTTTCCCTGTCATTGCGGTTACTATCCCCAGTATTTTTGAATTTGCCTCATGTACAAAGAACATCCAGAACACGCTTGCTACAATACCTGTTATCATGCCGGCGAGCGCTCCTGCTTTGTTTGCCCTTTTCCAGAAAAGGCCAAGGATATACATCGGCAAAAATGTTGCGGCGCACAGGCCGAAAAACAATGATGTTGCTCTTGCAACTATGCTTATTGGCAGGAAATATCCCAGCAAAAAGCTTATTATTACCCCGAGCAATATCCCTATTCGTGTTGAGATTACACCTTTGGTAGATTTTTCTTCTTTGAAATCAGCAGCATATTTTGCTCTGCTGAATACATCCCTTCCAAATGAAGTACCCATTGCATGAAGCTGGCCGCTGCTGGTTGACATGGCTGCTGAAAGAAGTGTGATCATAAACAGGTATACAAACCAGGGTGGCATCGCTGCATTAATATATGCCGGTATAATCAGGTCCACATTACCTTTTTCAACAACCTCTACTGCAATTTTTCCGGCTTCCCTGAAGAAATAAACATTTGACAGAGCTCCAACTACAAAAGCGACACCCGTCATCATCAGGATAAAGATACCCCCGATTAAAACTGCCCTGTTTAACTCTTTATTGCTTTTAACCATCATAAATCTCACAGCAAGCTGCGGCTGCGCAAGCACTCCGATGCCGACACCCAGTATTACTGCAGAAACCACGGTCCACCACAGGGGAGAGCCAAGAGCAGGCATAGTGGTCCAACCCTGTCCACCACCTTTAGTCAGGGCTTCAGGAAACTTCGAAGCAAGATCCGTTAATGCTTTGTGCGCACTAATAAAGCCGCCTAATTTTACATAGGTAAGGACAAGCAGGGCGCCCATGCCGCCAAGCATAATGGTTCCCTGTAATGTATCTGTATACATTACACCTTTAATACCGCCTAAAAACACATAAATCGCAATTATTACTGTATATAAAACGAGGGACCAGACAAATTGCAGTTTAAGTGACTGTTCAATAAACCTTGCAGCGCCAATAAGGACCGCACCGGCGTACATTGGCATAAAAATAAATACCACTATACCGCCTATCCTCTGGATTGCTCTTGAATTATACCTCCTGCCCAGAAGTTCCGGGAATGTATGGGCATTCAGGTTTGCGCCAATAAATCTTGTTTTTTTACCAAATAATATAAATGCTACAAATATTCCCAGCAAGATGTTTAAGAAAGTAAGCCACAGAAGCCCCATTCCAAGATTAGCTGCCTGCCCTCCAAAACCAACAATTGCTGATGTGGAAATAAAAGTTGCACCGTATGAAATAGCCATTACATAAGGGTGAGTTTTTCTCCCTCCCACCATAAAATCGGATGCATCCTTGGTACGTTTCCAGCCAAGATATCCCAACAGGATAGTGGCCAGCATGTAAATAACCAGAACAATTATAAAAATTGTTAAGTTCACTTCATCTCCTTTCAAATTGACTTCAGATGTTTAAAACAATCTCAAAACATTAAAACATCAATTTTATTAGTTTTTACAGATTCATAAAAGTGCTTTAGCCAATCTGTAATTGCTGAATATTTATTGTTACTTATCTTTATTCCACATAACTGCACCATAAACGATGCAGACAATTGTTATAAGAATGCAAAACAAGTAAGCCAGAAAAACTGAAACTCCTGCAAATCCAAGCATATTAACCCCCCCCTTCGATTTTTTATATAAAATATATTTAAGAACTTTTATTAAATTAAGTTGTCACATTAACAGTTTGTTTACACCAAACTCAGTAATAAAAATTCTTCATTGAATTTAGCTTAAATATAAAATATAAAGAACGCTTTATATTTAATTACATTTAACAAAATAAAAAATACCTGAACAAAGAAAGCCTGACAACTCATAAATCAACAAAAGGTAAATAACTCCCAGAAAAATATTTATACCTTATGCTTTATAAAGTTGCCGCTACTCATGCAGATATTTGTTCCTGATTAAATTATTCAGGTTAAATCTCTAATCACAGATAACCACATTATTTTTTTTAAGTATCTCTTCAGTCTTCGGAATATCGCTGACACTTAGAACAAGCCTGGTGCCGGCAATTACATAAACATAATCGATGTTTATTTTGGCGTTTGCCAGAATATCGAGGATTTTGTAAAGTTCTCCGGGTTTATCTTCGACTTTTATGCAGATAGCCTCTGCAATATGGGTGGTAAATCCTGCTTCTTTAAGTTTCAGCCTTGCCCCTTCCGTATCAGAAACAACCAGCCTTAAAATCCCGTAGTCTCTTGCTTCTGTTGTCGAAAAACCCTGCAGGTTTATGTCTGAATCTCTTAAAATCTTTGCAACTTCAGCAAGCCTGCCTGTCTGATTTTCAAGAAAAACTGTCAATTGCTTTACAGGCATATCTCCTCCTGTCCAAACCTTTTACAAAAACTTATATTTATAAGCCAAATTCAATTTCTTACACTAAAACAGAAACATTTAAAAAATCATTTTAAAATCACACAATAATCATTTAAAAAGGTCTTTCCCTGCCAAAAACGCTTTCATGTTCAGGTCAATGGCCTTTCCGGGCACACTTTCTTTTATTGCTTCCATCCAGTTTTCATCTTCGAAAGAAAGCAGGTTGGAAAATGCCCCAAGCATTACTATGTTTGATACCTTTATCTGATTAAACCCTTTTGCAATTTCAACAGCATTAATAAAAAGTGAGTTTTCCGTGATTGCCTTAACACTTGATTCAATATCCTCAGGATATTTTACGTCCTTTGAAGATACAGAAGAAGGATATATCTCATGATTGTTTATAAGTATAAATCCATATTTTTCCAGTTGATGTATATATCTTAAGCCTTCAAGCTTTTCAAGCGCTATAATAAAGTCAGCTTTATTAATTGTAGGAGAAAATACCTTTTTGCCTATTCTCACACTTCCCTCCACACTGCCGCCGCGCTGGGACATCCCATGCACTTCCGATACTTTCACATCATATCCGGCATTTATGGCCGCTCTTGCCAGAACAGTGCTTCCAAGGATTATTCCCTGTCCACCCACTCCTGCAAAAAGGATGGAAATTATTTCACCTTTTTTCAAAGAACTTTCAGTCTTTTCAGATACAACTTTAAAAATCTTATTGTAATTGTTGTTATTATTGTCGTTTTTATTCATAAAATGTTTTATTTATTTTTATTTTTTTTAAAATATTGTTTCAGCCCTGATTTGCTTAGTGAAACTTATTATCTACCGTTATCCATAAAAAAAATTAATTTCGTTGTGAATTTATTTTAAGTGCTTTATCTTTCACCTCGAATTTATATCAGGAAACTTACATAAGTTCCAAGTTTATTTTTAAGAAATTTATTTTTTTACAGCAATTATTGCTTTGTTCCTGCAAACATCAATACAGACTTCACAGTTTGTACAAGCTGAGCTGTTTAGTACATGAGATCCGGCCCGAAGCTCTATTGCAGGACACCCGAACTTCATGCACACGCCACACTGCGTGCAGATAGCAGGGTCAATATGCGGCGTTTGTGTCTCAGTCTTCTTCAGAAGCAATGCGCACACCCTCCTGCAAACGACTACGGAAAGCTCAGTTCTTGCTAGCTCTTCTTTCAAGGTTTTCTCAAGCTGCTTCAAATTATAAGGATCTACAACTCTTACATGTTTTATGCCAATCGCCCTTGCGATAGCTTCGGGCTTTATTTCGTGCACATCATTGCCCATAAGTGTTTTCCCGACTCCGGGATTTACCTGATGCCCGGTCATGGCAGTAGTTCCGTTGTCAAGTATGATAATAAGCCCTGTTCCATTATTGTAGAAATTATCAATCATCGGAGTAATGCCTGAATGGAAAAATGTAGAGTCTCCAATAACTGAAACGACCTTGTTCTTCAATGAGGGGTCAGCTTTCTCCATGCCCAGTGCCTGTCCAACCCCGGCGCCCATACATAATGTACTGTCTATGGAGCTTAAAGGTGGTAAAACGGCCAGCGTATAACATCCGATGTCTCCCATGACTGCAACTTTTAATTTTTTTAAAATGTAAAAAACAGAACGGTGCCCGCAGCCGGCACAAAGTACCGGAGGCCTGGGGGGAAGATTTTGCAGCGGCCCTTTGACTGAAAGTTGCCCAGGGAAAAAATCGGTTCCAAAAAGTGTGCTGCGAACTTTTTCCATGTGTGCAAGACCTAGTTCACCATATTCCGGAAAATACTCTTTTCCGGCAATAGAAATACCGGGTAAAATCAGCCTGATCTGTTCTTCAAGATAAGGGTCAAGCTCCTCTATGACCAATATAAGCCTTTTATTGCGGGCGAACTCCCTTATGGTGTTTTCAGGCAAAGGATTTGTCATCTTAAGTTTTAAAATGGGCATGTCTTCAAAGACTTCCCTTGAATACTGGTATGGTATGCCGGAGGTGATAATACCTACCCCTTCTGCCAAAGAGGACTTTGGTGATTTTGGCGGCATATAAATATCATAATAATCGGGACCTTCACAATATTCTTTCAGTTTTCTCCATCTTTCAATAAGGGCCTGATGCCTTATCCTTGCATGTGAAGGTATCATGACATATTTGCAGGAATCTCTGAAATATTTTTTGGCTGGAATATCTGTTTTCTGACCGATTGTTACAATAGAGCGTGAGTGTGATATCCTTGTAGTGGTCCTTACAAGAACAGGGGTGTCAAAATCCTCACTTATACTATAAGCAGCCTTGACGAGGTCCAGAGTTTCCTGGCTGTCGGTAGGTTCCAGCATCGGGACCTTTGCAAATCTGGCATAAAACCTGTTATCCTGCTCATTCTGGGAGCTGTGCATATGAGGGTCATCGGCAGAAATAACGACGAGCCCCGCACCCACACCTGTATAAGTCAGTGTCATAAAAGGGTCCGCTGCAACATTAAGGCCAACATGTTTCATAGCTACAAGTGTACGGGCACCCGCCATGCTTGCGCCTGAAGCAACTTCCATTGCAACTTTTTCATTTACTGACCATTGGCAGTAAATATCACTGTACTTTGCAATATTTTCAAGAATCTCTGTTGAAGGAGTGCCGGGATAAGCCGAAGCAAATTTGACGCCGGCCTCATAAGCGGCCCTTGCTATAGTTTCATTTCCTGTTAAAAGTTTAAGTTTTTCGTTTATGCTCAATTTTTTAAATTCGTTTGGTTGATTGATATTCTGAACCTGATAATTATTTAATAAGATAGCACTATTTCTTTATATTTTTTATGTATAAGATTCCTGTCAAACTCTAAAAATTCTTCCGATAATTTGTCTTTTTCTGCATCAGTAAAATAATCCAAACATTCACGAAATAGTTCTTTTTCTTCTTTTTTAATATGGTCAGGATATATTACCGTGAGCTGTTTTAAATGCTGATAAATCTCAAACGCATATATCTGCTTTTCTGCTTCGCTGATACTATTAAAATACAAATTCCTGACAGACATCAGTTTCCTCACAAGTTCCCTTACGGCACTATGTTCACTCGTCAATTCTGTAAGAGTTTTTAAATGCCTTTCAGATAATATTTTTGTTTTTAACTGTCTAAATAATATGGTTTCTTCCTTGCCGTGATGGCACATATCAGTATAAGTTTTTATAAAATCAATACAATTGTCTACAAAATCAATATCTGCAAGCTTGTCCTGCTGAATCCTGCCAGACTGTTTGATAATTACAGAAACGAGACTTTCGATTAACCTGTGTTCTGTCATCAATAACTCTATTGGCGTCATTAGTACCTCCCAGTCATATTTTTCTGTTTAATTTGCGGGTAACTTCTATTACCTATGCAAATCATTGCTTTTAAGTTTTCCGTACTTCTTGAGTAATTATATAATTCAATTTATTTTGTTGCGAATTTATTATAATATACTTAGGTAAAATGGAAAAAGCAAAAAAAATACAGATCAGAAAGAGCCATGGCTTTAAAGTAATAGTTTTTGCTGTTATTGTGTTGTCTGCTGTCCAGGTGTGGTTTTTATATAAGAATTATAAGGAAATTATTACGAAGCTTCCTGATAATCTCTATGTGTCACCTTTAATTTATCCGGTGTCGGAGCTGACAATCAATTCAAAGTACCAGCCTCCAGTTGAAAGTCCGGAAAATGACCCAGTAACCACTGCCCTCGCAGACACAGTTTCACTTGAGAATTCCATTGAAACTGCTGATACTGCCACTGCGGAATCTGTTGAAACGACTGCAGAAACTGCCCAGGAGTTTGTTTTAACTGACGTGCAGAAAAAGATCACTTTAAGGCTGATGACTGTAATTGAGGAAGACATACAATACGGTTACAAAGTTTACAAGGAAACAGGTTATCCCACTGAAAATCTCTGGATATCGACCGATGTTATTGCGATGGTCCTGAAAGATGCAGGGTACGACCTTATGGAGTTGATTAATAAGGATATGGTTGACCATAAGGAAGATTATCCCCTTGAAATCAAAAAGAGAAGCGACCCGATTAAATATATAGATTTCAGAGATGTGTTTTTCCAGGAGCAGTTCTTCAGAAGAAATGCGCTTGAGCTGGAGAAAAGATTTATACCTGGCAACAAAGAAAATATGATTCAGTGGCAACCTGGAGACCTGGTATATTTTCAGTTTGATCCTGAAGACCCGTACCAGGACCTTGGCGGTTTTATTTCTTCAAGAAATAATGAAAACGGTGCGCCTCTTGTAATAATGATTTCCAAAGAATTTGGAAGAGTAGTGGAAATCGACAAACTTCAGGAATACATAATAGTAGGACATTTCAGATATCCAAACCCTTATGAAGAAGAGTAAAAATTCCGCGACACTCAAAACATTATGCCTTTAATATGGCAGCATGTCTTTCATCTGGCAAAATCTTTTTAATCTGCCAACATGGCTTTCGTTTATGTCTGATAAAAATATAAATGCTCCGGGCGTTGCCAGAAGCATAAAAACTACGGGAGTTGTTTAAAAAATAATCATAACAATAAAGGATCTTGGGACTTGTTTTGGATTTTTAGAACCTGAAAGGGTTAAAGTTTGTTTTATGATCAAAATGGTCCACTTTTTCCCGCCTTTTAAGGCCTCCCACAATCCCGTAAGTCAGAGGCGTAAGCAGGATTTCAAGCCCGACCTTGAAAATATAATTGGAGCCTATGATAAGAAAAACAAGCCTCCATTCATAAACCCCTGAAAAAGCAATGAGGACAAATAGCAGAGTATCAATTCCTTCACCGATCAGTGTCGAACCTATTGTCCGTATCCAAAGCATCCTGCCCCCTGTAAGTATCTTTATTTTGGCAAGTATAAAGGAATTCAGGAATTCCCCGCAAAAATATGCAATCAGCGATGCAGCTACAATGCGCGGCGTCTGGCCAAGTATTTTTATGAAAGCGTCCTGAAACGCCCACCCGGGTGCAGGCTTTAAAATGCTTATAATGCCAAGAGTCAAAGCCATCAGCAAAGCCGAAAAAAAACCTATCCATATTACCCTGCGGCCCCTGCTGTACCCATACACTTCTGTAAGAATGTCACCAAATATGTAAGAGAGCGGAAACAGTATTGTCCCTCCATCAAAAGTAAACCTCCATATCTGCACAATTTTTGTAGAAGCAATATTGGAAATTAAAAGGACTGCAACAAACAGGCCGGTAATAAGGTCCAGATATCTGAACTGGGTTCGGTTTGGTATATCATTCATGATATTTTTTTGGATAATTAAACAATTTATATTAATTAATCAGGACTCACCATGAAATATCTTCAGCCAGTAAGCATAAAGATGCCTGTCGATTTTTTTAAAATCCTTATATCTTATTGAAATAATCTGCCTGAATCTTTTACTGTGCCTCATCTCCATTAAATGTACAAGCTCATGAAAAATGATATATTCCACCAGGTACTCCGGGAGAACGCTCATGACTCTGTTTATTGTCATTTTTCTTTTTGATGTCATGCTTGCCCATCTTGCTTTCATTTTCCTGAAAGTTATCTCATTTAAAGTCAGCTCCAATTCTGCAGAAAGCCTGGCAGATATTTCATAGACAAGAGCCTTAAACTCGGATTCTTCCCTGAAAACCAGGGCGCTTTTTTCAGAAATATCCAGGCATTCCTGAAGATATTTTTTCTTTTTAATTATCCACTTTTCATATTTGTCCAGGAGGATCTCTGCATCATATCCATGCGGAACGACAAGGTTTAATGTTCCTGCCCTGTACTCAATCCTCGGGTTTTTAATTCTCCTGTAAGTTATTTTATATAAAACACTTCCTGCATCCATGAAAAATGTCATTCCTTTTTAAAATAAAAATATTTTTTGATTTTTAAATTTAACAAAATAAAATCAAATAAGCAAACCGCATATTCTGACTCTGACGGCTGTGTACTGCCAAATAGATTTTGTAATTATTTGTATAATATTTTGATTTTTTATAATTTGCAGCAGATTATGTTATTTTTATAGGGGCGCAGCAGATTCTGTTATTGTAGTTGTTTGCTCCAGGTCAATGATTTTATAATTGTTTATTTTTATATTTTTGGTTTTCTGTTATATTTTTAGTTGATAAGTTTGAAATATAGTTAATTCTTTTAGTTTTGCTTTCAGGAAGATTTTTATTGGCAGCTTGCCCATACGGCTCTTAAATTGTTGGAATTAATTTTAAATAATTTTTTATTTGGAGGTTTTTAAAATTGGAAAAAAACAAGAAAGTTGACAAAGCCATAATCTATTATGTTCTTGGCGGAGCAGCGCTTGGAGCAGTTGCAGGCTATGTTGTAAAAAAAGTCGGCGTAAAAAACATATTAACTGTCCTGAAAGCAAAGAAAATAATTCCAGAAAACATTCTGAACACTATTTCTGAGTTTGCAAATGCAGGTAACCAGGACGACCTGGACTACATTGAGGATGTCGAAGAGTAAGATAAGTGCTAAAAATAATAAATAAATGCCCTTTCCCATACTGTATGTCTTTACAGATAAAGAAAAAGTGTCTGTTTGACTGCATTGTAAAGCTTATGTGTTTCAGGGGTCCAAAGCTCATCTTTAGTTAATCCTGCAAATGAGTCCTTTTCTTATTTTTAGCCTGGCATCTCTTGCCGCAATTACTCATTTGGCATTTTTAGTTGCTATTTCTTGCCTGGCATCTTTTTCATTACAAGGAAATAATATATTATTGCTCCAACTCCGCCGGCCAAAACAACTATAAGAATCCACAGGACCTTGGAATTCTCTGAGGGGCTGGGGAAATCCATATTTTCTCTTTTGGCGCAGTCCACAAGCGCAATTATCCATACTACAAAAAAGAATATGCCTGCCGCGAATGCCAGTACATAAAGACATACAAATACACCCATCAGGCCGGCAAACCCGACCGCTGCTGTGCCGACTGCAGCCGTAGAAGCATCTTCCGCAGTGCAGGCCACAAGCAAGTATATTAGGATCGCTGTAAGGACCGAAGGCATTAATATCCGGATAAATCCATGTAATTTATTTTTTATTTTCATAAATTTTTCATTTTCCATTTGAGATTTTTTAATACAATTTTTTTAAAAGCCAGGCCATATTTTCACCCAGCTTTTTAAACGTGCTTACTCCTTCTTCATCATTTAGAATCTCCCCTTTTTCCCTGCA
This sequence comes from uncultured Actinomycetota bacterium, assembly GCA_964481885.1. Lineage (GTDB taxonomy): Bacteria > Actinomycetota > Humimicrobiia > Humimicrobiales > Humimicrobiaceae > Fen731. The sequence continues at coordinate 27,704 of CAYZUS010000015.1, read as the reverse complement.
GATTGCCATGTTCCAATAGCTTGAATACGGGACTATCACTTCACTTAAAGCAAAAAGGTTATTTATCTGCGAAAGGACCGCACCGGCACCCTGCCTCCTTACAACCGCAATCCCTGCCCCGACTTTTCTTTTCAGCATACTACCCTGTTCTGCAGATCTTGAAATAAATCCTACTCTGTCAATCAATGCCTTTGTTTCCGGGGTTACTGAACCAAAATAAACCGGGGAACCTATTATCAGTCCCTCAGCTTCATAAATTTTTTTGACACAGTCATTTAAAATATCGTCCTTGTCATTCTCGTATCCGTAGCAGAAACCATCTTTTTTTTGCCTGCATTTAAAACAAGCCTTGCAGCCCCTTATATCCATGCCGCCAACCTGGATCATTTCAGTATCAATGCCTTCACTCTGAAGCTTCTCAAAAATAATATTAATGGCAATTGAAGTATTGCCATTTTTACGCGGACTTCCGTTAAAAGCCACTACTTTCATAAATCCTCCTTATTAGTGAATATAAACCCTTGGAATTTTGTCTTTCAGCATGCAAAGCACTTCATAACTGATGGTTCCGATAAGGCCTGAAAGATAGTCTGCCGATATCCTGTCCTGGCTGGAATTGCCTATGAGGGTAACTTCTGTGCCTTCGCTTATCAGAGACGCATCTGCTATATCGGTCACATCCACCAGTACCTGGTCCATTGTGACATTACCGATTACCGGAGCAAGGCCGCCATTAATAAGCACAGCTGCCCTGTTGGAATATAATCTTGTGTAACCGTCCGCATAACCTATCGGAATTGTGGCAATAATACTTGGCCTGGATGTAGTAAAGGTTGCTCCGTAAGAAATTGATTCACCGACCCCAACCTTTTTAACAAAAGAAACCCTCGACTTTAAGCTAAGGATGGGTTTTAAGCTGCTGATGACTCTTAAAACGTCAGGAGGCAGCCATTCATCAGCTTTTAAGCCAAAGGGGCTCAGTCCATACATGGAAATTCCGAGCCTTACCATATCACAGTGAAATTCTTTATGCTTTAAAAAAGCAGCGCTGTTTGCACAATGCACTATCTTAAACCTTATATTTTTTTTCTCAAGAGCTTTCAAGACATCCTGGAAACGCTGCCACTGCATCATTGTATAGTCATCGTTTTTTTCACCTGCACAGCTGAAATGAGTGAAAATCCCTTCTATATTCAAATTCGAAAGTCCAGCGATTTTTTCTATCTCCTCAACTGCTTTTGTGTGATTTATGCCGACACGATTCATTCCGGTATCAACTTTTATGTGCACACTTATTTTTTTGCCAAATTTGCCGCATACCAGAGATGCGGCCCGGGCCTTTTCAAATGAATTCATGCATATTGTAAAATCATATTTTATTGCGTCCCTTATTATGCCCAGAGGAGATTCTCCAAGTATATAAACAGGCACCTTTATCCCCATTTTTCTCAAATATATTGCATCCTCAGCCAGTACAACACCAAGTGCGTTTACGCCACTTTTTACTGCATGGTTTGCTATCTCCCTTATGCCATGGCCATAGGCATTGGATTTTACAACTGCCATTATTTTGACATCTTTGGAAACCAGGTGCGATTTCAGTACCCTGATATTATTCGACATGGCTGCCAGGCTTATTTCGATTCTTGTAAATCTCTTATTTTTTCTGTTTATCTTAAGCATAATTTACTTATTTTCCGTGGGTATCATGGACCTGACAATATCAGCTCGGGTAACAATTCCAATTACTTTATTATCCTCATCAACCACAGGAAGCCTGTTTATTTTCTGCTGAAGCATCAACTCGGCAATATCGCTGATTGTAGTTCCCGGGCTGATTGTCCTGACTTTTGCGACCATAATATCTTCGACTTTTGTTGCCAGATGCTTTTTAAGGCTGTCCATAAACCTGTTAAGGCTGTCGAGATAAATGATTCCATCCAGCAGTTTAAAATACCTGGGAAAATGCAGGTCCGTATCCTGGACTATTATATCAGCCTCGGTTACCACCCCTGCAATCTTTCCATCGCCGTCTACTACCGGTACACCACTGATCTTGTTTTTCAGGAGGATTTCCGAGAGTTCCTCGATTGAAGATTCTTTTTTTATAGTTATAACATTCTCAGTCATTATGTCCTGTGCCGTCAATTCTGCCATTTAAATCCTTTCAGTAAAAATTAGTATTTTATTTTTTCAATTTGCAAAAAAACCTTCATGATGCCCTCCAGCAAGTCTGTCGCAATCTGTGAAGTTTTGCCGGTGCTTTCAAGCATTATATCAGAAGCCATCCCATGAATAAAAGTTCCACAGATTGCAGAATCGTTAAGCTTCATCCCCTGTGCAAGAAGTGAGCCGATTATTCCTGTAAGTATATCTCCCGTTCCCGCAGTTGCCAGGGCCCAGCTTCCTGTAGGATTGATAAAGGATACCATCCCGGGATCTGTAATGATTGTAGCGGCTCCCTTCAAAACCGATACTGCTCCAAATCTTTTAGCAGCTTCAAAATTGCAGGAAAATCTTTCTTCAAGCGGTATGCTGTTTTTACCAAGGATAGCTGCCATTTCGCCGCTGTGGGGAGTTATTATGGCATTTGGTATTTTGAAATTGCTGCCGGCCTCGATTTCCATGGGGCCATAAATAGCCCTGAGGCCGTCTGCATCAAGCACTACAGGTTTCTTTGTTCGTTTTAAAATCTCCCTTACGAGACAGATTGTGTTGGGATTCTGTGACAATCCAGGTCCTATTGCCAATGCATCAAATTTATCTGAAAGCTCCATAATTTCTTCAAGTGCGTCCATGTGGATGCTTAAATCGTCTGTCTGGTCAACCGGATAGGTCATTGTTTCTGTGAGCTTTATTTCAAATATACTGTTTAGTTCCCATGGACAAACCAGAGTTACAATGCCGGCTCCCGCCCTCATTGCCGCTTCGCAAACCATTGTTGCGGCACCCGTAAATCCCAGCGAGCCTGCAATAACAAGAAGTTTTCCAACCGAATGCTTATATGTCGATGATTGTCTGGGCGGAATTTTTGCCGCGACCCAGGCCAGATCAGCTTCGTAAATCTTTTCATAGCATTGATAATATTTCAAAGGGATACCTATATCACTAACAATTAATTCTCCGGCAAAATCCCGGCCCGGATAAAGAGCAGCACCAAGTTTTTTGCAGCCAAAGGTTATGGTCCTGTCGGCTTTTATTGCCGTCCCAAGTACCTGTGCAGTGTCAGAATCAATGCCTGACGGGATATCTATCGAATATATACAGGCTTTATAAAGATTTTCCGGCTCAGTTTTACTAAGGTTATTATTCGGACCGACCAGAGAAGTATCAGTATCCTTACTCTTATCCGCAAACTGTAAATCTGTATCAGCTATTCCCGTTAAAACTTCCGGCAGGAAACCGGCATCAACATTTTTTTCAAATTGATGTTTATTTTCTTTTATGGAATTGATTCTCTCGATTACTTCTTTTGCCTGTCCACGTACCTGGCCGCCGCGAAGGCCCGTGCCAAAAATCGCATCCACAACAAAGTCTGCGTTTTGGAGTTTAAAAACCAAAGCCTGACTGGCATCTGTGTCTTCCGAATCCAGGAAATGAATTTTCACATTATTTTTAATCGAAAGAATATCGAAATAATATTTACTCTCGGTAGAAAATTTTTCTGTTCCTGTTATGCAGAAAGCGTCTATTTCAGCGCCTGCATCTGCGAGGCTTGCGGCCGTAACAAAACCATCACCGCCGTTATTTCCTCCGCCACAAACTACAACTCCTTTTACTTTTCCGGCTTTAGGGTCATTTGACAAAAACCTGTTTTTAAAATCTTCTATTATGGTTTCTGCCACTCTGCTACCGGCATTACCCATGAGCTGCTTCGGGTCAATTCCGTCTGCAATGCATTTTGCGTCTATCTGCTCTACCCTGCTGCCTTTAAGTATTATCGATGCTTCCATAAAAAGCGCCTTTCAGATTAATAATCAGAAACTACAATAATAATTATACTTTTAAAGGCAATTTATATTAAGTCTTTTGTGAGCGGAGACAAATAATTATAAAAGTTATAAAGATTTTTTATTTTATTCTGTTATTTGGCCTGAGGATAATACTGCAAAAGCCACAGCAAAATCTTTTATTCCAGAAAGTGATATCTTTAAATCAAACGGGAAAATTTGAACAAGCAGGTCATGTGCTCTGGAGGATAGTTTAATCTGCGGCTGGCCCGAAGGCAGGTTCTGTACTTCTATATCTTTAAAAAAAATATCTTTGCCCAAACCGGTTCCGAATGCTTTGGCGACTGCTTCCTTTGCAGCAAACCTTTCTGCATAGGAAATATATTTTGCATTCTCGCTTTTTCTGTCCTCACAATAAGCTATCTCATGTTCTGTATAAACACGTGTTTTAAACCCAGGGTATTTTTTAATAGCCGACTTAACCCTGTCTACTTCTATGATATCTGTGCCAATGCCATAAATATTCAATGTTTTTTAATAATAGTATGGTTTTTGTCCAACTGTTTCTAGTCAGCAGTTTTATTATTCTTTTTTATTTAACGGTTCTGATTTAAAAGTCTTATTTAACTTTTTTATTTAATGGCTTTATTCAACCGTTACACTTTTTGCGAGATTTCTGGGCTGGTCGACATTTCGTCCGTGATTTTTGGCAATGTAGTAGGCATACAGTTGCAGAGGCACAACTGCCAGAATCCCGTAAAACTCTTCCTGTGTCTTTGGCATCTCAAAAGTATAATCAGCATATTTGCCGGTATTGATGTCTCCCTCAGAGATGAGGGCAAAAATCTTTGCATTTCTTGCCTTCACTTCCTGAAGGTTGCTTAGCATTTTCTCATAAACAAAATCCTTTGGTATGACCCCTACAACCACTGTGCGTGCATCAGTCAGGGCGATGGGGCCATGTTTCATTTCCCCGGCAGCATAGCCTTCTGCATGGATATATGAAATTTCTTTTAGTTTTAATGCGCCTTCAAGAGCCATGGGGAAACCGTAAATTCTGCCAAGGAATAAAAAGCATGCGTGTTTGTAAGTCTCATCGGCTATTTTTTTCAGCCTGCCTGCATTATTGAGAATTTGCTGAATCTTGTTCGGGATGACTTCAAGTTCCTCTATAATCCTGGCGAATTTTTCCGGCTGCATGAGCCCTCTTGCTTTTGCAATGTACAGCGCAGTGAGATACATTACCATTATCTGGGCAGTAAAGGTTTTGGTTGCGCAGACACCGATTTCCGGACCTGCATGAGTATATATGACTGAATTTGACTCCCTGGCAATGGTACTGCCAACGACATTTGTCACTGCCATGACTTTTGCGCCCTTGCTTCTGGCCTCCCTGATGGCAGCCAGGGTATCAATGGTCTCTCCGGACTGGGTTATTGCAATAAACAGGCAATTGTCATCAATTATCGGGTCCCTGTACCTGTACTCCGAACCAATATCGACCTCAACTGGTATTTTTGCCCATTTTTCTATAAGAAGTTTTCCTGTCAGGGCCGCATGGTATGATGTTCCACAGGCGATTATCTGAATTTTTTTAAGATTTTTTATCTGTTCATCCGAGAGGCCCATTTCATCAAAATTAAGTTCCCCGTTTACCAGCCTTCCTCTCATCGTTTCCCTTATACCATATGGCTGTTCGAATATTTCCTTTAGCATAAAATCTTCATATCCTGATTTTTCTGCGCTTTCAAGATTCCAGTTTGCCCGGTAGGGCTCTCTGGTAATAAGAGTTCCTTCCAGATCATAAATCTCAACTTTTTCCCTGGTTATACGCACGGTCTCATAATCATTTATGACAATAAAATTATGTGTATATTCAAGTATGGCCGGCATGTCAGAAGCAAAAAAGTGTGCATCTTTTGCAACTCCCACTATGAGGGGGCTTGCAATCCTTCCGGCGACGATTTCATCGGGATGGTTTGCTGAAATTGCCACAATCGCGCCTGAGCCTTTTATTTTTTTTAAGAGCCTCTGCATTGCTATCAGGAGATCGCCATCTGTATCGGTCTTAAGATACTCCTCCAGCAGGTGTGGCAGTACTTCTGTATCTGTTTCTGAAATAAACCTGTGCCCCTTTTTTTCAAGTTCTTCCTTTATTTCAGCAAAATTCTCTATAATTCCATTGTGCACCACCGCAATGCTGCCGCTACAGTCAAGGTGCGGGTGTGAGTTGACCTGGTTTGGCACTCCGTGCGTTGCCCATCTTGTATGGCCAATCCCCACTGTTCCCTCGATTCCGGAGTCTTTTAACATCTCCTCAAGAACCTTTATTTTACCGACTTCCTTTGATACTTTTATGTAATACCCGGATCTGCCATTTTTACCGGCTGGGTTTTTGCCGCTGCCTGAATCGGGGGAAGAGTAATCGGGGACAGTATTGTCAGGCATGCTGTGTTTTTTTTCATCGGTCTTTGTTAATATGCCTATCCCTGAAGAATCATAGCCCCTGTATTCAAGCCTTTTCAGGCCATTTATCAGAATATTTTTACAGTTCTTGTTTCCTATATATGCAACTATTCCACACATTTAATACTCCTATTTTTCCATCTTTGATATCATATCGATAATTTCAGTTGCGCAGGACTCTGCAAGTTTTTGCGTTTCAGCTTCGACCATCACTCTGACAAGAGGTTCTGTTCCTGATGGCCTCACCAGTATTCTTCCACTGCTTCCAAGTTTGCTTGAAACTTCTTCAATCCTGGAATTTAAACTGCTGTCATTTAAAATTCTCGTCTTGTCTTTTACCTTTATATTTTTAAGGATCTGTGGGAATTTTGGTATTAATTTGAAAATATCATCAGAGTGGTAATGGTTGCTCACATAAACATTTAAAAATTCAAGAGTGCTTATAATGCCGTCACCTGTCGGGCTGATATTCCTGAATATTATGTGGCCGGATTGCTCTCCACCAAGAATACCGTCGATTTCCAGCATTTTTTCGAGCACATATCTGTCGCCTACATCTGTTTTGTAGACAGTGATCCCTCTTTCTGCCATGGCTTTGTCAAAACCCATGTTTGCCATTACTGTTGTAACGACACTATTGTTTTTCAGTGTACCTTTGGCAGACATGTCCATCGCTATAAAACCAATCATCAGGTCACCATCAATGATTTTACCACTGCTGTCACAGGTAATTACCCTGTCGCAGTCACCGTCATAAGCAAAGCCCAGCTGTGCCCCGCTTTGGACTGTCGCACGGGAAATAAATTCAGGATGGGTTGCGCCACATTCTCTGTTGATGTTTTCTCCACTGAAATCAGTATTAAAGCTTGAGACATTTGCGCCAAACCGTTCAAAAACCAGTGGCGCCAATTTTGCCGCTGCACCATTTGCGCAGTCGATTGCTATTTTGACTCCAGAAAGGTCGAGAGAAAAAAAATTGCAAAGATATTCAGTGTAAAGCTCATAGGCATTTTCAAGTACTTTGTTTCTGCCCACGCTCAGGTCTTTCCGGGCATGCAGATGATGGTCCTGATTAAAATGACCGTCACTCACTGCCTGAATATGGCTGACGCTTTCAATATTTTTAAAATCAGCAGTCAGGGCCGCATCGGCTGATTTTTCCTTATGCTCTCCAAGTATAAAATCTTCAATTGCTTTTTCCTGTGAATCGGTAAGCTTGCATCCACCTTTTCCAAAAAATTTTATTCCATTGTCCTCAACCGGATTATGGGAGGCGGAAATAACAATTCCGCCATCTGCATCAAGCAATTTTGTTAAAAGCGCTACACCGGGTGTCGGAATAATCTGTGCATCCAGAACATTGATCCCGCTTGAAAGCAGGCCTGCCGTAAGAGCGTTTGAAATAAAGTCTCCCGATGGTCTCGTGTCCCTCCCGACCACTATTTTCCTGTTTTTACTGTCTGCAGAGAGAAATTTTGCGGCAGCTTTTCCTATCTTTAATACAAATTCCGGAGTCAGATCCTGGTTTGCAACACCTCTTATCCCATCCGTTCCAAACAATTTTCTTAAATTTTTCATTTATAATTTACCTATTCTATATAAAGCTTTTTGACAAATGGTGATGTCATACAGGACAAAAGTCCAAAATAATCCGGCTGAAATGATATTATATCACCGACTTCAAAATTAAAATCCCTGCCAGCTGCAAACACTGATTTTTCACCGTCTTCCAAAAGCAATTCTTTTTTATTTTTGCCTGCTGACAGCCTTGTTTTGTCACTGCCCACAAAAAGCACCGTGTGGTCACTGCTCTGATCAGCAAATCCAAGCCCTGCAGTCAGTAATTTCAGATTTTTAAAACCTGCATCCTGAAGGCCCAGACCCGCGATTATTTTATGTATCTTTCCATCTTTTCGCTTGATTTCTATTATCTCTGCTTCAAGTGTAAAAGCATCCCGACATGCCCCCTCTATGGGAATATAACCGGATGTCTCGTGTCCCAACAGAATTGCTTCACCTATCCTGACCTGGTTTATGCCCCGGGGCATTTGGCCGTTTTCAATCAGGCCAATAACACTGGAATTTCCTCCTGACACGACCGGTATATGAATTGAAAATTCCTTTTCTATCTGCTCTTTGAGTTTTAGTAAAATTCCCACACTTGATGTTGTTGGTTTTCTTTTTGAGATGCATCTTGCATTGGTCCCAAGTCCCCATATATTAACAGCGGTACAATTACTGACAACATGTTCTGCAAAAGACAGGACTTCCCCGGCAAGCAGGCCCTCCCGACGATCATCAGTTTCAACCATAAGCATTATGTTGTGAGTCATGTTTTTACTCAGACAAACCTGCGATATCGTGCTGACAGTTTTTTTCTGGGTGTTCATGCTTGCAAAACATATATCTGTCATTTCTTCGATTTCCGATATCATTGGAGTTCTGAGCAAGAGAAGCTTTTGCTGTGGTCCAAACTTCCCTTTTAACTTCCTTAAATTATCGAGCCGGCTGTCTCCGATAATATCTATCCCATGCTTTTTAAAAGCTTCTGCAATTCTTTCATCGCCTAAAACGCACTTGGTTACGCCGACGACCGATATGCCGCATTCAGCACACCGGTCGTTTATCAGCTTAATATTTTTTTCAACCTTTGAAAGGTTAACTTTTATACAAGGATAATCCATTAAAAACCAAAATTTATCGTTTAGAGAACTGCGGTTTCTTCCTTGCTTTTCGAAGGCCGTATTTTTTTCTCTCCTTGATTCTTGAGTCTCTGGTCAAAAACCCTTCTCTTTTAAGGATCAATCTGAATTCACTGTTCACCTCAAGCAATGCCTTGGAAATACCATGCCTCAAAGCTCCTGCCTGTCCGGAGGTTCCGCCTCCTTCAATAAGCGCAATTACGTCATAAACGCTTTCTGTGGAAGTAAGCCTTAAAGGTTCCACTATCATGGTCTTTGCAGTCTCCCTTTTAAAATATTCATTCATATCCCTGTTGTTAACAAGAATTTTTCCCGTTCCAGGAACCAGTCTGACCCTTGCGGTAGATTCCTTTCTCTTTCCTGTAGCGCAATATGCAACTTTTTCTGCCAACTTGTTCTCCTTTTAAAAAACCTTAAATCTCAATTTTTTGGGGCTTTTGAGCCTCATGCGGATGGGTGCTTGTCGAATAAATTTTTAATTTTTTCAAACTATGCCTTCCAAGAATATTATGCGGAAGCATCCCCCTTACTGAATTTCTTAAAACAAAATTCGGGTGCTTTTTAAGCATATCTTTCATTGGTATGGTTTTTAAATTCCCCACATATCCTGAATGCCTGTAATAATTCTTGTCATCAAGCTTGTCGCCTGTTACTACTATACTACTGGCATTTATCACTATTACAAAATCTCCGCAGTCTACATTCCGTGTAAAAATAACCTTATTCTTACCTCTCAGTATTTTTGCTATCTCAGTGGAGATCCTGCCAAGATTTTTACCTTTAGCGTCAATCAAATACCATTTTTTTTCTATATCTGATTCTTTTGCGCTGTATGTTTTAGTCCCAACCTGTACCATTTTCCCTCCATATTTTTAAACAGAAACTTGTTTTTTTAAAAAAACTATTTATTAACCTGACCCAGAAAGCCGGATTAAATTTTAACCCCTGAATGTGCTTCAAACAATAATTGCACAATCAGCATAATTTTAATTTTATGTATAGAACAAAACTTAATGCTCCATATTTCAAACATTAATAGACCACATTCGTAAGAAATAACCCTCTTGCGGGTGCTATTTTTCCGGCACTGGTTCTTTTCAGTACTTCGAAAGCATGGTCTATACTTCCAATGCTTCTTTTGCCCATTCCTACTTCTATGACTGTCCCCACGATAATCCTTACCATATTGTAAAGATATGAATTCGCGGAGATTTTGAATACAACCAGTCCCCCCGAATACTTTCTTAAATTGAAACTGTAAATCTCTCTTACAGTAAAAGCATCTTTAGAATTATTATTACTAAACGATGTAAAATCCCTTACTCCGATAAATTTTTCTGCGGCCTGTCTCATCAGGCCAATATCAAGGCAACCAGTCAAAAGCATGCTGTACCTTTTTAAAAACACTCCCTGGTAACTATTATTAACAAGATAATAACTATATTGCCTGAGCCTGGCATCTTTTCTGGAATCAAAATCGTCCCTGACTTTATTTATCTCTTTTATAACAATATCATCAGGCAATACGCAATTAAATTTCCACTTAAACCTGTAAAGGTCCAGTTCTTTGCCGGTCTTAAAATTAATTACCTGATGCTTTGCATGCACTCCGGTATCTGTTCTTCCGGCGTAGCCGAAATCCAGTATCTGCTCACCTGACAAAACAATAGCAAGCGCCTTTAAAATCTCCCCCTGAACTGTCCTGACATTTCCCGGCTGCGCCTGGAACCCTTTAAAAGACGTTCCATCGTATTCAACCACTGCTGAATAATTGCTCATATATTATAAATTTTCAAATCAGCTTTTATACAATTTTATTAATAATTTTAAAATTTTAAAAAAAACCAAAAATAAAAAATCACAGAAATTTCAAGTAACAAAACCAAAAATAACCAAAATATCAACCCGGTAAAACACTACCGTAAAATAAAGCACACCTGAGCGGGTTTGGTTATTTGATGAGCTCAACTATTACAAGTTCAGCTCCGTCTCCATGCCTGTTTTTATACTTGATAATCCTAGTATGCCCACCATTTCTGTCATAACTGGCCGGGCCTATTTCATCAAAAAGTTTTTTTACTGTACCGGTATTGTTTATCATCCTGATACAGACCCTCCTCGAAGCAAGGTCGCCTTTCTTTGCGAACGTAACCAGCTTATCAACAAAACCTCTTAAAAACTTTCCTTTTGAAACTGTTGTAACAATTCTTCCATTTTCAAAAAGGGAAATTGCAAGATTCCTTAAAATAGACTTTTGGTTGCTTGCACTTTTACCGAATCTTACTGATTTTTTTGGCGCTATCATAACTCTAATCTCCTAAACTTAACTATTTCTTGTCTTTTCTTAAACTTCTTATCTGTCTGTTGAATTTCCTGCCTGTTTATTATCTATTTCTTAAAAGAGTATCCTAATTCTTTAACTTTATCTTTGACTTCCTGAATTGATTTCTGTCCAAAGTTTCTTATCATTAAAAGTTCATCTTCCCGGTAATTTAAAAGCTTTTCAACTGTATCAATGTTTTCACGCTTCAGGCAGTTATAAGCCCTTACTGATAATTCGAGCTCATCTATAGTCTTTGGCCCCATAATAATGGCCTCTTTTGCAGGAGCCTCTTCAAATGTCGGATCATTGCTTCCTGCATCTGAAAGATCTATTAACAGTGCCATGTAATCATTTATTATCCTTGACGCCTGGCTCAAGGCATCTTCAGGTTTTATGCTCCCATTGGTCTTGATATCAAGTATAAGCTTTTCGTAGTTTGTTATCTGCCCAACCCTGATATTTTCTACCTTGAAACTGACCCTTCTGACCGGAGAAAATATCGTATCGAAAGGAATGTACCCAATTGGGTCACCTTCGATAAAGTTTTCGTCAGATGGCCTGTAGCCCTTATTTTTCTCAAGAATAAGAATCACTTCAATTTTACCCTTGTCTGCGAGTGTTCCAATATATGTGTCGGGAGTTATTATCTCTACCTCTGAAGGCAATTTCATATCTGATGCTTTTATTTCACCCTGTGAATTCTTTTTAAGCCTTATTTCAACAGGACCATCACCTTCCATTTTAAATACTATAGTTTTTAAATTGGCAATAAATTCAAGAACATCTTCTTTTAAACCCTCAACCGTTGAAAACTCGTGGCTGACGTTCTCTATTTTCATTTTAGTTATCCCTACTCCTTCGATAGAGGATAACAACACTCTTCTTATTGAATTTCCCAAAGTATGTCCAAATCCACGCTCAAGTGGTTCTATAATAAAAATCTCTTCAAAATCGTCTTCGCTCTTCACCCTCTTAACATCTGGTTTATGCATTTTAAGCAATTTGCCTCAACCTCCCAAAATAAATAAAAATCTCAAAATATAAAAATACTAAAAATAATTTGTAAAAATTATTTTTTAAAAATCCCATTAAGTCCAAAAACTAAAAACAAGCCCTACATATAATGCTTCCAAATAAAAAGCTGCCTATTACCTATGTTTAAAAATTTCACAATCACTGCTAATTATGACAAAATGACTGAAATTTCTTCCCTTGTGTATTAGACTTTGGAATACAACTCTACTATCATCTGTTCGTTTACAGGCACTTTTATTTCATTTCTTTGGGGTATTCTCAAAACCTCACCCTTAAGGTTGGCCAGGTCCACTTTCATCCATTCAGGAGATATCAGGCTTCCTGCTGACTCTTTGGCCTCCAGAATAGGAACTATTTCCCTGCTTGATGGCATGATACTTACTGTCTGCCCCTCTTTGACCTTATAAGATGAAATATCAACTTTTTTATCATTCACTGCAATATGGCCATGTGAAATAAGCTGTTTTGCCTGCCTTCTTGAAACAGAAAAACCCATCAGGTAAATAACATTATCAAGACGGCTTTCAATAATCTGGAGAAGTATTTCGCCGGTTATTCCTTTTTTCCTTACCGCTTCTTTGTAGTAACCCCTGAACTGTTTTTCAAGAATGCCGTAATATCTTTTGGCTTTCTGCTTTTCACGAAGCTGTAAACAATACTCGCTCTCGATAAGACGCATTTTTGCCTTTTGTCCAGGCGGAGTTGGCTTTCTTTCAATGCCACACCTGTCAGAGAAACACCTGGTTCCTTTTAAAAATAATTTTTGCTTTTCTCTTCTGCATAATTTGCATGATTGCTCTTTAACAGAACCCATATATCAAATCCTCCTAATAAAATACTTGTATTTGCGAGTTAAACTCTTCTTCTCTTTCTAGGCCTGCATCCATTATGTGGAGAAGGCGTTACGTCAGTGATCGAACCTATTTCAAGACCTGCTGCAGCCAGGGATCTCACTGCGGTTTCCCTGCCGGCTCCAATTCCTTTGACCAGTACATCAACTCTTGCAACTCCATGTTCCTGTGCAGCTCTTGCAACACTGGCAGCAGTTAGCTGCGCTGCAAAAGGAGTACTTTTTCGGGAACCTTTAAACCCCTGTCCGCCAGAGCTTCCCCAGGCAATAGTATTCCCCTGCTGGTCCGTTATATTTACTATAGTATTATTAAAAGTAGACTGAACGTGAGCTATACCAAATGGTATATTCTTTTTATCTTTCTTTTTAACACGCCTCGCTATCGCAGTTTTTTTAGCCAAACTAACCTTACCTCCTGGTAATTGATTCTTCTTAAATCATAAAAATATATAAACCCTGATATTAAAACCTATAAAATATTCGAAATACCTGTTTTTGACAGTATTCTTTACTTGAAACAACTTTACTCTTTAGAGTTCTAAAGTAAAAAGCAAATCTCAAATCAATACAGCATGAAACAATTGCTTAAAATCTATTTGCCTTTTGACTTGATTCCAACTGCTTTACGTCTGCCTTTTCTTGTCCTGGCATTTGTATGAGTCCTCTGACCTCTTACTGGAAGACCTCTTTTATGCCTTATCCCTCTGTATGAATTTATTTCAATCAGTCTTTTGATGTTTAGAGTTACTTCTCTTCTAAGATCGCCTTCCACCTTATAGTTATTATCAATAAAGGTTCTTATCTTAATAACCTCTTCTTCGGTAAGGTCCTTGGTCTTTCTTGCTTCTTCAATGTTTAAAGACTTCAGAAGCTTTTGCGCCGTCGGCTTACCTATTCCGTAAAGATAAGTCAAGGATATAACAATGTGTTTTTCTTTTGGTATATCAATACCTGCAATTCTTGCCAACTAAACCTCCTAACCCTGTTTCTGTTTGTGTCGAGGATTTTTACAAATTACCATTACTTTTCCTTCTCTTCTTATTATTCTGCAACTGCTGCAGATTTTTTTTACTGACGGTTTAACTTTCATTTAAAATCCTTTTTCTAAAAATATATCCAAAAAATAATGTCTTTTTAAGACAATATATTAAAAATTATAAAATACTGATACTGGTTCTAAGTCCAATCCAGCTCGCACATAACATTTGAACCAATCAAAATCTATTTTTACCGGGTCAGTTTAAAAAAACAACCTGTTCACAGGATATGCGACCCATAAATGAAAATAACATATGCGCTGCTTTAATATCAACTAATGCTATTGAAAAATATACTCTGTAAAAATTGGCCAGTATATTTTTACCTCTTTTTTAATTACTTTATTTTTTCCTGAAAGTAATTCGGGCCCTTGTCAGATCATAAGGTGATATTTCCACCTTAACCTTATCACCGGGAAGTATCTTTATGTAATGCATCCTCATTTTTCCGGATATATGGGCAAGAACCTTGTGGCCATTATCAAGCTCTACCTTAAACATTGCATTTGGTAAAGACTCAAGAATGGTTCCTTCGGCTTCTATAACAGCTTCCTTATTAGAAATCTTATCCCCCTTTAAAATATCTTAAAAAAATAATGCTTTTGTCATCTCTGATTCTCCTGTTTTTCATTCCTGACGACAATCGTTACAGTAAAATCAAATCCATAAAAATGCAAACATGTAGAATACCAAAAAAACAGAGAAAAGTCTACTGTTTCTTTAACATTAGTTCTTTAACTCTCTTTGAATACGGCCCCTTAAATCACTTTTTACGGGAGCCTTTTTATCCTAACGCCCGATCTTTTCCCTGGACCATATTATTTTTTTAGTCCCGCATTAAGATACGCCAGTTCATTTTGTCCTTTTTATTTGAGCCGTTCGGTTTACCTTCAAATACGCGTGAGAATCAATGGACCATCATCTGTTATTGCCACTGTGTCCTCGAAATGGCAGGAAAGTTTTCTGTCGGCCGTAACAACGGTCCACTTGTCATCCAGAATTTCAACATCACTTCCGCCGGCATTGAGCATCGGCTCAATTGCCAAAACCATTCCTTTTTTCAATACCGGTCCCTGTCCGGGGTCGCCGTAGTTTAATATTTGGGGATCCTCGTGCATTTTTTTCCCGATTCCGTGTCCCACAAACACCTTTACTACAGAAAAATTATCCTTTTTTGCCCTGGTCTCTATTGCATGTGACAGGTCTGAAAGCCTGTTACCCACCAGGCATTTGTCAATGCTGTCATTTAAAGCATCCTGGGTTGCCGTATACAATCTTTGTGCCGTCTTGTCAACATTTCCGACTTTAAAACTACGGGCCGCGTCCCCAAAAAATCCCTTATACTTTACGCCAACATCTATGGCCACAAGGTCCCCATCCTTTATTACCCTTTTCCCAGGGATTCCGTGAACGACTTCCTCATTTACAGACACGCATATTGTTGCCGGATAAGGCCTGCTGTTTAATTTGCCTACATAGCCTTTAAAGGCGGGGACAGCATTATTTTTATAAACCAGCTCTTCGGCTACTTTGTCAAGAAATGACGTCTGCACACCGGGCTTTAAAATTTTTTCAAGTTGTAAAAGAACTTCAACGACAATCTCTGCCGCTTTCTGCATCAAACGTATTTCGTCTGCAGATTTGCAAATAATCATATGAGCGTCAGTACCCTTTCGAATATTTCGTTTTCGCTTCCTGACCCACTTATATCAACAAGCAAACCGCTGCCATTATAGTAATCTATCAAAGGCTTGGTCTGTTCTTCATATACTTTCAGCCTTTCCCTTATTACTTCCCTGTCATCATCTTTTCTCTTGTAAAGGTTTCCTCCACAGGTCGGGCATTTGGCTTCATCTTCGCTGTTAAAAATATTTATACTGCAGATACCGCTGCATTCATGGCAAACTCTCCTGCTTGTCAGCCTTTTTACGAGCTCGTCTTCGCCAACATCAATATTTATTACCTTGTCAAGCGATATTCCAAGACTTGCGAGCATTTCATCAAATTTCTGAGCCTGTACAAGGGTCCTTGGAAATCCATCCATCAAAAACCTGGAATCACTGCCGCCAGTTTCGATTTTTTTTCTTATAATCTCTATAATCAGTTCGTCAGGAACCAGCCTGCCTTCCTTCATGTATTCATTTGCTTTCATACCAAGCTCTGTATTATTCTTTAGCTCGTTTCGCAAAATATCACCGGTTGACACATGGCTTATGCCAAACTTTTCAGAAATCTTTTTTGCCTGCGTGCCTTTTCCGGCACCGGGAGCACCCAGTAAAACGATTCTCACTTTAAAAACCCTTCATAATCACGCATTGTCAATTGAGATTCCAGCTGCTTCATTGTCTCAAGAGCGACACTTACTGCAATAAGTATGGAAGTTCCTCCAAACCTGAAAGGTATATTTGCATAAGTAATCAGCAGCTCAGGGAATAATGCAATCAATGACAGGAAAATAGCGCCTGGTAAAGTTATCCTGTTTAAAATATGCGAAAGATAATCCGCTGTATTTTTCCCAGGCCGAAGACCCGGTATAAAACCGCCGTACCTTCTTAAATTGTCCGCAGTATCCATAGGATTGAAAGTTATTGCGCCATAAAAATATGCAAAGAAAATAATAAACAATGTGTAAACAACAACATACACGGGATTAATGGTTCCCGAAGCGCTTGGCGACAAATACTTTGCAAGCGTTTGCAACCAGGAAACATTAGTAAACTGTGCAATTGTTGCCGGAAACAGAAGAATGGAGACTGCGAAAATAATCGGCATTACACCTGCCTGGTTAACCTTTAAAGGAATGTAGGTGCTTTGTCCACCAAAGACTTTTCTTCCAACTATTCTCTTGGCGTACTGCACCGGTATTCGCCTCTCGCCCTGCTGCATCTCTATTATGCCCATTATCACACCGACAAAAATTGCCGCTATCACTACAATATAAATAATATTAAGTGTTTCAAGCCTGAAAAGGCTTATGATCTCACCCGGAAGTCTCGAAACTATTGAGGCAAAGATTATCAGGGAAATTCCATTCCCGATACCATGAAGGTTAATAAGCTCGCCCATCCACATTATGAGAACAGTTCCTGCCGTAAGAGTCATAATTATAAGGATAATGTGCATGGCATCAAATTTCGGAATTGCTCCAAAATTTCTGAAATAAAATACCATTGCAACTGACTGCATGACTGCAAGTCCGGTGGTCAGATATCTTGAAATCTGTGTAATTTTTTTCCTTCCTGTCTCGCCCTCTTTTGCAAGCTTTTCAAGCTTTGGAATGACAACCTGCAGCAACTGCATAATAATGGAAGCAGTGATGTATGGCATTATTCCCAGGGAAAATACTGCAAACTTTGAAAGCGCGCCGCCGGAAAAAAGGTCCACCATGCCAAGAAGGCCCGTCTGCACCTGGCTTGTAATTACAGTTGCATCCACACCGGGAACCGTGATATTTGCACCAAATCTGTATATAGCAATAATTCCTATTGTATATAAGATCCTGTTTCTTATTTCTTTTATTCTAAATGCATTTAGAATAGCTCGCCACATATAGCCACCCTTTTTAAAAATTAAATATTAGTATTGCCGGCAACATTTTCGCCGGTATTCTTTTTTCTTAAACCGGGTTTACCAGTTTTTGGTTTGCCGATATATATTATTTCTGCCTTGCCTCCAGCGCTTTCAATCTTTTCTATGGCGCTGTCGCTGAAATAATTTGCCTTAACAGTAATTTTTTTTGTTATTGTCCCGTTTCCAAGTATTTTTAACAAATTCTCTTTTTTTCTTATTAACCCCTTTGTAGATAAAAAATCAAGATCAACAGTGTCACCATCATTGAATTTATCAAGAACGTTGACATTAATAATATTGAATTCTTTTTTACGGGTATTCTTGAAACCTCTGAGATGAGGAATCCTTCTTGTCAACGGCATCTGGCCGCCTTCAAAACCTACACGTATATTTGCTCCTGAACGGGAGTTCTGGCCTTTGGTTCCCCTGCCTGACGTTGTGCCATGGCCGGATCCGTTACCTCTTCCCACCCTTTTACTTTTTTTGAGTGAGCTTTTATTTGGCTTTAAATCACAGAGCCTCAAAATATTCTCCTTTCGAAACAGGCCGCTAAAAACCCTTCGGCCCTTTTAAATTTAAATTTTTTAGTTAACAAGCCTTTTGCTTAAAATCTGTTCTTTGGTCTTTAATGACTTAAGCCCTTTTACAGTAGCATTTACAATATTCATCGCATTAGCGCTTCCAAGTGATTTTGTCAGTATGTCCCTGACTCCTGCAAGCTCCATAATTGCTCTGACCGGGCCACCTGCAATTACTCCGGTACCATGAGAAGCAGGCTTCATAAATACATGGCCTGCGCCATAATGAGCGTTTATTTCATAAGGAATCGTACCCTCAATAAGTGGAACATCGAAAAGGCTTTTTTTAGCTGCATTTACAGCTTTTTGGATTGCAAGTGAAACTTCGTTTGCTTTTCCAAAGCCTATGCCCACTCTGCCACTCATGTTGCCGACAGCAACAAGGGCACTGAAACTGAACCTCCTGCCACCTTTTACAACTTTAGCAACTCTATTTATTTTAATGACTTTCTCAGAAAATTCATCTGTTGTAGAAAACTCTGGCACCAGTTTATCCTCCTTATTTTAATTCCATAACTTAAATTCGACAGACTAACAAAAGATTCCGTATGTTAAATACAGCAATCTTTTAAAACTTCAAACCGCCATCCCTTGCACCCTGTGCAAGCGCTTTTATTCTTCCATGATATTTATAACTGCCACGGTTAAACACCACTTCAGTAATATTTTTTTCTATTGCTTTTTGAGCAAGAGCCTTACCGGTTATGAAGCTTGCGTCTACTTTTCCTTTTGTATCTGCAGGCATTTCAACATTTTTACTGGATATCCCAAGTAAAGTAATACCTGAACCGTCAACTATCTGTGCATAAATAAACTTATTTGACCTGAAAACATAAAGGATATTTTTGTTCAAATTCTGTTTTACCTTATATGTAACCCTTGCTTTTCTTTTAAAAGCTTTGTCTTTTCTTTGATTTCTGGTATCCATAACTTACTCCTTATTTCCCGCCTTTACTTGAAGAGGCAGCTTTACCAACCTTCTTTTTAACCACTTCATTAAAATATCTGATTCCTTTTCCTTTATAAGGTTCAGGTTTCCTGATATCTCTTATCTGAGAAGCAATCTGCCCTACTCTTTGCTTGTCAATTCCTTTTATAATAATAGTTGTGTTATCCGGAACTTCAAAAGTAATATCGTCAGGTTTTTTAAAAGGCACAGGATTAGAATACCCTGCAAGTATTTCAAGATCCTCACCCTTCTTGCTTGCCCTGTATCCGACTCCGATAATCTTAAGTGTCCTTTCAAAACCACTGCTGACGCCTGTAACCATATTGTTTAACAGGTTTCTGTAGAGTCCATGCTTTGCACTCATTTCAGAACTGTCTGACCCTGGAACAAGCACCATCACGCCATCATTTATCTCAACTTTGATTCGTGCATCCAATAACTGGCTAAGCTGTCCAAGCTTTCCTTTTACTGTCACGTCGCTGCCGATTATGTTTATTTCAACTCCCGAAGGAATTAAAATTGGTTTTTTCCCTACTCTTGACAACTTTTACAAACCCCCTCTTACCTAAAAAATCCTTAAAGAACTTTTAAACCTAAACTAATTTTTAAAAACTACAATCATTTTAAAAACAACAACAGTCAAATCTATAAACCAAAAATCCTGAACATAATCACTACGTATGAATACTCTAAACTATACAGATACTTCAAAATAATAATCTAAAAGCTCAGCATCAAGCTAAAGCTTTTATACATTAAAGTATTTATTACCATATATAACAGATTACTTCTCCGCCGATGCCAAGCTCTTTAGCTTTTTTTCCTGTCATTACACCTTTTGACGTAGTAATTATTATCGTACCCATTCCGCCTAATATTCTCGGAATCTTTGTTTTTTCAGTATAAACTCTAAGCCCCGGTTTACTGATTCTTTTTAAGCCTTCAATAACTCCGGTCTTGTCTTTGCTGTATCTTAAATAAATCTTGAGAATCCCGCCAGCATTCTCGCCGTCAATAACTTCATAGCTGGAAATATATCCCTCCTGAAGCATTATCTTTGCTATCTCCGTCTTCACTACTGAAGTAGGCATAGCTACATTATCAAGTCTTGCTTTAGCGGCATTCCTGATTCTTGTTAGCATATCCGCAATCGGATCTGAAACAGACATTTATCCTCCTTTTACCAACTGGACTTAGTAAGTCCAGGAATTTTTCCTTCGTGAGCCAATTGACGCAAACAAATCCTGCAAAGGCCGAATTTTCTGAAATAGCCTCTGGGTCTGCCGCATCTGTTGCACCTGTTATATGCCCTGACGCTAAACTTTGGTGCTCTTTTCTGTTTAGCCATAAGAGATTTCTTAGCCAATCAAAATCCTCCTGTTAAAACATTTTCTATTTTCGGAATGGAAATCCAAATTTTTCAAACAATACCAATGCATCTTCGTCAGTTTTGGCAGAACTTACAATCGTTACGTTCATGCCTTTTACGCTGACAATACTCTCGAAATCTACTTCAGGAAAAATAGTCTGCTCTTTTACACCAAAAGTATAATTACCCATGCTGTCAAAACTTTTCCTGGAAAGGCCTCTGAAATCCCTGATTCTTGGAATTGCAACACTTAGCAGCCTGTCAAGAAATTCATACATCCTGTCTCCGCGCAGCGTTACCATACATCCTATTGCTACGCCTTCTCTTAACTTAAAGCTTGCAATTGACTTTTTCGCTTTTGTAATGACAGATTTCTGCCCGGCAAGCCTGGTGAGATCGTTTGAGGCGCCTTCAAGCTCCTTTGGGTTCTGTATAGCACTGCCGACACCCATATTAAGTGTTATTTTTCTTATTCTGGGCACCTGCATTATACTGCTGCATCCAAGTTCCTTAAACAATGCCGGCACGATTTCATTTTCGTATTTTTCTTTTAACCTCGGTTTCATTAAAGCTGTCCTCCACATTTCTTGCATACTCTGACTTTTTCTCCAGAATCCTTCACTTCAAAACCAACCCTTACGGATTTACTGCAACCCGGACACACTACTGCCACGTTTGAAACATGGATAGGACCTTCTTTACTGATTATCCCGCCGGACTGACCCTGCTTTTTTGAACGTGTATGTACCTTGACCACATTTACACCTTCAACATACAGGAATTCCTTTGCAGGCACATACCGCAGTACTTTACCCGTTTTGCCGTTATCTTTACCGTGCAATACTTTTACTTTGTCATTTTTCTTTATCTTTAACATATTAGTTACTCCCTAAATTACTTCTGGTGCTAAAGAAATAATCTTCATAAAATTCTTTTCCCTTAATTCCCTTGCAACAGGGCCGAAAATACGTGTACCCTTCGGGTTTTTCTGTTCATCTATAATCACTGCAGCATTGTCATCAAATCTGATATATGAACCATCTTTGCGCCTGTATCCTTTTTTGCAGCGAACCAGAACAACCTTTACCACATCACTTTTTTTAACAACACCGCCCGGGTTTGCGACCTTAACAGTTGCTGTAAAAATATCGCCTATTCTGGCATACCTTCTACGAGTGCCTCCCAGAACCGTTATGCAACGAACCTCTTTGGCTCCTGTATTATCTGCAACATTAACTCTTGAATATTGCTGTATCATCTTGCTAACCCTTCTCTACTTAGTAACAACCTGCATTAATTCTGCAAACTTCAAATTTTAAAAATAAACCAAACTTAAACTTTTGCCAACAAGATATAATATTATTTGGCTTTTCTGATTACTTCAACTATTCTCCACCTTTTAGTCTTGCTTACAGGCCTTGTTTCAGCAAGCTTTACAACGTCTCCTGTCACCAATTCATTCTTCGGATCGTCAACTTTTAGTTTTTTTGTTTTTCTCAGGATCTTTTTATATAAAGGGTGCCTGTAATAAGATTCAATCTCCACTGTAGCTGTCTTTTCCATTTTATCGCTAACTACAGCGCCTGTTCTTATTTTTCTTTTACCTCTTTCTTCCAAGACTATCCCCCTTAGACTAATTCTTTTTCTCTTTTTCTTAAAACTGTTTCAATTTTTGCAACATCTTTTTTCAGATTATGCACTGCCATGACATTTTCCAGCTGACCTGTAGCCTTCTTGAATTTAAGTGCAAGAATATTTTTCTTCACTTCTGAAAGCTTTGATTCCAGCTCTGTCTTTGTCTTTTCTTTAATATCTTTCATTTTCATAAAAATCACCCGGTAAAATTATAATTCTTTTTCATAAATAAATTTTGTTTTTATGGGCAGCTTGTGGGATGCCAGCCTGATTGCTTCCTTGGCGTCCTCCATATGGACCCCTGAAAGCTCAAACATTACTCTTCCTGTTTTTACTACAGCAACCCAGAATTCAGGGGCTCCTTTGCCGCCGCCCTGTCGGGTTTCTGCCGGCTTCTTTGTTACAGGCTTATGCGGAAATACATTGATCCAGACTTTCCCGCCTCTTTTCATATAACGCGTCAGCGCAACTCTTGCTGCTTCTATCTGCTTGCTTGTTACCCAGCCTGGTTCCAGAGCTTGTAATCCAAATTCACCAAAATACATCTTTTTGTTGCCTTTGGACAAACCTTTCATCCTGCCTCTTTGTTCTTTTCTGTGTTTAACCCTCTTGGGCATTAACATCGGTGACATAGATTTCTCCTTTTATTTTACTGCAACTGAAGCTTTCTTTTCTTCAAGTTCTTTCTTATCAAAAATAGTATCTCCCAGATAAATCCACACTTTAACGCCTATTTTCCCAAATGTAGTCCTTGCTTCAGCAACACCATAATCAATATCTGCACGGAGAGTATGAAGCGGGACCCTGCCTTCCCTGTACCATTCAGTTCGCGCCATTTCAGCTCCACCCAAACGACCGGCACACTGCACCCTTATTCCTTTTGCTCCGGATTTCATGGCAAGAGACATTGCTTTCTTCATTGCCTTCCTGAAGCTTACTCTGCTTACAAGCTGTGAAGCTATGCTTTCAGCAACAAGCTTTGAAATTATTTCAGGTTTTTTTACCTCTATTATATTAAGCTGTATGGGCTTTCCTATTTCCTTCTGGACCATTTCTTTTAAGTCATTGATGTTAGTTCCTCTTTTACCTATCACTACGCCAGGTTTGGAAGTAAAGACATCTACTTTTAATTCATCGGCAGTTCTCTCAATTTCAATTTTGGAAATACCGCCATTAGCAAGCTGATCCTCAAGAACCACTCTTATTCTTATATCTTCATATAAAAATTTTGCATATTCTCTGGATGAAAACCATCTTGACTGCCAGTATTTATTAATTCCTAACCTTAAACCATTTGGGCTTACCTTTTGTCCCATTAGACTTTAGCCTCCTTTTTAACCTGCTTAACCTGCTTTGAAATTTTTTCGCTACCTTCGCTTTTTCCATCTGAAACAAAAACCGTAATGTGGGCAGACTTTTTCAAAACCCTGTCTGCACGTCCTTTCGCCCTGGGTTTAAACCTTTTTTGTGTCGGTCCCTGAGTTACAAATATTTCTTTTATAAACAAACTATCCTCAGCGACCTTATATTCCTTAAAATTTTCAGTTGCATTTGCGGCTGCACTCTGAATGGCTTTTCTTACATGAACTGCCGCTGTCTTGGGTGTAACCGATAACAAACCCAAAGCCTGTTCAACAGATTTTTTCTTTACAATATCAATGACATATTTAATTTTTCTTGGTGACATCTTGATATATTTTTCAACTGCCTTTGCTTCCAAAATAAGTCCCCTTTGTTACTTTTTCTTTTTGACTGTAGCTGCTTTTTCGCTTTTACCTTTATAAATATGCGGCCTGATTGAACGTGTGGGTGCAAATTCACCCAGCTTGTGGCCAACCATTGCTTCCGCTATAAATACAGGTATATGTCTTCTTCCATCATACACAGCTATCGTATGACCCACCATTTCAGGAAAAATAGTCGAACTTCTGGACCATGTCTTGATAATCTTTTTCTGACTATCCTGGTTTAACTTTTCTATCTGATTTGAAAGACTTTCATCTATAAATGGACCCTTTTTTAAAGACCTGGACATAATTATTCCTCCTTATTTCTTTCTGCCTCTGACGATAAACTTACTGCTGGCCTTTTTTTTGTTTCGCGTTTTGTATCCAAGAGTCGGCTTGCCCCAAGGAGTCACAGGATTTCTTCCTGAAGTCTTGTTCTTTCCCTCGCCGCCGCCATGTGGGTGGTCATGAGGGTTCATTGCGGTACCTCTGACACTGGGCCTTACGCCAAGCCATCTGTTTCTTCCGGCTTTTCCGAGGCTTATGATTCCATGATCAACATTTCCTACCTGTCCGATACAGGCTCTGCAATTTAAATCAACCATTCTGACTTCGCTTGAAGGCAGCTTTATTTGCGCATATCTGTCTTCTTTTGCCAAAACCTGGGCGGCACTTCCGGCAGAACGTGCCATTTCCGCACCTTTTCCAGGCTTGAGTTCTATGTTATGCACAATAGTACCAACAGGTATGCTCTTTATGGGAAGGCAGTTACCCGGTACAATATCAGCACTTTCGCCCGATACTACAATTGCACCTGTCTTTAATCCAACCGGAGCAAGAATGTAACTTTTTTCGCCATCAGCATACTGTATAAGCGCTATTCTTGCGCTCCTGTTTGGATCATATTCAATAGCCACTACTTTTGCAGGAATGTTATCCTTGTTTCTTTTAAAATCAACAAGCCTGTAAAGTCTTTTATGTCCGCCGCCGGCATGCCTTCTCGTAATTCGGCCATTATTGTTTCGTCCGCCGGTCTGGCTCAAAGACTCTGTTAAAGATTTTTCAGGTCTCTTTTTTGTTAAAACAGAGAAATCCGAAACTGTTCCAAACCTTCTGCCGGGAGAAACCGGTTTATATTTTTTTAAAGCCAACTTAATACCTCCAAAACGTAATTGAATTCAATTGTTAAACTGTTGACTCGAAGAAGTCTATTTTGTCTTTTGCACTAACAGTAACAATAGCCTTTTTTTTCTTAGAAGTGTAACCACTTGTCTTTCCAAGCCTTTTTGGTTTGGGTTTGACATTTATGGTATTAACTCTAAGGACTTTTACATTGAAAATTTTCTCAATCGCTTTTTTAACTTCACCCTTGTCGACCCTTGTATCTATAAGGAAAGAATACTGCTTGTGTTGTGCGGCAGCATAGCTTTTCTCTGATACTACAGGGCTTAAAATTATGTCTCTAGGATCTTTCATTTGTCAACCCCTTGGTAAAATCCGCTAATGCTTTTTTTGTAAACAATAAATAATCCGCAACCAGTATGTCGTATGTAACAAGTCCTCTGGCGCTTACTATTTTGACTTCAGGAATATTCCTGAAAGATTTGGCTGTACCTGTATTTATATTATCCAGTACCAGCAGTACTTTTTTCCCGGCAACTTCAAGGTTTCCAAGTATCTCATAAGCTCTTTTGGTCCTTGGGCTTTCAAAATCAAAAGCATCCACAACAAGTATTCTTTTTTCATTGAACTTTTCAGACAATGCTATGAGCCTTGCTTTTCTGATGACTTTCTTATTCAGCTTGAACGAATAATCTCTGGGTGTCGGACCAAATGTCACACCACCATGACGCCACAGCGGAGATCTGGTAGAACCGGCTCTTGCATTTCCTGTGCCCTTCTGTCTCCACGGTTTCCTTCCACCGCCCGAAACCTCACTTCTTCCCTTTGTTTTGTGTGTTCCTGCCCTGCCTGTTGCAAGAAACCTTCTGACTTCCTGGTGAATCAATTCATCATTGGCCTTAAGGGTCACAATCTCATCAGAAATATCAAATTTCTCTTTTTCTTTGCCTTCTAAATCCAAGACATTCAAATTAGCCATTTTTTTCTCCAAATTTTATTTCAAAATTATCACTGCCAAATTACGGCTTAAGCTTTTTTCAGCATAACCACATTTCCGGATGCTCCCGGTACACTTCCCTTAACCAATATCAGGTTCTGTTCCACAATAATGTCTATGATCTCAGTTGCCGGATTTGTCACTCTTTTCCCGCCCATTCTTCCAGGCATTTTCTTGCCCTTGTGAACCTTTGAAGGAGTCGCGCACATACCTACGGCACCTGTTTTTCTTATGCTGTGTGAACCGTGAGATACAGGGCCCCTGTGAAAATGATACCTTTTTATAACTCCCGCAAAACCTTTTCCTCTGGCTATTCCGGTTATCTTTACCTTGTCCCCGATATTAAATACCTGCACGTCGATTAAATCACCGGGCTTGTATTCCTTGTCAAATTCATCAACCCTCAGCTCTTTTACGTATCTCTTTACCTGTAAATTGTTTTTACTGAAAACTCCTTTAACAGGTTTTGTGGCCTTTTTCTCGCTGATAGTGCCAAACCCGACTTTCAGAGCCTTGTAACCATCAGTTGCTTCCTGTTTAACCTGGACAACCATGCAAGGTTCAGCTTCTATTGCAGTAACATAAATTGCTGCTCCGGTACTGCTGAATATCTGGGTTGACCCGATTTTTTTTCCATAAATTGCATTTACCATTGTTTATCACTTTCCAAACTATTATTGGACAAAGACAAAAACGTTATTATATAATTATTGTTTTTTTCTTTCAAGAAGAATTTGATTTTCCCTTATAGCGGATACATTAAGAACAAATACATCCCCAATTGATTCCCTTAGAAAAACTTAAACTTCAAAAACAAACCAAACTGATATAATTACGCTTCTGTAAATATATATTTTTCAAAATTTCACAAATCTTAAATATAAAAGACTTAAGATTTTATCTCTATGTCAACACCGGCCGGAAGACTAAGCCTCATTAGCAGGTCAACTGTCTTTGGTGTCGGATCCATTATATCAATGAGCCTCTTGTGTACCCTTATTTCAAAATGTTCCCTTGAGTCCTTGTCAACGTGTGGTGACCTGATTACGCAATAAACATTCTTTCTGTTAGGTAGCGGTATAGGTCCGGAAACTTTTGCTCCTGAATTCTCGGCAGTCTCAACGATTTTCTTCGCTGACTTATCAATGACTTCATGGTCATAAGCTTTCAATTTTATTCTTATTTTCTGTCCCAGTTTTGCTGCCAACTTAAATTTCCTCCTGATCTAATTTTTTCTGCTTCCAGTAGCTTCCACTATTAAAAACTTTCCCAGTATTTAACCTATGTAGCTCTGCAGGCCCGCAGTACTCATCTGCCGAATCTGAACAGTGCTTCTGCTGTAAATTCCTACTCGAGTATCTTTATTATGCTTCCTGCACCGATTGTACGTCCGC